>CAWCRQ010000122.1:0-18188 GCA_963797885.1 uncultured Acidobacteriaceae bacterium | reverse complement strand
TCTCACCGTGATCATTGATGTCATTCGCCAGGAGCAGATAGAGCGAAGAATTAGGTTGGAATGAGCGTATTCGAGTCCATCATCTTGCCATCTTGGTAAAGGAATGCCCTCGCGTCGCTTGCGCCAAACGACTGACCTACTACCTGCCCTTGCCCGTTGATACCCCAGGCCCAGCTGTTAGTGTCCTGCCCAAGAGGGAGGAGTTCTTGAATGCGGTGTTCCTTGGTCCAGAGGAAAGCGACGGGGTTGAACGCACCGCTCGGGGTGTTGGGCAGGTTGGCAAAGCCGACGATTTGAGTTTTATTGTTGATCGCGGTGGGAGTGTCCCATGCCACACCACCGTCAAAGTTGCCTATGTCAATCGGCGTGCCGTTGTCCCAGAGCACGGCGTGCTTGGCGCTGAATCTTCCGACTGCCTGATCGCAAATGCCCGAGATGCCGACAACCTGGCCTTTGTCATTGATCGCAGTCGCCGCTCCATCCAAGTCCCCGGGTAACGGAGGCAGTTCAGTAATATGATCCAATGCCGGCCCCCAAATGACCGCTTCGAATTGCAGCACTTGCGGAGGAACGCAGGTTGATTCATGGACTGAATTCTCTGCCCACCCAACGATCTGGCCCCGGTTGTTCACGCCGGCGGCATAACTGTCAATGCCCCCGGGCAAGGCGGGGAGCGGAGACATCACGCCGTCCTGCCACGCGAACCCGAAACAAATGTGGTTGGTGATGGTGGGAAAATTCGCTAAAGCGCAACTCCAATCCTCCCCCAACGGATTGGTGTCGGCGGCTTCTGCTATTCCCACGATCTCGCCGAGGTCGTTCTTGTTCGGCCGACCACGGCGCTGTTGGCCCCACCGAGGGTGCCGAGGTCGAGCGGAACTCCGACCCGAGGCTTCGGCGTGCTCAGTGGTTGCCGTCGGGTAGGCATCGCCGGCCAGCCAACCTATGTTGTTGATGCTGGCCGCTGCGGCGCTCGCCGGCCCAGGCGCTTCGCCGAGATTAAACACGTAGTAGTTGGCCGGCCCACTGCTTTTCTGTGAGGCTTGCGCAGCGGTCTGGAGCGGCGACGCCCACGCGGCGAATACCGCCATTGCAGTGATATACGTCAATATCATCTTGGGTTGCATGTTGCCTCCATAGTGGGTTCATGTCTGGCCGATGAGCTGAGCCGGTCAGCGCTTCTTCATTTCGGTCAACGCCAACCATCGCTGACAACCATAACGAAACGGATGCCGCCGGATTGGACGTTTGCGGACGCTGAACCGCGAGACTGGACGTTTCCGGACGTCGCTCCCGGAATAGGCGAGTAGCGCGGATTTGAGGCGTTTCGTTCGCGGTCCGAAAACGTCTATCGCGTTCGGCAATGTCGACTATCATTAGTTGGACTATCGGGGGTCGCGAGCATCGCGGAGGGCATGAATCTGGATTGGCAAATCTGTTCACGCGCCAGGCTGTCGCGTGACGCACGATTTGATGGCAAGTTTTTTATCGCCGTGCTTAGTACCAGGATCTACTGTCGTCCAATTTGCCCGGCGCGCACGTGTAATGAGAAGAACGTCCGTTATTATCCGAGTGCTGCCGCTGCCGCCGAAGCGGGGTTTCGCCCTTGTTTACGCTGCCGGCCTGAGAGTTCTCCCGGAACTCCGGCATGGTTAGGAACCTCCAACACGGTTTCCAGAGCTTTACGTCTGATCGGTGAGGGTGGACTGGAGGACGGGGGCGTAGAAGTTCTTGCTGAGCGCCTGGGAGTTGGCTCGCGGCATCTGCGCCGGTTGTTCCTGCGACATCTGGGAGCGACCCCGATGGCGGTGGCGCAAACCCGTCGCCTGCACTTTGCAAAGAAGCTCATCGATGAGACGAGTTTGCCCATGAGCCAGATCGCGCTGGCTGTCGGTTTCGGCTGCGTCCGACGCTTCAACGCAGGCATCCGCAAGGTCTATCATCGAACCCCGACTCAACTCCGGCATCTGGCGCGGCGTAAGGATATGCAGCCGGGTAATCACTACCTTTTCAGACTGCATTTCCGGCCGCCTTATCATTGGGAGGGGATGTTAGCGTTTCTGGCGGCACGCGCCACACCTGGCGTGGAGGCGGTCGAGGCGGGAAAATATCGGCGCACCATTTCGTTACAGGGCCACGACGGATATTTTGAAGTTTCCCTTGACCAGGGACGTGACGCACTCCTGGTGCGAATTGAATTCGGCGATCCTCACTCGCTGATTTTCATTATCGAACGCATCCGCAAGATGTTTGACCTGGGCGCGGATTGGGCGGCCATTGTGCACGGTCTGAGAAGCGATCCAGTGTTGGTTGCGAGCGTTGATGCCGATCCGGGTCTTCGGGTGCCGGGCTGCTGGAATGGATTTGAACTCGCCGTGCGCGCAATTCTCGGCCAGCAGATTACCGTAAAAGGAGCAGCCGCCCTGGCCGGCCGAATGGTAAGCAGGCTCGGGAAGCCGTTCTGCGGCGCGAGGGGGCTCACTCATCTGTTTCCCCCACCTGAGGTTCTCGCAGATGCGAAGCTTGGCGACATTGGCCTGACTGGGGCTCGAGCCGAAACCATTCGAGCTCTCGCCCGCGCGGTTTGCGGGGGCAAGATCAATTTTGAAGGAGTAGTCGACTCCGACGAGTTTCTGAACCGGCTCTGTGAAATCCCCGGCATGGGCAAATGGACTGCACAATATGTGGCGATGCGAGCGCTGGGGGAACCCGATGCTTTTCCCTCCAGCGATCTCGGCCTTCTGCGCGCCATGGCGCTAGGGAGTTCTCGCGAACTTGAGCATCGTGCCGAAGCTTGGAGGCCCTGGCGAGCTTACGCGGCCATGTATCTCTGGAGAATCGGCAGCCAATGCGTGCCTCGTGAAAACAAATTGGTTTCTCGTAAGGCTCAAAAACGGACCGTCGAAAGCACCACGTCGCACCAGCACGTCTCAATGGTTGTGTGACGGGCTACTCGGAAGTTATGCCCTGGAACAAATTTTCAACGACGTTGGCCAGAAGTCTTAGTGCTGTATCTGAAGCGCCCACGAGCGAAGAGCTGGGAGTTGAGACGCTGTGGAGGGGCGCTTCAGATACAGCGACTTGAAGGAAGCCGCCCCGGGGGACTATGGGATTTGTATCTGGATGAGCCGGTCTTGATCGTTTGCGAGTTTGCCGTTGCGGTCAGAGCGCTTGGGTTTCAGTAGCGGGTCGCAGAGAGAATGGGCGTGGGGCGGCGCATCGGAGAGTCTGAATCGCACCACCATACTGCATTCTGACAAATGCGAGACACAGAACCAGTGTGCGCGCCGAAGCACGAGCGAGATTCGAGGCTGGAGATGTGGATTCATGCGGCGCACCGGCTGAGATGAGGCGGAGATCGGAGGAGAAGTTGCGCGGCGGAGAGGCGCTCGACAACTTGCATGGTTCCGCCGCAAAGCGGACATTGCCACAGCGAGTGAATGGGCAGCGCCGGCGAGGCGGTGCGCGCTGCTGGCGGATGGGATTGCTGGAGCAAGCGAGAACAGAGTGGAAGGAGTTCTGCTCGCCTCCGGTTAGCAAGAAAGCCGAAGTTGCGGATGCGCACGAAGCCGCGCGGCAACAGGTGGAGAAGGAAGCGGCGCAAGAACTCTTCGACCGGCAGAGTCATGAGCCGCTTCTTGTTGCCGTGAGCGGAGTCGCGCCAGCGAAAAGTGACGTTGCCGTCGGCGAGAGCAACCAACCTGCTGTTGGAAATGGCGACGCGGTGGGTGTATGCGCCGAGATAGCGCAGCACATGTTCTGGCCCGCCGAAAGGCCGTTTGGAGTAGACGACCCAGTCGTGACGGAACAGTACCCGCAGCCACGAGGCGAAGGCGTGCGGTTCCGCAAGCGGTAAGAGATGTCCGTGGAACTGGAGTGTGCCGGCGTGAAAGGCGGTCTTGAGTCCGGCGACAAACTTGCCGCGGAAGACACGGCTGAGCACTTTGACGGGAAGGAAGAAGGAGCGGCGCGAGGAGATCCAGCGGGAGTGGTCCGGAGCGAGACCGCCGGCGGCAAGCACGCAGTGGACATGGGGATGATGTTGCAGTCGCTGGTCCCAGGTATGGAGCACGCTGAAGAAGCCGATCTCGGCTCCAAGATGCCGGGGATCGCGAGCGATCTCCAGCAGAGTTGCAGCACTGGCGTGAAACAGCAGGTTATAGATCAGCCGTTTATTCTGCAATGCGAGCGGAGCCAGTTCCCGCGGCAGGGTGAAGACGACGTGCACATAGCTGGTGGGCAGCAACTCTCGTTCCCGCGCCTGGAGCCAGCGCAGGCGGGCGTTGCCCTGACACTTGGGGCAGTGCCGGTTTCTGCACGAGTTGTACGAGATGGCAGTATGTCCGCAGTCCGAGCACTGATCGCGATGTCCACCCAACGCGGCGGTGCGGCAGCGTGTGATGGCCAGCAACACCTTTTCGTGTTGTCCGTTGATCCACTTGCGACTGCGCTCAACGAAGGACTGCCCGGCACAGCGAACGATGTCGGCCACCTCCAGAGGAGGCCGGTTCATGCGCTCTGCGTCGGCTCTCCTTCTCCTCGGATGGGGAGTGCATCCAGCGGACTGCCGGTGGCGCTGAGATGCCGCCGGGAGAGATGCAGATAGATCGTGGTTTCCTCCAGGTCGCGATGTCCCAGCAGCATCTGGATGGTGCGCAGGTCGGCACCGGCTTCGAGCAGATGCGTGGCAAAGCAGTGGCGCAGAGTGTGGGGATGGATGTGCTTGTGCTCAAGGCCGGCGCGTTCGGCGGCCTGCTGACAGGCGTGCCAGAGAACCTTGGTGGAGACCGGATGACTCGCTGTATGCCATCGATTGCCGGGGAACAGCCAGTCGGTGGGCTTGCGCTTCAGCCCGCGCCAGTAGACGCGCAACGCATCGAGCAGCTTGGGGCTGAGCATGACATCGCGGTCCTTGCGTCCCTTGCCTCCCCGGATATGGATGACCATCCGCTGGCTGTCGATATCGCTGATCTTCAGGTGCGCCACTTCTGCGCGACGTGCGCCCGTGGCATAGAGCGTCATCAGCAGGATGCGATGAAAGGGAAACTCCGCCGCGTCGATCAGACGTGCGACTTCTTCCTGGCTGAGCACCTGCGGTAAGTGCAAAACCTTCTTCGGATACGGCGTCTCGGCAACGCTCCAGCCGCGCTTCAACACCTGTACATAGAAGAAGCGCAAAGCGGCCAAGCGCTGCGTTACGGTGTTCGGGGCCAGCTTCCAGCGCGTGAACAGCGCGGCCTGATACTGGCGAATATGCTCGGGGCCAAGCTGATCGGGCGAACGATGGAAGTGCCGACTGAAATGCTCGACCGTGTGGATGTAAATGTGGATGGTGGACTCGGCGTAGTTGCGGCGCCGTAGTTCTTCAAGCATGATCTGGCGTAGATGGGTCACAGAGAGTTCCTCCTCTGCGACACAAACTAGCTCAGATCACCTCGACCGTCGGCTCAGCAACACGCGAAAGCGTCCGCCGCAAAGCGGCTTAGTTCAAGTCCTCTTGTGGGAAGTTTCACTACCTAGGTACGAGAACGGGCTTGTGGTAATTGACGGGCTGATTCCGAATTGTCGGTAGCCGGAAGTGACGGTGTAGATGCTTAGATTTCAGGCAGGACTGTGAACTAGACACTTTTCAGCGGCGTTTTCCACACCACGGATCATGGGATCATGAAATCATGAGTGTTTTTTAGCGCGACGACAAGACCGTTTTGGTTTCGCCCGCATGGAGCGAGAGGCCGACAGGCGCGTGTGGAAGCGTGAGCGATAGAGGGGATAGCCCCGGCTACAGTCCGGGCGGCTCTTGCTATCTACACACGGTCCGTCAAATCTCCCGATGGCGGGACCGGACTACTTCCGGATTGAATCGTGCTGGCGTGTACGATGTGCCCACCTCTCTCAGGAGGTGAGCCGACGCGGTTTGGGAAGTATCGCGTCGATATCCGCGGCGGTCCCAGATCCTCGATCTCACGAAAGCCGAGATCGCTGAGTCTAGCGCGCAGATCTTCCGGCTCAAAGTGGCATACCCAAGCTTCTCCGATCGATTCCACCCGCTGGGCGCGCTCGTCATAGCCCATTCTCAGTTCAGGCGGCAACGAATCGGACGGATCACTGTAGTCGAAGACAACGTGTGCTCCCTTCGGCAGGGTCGCGATAAATGCGAGTGTTGACCACACGGCGTCTTTAGTCAGGTAGGGGACAACCCCAAGCCACATGAAAAACGTTTGCTGTGTCTGATCGAATCCTACAGAAGCAAGCTGCTCCGCAAGAATCTCACGCTCAAAATCAACGGGAGCGAACGTCAGTGACTTGGGCAGCGGGATAGCCGCGTTCGCGAGCTGCTTGCGTTTCCAGGCCTGTGTAGCCGGATGATCCACTTCGAAGACACGCAAGCAATCCTCGAATGGATTTCGATAGGCGTAGGTGTCCAAACCCGCCCCAAGTACGACCAGTTGGCGGACGCCGCGCCCCACGGCTTCAGCCAAAGCATCTTCGGCAAAACGCGTGCGCACGACGATGAACAAACGCATTCTGCGTTGCGCCGGATGTTCTTGAGCCTCTCGGGACACTATCCCGGGATCCTGCCCCAGAATGCGCAGCGCAAGAGGATCGGTGAAAATGCGGCCCTTCTCTAGGATCTGGTGAGCAGCGCGATGAGTGGCTGCAACGAGCGCAGTCCGGCTCCGTTGTCCCACTTGCATGGCAGAAGTTTAGCAGCTGACTGTTCGAACGAGCGTCCCGCGACTCAGTGAGTCTGGGGCGCTTTCGTTTTTGCGCAAGTCGCCTGTACAGGGAGCCGCCAACGGTTCAAGCGGCAGGCATCTTGGTCGCTGCTGCCGCCGTCATGCCGTGGCTTTGGTTATGAGGGCTTTTGGGAGCGGCGGGGACAGCGCCGACTGTGCGGCGTCCGCCAGCATCATAGGCATTCCCTTTCGTTTTGAAGCGCAGGAATAGGGGTTTAGATAAGTACTAGACAAGGAGTTATTTTTGCGTAACTCTGCATGGAAGGGGTTCCCTCCAACGATGTATGGGGTGAAAAATGGAGTCGCAGTTGTCACGGGAGGAAGTGGCGCGTTTGAATGCGCTACGAGACTGCCGCGTACTCGACACGCCGCCCGAAGAACTCTTTGACCAGACCGCACGACTTGCAGCCTATCTTTGCGGTACCCCTATCGGCCTGATTGGATTCATTGATGCCACCCGGCAATGGTTCAAGTCAAGGGTGGGTTGGGACTATCCAGAAATCCCTCGCGAAGATTCAATCTGCGGGCAGACCATCCTCCAACGCGATTTGCTGGTGATATCAGATGCTGCAATGGACGAGCGGTTTTTCAATGGCCCAATGGTCACACGTGCTGGGATTCGGTTCTACGCTGGTGCTCCTCTTTTGACCAAAGAGGGGTACGCACTGGGCACGCTTTGTGTGATGGATCGCTTGCCCCGTGAACTACCAGCCGGGCATAAGAATGCTTTGCTCAGCCTTGCTCGCCTAGTGGCGGCTCAATTGGAAATACGCCGCGATACGAAGCCTTCAGCCCCCGGAGACGATGAGCCGAGCTTAATCGAAGGCACGGTAGTGGATATTTCGGAGCGCAAGCGGAGTGACGAGGCGCTTCGAGACAGCCAAGAGCGATTGCTCGGCATAATCAGTTCTGCGATGGACGCCATCATCACGGTCGATAACAATCAGAAAATCATCGTCTTTAATCGAGCCGCAGAACAAATTTTCCGCTGCCCGGCTACAGAGGCCATTGGGCAATCCATCGATAGGTTCATCCCACAGAGATTCCGCGACGCTCATAGGGAACACATCCGGAGCTTCGGGAAAACGGGCGTATCCAGCCGCTCCATGGAATCGCCGGGAACGCTGATGGGAGTAAGGGCCGATGGGGAGGAATTTCCGGTTGAAGCCACGATCTCGCAGGTAAGAACCGCCTCGGAACGGCTCTACACCGTGATCCTCCGCGATATCGGCGTGCGCAAGCGCACTGAAGATGAATTGCGGCAGGCTCAAAAGATGGAGGCCGTAGGACATCTGGCGGGCGGAATTGCCCACGAGTTCAACAACTATTTGGGCATCATCATGGGTTACAGCGACCTGATGGCACAAGAGGAAATCCAAAACGAATCGCTGCGGCTCAGCTTGGCAGAAATCAAGAGCGCAAGCCAGAAAGCGGCATCGTTAACCCGACAGTTACTGGCGTTCAGTCGCAAGCAATTGATCGAACCAACCGTGCTGGACTTGAACGCCTCGGTTTGGGATACACACAAGCTTCTCCGACGCCTTATCCCCGCCAACATTGATGTCATTCCAGTGTTGCACCCTGACTTAGGAAAGGTGAAAGCCGACCCGGCGCAGATTCAACAAATCCTGATCAATCTGGTAGTGAACGCTCGCGATGCCATGCCACAGGGCGGGAAAATAAGCATCGAAACTGCTGAAGTGGTACTTGACGAGGAATTCGCCAGCCGTTACCTCGAAGTCATACCGGGTCATTACATCATGCTTTCGGTTAGCGACACGGGGGAGGGGATGGATGCTGAAACGTTGGCCCACGTCTTTGAGCCTTTCTTTACCACGAAAAAAACAGGAAGAGGAACCGGCCTTGGGCTATCGACCACATACGGCATTGTCAAGCAGAGTGGCGGGCACATCACTGTAGCTAGTGCGCAAGGCAGAGGCACTACATTTCGCATTTATTTTCCCAAATTAACAGAGGCCCAGAGTTCAACAGGCTCATATCCCAAGCCAACCGCCACTGGAATTGCGACCATACTTTTGGTCGAAGACGAGACCAGTTTGCGAAAGTTGATGAAGACGACACTGGAAAAGGAGGGCTACCGTGTTTTGGAAGCCAAAGACGGTGTGGAAGCCTTATCCATCTGTCGAGACAATCTTGCGCAGATTGACTGGTTGTTACCGATCTCGCTATGCCGCAAATGACGGGTATGCAACTGAAGGAAAAGGTTGTGGGGTTGCGGTCAAACATGAAGTTTCTCATTATTTCCGGGTATCTTGAGGAAATGATGGGCACTCCGGAGCAAATCGCCAGCGTGGGAGACTTCTAGAAAAACCGTTTCCGCCGGATGAACTTGCACGAAAGGTCGGCGAGATACTGGGCCGGGCCAATGGGACGCAGGAGAACCCGAACACTTCTCCCGAGCTGCGGTCACACAAAGCTAATCCGGCGACGACCCACGGCTAAATGATAGGCGGCTTTCCGATTTGGATCGGGCTGCGCCCGCAACGTCTCAATTTCGTGGCACGGTGCCCGCCCGCCCGACCTAATCACAAGTCTGGTTGTTACGTTGGACCAGCTAAAGCGATGGGACCTTGCTGGACGGGACACCACGCATAGTCTGGTCCAGAAGTGATTCCATGGCCATGCGCAGTCTGGCGTGGTCGTCATCGTCCAAGGCAACGAACCGAAAGGGCTGCACGCAGCCCGATGTCGATTCCTGCCTTGGAGACAGAAGCTCGGCCATTCCTTGAACTTCACCCCGGCTTGTCTGAAATGCCACTTCTACAAAAGCTCCCTGCTCAAGAGCCCTCGATAGGACCAACAGTCCGCCAGTAGCAGAGAGTTCGTACAGGTTGGCTCGAACGGGCTGACTGCCACCTTCCGAACGAACTGCAACAACAACGGAGCCACCAAGCTTCAGACGTGTTGCCGGCGTAGCTGGATTAGGTTGGGGAAAATAGGTCATGGCTGGCGACTATGTCACCCGATCACTAAGCTCACTAGATTACCCAGGGGCGTGACCGACAGAGTGGCATTCTTATCGCATAGTTTTCGGCTGCAACAGTCTGTAGGCCTTAGACATGTCCCACGGTTCGTGCCTAACAGTAATCATCCGCTCGGTTACAGCTGTCACTCTGCGAATACCCCGAAGAGCACTTCCCGCCTGTTCAGACGCAGCACCCCCAAGAGGCGAACAAATCTGCACATTGCAGTTAAGTGCATCTAAACTTATAGGCTGTATGTAGATAAATCGCGCGCCAGAGGAGAAGGGAAATCTAGATTTCCCGGGAGGCGTTTGTGAACACCCTACGATGTCATGTATTTCGGCTTGATGGCGTGTCTGATCGCGGCTGCACTCGGGAGCCACGCACTCGCCCAACGGGCTCTGAACACGAATGGCACTCCAGTACACATGATTGTCACTGTCGAACCCCGAAAGGGCTCCGAAGTACCGGTTGTGAATCGTGAGGACGTGATGGTGTACGAAGGAAAGAACCGCGACCAGGTCACGGAATGGATTCCAGCCCAGGGAGACCATGCGGGACTGGAATTCTTTGTCCTGATTGATGACGGTTCCAGCACCGCGCTCGGCACGCAGCTAACGGAGATCAAAAAGTTCATCGCCGCACTGCCGGCCACCGCCAAGGTCGGCGTCGCTTACATGCAAGACGGAATCGCTCGCATCGAGCAAAACCTGACCAGCGACCACGATCTTGCCGCGAAAGCCGTTCGCCTTCCATTGGGCTATTTCACCGCAAATGCCGGCCCGTATTTCTCTCTCAGCGACCTTGTGAAGCGCTGGCAGCCAGACGGTAATCGCCACGAAGTCATCATGGTCACCAATGGGGTCGACCCCTATTACAGAATCGGCGATACGATGGATCCTTACCTGACGGCGGCGATCGCGGATTGCCAGCGTGCCGGTATTCTCGTCTCTGCCATCTATGCACCCGGTGCCGGGCACTTCGGACATAGTTACTGGATTAACTACTGGGGACAGAACTACCTCGCGAAGCTGACAGAAGAAACCGGAGGCGAAGGGTATTACATCGGATTCGTTGGCTCGGCTCCGGACTTCTCGCCCTACCTGAAGGACGCGACGAATCGCCTGGATCATCAATACCTGTTAACGTTCCTGGCGCAGCCCCAGAAGAAGTCCGGCTTGCGACCGGTAAAGTTGAGGACCGAGCTGCACAACGTCGACCTTGTGTCTGCGGACGAGGTTTACGTTCCGGCGGCCCAATGACGGCTGTGATTGTGTTCTAGAAAGCAATCACTACTAACTGCTTCCTCAAGGTGTGTGGAGCAGCGCAACCCCTTTTTGCGATACAGCTACGGCCTGTTCTTCCGTCCGGAGTTCTTCAGGTCTGAGATGCTGGAACGACAATCTCTCCTGCCCTTTCCAATGCCCGAGTTCGAACTCTCCGATCTGCTTGGGCGCGCTGAAATTGGAACACTGAAGCAAGCAATGCCAGCTGCCAAGAATGCGGTTCTTTTCATGCAGGCCGTTTATTCAGGACAACGGTTCATTCTCCGGACATTTTGAAGTTCCGAGGCTCGGTAGGCAGATGGTATTACCTAGCAGAGAACCCGGTCAATGAGCGTTATCGGGATGTTTCGCCAACTAACCCCTCCCGTACGTACAGATCGCTCGTGCGCTGGAAGGCGATCCATTGCAGCCCGGTAACAAGGACATGCGCACTTGGTTCACGCTCTGACTGATCGAGGTACCAGATATCACCGTTCAGGTTTGCGGTCAGGAACTCGGACCCGTCTTCCACGAGTCAGACCGCGACAAGAATTTTGTGAGCGAAATTCTTGGCCAGTAGACTACTGGCCTCCGCAACACACAATTAGATCAGAACCCGCAGTGTTGTTATTCGCCGCCTCCACCGTTCGGATCCCACGCAAGCGCAGTTCCTGCGGCAATCGGCCTTGCCAGGTGCCGAAGCTGCGTTCGCTGCGCCCGCGCGCTTGCGGCGAGTAGGCCGGAATCATGCGCACCCCCAACTCGCGCAGCGCGCGTCCCACCTGCGTGAGACGGTCGTGGTCCACCGCTTCTCCCGCCTTGGCCGTCAGCCAGAAATGACGGGCGCGATCGCTATACAACGCGCAAAACACGCCCTTCCGTTCGACCACTTCTTTCAGCCCCGTCAGCACTGGAACCGTCGCTTCCTCTTCCACCAATTGCGCGTAATAAATCTCGCTGTTGGCGTCGTCCATAATCACCAGCAAGTCGTACCAGCGCTCGTCTTGAAACCAGCGATGCTCGCTGCCGTCGATGTGCAGCAGCATCCCGGGCAGCGGTCGCCGCGGACGCGCTGGCGATGCACCCCGCGCTTGCGCCCCTTGGCCACCATCCCCGCCCCTTGCAGCAACCCCTTCACCCAGCTGTAGCTGATCTCCACCTGGTGCTCCTCCTGCAACTTCTCGTGAAAGTGCCGCACGTTCAGATCGAAATACTTTTCCCGATACAGCCCCAGCACTTTCTCCACCACCGCCAACGGCACTTTCTTGGGCGACGGTTTCCCCCGCCGCCGGTCAAACAAACCCCGGAACCCGAACTCTTCATAGCGTTCATGCCAGCGCCGCATCTGCCGGTCGCTGATCCCGATGATCTCGGCCGCCTGCCACCACGTGATCTTCTTCGCCATGGCCCGCAAAATCACTTCCTGTACCTTCATCGTCCGCTCCATCGCGGCCTGCGTGTAAGAGAACATGCCTTCCATGCTCTCCTACCCTCGCCGCCTGCAAAGCGGACACTTCACTTGCTATCTCAACCGGACATATCATGTGCTAACGACAAGATCAGAACCCGCAGTTGACAAGTTGATGCGGCGAGCGCACAATCGCGTGCAATCAGGGTTGAGCGCCAGCCACTTCGCTCACGTCACTTCGGATTCGGTATCCAAGCTGTCACCCACCCTTTTTATCTATCGCTCTCATTTGTCGTCTGTGCACCATTGTTCTTTTTACCCTTTGTGGCTCTCAGGAAAGCCGGGAGGTGGAGCATGAGTACACTGTTGCACAGACTCTGGGCAGCGGAAACGGGGCAGGACATCGCGGAATACGCGGTGATGCTCGCAGGCATCCTCGTGATCGTGGTGGGAACACTCCGTCTGGTCGGAGGAAATGCGAACAACGCCTTCTCTGCGGTGGCAAGTTCCCTCCAATAGTCGGCGGCGTGAGCCATCGCCCCGCTCACCCCACTCGCTAGCGAGCTCAAGGACTTGAGCGGAGGGGTTCAGTGCTTGTCGCCAGTTCTCTTGCTGCTTTTGTAGGGGCTCGGCGGGTCGTGCGTCCTGGGTAGCCACTCGCCACCTATGCTCTCGGCGACGACAAGGCGGCCGGCACTGGCAGTTCTCCTGCCTTATCGGCCCCCTGCCGCGCTCTGCGTAGTCGGCCCTAAGCCTCCGCTTTGTTTCTTCGTCGAACCCCAGCCGGGCCAATCGAATGACAGCGGTTGGACTTTATTCTCTTGCTCTTATCGCGCGGGCCAATTCTTGCAGTTCGCCCGCCTTTACCTGCTGCCGCGTATCTTGCAACAACGATATGTAGTCGTCAAGCACGTCCTGCACAGGGGGTTTATAGGTCCCGTCAGGTGCGCGGCACTGGGCTAAAGCTCGTTCAAAGGTGGCTTGTGCGCGCGCTTTGTAACGTCCTTCCTTACCATCACAGTTCGCTGCAGTCCTATCAGGCTTCTCGGCGTTTCCAGGGTGGTCCCTACCTAATGCTTTCTCGCGGATGAACAGCGAGCGTTGATACAGTTGACGGGCAATTGACATGCTGCCCTCCGCCAATCGAGCCTTGGCCACGCCATCAAGGAACCGAGCCAGCTCCGGATTCTGTGGACCGGCGGCTTCCTGTATGTCGACGGCCCGCTGGTACAAGCCCCGAGCTCCAGCGTAGTCACCTTTTTCTTGCAGCACGCGGCCCAGATTGGCGAGGCCCGCAGCCAAGTCAGGGTGTTTCGGCCCGAGTACCTTTTCTTGGATCTGCACTACGCGTTCGAGAAGTACTTGCGCCCGCGTGAGATCTCCCGACTCGGTATAGGCTATCGCAAGATTGTTCAGAGTCTGCGCCAGGTAAGGGTGTTCTGCCCCAAGCGCTTTCTCTCGGATCGCGAGGGTTTGTTCCCAGAGTCGCTGTGCTTTTGCCGCATCTCCTTTCTTATAGGCAATGGCCCCTAGACTGTTAAGCGTGTTCGCCACGTCTGGATTGTCGACACCAAGCACTCTCTCGCGGATGGCAAGCGCGCGCTCGAGGAGGGTCTCCGCTTGGTCATACTCTCCCTTGCTCCAATGTAGGTTGCCGAAGTTGCTCAGGCTGGATGCGACAGTAGGATCGTTCGGCCCAAGCAGCCGCTCACGGATAGCCAAGCCGCGCTGCAGTAATGGTTCTGCTTTGTCGTACTCGCCCCTATGCCACGAGACGCCTCCGAGATTCACCAGTCGTAGTGGCCACTTCCAGGTTCTCCTCCCCAGCAGGTGGCGTCGAGTTGTGAGCGCTGCCTCCAGCAGCGGCAACGCCTGGTCATACGGAGCCAGGTTGGCATAGACCTGTCCCGAAGTGTCCATCAGCCGCGCCTGGACCGAATGGCTCCCCCTCGAGTTCGCGGTTGACCCTAGCCGTGCCGCGATCAAGAATCTCCCGGACGGTTACCGGGTTATTGCTAGTTCGGGTAGGATCTGAAACCTTGAAGAGGTCCACCAGAAACGTAGAAACCTTCGTAGCGGTCTTCTCCGCCGTAATTGCCTTGTCGCGCTCACGCGCAATCCGGGCCGATAGGATCGTCATGGTGATCGCAAAACCGGCCAGTACAACGAGTAGCGCTGTGCTGAAACCGAACGTAGCTGGGTTCCTCACCACCAGTTTGCGAATCTGGTAGACCGTACTGGGCGGACGCGCCAGGATCGGCTGTTTGCCGAGATAGCGCTCGATGTCCTCCCCCAGCGCCAGAGCACTCTGATAGCGCCGACGCGGCTCCTTTTCCAGTGCCTTAAGCACGATGGTTTCCAGGTCCTTATCGAGTCTGCCCTTTCTACTTACAGCAGTTGCGGATGAAAGACGGCTTGGCGCCCGCGGTCGTTCCTCGCATATGACCCGCACTGCCTCGTGCGGAGCGCCTTTGTGCAACTGATAGGGCAGCTCGCCGGTCAGGAGCTCATACAGCACCACTCCCAGTGAGTACACGTCGCTTCGAAGATCGATCTCATCCGGATTACCACGGGCTTGCTCCGGACTCATGTAGGTCAACGTGCCTTGAATCCGCCCAATTTCCGTCACGATAGTGGTGACGGCCACGTCCGCATCGGTGATGCGGGCCAAGCCAAAATCAAGAATCTTGATCTCCGGTAACATCTCTGAACCGCTGCCACTGCCTCGGCTCCCCGTGTCACTGCTGACGAGGATGTTGGAGGGCTTCAAATCGCGGTGGATCACGCCGCGCTGGTGCGCGTAGTTGACCGCCTCGCAGATTTTGCAGAACAGGCGCAGGCGTTTGTCGATCTCAGGCCCAGTCGCCGATTCGCGATCTTGACCTTGCACGGACTGTAGCAATGGCACCCCACGTACCAGTTCCATCGCAAAGAAATGCTCTCCGTGATCGGTGCGACCGGTCTCGTAGATGGCAGCTATGCTAGGGTGCTTCAGCCGTGCCAGAGCCTGGGCCTCGCGCCGAAAAAGCTCGCAGCATGTTCGTCCCATAGGCTCCGCGACGAATGACTTTGAGCGCCACTGGCCGGCGGGGATGCTGCTGTTCGGCTTCATAGACTATCCCGATGCCGCCTTCCCCGAGCTTCCGGATGACACGAAAGTCACCGATGTACCCAGCGGCGACCGGTGGCGAAAAGGAACTTCGAGTGGGTTCATCGATCGATGGGCTTTGTCGGGAGCGGTGAATTTTTTCGGAGCGCATGGGTCACGCGGAGAGTTGAGGCCTGAACTTCGAGAAGCTGTTCTAGTTCCAGCTTGCCATGCAAGAAACTGCCTTGGGGTAGGTTGGCTCAGACCGTACCCAGTTCTTGCTCTTGCAGCGCTTCCATTGCATCCGTATTGCGGCGAATTTCTCGGACTTGAGCTTCATGCCGGGAAACGTGCCGCGAGCCGGTCACCAGCCGTTGTCGCGCACTAGGAAGAGGCGCCCCGTGTGCCCGAATCGCTGCGCCGTTCAGTCGTGCGAACAGCGGCGATATGTCCGCCAGCGCCGTGACCACCCCAGCGAACCGACCCGCGCCTTCTCACAGCTCGATCGCCTTTAGGGCTAGCTGCTGCTTGTTCGTGCCGCGGATCCACCGCACAGCCCAGCCGCCAGCCCGCTGGAAAAACTGGCGGATCAGACCGGCCTTGGCGGCCCTCGCGGCCGGTTGCCGCGGTCGCGATCTGATGACCGGTCCAACATCAAGCTAGGCCGAGCCGCCTCGAAGAGTCCGGATCTGGCCGGGTCCCGGGTGGGATCATGGGGGGCTGCAGGAATTCTCAAGTTAGTGCTTATGGGACTCGCCCCCGAGGTCGAAACCCCGCGCCCTCGACCGAAAGCCGCGAACGACCTGGCCCGCCGCTTTCTCCACGCCGAAACACTTCCGTTGCCCCAAGGCCGACTTGTAGAACTCGACGGCCGGGGCACCATTACGAAGGGAGAGCGAGGGGGCGATGGTGGTTGGGAGTGCGGCAGGGTCTTGGTCATCGTAGACGAACGGACTCCGGTGTAGCTCGCTTCCTCGACTGCGATTGTACGGGATCGTGTCGCCTTCCATCTATCGGGCCGATGTGCGGGGATTTGGATGGATGTTGAATGTTCGAGGGAATGTTGATCTTCTTCATCTTCTTGAAGGTCTAGGAATGTTCCGTCAGACGGTGACCTTCTCGCTGGGGTCGTGGAAGAATCTCGAACTTCGGCCGGACGCTACTTCGAGCGGCCGTGCCGGCCCTGAAACCCTCTGCAGCTTTGATGATCGTTCCTGCCCTGTCCGCGCTTGACGTTGACGGTCGGTCGGACGGCAGCTAGGCGTTCGCCATGCGCGCTGGCGCAAGCAGCCGCTCGCTGAATCATCTTCGAAACGCGTCCGTGGTGACTATGCATATTGGAGCAATATCAGGACTCGCCATACGGCGCCGTGATATTCTCCGTACCAGAGCCACGACATCAACGACATGCTGGAGCGTCGTTCCATGCGAGTGGCACCTTGTCGGTGCCCTTGGTCCCGGTACGCAGCCTCCATCGAGCCCGAACCGGACCGTCGTGCCCGATGCTGCTGGAGTGAAGGTCGGCCCGCTGGCGGCGAACTTCCATGGTCTGAGCTACGGCGAAAGTGCAGAACGCTGGTCGATAACATCGCGGCCTTCGAAAAGCAGTACGGCTATACGAATGGCGCCAGATCCATCGGGAAGAATCCTGGAACCGCCGGTGATCGAACGTCTCCGGTGGAACTCATGCGGAAGCTGCGCAAGTCCGAACCCCGACTCGACGCGCCGTTCGATCGACGCGGCTCCGTGGCGCGGGTGATGGACGACCTGAAGCACCTGCAGCTATCTCACTACTTCAATATCTACGACGTACTGATCTGTGCCGGCCCGTGGACAGCTGATGGCGACGGAATTCACCCATATCTCTGGGAGTACGAATGATCCGGCGCCTGGTAATGTCAGCCAGGCGGAAGGCGTGCACTCAACTGCCGACATTTCGAAGCATGTCGCCGGCCAGCAAACCAAACATGGACGCCCTTCACGGTGACCATTACACCAACATCATCGAGCTCTGGGTCGCGCCCGACGCTGATCACGGCTGATGGGAGATGCGATTGACACCGTGTCGACCGCTAATTACGGCCTGACTTGAAGCATCGGATCAAATAAGATGGTGGCAATGATGACGATCGACTCGATTGCGTTGAGCTTCTGTACATGTGAGAAGATGAAGCGATGGCTACATGACCTACTGATGACGCATGATCTCGATGGATTTCCAGATGTGGGGCACTCCGATGGGGATCGTGGGACTGGGGCGCACATTCCATGCGGTCGCTCGATGCGGACGATGATCGGGTATTCGCAGGACTTGTCGTAGGCGATGTATACGTCGGCGAGCGTGCATCAGCTCGCTGTTCCGAGGAGCAGCTGCAGGCGAAGAAGATCGATCTTGCCGAACTGGAAGATCGAGCCGATCTCCTTCCGCGGGTTGACCTGATGTACCGAACGTGTCAGACGCTGTTCTTCGGCGCAGGAGGGCAGGATCAGGGTCTCACCTCCTCGTCGGCTGTTCCGAGTTAATCCGCGGCGAACCGACGTGGCCAGTCATCTTCAGGTTCTTGCGGTGGAAGCGTGTTCGGAATCGGAAACAAGATCGAGGCCGAATGGATGCGCAGTTGCGGATGCGAGTTCGAGGCCGCTCCGCAGGCAGGGCCAGACCGTCCCGGATCCGAAACCGTTCTCTTTGGAGCACCGATTGATGCG
>CAWCRQ010000121.1:0-20910 GCA_963797885.1 uncultured Acidobacteriaceae bacterium | reverse complement strand
GGCAATATCCTAGTCCGGTCGGTCATTTCTAGCAAATGAATCTGATACCGATGGTCTGAAGCGGCTGGTCGAAGTGCTCTATCGTTAAGAGCTAATGGATAGTCCTATTGTCAACCGCTCAAGGAAGTTACGGTCCAAGATCGTCGCCACCCGGATTCCGCCCGAGTCACGGGCAACTCTTCCGTAATCCGGTAAGGTAAGGTTTGCCGACCAACCGGCCAGAATCGCTGCCAACGTGGCGCCTGGACTATGATTGCGCGCACGCATGGTCCTCACCGCTGGCGCAAAACTTGGTCCCTATGAAATTCGGTCGCCGCTCGGTGCCGGCGGAATGGGCGAGGTGTACCGCGCCGCGGATTCGAAACTGGGACGAGATGTTGCGCTGAAAGTGATTCTGCAGGAATTTACCCAGGATACGCAGTTCATGGCTCGCTTCCAGCGTGAGGCGCAAGTTCTCGCATCGCTCAACCACACCAACATCGCTGCCATCTACGGCCTCGAAGACAGCGCGGACATGCCTGCGCTGGTGATGGAACTGGTGGAAGGGCCGACGCTCGCCGACCGGATCAAGGAGGGTGCGATCCCGCTCGAAGAAGCGTTGCCCATCGCGAAGCAAATTGCGGAAGCGCTCGAATACGCGCACGAGCGCGGCATTATTCATCGCGACCTAAAGCCGGCCAACATCAAAGTCACGCATGACGGCAAGGTCAAGGTGCTCGACTTCGGGCTGGCCAAGGCCCTGCAGGGGGACGCTGCGCCGGGGAATATTTCCAATTCTCCTACCATGTCATTAGAGGCCACGAAGGCCGGAATCATTCTCGGGACCGCAGCCTACATGTCGCCCGAGCAGGCGAGAGGCAAGACGGTGGACCGGCGGGCGGACATCTGGTCGTTCGGCGTAGTGCTGTTCGAAATGCTAACGGGCCGGCAAATGTTTGTGGGCGAAACGGCTACGGACATCATGGCAGCCGTGGTGCGCGCCGAACCAGACTGGAGCATGCTTCCGAAGAATTTGCCCCGGCGGGTCCGCGAACTTCTGCAGCGCTGCCTGGTGAAGAATGACAAACGGCGTCTGCGCGATATTGGCGACGCGAGGCTCGCGCTGGATGATGCCCTGCTGGACGACACGACCCATGCGGCGCCCGATGCGGAGCCGCCAGCCCCGCACAATTTGTTTTGGCGCGCATTGCCGTGGGCCATAGCTGCAGTTGCAATCGCTGTAGCGGCATGGACGTTCTCTCATCGCACCGGCTCCGACGCGGTCTCGCGCGAGGTGATGCATCTCGATATCGCCTATCCGCCAAATGTCGAACCCACTTCCGGGTTGCAGGGAGGACCCTCGATTTCGCCGGACGGACAGAGTGTCGCGATGATGGGCGTTCGAGAGGGCGTGCGGCGACTGTACATCCGGCGACTCGACCGTCCAGAGGCTGCCGAAATCGGCAACAGTGCGGGCGTGAGCGCCGCCTCCTTCTCTCCCGATAGCAAGAGCGTCGCATTTGTGCAGGGCGGCGGATTGGTCACTCGAATGTCGCTGGCCGATCAGCAGCGAGCGGTCCTTGCGCAGGGCGCCGATCTGGCCAGCGTAGCCTCGGTCGGAACGGATATTGTGTATTCCCGCGGGGGCGCGTTATGGATTGTGTCGGCTCAGGGCGGCACACCCCGCCAGTTAACTGTGCTCGATGCCGCTCGGCGCGAAGTATCGCACACCGATCAGGTGGGGTTGCCGGGAGGGCGCGTCGTGCTGTTTTCGAGTTTAACCACCGACGCCGGCACCGAACGAATCGAAGCGGTGTCCGTTGACGGCCAGAAGAGGACGGTCGTGATTGAGCACGCAAGAGCTCCCGTGTGGTCGCCCACAGGTCATCTGTTGTTTGGACGTGACGGCGCGGTGTGGGCGGTGCCTTTCGACGAGAACAGCGCGACTACAAGCGGTGCCACGGTGCCCGTGATACCGGCCGGCATAGTATGCACGGTGGGCACGGGCAGTCTGGGATTCCAGTTGTCATCCACCGGGGATTTGGTCTACGTACCTGAGGGTTTCGGTTCCAAGCGTGTGGTGTCCGTCGGCCGTGATGGATCGGAACTGGCCCTCAACCTGCCGCCGGATCGCTATGGGACCCCACGCATTTCGCCGGATGGACGCCGGCTGCTGGTGGAGAGCCAAGGGAGCGTCATTGAAACCCTGGACCTGTTGCGCGGAACACATGCCAACCTCACGGCGGCGGCGCTTGGGACAAGTTTCCCCACTTGGACGGCGGATGGCGAAGGCGTGGTGTTCCGGCGCTTCAATGTGCCTTTCTGGATAGCCGCTGACGGAAGCGGCAAAGCCGGCCCCGTGCCGGCAGGAATGATCAACGACTATCCGTCGTCGCCGGGGCCCGATCCCGATACCATTCTGGATGTTCGTATTCAACCCGAAACGTCAGGAGATATTTTCCTGATGTCGATCAGCGGCAAATTCAAGCCCAAACCCCTTCTGGTAACGCCGGCGTACGAGGGGGGACCGGAATTGTCGCCAGACGGGCACTGGATGCTCTATCAATCGAACGAGTCAGGCCAGCCGGAGATCTACGTTCGGCGGTATCCCGCGATGGATCGTCAGTGGCAGGTCTCGGAAGGCGGCGGACTGCATGCACGGTGGAGCAGTACGGGTCGAGAGATCTACTATCGCGGCGGCCAACGCATGATGGCGGTGCCCGTCAACCTGTCTGGCGCCGAACCCACGTTTGGGAAAACCGGCGTCCTTGTTCGCGGACGAGTACGATTTCGGGCCAGTCGATCTCGATCCCGAACTATGACGTGACCCGAGACGGCCGGTTCATTATGTTGCGCCGCGGTGCGCATGGAAGCAGTCTGCGCGTGGTTATTCACTGGGCCGAAGAGCTGAAACAGATTCTCGCAGCAGGCGGCGTTCGTTAGCCTGTTGACCTAGGTTGGCCGGTCGATAGACTGCTTTCGTTTAGGATTCCTCCTGAATCACGGGCAAGCGGGAAGTAATCCCAAGGTAAGGTTTGCCGACAATTCGGGACTCAGCCCCGGCCCCCTCACTAAGCTAGGGTGCATCGTCCAAAATCGAAAATATTCTTTTTGTATCGACAAGGCTTATACTACGTGACGAAAAGGGGGGAAACGTATGTCACAACAAGCCGCAGAGGCCCCCAATGAATTGGTTTCGCCAGGGTTTGTTTGCGCCTGTAACGGAGGAGGTCACAGCTTTCGACCTACCGGTCACCGGCCGCATACCAACAGAGTTGAATGGCCGCTATTTGCGCAATGGTCCGAATTTCATGCGCGGTCTCGACGATAGCAAGCACCATTGGTTCCTTGGCTCGGGCATGGTGCACGGCGTGAGGTTGCGGGACGGCCGGACGGAGTGGTATCGCAATCGCTGGGTCCGTTCGAAAGCTGTCGCGGAAGCGCTCGGCGAAAAGTGGCGGGAGGGTCCCATCCATGACCACGACTTCCCCGCCAACACTCACATTCTCGCTCACGCCGGTCGAATCCTTGCGACAGTTGAAAATGGTGCCCTGCCGTACGAGATGTCCGACGAACTGGACAGGCCTTCCATGTCGCGGACCCAGCCGCACCACCCGCCGTGCAAACATGCTGGGTGACCAGCAGCTCACCACACATTTTTACAGGTCCGACTTTGCTCTCCTACTGCACCTGGGTCAGGATTCTCTACTTCTGACAGCCTCACCAACTCGGTAAGGCTGTTTCATTTGAGCCCGAATCTGGCGCTCCGTGCGCATTGTTGAGGTGCATGCGGGAAAGCCATGAGTGCGGCCCGCTATAGAGAAATTCGAGCCCGATATTTGCGCCTACATACCCCAGCAAGCTGTAGTTGCCCATTCGGAATGCATCCTTGTAATCGTAGCGGCCGGGATACCAGCCATGGACAGCCGTCATGGTGCCGGCATATGGCGCGACCAGATCAGGAAAAGAAAAGACGCGATGGCCATCGTCGCCGCGGCGTGCTGTAAAGGTCGAAATCACGGCATGGCTCAGCCGATGAAACACGCCTTTACACTCACAGCGGTAATACAACGTGTCTTCGTGGAAGGCTTCCGAGAGCGCATAGCGCGTCGTCGTGGTTACACCCGCGATGGCGAAGTCGGACCCGAATCGCTTGCTGTAACCCTCCGCGCCTTTTCCCCACTCGGGCGGAGTGTTCTGCACCTGGTTAATGCCACCAGCGATTGCGGCGCCGACGATGGGATACGGGCCGAACGCATCGAAAAGATAGTTGCGTAGCTTCATTGCCTGCGGCGGACGCATGTACGTCAGATCCGGTCGCGGGGTCGCAGTACCTGACAAGTTGACCGCGCTGCGAGAGGACTCTCTCGAATCGACCAGTGCTTGCGCCTTTACCAGCGTTGCTAGCGCTGCGAAGCCGCCGAATGCCAGCAGCAAGAGGATAAACCAGCGCATCTTCATATCGGAATTCTCCTTCGACATTCTAAGATCCAGCTTCAGACGGTACGTATGCGCACGCATAGCCAAGCAAGCACTGCGATGATCAGAATCGCCACGGTGGCCAGCACAATCAGGTTCGTATCCAGCAGATGTAGATTCATCGAAACCTCCATGCATCAAGACTGCCTACAAACCAACTCGTTCACGAAGTTTCCTCTGGCAGACTTGTAGAACCTCGTAAGTCGCTAGTATCGAACTTTAGGCTTTGGAAGACTGGTCAGAATTGACCGGTTTGTAAATCAGGGCTACGGCAGTCCAGTCGGAGCGTCGCAGAAGACATAGCGCCAACGTTCTCCCGGCTGTTGGGGTCGATGCGCAGAAGTTCGCAGTCCGTCATGGCGGTTGCAGAGCCCATTCGTAAAGGCTGTCCAGCCAGGCCGCCTTCTCCGAAAAAGTCTCCCTAGCTCAATATGCCCAGGGTTGCTTCCTTGCCAATCTTGGATACGACCGTGAGTCGAACCTTGCCTTCCTGGATGTAGAAGATGGAGTCTGCCGCATCTCCCTGCGCGAAGACTGTTTGGTTCTTAGGAAAAGCCACGACCTTCCTACCCACGCCGATAGTGGCAAGGAACGTCTTTGGGTCGAAGTCAACCTTTCTCTTGGCCAACGTGGTCGGTGGTGCCATCAATGACTTCTCCCGGTGCAGAGCTACACTCCCAGATATAGTGACAGAATCGAAATCACCGAAGATGTCCACTTTGGCTCACAATTGGGGAGAAAGTTTGGGTGGACCCAAAAATGGAACCTGACGCTTCGCGAATGTATTGAGAACGATCAATATTGAACATCTTTCCTGCTGTGAACCTTGCATAATGGGCTGGTGAAGACCAAAGAACTCACCCCGAAACAGATATTATCCGTACCTTGCGATACTTGTGGTGCAGCGATCGGGGAAGCTTGTGAACTGCACTCGGGAGCCCAGCGCACCGAGCCGCACCGGGATCGGAAGCTTTTCGCAGCCGAGGCCGCGGAAAAAGAAATCGGCAAACGATAACGTCCGTGAAGCTGCCCGGTACTGCTGCGACGCATAGCGATTCTTCGCGACCTGTACCGTGTCGAACCCAAACTCTATTTTCAGATGCGCCGTCTTGTCCTGCGCATACCTCACCGACTGGCCAAACTTCGCTCGCAGTTTCGGAAACTCGATCGCGACAGACTGGTTGACCGCCGGGTGGCCCGCGATATCCGACGCATAGTGCGACAGTGCGCCCAGCGCGAAGGCGTACTCGTTGGCATCCTGGCTTTCGAGCAGCAACTCACGCACGAAATCTCCGCTGCGAACGTAATGCACCAGGTCGCTAAAATCTTTACTGCGAATGGGTAATAACCCAGATCCTGGATGACGGCGCCTCCGTACGCGTAGGCATGCGCCTCTTTGAGTTGGTCCTCTGACAGTCCGGGATATCGCTTGAGCAGCAAGGGCCGGATCTCGTCGGTCCAGAGCAGGTCTACGATTTCTTCGTGCGTCAGAACGGAGTACGCGGCCAAAATGCCGCTGCACAGGAGCAGGACGAGAAGAAATCCCGCCGTACGGACAGAAAGCAGGCGGTAACCCTTGGCTATGGCGCCTGGGAATGTTGCCGGGTGAGGCATGGTTCAAATTCGACCGAGAACCAGGAGGATGACAACGATGCAAAGGATCAGCCCCAATCCTCCGGTGGGAGCATAACCCCATTGTCGGCTATATACCCACCGTGGCAGGGCACCCAAGAGCGCTAAGATCAAAATCACAATCAATATAGTTCCGAGCATATTTTACTCCTTTTAGCCGCCCTGATTCCGTCCTGTTCCAGCGCGGCGTCCCCGATCCTCACGTTCTCGCACCGCGAATCTAACGGTGAGGGAGGGCAGCTTTGTTTATAGGCGTTCGGCTGGTTTCTTGCTGGTCAAAACTGCTCAGTATGTGAGGAATTGTGTCGAAGGCGGCGGAGTTGCGTTCGCGGGGGGATAGGGGCGCTGACACAGCGGTACATCGCCTCTCGGCAACGCGGGGCATCACTTCGAATCGCTGCGTACCGCCAGAGAGGAAATGGCGCGGGTCCACGAAGTGAACCCACACCATTGTGAGAGTTAATCGACTTTCTTATCCCTCTTTCTTTTAAATCGAGCGGCCAGGCGCAATGCGTCGCAGTCAATTCGCTGCTGACGAGGCTATTCTTTACCTCCAGGGGCTTTTTTCTCGGGAGCGCTCGCGGGGCGAGCCTCAGGGCGGGGTGCAGCCTGGGGATGAGCGGCAGGCTGCGCATGGGCGGCAGGCTGCAAACCAGGGCTCGCGCCGATCGCGTTCATTGACTCCCATTGCGTAGGTGGAAATTAGCGAGTCAGGCCCGGCTCGGTTGCCTTGTTTTGCCGATGGCCGCTGGACAGGCAGCCCCACTTCCCGAATGTCGGTCTCCTTCGATATTTCATTCTCGCGCACCGCTATCGCGCCCGCTATGACCGGGCCCGCACACTTGTCGCAAGGGTAAGCGGAGAGGTGTAGATACTGTTTTTTTCATTTGGATCCCTCAAAGTCCAAACGACGGCCTTACAACACGCCGGCCGCTCACCAGGTTAATGACCAGAACCACCAGCGCAACCACCAGCAGCAAATGAATCAGACCGCCGGCCACGTGGAGGCTGAAGCCCAGAAGCCACAGAATCAGAAGCACAACGAAAATTGTCCAAAGCATATTGATCTCCTTCCCTCATTTGAGCACCGCCAAAAAAATGGGCGTCGGCGAAAAGCCCGTCTATCTTGCCGAAGCCGGCGCGAGCGACTTCCCGCACTCCAAGCAAGACGACTTCGACCGCGGCGTGATTAATCCGCAAAATGGGCACATCCTTTGCGATGCGTAACCGCGTACCGGTGACGCAGGTGTCGCGAGCAGCTTCGAGACGGACGCAGTGACCGTGGCAAGCCGCCTCCGAAAACGGTCGCGCAACTGGCGAAGAACGGGTTCCATCAGCGATTCACCTTCGTTCTTTCTCCCCATGCACACATGTTCCCGCTATGAGGTAAGCAACCTAAGCGCTTTTGAGCAAGGTCACCCTTCCCTCATCTCAAGCTAACGATGGCATGCCCCGGTTCATTATTCTGTGCAAGAGTGCTCACAGTGCTCAAGAAGTCGCGGCAACGCGAAAACGAGGCAACCTGCTCTTCGACAAACCGCGAAAGTGAGCAATGTAGACCAGATATCCTTCTGTCCGCTGTGCGACCATGACGCTTGAGACGAGTACCTCTGCTCTCTCTTTCAGGTTCTCTGAGCTAAGTCAGCCCATCTGAAGTTGTCTTCTCTTAGGTTCGAAGATCCCGAAAGGAAAAATCATGAAAAAGGTAATGTCGCTGCTATTGATGAGTTTGATCGGCCTCGTTGGAACCCTCGCCTGGGCAGGCTCGGATCGCGAAAACACCGTCGAACGCATGCAAAAGTCCGTAGACGTTCTCCAGTCGATCATGTCCACACCTGACAAAGGTATCCCAGAAGAAGTGTTGAGCGGTGCCAAGTGCGTCGTCATTGTGCCAGACATGCTCAAGGCAGGCTTCATCTTCGGCGCCAAGCACGGCCGGGGTGTGGCGTCGTGCCGGACGCCAGAAGGCTGGAGCGCTCCCGCATTTGTATCGGTTGGCGGTGGGAGTTGGGGATTGCAGATCGGAATCGAAGGCATAGACCTGGTCATGCTGGTCATGAACGACCGCGGTTTACAGCATCTGCTTTCCACTAAGTTTGAACTCACCGGTGAAGGATCGGTGGCAGCGGGCCCGGTAGGCCGTCACACTTCCGCCGGAACTGACATATTGATGAACACTGAAGTGCTGACTTACTCGCGCTCAAAAGGCGTGTTCGCCGGCGTGACGTTGGAAGGTGCGGTAGTGGAGCAGGACAACGACTCGACTCGCGCCATTTATGGTAAGCACATGATGTTCCGCAACATTCTTTCGGGCCATGCGGCAACTCCCGCAAGCGCAGATGCGTTCATGAAGGCAGTATCCGAAGCGGGCCATCAGGCGCATATCGCGGAAGCAAGAGAAGACAGCAAATAAGCTGATTAGTATTCGCAGCGAGACGTGTTTTGCGCTGACCGGAACCACGTACCGGTTTCGGTCAGTTTTACCTGATTGCCGAAAGGCGGCCGAACATGAAAACCAGTCCACGGAGGTATCGTGGCGCGCAGATAGCCTGCATCACCTTGTGGCCGGTTCTGCTCATTGCGCAATCGTCTGATCTGGCGCAGAACCTGTTGGCTTGCAAGAACGGATGGGCCTCCTGCGACCGCTCCAAACTGACGCAGACGGAATCGGACGCAGTGGCTGTTACTAGCCACCAGCGGGAGGTTTCGAATTGCCGAAACAACTTCCGTTCTTGCGATCATTCCAAACTTACCGGACCGGAAGCTGCTGCCTGGGCTGTTGCTGATCACCAGCGCAACGTTTCTGACTGTAACGAAGGAATCGCATCTTGCGACCCCTCGCGATTGACTTCATCCGAGGCTCGTGTAGCGTCCGCTTCGGCGAAACAGCGCAACGTCGCTGACTGTAAAGAAGGCGTTGGCTCCTGCAACCATGCCGAACTAACCGAGGCGGAAGCCGGCGAAGTGGCCCTAGCCAGGCGTCAGTCCAACGTTTCCGACTGCAAGAATGGTGTTGGTCTGTGCGATCATTCCAAGCTGACGCTTTCGGAAACGAACGAAGTAACGACGGCGGAACATAAGCGCAACGCGCAAAATTGCGAGAACGGTTGGGACGAGTGCGACCACTCCAAACTCACACCGTTGGAAGCCGCACAAACCTCCGCCGCAGAACGCCAGCGGAACATCTCCGCTTGTAAGGTAGGCGACCCAGCTTGCGACTACGCAAAGCTGACTTCCACAGAAGCTACGGCGCTCGCCGACACCGAGCACAAACGTAACTACGCGGCTTGCTTAAGCGGCTACGGCTATTGCGACCCCTCTCGACTTACGCCTGGGGAGACCCATTCCGTCGGAACGAAAGCCAATTGACTCACGGTGACGTTCGCCGGAAATCTCTCGGGTGCATAAAAGCCGGAAGTTCCTCGGCCCGGACTGTCACCGAGCCCGCAAACGCTCGAACCGTGCCCCGTCGCTTCCATTCCAACCCGCACGCTGCGCTCACCAGAACCGGCTACCAATTGGCTACCAATTCGCGCTAAAATACCCCTGTTGAGTTTGCCAGTTTTGATGGCAAAACCACACCGCCCGTCTGGAACTCGTTGAAGATCAAGCGAATTGCTCTGTGTCTATCGGGTCTGCGGAGAATCCCTCCCTCTCATTCGTCGTGATGATTCGTAATTCATGCGTACAGCGCCAGACTGCTGCTGTTCGCATGTTCCTGAGCTTCTTCCGATTCCGCATCTTTGCCTTTGAGGTAGGCGAGCGTTACGTCCAGCGACTCGTGCCCCAACCGGATTCGAATGGTGTTCACTGATACACCTTCTTCATGCAGCGTGTCAGCATAGCTCTTTCTGAACCGATGAAGTTCGGCGCCCTCGACACTAGCCTTCTGGGCGACGGCTTTCAGCCGGCGCAGGAAGTGTCCGTCAGGTTTGCCCTTGCCGTTCGGAAACACAAGGTCGTGCGGCTGGGCGTTGCGTTGTCTCAATCTGTCCTTGAGTTTGCTCACTAGTTTGGTAGGAATCGGAATGAATCGATCCTTAGCCGACTTCTTTTTCTTCTTGCCCTTAAGTCGGAAATTGCGCCATGGCTTGGGCTGTACATGCAGAGTGTGTTTTACCCAGTTGAAGTCAGCGTATTCCGTGTTCTGCATCTCGGCATCCCGAACGCCGGAATTCAGGAACAGACTGTAAAGCAATTTCTCTTCCTCTTCCATAGACGAAAAAAGTGCATCGAGCTCGTCCTTCGTGTAAGGCTTCGGTGGCTTCTCAACGTAGCCGAGTTCCGCCAGAATCTTGCCGGCGATGAAAATATCCCGAGCCCGCAACCATGTATTCAGCGTTTCGAAGATGTTGTGGACCGTGCGGTCATCCAAATCGCTGTCATGGTCCCGAAGAAACTTCACGTAGCGCAGAAGCTGGGTACGGTCAATCTGGTCGAGGAACCGGAGGTTTTGCAGTGCCGTGAAATCGAGAAAAAATCCGATGCGGTAGTTGTAAGCTTGCAAGGTCTTTTCGCTCTTGCCCTGCTGGTCTTTGCCTTGGAAAATTTGCAGCTCGGCGAGCCACTGAGAAACGGCATCGGTGATCTTCGTCCGGGTCAACTCTTCCCGCTCTGCCTCGACCGGAACACCTGCCTCAAGCGCATCGAAGTACGCCTGCTTCTGCTTTTGGGCATCGATTGCCGCTTCAAGGTCGTCGCCGACGGGTTCCCAGGGACGGGTGCCGTCGGCGAGCGAATACCGCAGGAAATAGGGACCAGCGAGATGGGTCGGTCGGCGTCCGGGTCCAAGATTGACCTTCTGATAGCGCCGAGCTTTGCCTTTGCCGACCTGCCGGTAGAGTGTGACTGCCATGCTGCCTCCAGTGCTTAATACCGCGCCGGAAGCAAAATGATGTTGAATTTGGTAGTCAGTTGGTAGTCAGGTGCTGCAAACAGCAGAAACTAAAGAACTGGCGGAGAGGGAGGGATTCAATTCACGCCCAAACCCCCCAAGGACTTGCACCGATTTTTCAAGGACTTCTGAACCGGCACTAGCAATTTTCCCATCAAAACCGCAACTTTCTTATAGCACAGTCTTGTAGCTTCCTTGTAGCTTTTTGTAGCTTGCCGCGGAACCGAGATAATCCCCTCTTTCCCCCTGCCCGATATTCTTGCGGCGCAAGAGGCACCAAGAACTCTCCTGAACCGCTGCGGCAGTTCTCCCTTCAGTCGGCATCGACACCAGTCCGACTGACGGCCGATTAGTCGACTACCTCCGACAGAGAATTTCGCCGATTACTTCCCAATGGCCGGTCGCTCGTCCAGAATGTGGGATTGCCACTGCAGATTTGTTGATAAACACTAGGCGACTACTCGTTACCTACCTGCCCCGTGCACGGTGGGAATACTAGCGAAGTAGTTGTCGAGTGCGCGGCTCTTGGTCGATCTGCGTTCGCAGGCCCGCTCCCGGCCAACTTTAGCTCGGTTTTCTGAATCATTTGCGGCCACAAGGAATCCGGATCGGAATCGAAAACCGTTCCTGCATCCGCCTGAAAAATGAACCACGCGCCCAGTTCCACCTCCTTTCGCAGTTGATCGTTAGTCCATCCCGCGTAGCCCAGATAAACATGAAAACCGCTAGGGTCAGGTCGAGCCGAGATGGTCTGTTCGAAGAGGGTCTTCGTGGAAATCAGGTAAACCGCACCGAAAATGTGCTGAGCTCCTTCGACCTTCGCCGGCGACTGGAGCAACGCAAACACCGCTCGAGTTTCTACCGGACCTCCGAGATAGACCCGGTCTGAAAGGTGTTTCGCCGCTTCGATCCCCTCAAGCACTCGTGAAAGCGGGACATCTGTGCGCCGGTTAAGAATTAGTCCAACCACACCTTCGGCATCGTAGTGAATCAGCAGGATTACCGTCTTAGCGAAATGCGGATCGGCGAGCCCCCGGCTCGCCACCAGCAACTTTCCGGCACCCAGATCCTTGGCGTTCTTGGATTGGACCGGAAGAAAAACGGTCGGCCGGATTTCGTTTTTCGCGCGGAATGCCTTGACCCAATCCAATCGGCCTAGCCTGTTCGCCAGCGGACCCATGTACCAGAGCGACCCATCGGGGGCAAGCGCCGGATCGTGCGGCCGCGAATTCGGCGTCGGTACATCAAATCCCTTGATCCGAACGTTTAACCTTCCGACCGCAACAAAAGCAATAATCGTGGCCAGCATTGTGAAAAAGCACAGTTTGTGTAGAGACATGGCTGCTCTCCTCACTGGGAATCATGTCCTTTGTTCCGAATGCCCTCGCACGCCAGTGAAATTATAGTCAATAGCCTGAGGGGAGGCGTGGTTTCGTGACTGCCACACTCAGCGTTGCTGCGGCGAGAGCAGCGTCACTATTGCTTTCTCAACCAAGGAAGTGAAGCCAATCTTACGATCATGCGGGATGTATAGAACTTTGCAGGTCTGTGTGCGAATAGTGTGCCAGATCGCTGAAAATGTTGTGGCCAGTAAGCCGTCTCGCTGACTTTCGGCCGATCACCCATCCTTTCACCGACGAAGCGCTAAATCCTGGTTTTTAGCCCACGCAGTGTGCGGTAGTGTGGCTCTCTTTGCGAGCCAAGGAGGAAATCTCTATGGCTCGCAAAGTTGGCCAAATCATCGCACGAGGCGACCGCAGATGGCTCATTCGGGTTTATCTGGGACGCGATCAGGAAACTAACAAACGTAAATACCACAATCGAACCATCCACGGTCCCATGCGGGAAGCGCAAGCGTACCTGACCAGGAGGTTGCGCGAACGCGACTTGGGCCGCGATTTGGAAGGCGCAAAGATCACACTCAACGAATATCTTGATCGGTGGCTTGAGACAGCCGTGAAACCTAGAGTGCGAGACAAGACCTGCCAAGACTACGAAGGCATGCTGCGCCGATACGTTCGCTCGAGCCTAGGCGAAAGACTATTGACGGCTGTGCGTCCTCTGGATCTCCAAACCACCTATCAGCAGATGGTGGAACGTGGCCTGTCTGCGCGGACTGTCCGTTACACGCACGCTGTGTTGAGGTCCGCGGTGCGGCAGGCGTTGAACTGGCGTCTATTGCTGGGGAGTCCGGTCGATGGCCTCAAACTACCTCAGCAGTCGAGACATGAAATGCAAGCGCTGACGGTGGAACAAGTACCGATCTTTCTCAAGGCCGCACTGACCACTCCGCACGGCCCAGCGCTTGCGGTTGCGGTCGCGACAGGGATGCGGCCGAGTGAGCACTTGGGTTTGAAATGGCAAGACATCGACTGGGCGCAACAAACGGTCAGCGTTGTGCGCAGTCTCCGGAGACAGAACGGAAAATGGTGTTTCGCTAATACGAAGCGCTCGCGAAGCCGTTGACCGATCAAACTGCAGAATTGGATTGCCGATATTCTTCACGGCCTCTATGTGGCGAGGACAACGACGACAACTTCAAACCAACCGTCTGCTGAAGGTACTGAGTTGGTTTTCAAAACCGTGTTGGGCCAGCCGATCAGCGCCGATTGTCTCGCCAAGCGTTTCAGGTCGATTCTTGAAGTGGCTGGTTTGCCGAGGATTAGACTCTACGATCTACGGCACACGGCAGCGACACTCGCACTGGCAGCAGCAGTGTCGCCAAAGGTGGTATCGGAGCAATTGGGACATGCCAGCACGGCGTTTACATTGGACACCTACGCTCACGTGCTCCCGCACATGCAGGACGAAGCTGCCACAAGGGTAGAGGCGATGCTCTTTGGGAAAGGGAGCGTGGTCGCTAACTGAGCATCTGCCGCTCGGCCCTCGATACCGCCAGCCGCTCAACCGAGGGTGGGAGATCGGGTGCCGAGATTGCACTAGCTTTGACTGGATAAAAGCTCCGTACGGACAGAGAAGCGGCGGCCCAGCAAGCCGATTTGCGGCATCCCGGAACTTACTAGACATATGGGCGTTTAGCGATACTAATCTTCCAAGGTAGCTCAAGAATGGTGCCGTGTCGGTTCCTGCCATATGCTTTGTTGTGGAGATAGTAATTTCCGAATCGGCGACCATCCGACCGGAACCCAGCGCGAAAGTAATAAAAGCCGCCGCATTGGCAAAATGTTAGCCACGATTACCAACCCTTTCGGCCCATCCGCTTAAGGATAATCGCGCTGTAGTTATTCATGCGCTCGGGTCGTCGCTTCAGGGGAGCCGGCAGAATTGCAGCGAGCCGTGCCGCCTGTTGCCGGCCGATACTCCGGGCTGCGGTTTCGTCGTAGTAACGACACGCCGACTCTGCACCATAAATACCAGGGCCCCATTCAACCACGTTGAGATAGATCTCCAGAATGCGCCGCTTGCCGAGGACGAATTCGGCCACCGGTACCAGTGTGACCTCTGCGCCCTTGCGGAGGATAGAGCGGCCCGTTCCGAAGAATAGGTTTTTTACGAGTTGCTGCGTAATGGTGGAAGCTCCGCGAGTGCGATCGCCTTCCAAATCGTCTTCGGCAGCGATTTGGATCTCGTGCCAATCGAATCCATGGTGCTGGTAGAAGTGCGCGTCCTCTGCGGCGATTACAGCGTGCTGGAGATCGGGCGAGATTTGGCTGAGCGGAATGAATTTGTAGCGTTCGCGATACGGCGTGTGGTGAATCCAGGCCTGCAAGCGGCGCTGGATGTGCACCGCGGTTGTCGGTGGGTCGATCCACCGGGCGGCCACAATGATCAGCGCGGCAAGCGACCAAAGAAGCCCCACGCCGATGACAAGCCATCGAATAAAGGATCGGAGGAAGCCCGTCCGAAGCGGGGTCGATCGATGATCTTGCGCGCGCATATGTGGTCAGGCTGACCGCAGTCGGGATCGCGTCCATGGGAGCGAAATTCTCGAGATGAGGTACAAATCTCTAACGTAAGGCGCTCATCTTTGTGGGCGTCGAGGCGACGTCCTCAAATGAAAACGCAATCGCGACATTGGGATATTCCTTTCCGCCAATCTCCACGTACGGATAGACAAAATAGTTCAGTGGTGGGCCTTGCTGAGCGGGGGCGAGTCTCAGGTCACGCCCTTCGGTGAACTGCACCCGGTTCACGTCGTGGGCGCCAAAAAAGTAATCGTGTTTCTCCTGGTGCTTCCACGCCTCCGAAATATCGACCGGCGCCCATCCCACTGAATCAAGGTAGAACTCGGCCCAGCAGTGGTATCCGGGAATCTCGGCGGAATGCTTGTCAGCCGGAATCGGAAACCCGATCTGAAAACGCGCCGGAATCTTTTCCGCCCGTGCCATCGAAATAAAAACCGAGTGGAAGTCGGTGCAGTTGCCATGCTTCGAATCGCACGCCCAGAGCGTGTCTCCGTGCCCCCAGCCCTCGCCGCTCTTGTCGTATTTCATTGTGCGAAAAACGTATTCGTAGATGTCCTTCGCCTTTTCGAGGGGAGTGGTCGCGCCTTTTGTTTCCTGTTCGGCTAGTCGCGCAGGAACGCCGGTGACGGGCACCAGCCGGTCCGGCTCCAGAAACCGCGCCAACTCGACGTGAGGCGCCTTCGCGGATGGTGCGGCGCCAGCAGGCTTCCCGTTGACCAGCACGACATGCTCCTTTCGAACGACGTCATAGTCCACCGAGAACTTGTAGTTGTCCTTATCGGCCTTCGAAGCTTCGGCATATAGCACCTCGTTCCCGTATTCCGGCTGCTGAACCTGCTTCAGCGGCAAGTCTCCACCCTTGGAAGTAACTTTCACCTCCTGGAAGGCGTCGGAGTGGGCCAACGGAATCCAGACACGCATGCGCTCGCCGGGGCTGACGTTCTTCACCGTGAATGCGTAGTGAAAAGTGAAATGACGCTCGTTCTGAGCGAGAGTCGGCAGAGACGAGAAGACGAGGAGCAGGGAGAGCAGAGGTCGATGCAGCATGGCGCATCCTTTCGATGAGGGATCGCTTTGGTCTAAGCGCTAGGTGACAAAAAATGGTCGGCGGACGTTTTGTGCGGGACTATCGTCAAGTGAAGCCGCGGCCGGAGAGTCGGGGTGTGCACCGTATAATTCGAAACATAGTTTCGCAGTCTGCCTGCTGCGGTAGCGTCGTGTCAAATCCTCAACCCTATTGAGAGCCGGGCGCCAAAAGCATGGCCCCATAGATTTGCCGCATTCAGTAGCAGGAACAGGCGGAACTGTTTTAAAATACCCAATCCTTTCTATTCCCGTCGCAAACTGGCGGCATCCATGGGTACGAGTGGGTACGAGGTTCACGATGATGACGAACGCAAACCCAACGCAAAATGTTGCCAACCAGCTGCCCGCGGCAAATGGGCTGGCAATAGTTCGTGTCACGGTCGGCGCCATGCTTGTGTGGGTCTTCTTCGAAAATCTGGGGAAGGGGCTCTACACGCCAGCGGGCTACGCAGGCCTGATCAACTATTACATAAAGGCGAGTCACTCGCCGGCCGCGTGGAAGGCAGTTATGGGTTTGGCGGCGAGTCACGCCGCGATGGCCGCTCCTATGCAGGCGGTGACCGAGATCTCTCTCGGGATCCTGCTGGTCGTCGGTCTGCTGACGCGCCCGGCGGCCTTTGTAGCGTTTCTGTATCTGACCAGCCTTTGGGTGTCTGAGTGGGGCACGGCGTGGATTTGGGAACTGCTCGTTCCGGTGCTCGCATCGCTAGGGCTCGCGGTAGGGCGAGCCGGCCGAGCATGGGGCGTCGACGCTCTGCTGGCGCGGCGCTGGCCGTTCTCCCCGTGGTGGTGACTTCATTGAGCCGAGATCAAGTGCGAGTGTCAGTCGTCATTCCTACGTACAACGAAGCGCAGTCCATCGGCCGCGTCTTAGCTGATCTCCCGGCCGACATTGTGACTGAGGTCTTGGTTGTAGATGGCAATTCAACCGATGGGACTCCCGAGATCGCCTCAAAGATGGGAGCCCGCGTTCTCCACGAACCTCGCCGCGGATACGGTCAAGCCTGTTTGACCGGGCTCGCGAGTGCGAGCACCCCTGATGTGGTTGTTTTCCTCGATGGCGACTATAGTGATCGACCGGCGGAGTTGCCGCTTCTTTTGGCTCCCATCATTGACGGTCGTGCCGATATCACACTGGGCTCGCGCCTGGGCAAGCAAAGCATTCGTGGGGCGTTGCCTTGGCACGCCGCGTTTGGGAACCGCCTAGCGGCTTTCCTGATCAGACTCTTGTATGGTTTGAAGATAAGCGACCTCGGACCGTTCCGCGCCGGGCGAGCCGATGTCCTTCGCCGGCTTGATCTCCAAGAGAAGACGTACGGATGGGCGGTTGAAATAATTCTAAAAGGTACGCTCGGGGGATTCCGCATCGTTGAGGTGCCAGTGAGCTATTATCCACGCATTGGAAAATCGAAGATTAGCGGTACGCTGAGGGGCACACTCGGTGCGGCTTGGTTCATCTTCTCCCTGATAGTGCGGTATTATTTTCGGAATCGAAGAGCTGGGACACCACGTCCAGCGTAGGTCCGCGTCAGTTTGGAGTTCGGACGGGTGGCCCACTCAAGCCCGGTTTTGGCTTGAGTGGGGCAGTTCTTACAGCCGGACAAAGTCTTCCCGCCGCTCGTTCGCGTTTTCGTGCCGTCTATTCCGACTCGATCTCTGACATGAAAATCGCTGGCCCAGAGCGGTACAAGCTCTCCTTCGACACGAAAACATTCGTCGTAACCTGCAGTAGAGGGACACCAAAATTCTCCGGACTCGCGACTACAAAACTCCCCAAACTCTACATCGTATCTATCGAAGCCAAGCCCATCTATGTTGGGGTGACGCGCCAATCGATGCGCAGCCGCTTCCGCCTGGGATTCAACGCCACGGGAGAGAGCGGCTATCACGGATATGCGTGGCGTCACAAATTCAAAGAGGCCGTTCTAGATATTTGGTGTCACGAGGACCCGCTCACGGAAAATCCCGAGCGAGATATAGAGACTGTGGAGGCCGAGGTAGTCTTTTTGGCCCGCTAGGCTGGTCAGTGGCCGGAAGGTCAAACCGAAATCCACTTCCACCCATCCACGGAAGAGCACCGCAAAGTTGCTGCTGATATCTGGCGGGCTGTTACGTCCCCTATCTTCGGCTCCGAGCCTACTGAAACTAAATGAGAGGCGGGGCATCCCGGCGCTACGCTATCATGCGAGTGCCGCGATTACGGCGCACAAGGAGTCTAGAATGGAATTTCTAAGTATATTAAACCCACCCATCACTGACATCCTTAACGATCCTCGCGTCACGTCGGCGGAGTTGTTGAAGATGATTGACGAACAACAGCGGACTGTTACGCAGCGGATGAAGGATTTGTCGGCGCAAGTCAAGAAAGAAGATATTGGCCCATTCGAAGTGTTAGTTTTTGCCTGTATCCAACACCATTTGCACATCACAACCCTGAATACCAAATTGACGGCGCGATCAACAGACTTAACGTATGGAACCGTTCAGCTCGGCCTCGCTCTGGAAAGACTAACCAAGTGGCTTATTGGATTGACTATTGCACTCGGTGTGTTCGCTCTGCCATTAGCGATAGATATAATTTTGAAATGGCTAAAGTAAGTCCCCCATCGTATATTATTGCCCCAACAATCTATGAAATCTTCGAGGGAGAAGGTGGTGCGTTCGTCAGGCAGTGACCGTGTGCTGGTCATCATGGCGAAAGCACCGAGGCCAGGTGCGGTCAAAACTCGCCTGGCTCCCAGTCTTTCCTCTGCGGCGGTCACCGAGCTTTATCGCTGCCTTTTGGATGACACAATGGCGCTAGCCCGCTCGGTGGGCACTGTGGAGGTTGCCATTATGTGCCCTGCTTCGGATGTAGAAGAGCTGGCGCGGATGGCGCGAGGTGTGGTCGATGTCGTGGGGCAGAAAGGTGAAGGCCTTGCGGCCGGCCTGACCTCGGTGTTTGCACACTTCGCAACACCTGGCCGCGAAGGTGTGGTTGCCTTCAACAGCGACAGCCCGCATCTGCCGGCTTCGGTTCTGCGGCGTGCGTTCGAGACACTCACCGGGCGCGACTTGGTTGTCGGACCGACAGATGACGGTGGCTACTATCTCGTAGGGGCCAAGGTTGCGCATCCAACGCTGTTCGATGGCGACGGCATGGGCACGAAGAGCGCGCTTGAGACGCTGCTGACGCGTGCCCGCGAATTGCAGCTTTCCGTTGGCTTCACAGATCCCTTCTACGACATTGACGTGGAGGGTGACTTAACTCGGCTTGCCACGGAACTGCGGCTCGCGCCAGCCAGAGCGCCACGAACGGCAGTCTGGCTGAAACAGTGGGGACAAACGGTGGCAAAATTGCGGACGGGCACGGGAGACTTGTGAAGGTCACGCCATCCCGCAGGCTTTACGGGCTCGGCGTCGTCTTGCTAGTGGCGCTGACCATCTGCTCACGCAAGCTTGGCAGTGTGGGCGAACCGTCATTCCTTATTTCGCTTGGGATTGCCGGCATTGCGTACCTCTTCGCCATTCGTGAATTCTTCTCAACTCCAAGAGTCCCGCGGCGCGTCATTGTCGTCGGGCTCGTAATGGCTGCACTGTGGCACCTTCCATTTCTCTTCATGGCGCCGGGCTCAGATGATGACATTCACCGATATGTTTGGGATGGCCGTATGCAGCGGCTCGGCTATAACCCTTATATTGTCGTTCCCAGCGACCCTGCCCTCGCCGGGCTGCACACACCCGAGACTCGCACGCTGAACAACCCGGATTTGCCGAGCCCATATCCAGCCGCCGCTCAGCTTTTTTTCCGCGCCGTGACAGCGATTCATGAATCTGTCTATGCGCTGAAAGTCGCATTTGTTGTTTGTGATTTGGCGATAGTTCTCGTTTTGCTCGATATCTTGCGTCGCAGTGGGCAAGGAGCGCACTGGGTTCTGGCGTATGCCTGGAACCCACTGCTGGCGATCGAGGTGGCGGGCAGCGGTCACATCGATATTGTCGGCGTGCTGCTGCTGTTGGTATCCGTCGCCGCGCTAGGACGGCGCTGGCGTGCGGTTGCAGCCGTGGCATTTGGACTGGCTGTTGCAGTGAAATTTCTCCCGATCGTACTGCTGCCACTCTACTGGAGGCGCGTTCGTGTGCGCGACGGCGCACTGGCGGCAGTCGTGGTCGGACTTCTATACGTGCCGTTTTTCAGCCACGGCCGGATTCCGATCGGTTCGCTCGGCACTTTTGTCCGGAGTTTCCGCTTTAATGATCCGGTGTTTGCAACGCTCGAGCGAGTAGCGGCACCGCAACTCGTAGCTGGCTTGGCAGTGCTCGTCGGCTTCCTAACCGCAATCTGGCAAAGAAGCAAGGCCCCGACATGGTCATCGGACGCATTTGCCTGGCCGATGGCAGCATCGCTTTTATGCGCGCCGGTCGTATATCCATGGTATCTGCTCTGGCTGCTGCCGTTCCTGCGGTCGGCCTCGACGGGGCCGATCATCGTCTGGACAGTCAGCATCATCCCAACTTACTACGTGTGGTATTTGCGCACGCTTGGTCGCCCGTGGTTGGTTCCTGGCTGGATCATGCTGCTCGAATACGGATCTGTGGCAGCGGCCGCCGCAATTATCGAATTGCGACGGCTCGCACGACCGGCGGCAACTCGAATATAATGCCGCGCCAACCGGACAAGGGGATGGTTGGCGCGGGTAAAGGATACTGCACCCACACGCAATTCCTGCATCCCGAAGCCTTTGACCGTCATCCTAGACAGCGTCCGTTGAATTCACCGAGGAGCGAACTCTATGACAAATGCGAGCCGTACAACGATGATCCGACTTCTGCCTTTCGCTGTGCTGGTCCTTGCTGCAAACTCCTGGGCGCAGAATCGCCCGCCCATTCTCGAACAGATCGCCAAAACCTATGGTCTCGATTCGTATGGGCAAA
>CAWCRQ010000120.1:0-29886 GCA_963797885.1 uncultured Acidobacteriaceae bacterium | reverse complement strand
GTACCCGCGCCCCCGCCAGCGGCGGTGTCGGCGGCGGCAACCTCTGCACAGCGGGCCGGAGACTAGCCGGGCGGAGACTTGCAGCCCGTGGTACAAGTGAATCCAGCCCCGGTAGGGGCGAACCAGCTTAGCCCAGCGCTTCAGCGCTGGGAAAAGTGGAGAGAAATGATTCAAGTCCCGGAGGGACGACCCAGTTCTCGCGTACACTCTTTAGCCCCTGAGGGCCGGACATCACGGCCTAAGAATTATTTGTGAGATAGCGATATTAGTTCCCTATGCCGCGCTACATCATTTCCCGCGTCCTCTACACCCTGCCGGTCATCTGGCTCGTCGTCTCCACCGTCTTCCTGCTGATCCACTTCGTCCCCGGAGACCCCATTCAGCAGATGCTAGGAGAAGGCGCAGCCGCCGGCGACATCCAAGCCGCAAGACATGCCTACGGACTAGACGTCCCGCTAGGCAAGCAATACCTGAATTACTGGCGAGGCGTTCTCCACGGAGATCTAGGCAAGTCGCTGCGCTTCAACCAGGGAGTTACAAGCCTGATAGCCCAGCGTTATCCCTTCACCTTGCAACTAACCCTGGCGAGTTTGTTCGTAGCGATTGTTCTAGCCATTCCAGCAGGCGTGCGCTCGGCCCAGCGCCGCAATCAATGGGATGACCGCGCCCTAAGCGTAGTAAGTCTCTTCGGCCTGTCGTTTCCAAACTTCGCGCTAGGCCCGGTACTGATCCTGTTCTTCGCGGTCAAGCTAGGATGGCTCCCCGTCTCCGGTTCCGGCAGCATAGCCCACTTAGTGCTCCCCGCAATAACCATGGGCGGAGCGCTAGCCGCAATCCTGACCCGCATGGTGAGAACCTCGATGCTAGAAGAGTTAGGACAAGACTACATTCGCACCGCCCGAGCCAAAGGCTTGCCGGAGCGCACGGTAGTCTATCGCCACGCCCTGCGCAACGCCATGATCCCAATTCTGACGGTCCTAGGATTACAATTCGGCGCCCTACTAGCCGGAGCAATCGTAACCGAAACCATCTTCTCCTGGCCCGGCATAGGACGCCTAGCCATCCAAGCCATAGCCAACCGCGATTACTACCTGGTGCAGGGATGCATTCTGGCGATTGGGTTGACGTATGTCGCGGTGAACTTTCTGACGGATTTGCTCTACTCGGCGGTGAACCCGAGGATCAGGCAGTGAGACCCTCCGGCCCCTGCCGAGCAAGAACCATAACGGGCGCGGTATCACTTGCCGTTCGGGATTCCCGGTTGTTATTATGACCTCATGAACGATGAATCGAGTTTCGAAGTGCGATTCGGCGTTTCGTATGAAGCGGGTCGGCCCGTTCTGTCCCATTTGCCCTCGGGACCGTTTGTGGCCTACGTTATTCCCAGCCGTGACAAGGACGGGATGCGCTTCGAAAACATGCGGCGCCTGATGGACGCTCTTGATTCTGTGGGACTGCCGGGAGAGGAAATCTGCACGTTCACGGATAAAACTTACGGCGTGACAACCGCGCAGTTGCTTGCACTGCGCTCCAAGGCCCAGAGGAACTAACAGCCCCTTGGCTCCCGCGCCCCGGCCCTTTTCCCGCGAGTCCGCTCGATCAACGAGCCTCCTCGAACGCCTCATCTCGTTTCTGCAGGCTCTTGGTGCATTCGGGATCGCCCCAATCGAGAAATTTGGTTGTCGTGCATCCCCTGCTCGCCAAGTCCTCGCCTGTCAGGAGGTCCACAACGTTGAACGCATAGGTATAGTCTGCCGGCGCCTTCAGTCCTAACTGTTCGGCGGCAGCAGGGTCTAGCCCCATCTGCTCGAAGGTGGAAGCGATGCACGACCCTCGAGAGTGACTAAATTCAACGCGGCTAATAACGACCATGTGGGAACGTCCCTTCACATATTTGTCCGCGAGAGCCTTGCAGCGCAGTCGCTGCCCGAATAATTCACTGCTGCTGCGGTCGCTGACCATATGCGCCGTCTGTACGGCGGCAGCGCCCACCACAGCGCCGAGGGCCGCATAGAGCCATAGCTTCCGGTTCACAGGCGAAATTGTACTCCAAACGAGCAGTGAGATAATTACACATGGCAGAAGTTGCAGAGGTTGGTTGTTGGTGCATGAACGATATTTGCCCTCACCATGGATTTCGCTGCGGCAAGCCGGTTGGAGATCACCGTCTCAAGGCAGCATGGATTTTGGACAAAGACAGCAATCCATATGGACCTGAAGTCGAACTGGCCATATGCGACGACTGCTGGCGGCGAATAGAAAGCTATCCCTGAAACACAGGATCTCGGAAGCCGACGCGCTTCCTTCTCCTTAGTTTGCGCAGGGCGGGCTGCCGCACCGTCAAACCAACTCAATCACCACCCGCTGTCCCACCAGCGCCGCCGCCCGCTGCAAACCTCGACAGTGTAATATCGCGTTTCGGGTCGAGAATGCGATCGACCTGGGAGCGGCTCGTCTTCAGCAACACCGCCATGCGCGCCTTGGAAATCTTTTTCTTCTTCATGGCCTTGGCCAGCTGCCAGGCAACGACCTCCTTGATGGCTTGCGCGCGCGCTTCCTCAAAGAAGTTTTCCTTCTTCAAGAAGTCGTCAATGCTCGATCCGATATTCTTCTTGCTCACTTTCCACCTCACTCGTCTTATTGCAAAACCCGCTTGCCGTGAATCACCGCGACGATCAGCGCCTCGTCTTCTTGCAATCGATAAATAACCCGGTAACTGTAGACGACAAGTTCGCGGATGTTCTCATCGTCGAATTCAGGCACCTTGCGGCCTGCGTGCGGAAAGCGCTCCAGAATCCTTGTCTGATTCACAATGCTCTTCAGAACAATGCCGGCGTAGGCGGGGGAATCGGCAGCAATGTAGTCGGTGATGGAATCGAGATCCTGAGCGGCGCGTCTCGACCAGACTATTCGGTGAGCCATTTCCTGAAGCGATTTTCGACTTCTTCCTGCGAGAGAGTACCGTTGGCGCGCGCATCCTCCAGCCCGCGACGTACCTTGTCAAGCACGTAGAGGTGGTACTGAATGTCCTCAACCGAGACGTTGTCCGGCAGCTTGTTCAACAGCGACTCAACATCCTGTTTGACGTTGCCCATCGCGCACCCTTTCGGCAAGAATACCACGCCGGCAGTTTGGCCAATCCCGCAAGCTGTCCATTGACATTTTTTTCATCACAAACAATCTGTGCGCCCCATCACAGACTCCCAACCCGAACTGCGCGACAATGAATTTCATTAGGCGCAGTGAAGAGCTGCGCCCATAGGTTTGACAGTTACTTCTTTGATAACTAGATGACCGATTTTTGAAGCAGTAAGCAGGCCTCAAAAAACCTCCGAAACTATGGTTTTTGAGAGAATTCAGCGAGAAATCGAGCTAACTCCTTATTCCGGAATATTTTGAAAATAAGTCCTTTCCGCTCTAGATTTTGGCGGCTCGACACCCCCTAACCCTATGATTCCAGGAGATCGGGGGGAGGGGGGTGGTAGTAAACACGGGTTAATGCCCTTATAGTAAACAGCAAGGGTTAGGGAACAAGCGACTACGCCAGCGTTGCTCCTCCCAAGCATTTTCTATATAAGTGAAGCCAAGTCGTCGTCGCCCGTGTCCACCCTAGCCATCTCGCTCCCGCGCATCGCCCGCCACAATCCGCTGGCGGCTGTCGGAGTCGTGCTGGTTTCCATCTTCGTGTTCTCCGCAATCTTCGCGCCCTGGATTGCTCCGCAAGATCCCGCGCACATCGATCTGCCGAACCGCTTGCAATCGCCCTCGGTGCAGCATTGGTGCGGAACCGATGAACTCGGACGCGACATTCTCTCGCGCCTGATCTGGGGCGCGAGAATTTCTTTGTTTGTCGGCAGCAGCGTGGTAGCGTGTTCGCTTCTCCTCGGCCTCATCATCGGCAGCCTCGCCGGATATTACGGAGGAGGCATCGACCGCTTCGTCAACGTCGTGCTGATGAATGCGTTTCTTTCGTTTCCCGGCATTCTCATCGCGATTGCGTTTGTGGCCTTCCGCGGTCCCGGCATTTTCAATCTCGTCCTCGCCCTGTCGCTTGGAGGATGGGTCGGCTACGCCCGCCTGGTGCGCGCGCAGGTGCTGGCCGTGCGCGAACGCGAATTTGTCGAAGCGGCGCGGGCGCTGGGGGCCGGAGATCTCCACATCGTCGTCAGGCACATCCTGCCCAACATTATTCAGCCGGTGATTGTGCAGGCGGCGATTGGAATGGCGGGCGCGGTGCTGGCCGAAGCGACCATGAGTTTCCTCGGCCTCGGTGTGCCGCCGCCCACCGCGAGTTGGGGATCGATGCTGAACGACGCCCGCTCGCACCTCTTCGACGCTCCTCATCTGGTGCTCTTTCCGGCGGTGACGGTGATGCTCGCGGTTCTCGCCTTCAATTTTATCGGCGACGCAATGCGCGACCTTCTCGACCCAAGATCCCGGATTGAAGCTGGTTTGTAATTTTAAAAACGGTTTACAAATTCGTAACGATCAAAAATTTGTTATCCGTTAAAGTGGTCTTCAGTTGATGACCTTTCCCCTTTTTCCACGTCCAATTCAAAGACAACAGATTGGGGAACTTTTTCCAGGCCTGGTTCGTATAAACAGACATCAAGGCAGGTTCGTATGAATAGACATATGGAACTGAAATTTCAAGTCGAATGCTTGCAGGATTTGGCGGTCGTGCGGTGCTCGGGACGCATGGTGCGTGGGGCAGCACTAGACCAGTTTCGGCGCCGGATTGAACAGCTAATGGAGCAACTCGAACGTGTCCGGGTGCTGGTGCTGGATGTTTCGGCAGTCGAGCAACTGGATGCGGGAGGCTTGGGAACCTTGCTGCAGGTGCGCCGTTGGGCGGCGCAGAGATCGGTGAAGGTAAAGCTGGCGAACCCGCCGGTTTTCTTCCGCCGGCTGCTGGAGGCGACGCATCTCACATCGATGTTTGAGATTTCTTCCCTCAAAGAAGCAATCTGCATCTTGCGCGCGAACGAATGCCCGCCGCGCTACGCGGTCGCCTGACCTGTCGGATTGAAGTGCCGGATTGAAGTGTCGCATTGAAGTATCGGACTTCCGGGCGCGATGCTTTATAATTCGCGCCCATGAAGCCCAACGTCAGGTGTCAGGTCTCAGCTGTTAGGTCTCAGGCCTGGCAACTGAGTTTCGTTGAGCGGCAGCCCGCCTGGTCTCTTGGATTTTCATTCCCACGCCGGCAATACCTTCGCCAATTCTTTTTGTGGACGCCCGAGATTCTTGATCTTTTCCGATGACGCAGCTAGCCCGCAAATTGCGCGTCACCGATTACTTCTCCCTCGGTTGGGGAACGATGGTGGGCGTGGGCTGGCTGGTGGTCATGGACGACTGGCTACTGCGCGGCGGCCCGCTCGGCGGCATTCTCGGCTTCGCGATTGGCGGCATACTTCTGCTGCCCATCGGCTATGTGTACGGCAAGTTGGTGATGGCCATGCCCGACGCATCGGGCGAGGTGGCCTATACGGCGAAAGTCTTCCCGCGGCCGGTCAGCTTCTTTACCGGATGGATGATGATGTTGGCCTACTTCATTGTCTGTCCGTGGGAGGCCGTGGCCGTGGGCCGCATCGCCGGTTACATTTTTCCCGCGCTCGATTCCATCGAGTTGTATCGCGTGGCGGCAAAACCGGTTTACTTGCCGCACCTGGCCATTGGACTCGCGCTCACGGCACTGGTCACAGTGGTGAACTATCGTGGCATCCGGCTGAGCGCCACCTTTCAAAACTGGACCACGTTCGGCACGCTGGCGCTTTTTGTGGTCTTCGTTACGATCGGCCTCACGCGCGGATCGCCCGCGAATTTTCCGCCCTTGTTCACGCACACACCGGTTGTTTCCATTTTGCTGGTTCTGCAGATCGTCCCTTACTACATGACGGGATATGAATCGGTGACCAAGGCCGCCGAGGAAGCCAATCCACAATTTCGCGCCCAGGGATTCTCTCGCGCCATCGTTGCGGCGATCGTCGTCGGTGCCGTGTTCTACATCGTTGTGATTGCGGCCGTGGGCTTCGTGGCGCCGTGGCGTTCGCTGACCGGAGAATCATTCATGACCGCGGTCGCGTTCGAACATGCCGTCGGCTCGCGCTGGATCGTGAGCATCATTCTGAGTGCCGCGTTGCTTTCGCTATTCAAAGTATTCAACGGAAATTTCATCGCCGCCAGCCGCTTGGTGTTCGCCATGGCGCGCCGCGGGTTGGTGGATGCACGACTGGCCAGCGTGCATCCCAGGAATCAGACCCCTGCCGTGGCGGTCGTTTGGGTTGGCGTCGCCACGGCTTTGTGCATGTTTCTCGGCAGCGCGATTCTGGTTCCGATCTCCGAGGTCGGATCCGTAGCTTCGGCTACCGGATGGTTTGCGGTGTGCGCCGCCTATCTCTGGATGAAGCCCCGAATCGCCGACCGCCTGATCGCTCTGCTGGGGGCGTTGGTCGGTTTGGCGATGGTACTGATGAAGTTTGTGCCATTTGTGCCGGGAAGCTTTTCCGGTTGGGAGTGGCTCGTGCTTGGGCTCTGGATTATCCTGGGCACGTTCGTTGGCCACCCGCGGATTGGCCGCTCGCGGATTGGCCGCCCGTGCGGATGACAATTTAATTTTGCGGTTTGACGGTCTTTACGTTTGCGTCCGTACGCTTGGCTACGGTTCGACTGCCCGGCGCGAGGTGCGGCTTGGCGAGCGTTCCGGTGAGCGTCCACGATTGCTCGTCACCACGGGCCAAAACGAAGTCCAAACCGCCGCCCGGGGAATCGGTCCCGCTTACCTGATAAATGCCGTCGCGCGATTCCAGTCTGCCGACGGAGAGCTCCCAAACACCTTTCTTCAGATGGAGTTCTCCCGTAAACCGGTGAACCGGCAAAGGCACGGGCGAGCCCGGAATTTCAATATGCGGCAGACTCCCCTTCCTCATTACGAACTGCAGTTTGCCGGACTGCGCCCGTAGCTCACGAAAGCTGTCTCCCGATCCTTCGACATCGAAATTCCCGTCGACCGTTCCGGCAATCCAGTCATCGTTCATCAACGTGCCCACCTGCGCCAGCGCAATGTCGTTCAACGTGCCGGCGCCGCGGTACCGCACGTTCGGCGTGGACGCGTCGTCGGTGGATGCATCGGGAGTCGACAGGTGATTCGACGTGTCATCTTTAGACAGATCTTGTTTCGACATGTCATGCTTCGACATGTCAATGGTCCAGTTCCCCTGATGCGTGCCCTGCAGCAGTTGCGCGCGCAGAGCGGTTAGTGTGATCTTGCCTCGATCCAGGTTCACTTGTGTCGCAACCTGGGTAACGAGTACTTTCTTCAATCCGAACTGGTCAACATGCAGGTTTCCGTGCGCCTGAATTGCGAGCAGTGGCGAAGGGCCCAGCGGCTGATTGGAATTGGAGTTCAAGATGCGGTACCAGGGACGTTTGGCGGGATGCGGCGTAAACCATGCGGCGAGATCCTCAATCGAAAGCTGGTCGGCCGTGAGGTCGAACTGAAAGACACAGTTCGGAAGGGAGCCTGGAACTATCCCCGGAAGTGTGCCTGGCGGGGCGCAATGCCGAAGCGCCGTAACTGCACCGTTCCAATGAGTGCCGCCTGTGCGGGCGGAAATCTTCTGCATCAACACTGCGTCAGGCGCGAGAGTGACGGTCGCTGAGCTAATCTCGATCGGCGTATTCAGGCCGCGCATCTCGGCGCGCACGTTGCGCAATTGAGCGGTCCCCAGGATGGCGGGAGCGGCAAATCCCTGCCAGGGACCGGAGACGCTCACATCTAACTTGGCCGAACCTTCCGCCGGTGGGCGCGTCACCGGCAAGGCCAGCACGTTCTCCAGACGGAACAGGTCTTTCAGTTCCATGTCGCCAAGCAGAAAAAAGCGATAACCGGCAGCGGACACCCACCCGCCGGCGTTCACCGGCGCCGAGGCGTTCATGGAAAGTGCGACTGGCCCAATCCGCAGGTGAGTTTCAGCGGGCTCCGCGTCTTTTTCTTCTTTTGTCCTAGGATGGCCGTGCTTGGCCTTTTGCGAATCAGAGGCCGCCGTGGTCCGTGAAACCATGGTCCGTGAAACCAGAACCAATGGAATCGTGCCGAGGGCAACCTCATCTTCCCCAGCGTTCCCGGCACTCCACGAGAGGCGCACGTTGGTCGCCGAGCCGTCACCAGTCCATTTCGTTAACAGACTGTGCCGCGCGGTGGAGACCCGGGAATCCCCGCCCGGCTGGGCGGGCGAGGCGCCCGTCGCTCCACCGTCCTCTGGAGCGCTGCGCGTGGCGCGGAACTCCGCATTCAGCAATCCACTCGCCGTGAGATCGCCGGGGATCTGCTTTTTCGTCTGGCGCAGCAATCGCACCACGGAGTTCAGCGGTACCTCCTCGGCCTCGATCGTCAGATCGTAGGTACGTAGTTGCGCGGTCAGGTCAACAGTTCCGCGCAAACGGAGGGTCCCGTCGCCTACTGGCGATTCGCACAGCAGGTCGGCAAGTGTGCTGGTGATCGCGTTGTACTGTCCCGAGCACCCGGTTGCCAGGCGCACGCTCTCGCTGCCCGCAATGTCGTAGCGGTGGAAACCTTCGATTGCGGTCTCGCTTTCGATCTGCAGCGCTTCCGGAGTGCCCGATAACTTCGCCGTGAAACTTACTCCGCCGCGCCATCCCCGGTCTTTTCCGCTCAGCAACTTCGTGATCTGTCCGAGTTGCCCATTCTGCCATTGCACGGTGAGTTGCATCGGGGTCAACCGTAGACTCTGAGCGCGCTGCCACGTGGCGTTGATCTGGAGCAACCCGGTATCGGTGAGATTAAAATCGGTGCGCACGGGCTCGGCCTTGATGCGCGCGGCCCAAGAATTCTCGGAGTCCTGCCAGAGCGCCACATCGGCATCCATCAGCGCATAGGATTTCTTCGTCTGCCCAATCTTGAAATTGACGCGAGCATGGCCGGCTTCGAGATAGGGGAATGCCGGGCGCCGCTCGGAGGCGGGTTTTCCGGTCGGAGCCGCGGGAATTTGCGCGTTGCGCTCCAGCAGGCTCGCCAGGTTCCAGCGGCCCTGGTCGTTGCGCACCAGGTTGATGCTGGGCTCGGTTGCGCTCAGGGTGGCGATCTCGAGTCGCCCGCGGAGCAGGGAACGAAACCGGATGGCGGCGGAAACTTCCTGCGCGCGGATCATCGGCTCCGCGCTAAACGCGGGATCGTCGTAGATGACGAGTCCCTCAAGATCGAAGCCCGGCCGCGGCAGAAGACGCAAGCGGACGCTGTCGAGTGCGACCCTGCGGCCGAGGGCGCTGCCGATGGTAATGGCAATCCGGTTTCGCAACCGGTACACGCCGGGCCGGAACAGAAACAGGATCAGCAGGAGGGCCGCGACCGCAGCCACACCGCGCCTGGATCGCAGAAACCTGGGCCGCAGAAACTTCTGTCGCAGAAATTTGGATCGCAGAGATTTCACCGCACGATCCTGAGGGTTCGCGACCAGCGCGTTTCATCAAAGAAGTGAATGATGATGTGCGCCAGGAACCCCAGTCGGTCGCCTGCGCTGCGCATCTGGTATTGGTCCGGCGGAGTGACAAACGACCAGTAGATGAACATAGGACGGCCAATCACGTTCTTCCGCGGGATGAAGCCCCAGTAGCGGCTGTCGTAACTCACGTCGCGGTTGTCGCCCATGGCGAAGTAGCTGTCCGGGGGCACGACGATGTCACCGCCTTCGATATGCGACGGCAGTTCCTGCGTCCATTTTTCGTTACGTACCCCGTACATTTCCGAAGGCGGCACGGCCGGGAAGTTGTCGCGGTAAGGGTTGTAGTCCGCCAGTTTGTGCTGGGCATACGGTTCGACGAGTTTTTCGCCATTGCGATAGACGACGCCATCGCGCAAATGTATGTGGTCGCCGGGAACGCCGATGATGCGCTTCACCACGAACAGACCTTGTTCCTCCGGCGACAGGAACACAACAATGTCATTGCGGCGGACATCGCGATAGGGCATCAGTGGCCCCATCCAACGCGTCGGCGGCGCGAACTGCTCGCGGTTCACGAAGACGTGGTCGCCGATCAGCAGCGTGTTCTCCATGGAACTAGAGGGAATCTCAAACGCCTGCAGAATAAACGTGATGATGAACAGGCCGGTAACCAGCACTCCCGCCAGCGAGGAGAGGAATTCCACGGTTGTCTCGCGCGGCTTCTCGTCCACAATGACTTCTTCTTCTTTTTTAGGCACGTTGGGCATCCGTCTAGAGGATTTCTTCTCAGCACACCTGCATCAGCCGATCTTCATCACCGCATCTTCCTCGGTCGTTAGTCTCTGGTCGTTAGTCGTTCGCGAGCCTATCTTGCTAACGACCAGCGACCAACAACAATCGACTTTCACCGCACCAGCCTGAAAGTCCGTTCCCAGCGCGTGATCTGGAACAAGTGAGTCACCGCGTAGGCAAGGTGATAAAGTCTATCACCCACGGTTGGCGATCCGGGGAGATCATTGTTCAAATTGCCCGCTGACCAGTAAATCAAAAGCGGTCGTCCGACGATATTTTCCCGCGGCACGAATCCCCAGTACCGGCTGTCCTGGCTGTCATCGCGATTGTCACCGAGAACAAAATAGTGGCCCTCGGGGATGATCAACTGGTGGTCTTCCACCAGCTTCGGCATTGCTTTCCACCATTTCGCATCCACTCCGTAGTCGGGAGAATCGGTGCGCGGAAAGTCGTCGCGATAAACATTGCGCAGGGTGGTGATGTACTGCACGTAGGGCTCCTGCAGCGGAGCGCCGTTGATGTAAACGCGCTTGTTGATGAGGCGCAGACGATCTCCGGGCACGGCCACTACTCGCTTCACGAAGTCCTGCGCAGGATTCACTGGATAATGGAAGACGACGATGTCACCGCGCCGGACGTTGCGGTAAGGTAACAGCCGGTTCCACCCTGTGCTGCCGCCGTAGCAAAATTTATCCACCAGCAGGTAGTCGCCGATGAGCAGCGTTTGCTCCATGGATTCCGAAGGGATGGTGAACGCCTGCACTAGAAATGTCACCACGAAAACGGCAATCACGATCGTTCCCGCAACCGACTGAACGGTCGCAGGCCAATCACCGGCGGAAATCTTCTCGCTCCACGACATAACAATTGGCGTTCAATGCCGAGCCCTAAAGGGGCGTCTGACTTCGAAAGGCTTTCGGTATCGCTAAAGCGATACCCTGATACGAACCTAAATTCTTTATTACGAGCCTGGTTTTTTCATACGAACCTGGGTTCTTCCGCATTGGTTAAGACACGACTACGACGCGCCGCCGTCCTTTGCGGCATTCGGATGCCTTGCCCCTGGCAATGTGGCGAGATGCTCCAGCATCTGGCGCGCCGCCTCCTGTTCGGCCCGTTTCTTGGTCGCGCCTTGGGCGCGCCCTACGAATTGCCCCATGGCAGGCGCCGGCAGGCGCACCTCAACCGTAAAGGTCTTCTTGTGTTCAGGACCTTCCTCTTTCACCAGCGCGTAAACCGGCTGCGGTCCTCCTCTGGCCTGCAGCGCTTCCTGCAACGCGGACTTGAAATCCATCACCGGGATGGCGCTGGTCTCCAGTTTCATGTGGGCCAATTCCGGCTCCACGATCACGCGCACGATAAAGTCTCGCGCCGCCGCCCACCCGCCGTCGAGATAGAGCGCCGCCAGAATTGCTTCCAGCGCGTCCACCAGCAGGCTTGCCTTGTTGCGGCCACCACTTTTTTCTTCGCCGCGGCCCAGCCGCATGTAACGACCAATGTCAAGCTGTTCGGCCACGCGCAGCAGGTGCCGCTGCCCCACCAGATGAGCACGCAGCTTGGAAAGGTGCCCTTCCTGAAATTCAGGAAAGCGATGAAACAGCGCCTCGGTAGTGACCAGCCCGAGCACGGCGTCTCCGAGAAACTCGAGATTTTCGTTGTCGCCACTAGACGACTTGCTGGACGATCCGCTGCTAGACGATCCGCTGGCAGAGGAACCGCTGCCCGCGCCCAGCGCCTCCACCTCGCGTGCTTGCGAGCTGTGGGTAAGCGCCTGGTCGAGCAGTTCGCGGCGCTGGAAGTGGTGACCCAGGCTTTCTTCCAGCGCCATGATTTCGCGTGACTTCATCACAAAGCGGGGCAAATGCCGATGATCGATGATGATCAATGATCGATGATCAATGATCCTGCAGTTTCCGAATTTTCGTAGAGACGCGACTTGCCGCGTCTGAGACGAGGCCAGCCTCGCATCTACAGAAGCGGCGGTCAGTTCTTTGGCGGGCTCTGCGGTTGGGACGGGGCCGCGCCTCCGGTGAGCTGTTGCAAGCGGTCGCGTTCGCGGCGCGCCGGGGTCCCAATTACGGTGTTGTCCTGCGTCATTTCCACGGCGCGGGTGGCCACCTTGAGCGCCTCCGGATATTTCTGCTGCTTATCGAGCGCCAGGGCCAGACGGAGAACCACCACCGGGTCCGGGTCGGCGGGATATGCGTCGATGGACTTCTGCAGATTTTCCTGCGCTGCGGAGTAATTCTCTTTCTTGTACTCAATGGCGCCCAGAATCGAATACGCGGTCGAGCGTACATACGCCTTGTAGGCATCGAGCTTATCCTGCGGCGTGCCGGCAGGGACACTTATGTCGGTGTCTACGGTCTGCGTCGCCTTCTGGGCCATCTTGCTGGCTTCCGCGTAGCGCTGATCTCTGTCGATATCCGAGTCGCGCGTTCTCTCGGCAATCACGCTAGCGACCGCTTCCAGAGCCTCGGGATCGTCCCCATCCAAGCTCAGAACCTTGCGCGCCACGACCTCGGTCTTCTCGGCGTTGTTGGCATTCTGGTAGAGTCGCATCGCGCCCTTGTAGAGCAGCAAGCGAAGTTCGCTGTCCGGAAACTTTGCAGCAAAATCGTCAGCCGCCTTCTCCAGCGCAGCAGGCTCGGTATTTGCCGCCGCCGCCTTCCAGGCGTCGAACTCCGGTTGGGTTTTGGCTTGCGGTGGACGCTTTGCTGCGGGCGCCGCCTGACCCGCTGCCGGTGAGTTCTGCTGCGCCGCCGGTCCGCTGTTCCGGGCCTCGGCCCAAACCGCGATGCTCAGTATTCCCAGAATGACTGCTGCTCGCTTCATGATCTCTCCCATAATGCAAAATTTCAAACTCAAGATCCGCTTACGCCTGTAGAGACGGGGCATGCCCCGTTTCCGGAGACGCGGCAATCCGCGTCTCTACAAAGAAATTTACTCCGGCTGCTTTGCCACCGGAGGCTCATAGGGTTGTTCCAAACCCCGCTGCGCCGCTAGCTTCGCTTCCGGAAGCGCTCCTCCCGCCGCGTTCAGCGCCGCCCGATACTGGTCCAAGGCGGCGTCCCGATTCTCCTTCAAATCAAAAATGCGGCCAAGATAAATATGAGACCAGGCGATCACCTTAGGTTCATGGGCCGTCTGCAAAGCTCGTTCAAAGTAGGTGAGCGCTCCTTCCATGTCCCGATTCGCGGTGGCAACCTCCGCCAAAATGAACAGCGCGCGGCCCGAATCTTCCTTCTGCTCATCGAGCGCCTTTTGCGCCAGTTTCTTTGCCGTTTCCGGATCGCCCGCCGCCAGTCGCCGCTCCGCGTTCAGCAGCAGGTTGCCGTTCTGGGGACGCGCCAGGTGCAAAAGCTCGGGCGCCGCGTTGCTCGCGAACTGGATCTGGGACGCCCGCTTCATTTCTTTGCCGACTTCAATCGAGCGGAGCAGATCATCATAAGCGTTGCGCATGCCGGCGGGATCTTTTTCGAACTTGCCCAGCGCGTCGTAGAAATAGCGCGTCAGGATGTACCCTTCCTTGTCGGCTTGGTCGACGCCCTGGGCCCGCTCCGCCTCCGGAATCTTGGTCAAGCGCGCTTCAATGGCTCGGATCAGGCATTCGTTCACCAGCAGCGAAATGTTGCTCTTGAACGCCTCATCCATCGGAGCGCCCTGCACGGCGCCGAGCAACGGTTCCAGACGCTCGAAGGCGCCGCCGTATTTCAAGGCCAGAGGATCCAGAAGATAATGCAAATACGTGTGCCGAATCTGCTGTAGCTTGATCGCCGTCCCGGACGTCGGTGCAATCACGACGTAGTAATCCGAAGCATAGTTGCGCGCATTGGTCTGCCCCGGCGCGCCCATCGCATCCAGATAGATGGTAAACTGGCGTCCCAAGTAACCCGCCGCTGCCATCTTGAGATAGATCTCGGTGTCGAACGTCATCTTCGCCAACGGATCGTGATAGATCTCGGTCAATTCCTTGTAGCGCTCGCGGTGCCGCTCCCAGATGGCGTGCAATCCAATCTTCTGGTAGAAGGCTTGTATCAGCGGCACGATGTCCGCCACCACTTCCGCATCGGGCGGCAGTTCCGTCTGCGGCACTTTCAATGCGAAAGCCGGCGGATTCTCCAGATAAAGCGCCAGCGATACATAATGGGACAGGTCGTGAGCGGGCTCCGACGCCTGGTGCTGCCGGTAGAATGAGCACATCGGACCGACGACGTCTTGCGCTCCGGCGGCATTTTCCACCGCCTTGCCCACCTCCGACCGGATCTGCGCCCGCAGCGGGTCGGAAACGTTCAGCTCCTGGTCATAGCCGCACGTGTTGATGGCGGTCAGCACCGTGAACAGCGTCTCGCTGGCTTCCAAAGACACCTGCGGCCGGTTCTGCGCAAAGCCGGACGCCACAACCAGCACGACCGCCAGGCTCAGAGCGAGCGTCAGTCGCACAGGTTGTCCCAGGAAGTTCCTTCGGATATCAAGCATAGACGGATGCGCTAGAAGTAGTGTACGAACTGGTCAATTTGCGGTCAATCCGACGGGGATGGAAATGCCCAATTGCTGCAACTCCAGGCCGCTGCCGAGCTTTGCTCGGCCTGGACCCTTCGACTTCGCTCAGGGCAGGCTCGCGAGGGCGCCCGTCCCTACACGAGCGTTTTACCGCCGCAGAAGGTTCTTGGCGATGAACAGCACATTTGCTGGGCGCTCGGCCAGCCGCCGCATGAAGTAGGGATACCACTCGGTGCCGAATGGGATGTAGACGCGCACTCCCCAGCCATCTTTGACCAGGCTCTGCTGCAGGTCGCGCCGGATGCCGTGCAGCATTTGAAATTCAAAAGCGTTGCGCGGAATGTTCTCACGCGTGGCAAAGGCCTTGGCTTCTTTAATAATGGCCTCGTCATGGGTCGCTAGCCCATGGTAGACGCCGCTCTTCATCAGGATCTTCATTAGCTTCACGTAGCTGGCGTCAACCTCGGACTTCTTCTGGAAGGCCACCTCTTCGGGCTCTTTGTATGCGCCTTTGCAGAGCCGTATGCGGATGCGCTCGGAGAGCAACTTCTCGATGTCGGCCTCGGCGCGCCGCATATACGACTGGATCACCGCTCCCACGCTGTCCTCGTTTCCCGGAACCCGGTGGAGCTCGTGAACGAAGTCGAGCGTACGCTGCGTGTGTGCTGACCCTTCCATATCGACGCGAATAAAATTCCTGGGCGACATGTGGGCCGCCTTGGCGACCAGCCCGCGGACGATGTCGTAGGCCAGGTTCTCGTCCACGTCCAGGCCCATGTGGGTGAGCTTCACGCTGACATTCGCGTTGAGCTTGGCGGCGGCGATTTCGTCGAGCAGATGGTCATAAAGCTGGGCGCTGGCGCGGGCTTCCTCAGCGTTGGTGACATTCTCGCCCAGATTGTCGATGGAGACGCTGGCGCCAAATTGATTAACAGCGCTGGTGGCGCGAATTGCGTCCGCAACCTCTTTGCCGGCGACGAAGCGGGCGGAAATGCGCTGGCCAAAGCGGCGGTGTTCGGCAACGGCGCGCAGCGAACGGCTTTCCGACAGCGCAATGAACACTGCCCTCAGCATGGAAATTTTAAACTGGCCCGTTTTGGCATTGGCGTGCCCCCTCTCTGAAACGATTTTACCGGGAACACTCCCCACCGTGGTCCCGCTCCGCCGCACCCGCGAGCGGCTTCCTTCTAACGGTTTTAGCGCAAGCGCGCAGAGCATTGTGCCCAGGCGCACTCGTTCTCAAATGGGGGCTTCCGCTAAAACACTAGCGTAACTCGGGCACAATCGCGGGACACACTGCTAATCGGCTGTGAAGAGGGGCACTTCTAAATGTTCGACCGCACGTTCAAGTGACTTGAGGAGCAAGGAAGTACGACGAAGGAAGTACCCACTTCGGATCTCTAACACCGTGACCGCGTGATCTCTACTACTGAGTCGGCCGATGCGTTATGACTGTAGCGCCGCCGTCCCGGCGGCTGTCCGGCGGGCATCCCCGCCCGCCGCGCCGAGGGCGCGACGCCCTCGGGACAGCCGGCAAGATGCCGGCGCTACAATTCACCAGCCTGCGGTAAACATCTCGCGGTCACGCTACTAGCAGAAACCCCTCCAGGTGATCTAACCGACGGTTTCGTGTGACGGTAATCACAGCGCACCGCCCCACCAATTGGTAACTTGTTTATTGGCGGACAATGGACAAGGATATAGATTTGTGAGAGTGAACCGCATACGAGCTGTCGTTGTGCTGGGTGCCGTCCTGCTGTGGGCCGGGACGCCTGCGATGGCGTGTTTGTTGCCCGGTCTCCCGCAGACGGAAGCCGAACGTGGGTGCTGCCATCACATGGCTGAGCATTGCGGACAATCTGGGATGCCGTCCAGTCATGCCTGCTGCCAAGGGCCAATTTATCCGGAAGGTGCGGTTGTGCAGGGGCAGGCTAGTCCACTGAAGAACGCTACCGCCGCAGTTCCAACCACGATTGGGGTTCATCTGCCCGCTGTTCTTGCTACATCTTCAAGATGTCTTGCCTCTCCCGAGTCACCGCCGGGTCAATCGCCGTCCTGTTCATCCTCTGTCTTGAGGATCTAGAAACCCTTCTTTTCCCATTTGCAGGCATTGGTGTTTGCAGGAGTAGTGCGCCTGGACTCTGCCAAGGCCAGCTATGTTCCATCCCATTGCGTTGATCTTGATCGCATTGATCGTGGAGAAGAGAAATGAAGGTTTATGTTTTTCTTGCGCTCATCCTATTTGCCGCAGCTGCAGATGCGCAGCAGTTTGAGGCCGCCGTGTCGAACCCCGACCGTCTGCTTCGTGCCGAAGCAATGCTGTCATTGCCTGAACAACATCATGCGGCAACCGCAGTCCCACTATCACTGGCCGAACTCGAATCTGCCGCTCTGGCAAACAATGCAGAAATTCACGCTTCCGCGAGACAAGTGGCCGTGGCGGAGGCACGCAGAGGCAGTGCCGGTGCTCTGAACGATCCGTCATTCATGTATCGGGGCTGGGGAACGCCGCTTGCCAAACCTTGGGACCTGAACCGGGCCCAGCACATGTTCATGTTCAGCCAAGAACTGCCTGGGGGAGGCAAGCGTCAACTCCGGGCGCAGCTGGCGGATGACGACGTTGAAATCGCGAAGGCAGAGCTCGAAACAAAGAAGCGCGATGTCCTAACGCAGGTTCGCCGATCGTTCTACGAGCTTCTGCGCAATCAGGATGAACTCCGTTTTCACGACGAGCAAGCCGCGCTCGCGCGTCAGGGTCTGGAGTCAGCGCGCATCAAGTACGTGGTTGGCAAAGTCCCGCAGCAGGACATGCTGAAGGCCCAGATCGCACTCACTCGACTGGTCGAACACCTCGTCATGCTGCAACAGGACAACGACCTTGCGCGCACTCGGTTGAATACGCTCCTCGGTCGCGACCCGGGCGAGCCTCTGGAGGTATTGGGCGCCTACTCGCCACCGGCAAAGCTGCCGGGCCTCATCGACCTGGAGAAGACCGCCTTGGACAATCGCCCAGAACTGATTGCGATCTCCGCCGCCATACGACAGGACGAAACCCGGACTCAGTTGGCGGAGAAGTCTTTCAAGCCCGACTTCACGCTCAATGGCGGCTACATGCTGATGCCGGAGGGGTCCACATATCGCAACACTTACATGGCGGAGCTCTCAGTCACTTTGCCATGGCTGAATCGCGGACGGCACAATGCAGAGATCGCTGAGGCCAGCGCCCTGACTACAGCCAGGAAGGCCGATTACGAAAGCCGGCGTGCCGCCGTCTTCGCGGAGATCCAGGAGTCGCTGGTGCGAGCGCGTGTGGCGCAACGGCTGGTTGGCTTGTACGGCGACACGTTGCGACCACAGGCCCAGGCAGTGCTCAAGGCAACTGTAGCGGCCTATCAGGCGGACCGGACTGACTTCCTCAATTTACTCGACAGCCAAAACACAACGTTGGATGTAGAGCTCGACTACATCAAAGCTGCCTCGGAACTTGAGACACGATTGGCGGACCTGGAGCTCGCGGTTGGCGCTCCTCTGCCCAGAAGCACGGATAACAGTTCCACGGGCTCCGTCGGAGCTCAAGTGCTCGATGTGAAGCCAGTCCAGCCGGTCCAGGAGGTGCGGTAATGACTAAGCGCGAAAGATTTCTAATCATTGCGGGAGTTGTTATCGGTCTTTTGATTGCCGCCCTGATATTTGGGGCTGCGCGTCTGCTTCGCCCCGAAGCCAGCGTGGCCCAGACGAAAGAAACGACGAAAACGACGGATGAAATGGCTCCGGTTGGGACGGAATCCAGTTCCGAGAACACTTCTGCCCAGCACCGCGAAGGTCAACACGGTTCCGCCGCTTCCTCGGAAGCGACTGAGCCAGCAGCGAGCGTCCAGATGACGGAGGAAGAGCAGCGCTCTATCGGACTGCAAACGGCGTTGGTCCAGCATCGCGTGATCCGCCGTGAACTCCTGGCGGTGGCTCGAGTTGATGAGCCCGAAACGCAGCTCGCCAGCATCAGCGTTCGGATCGGCGGGCGGATCGAGAAGCTGCACGTGGACTTCACTGGCCAGCCCGTGCGACGTGGTCAGCCGATAGCTGAGATCTATAGTCCAGAAATTCTCAGCAGTGCCGAGGAATACAAGCTCGCGATAGAAAACCGTAAGCGGTTGGCCAGCAGCGCCGAGTCCCAGGCGATTTCCGGTGCCGACGAACTCATCGCCGCCAGTCGTCGCCGGCTGGAACTTTGGGGACTGACGCCGCAACAAATCGACACAATCGCAACCTCTGACAAACCTCAAATTGATCTCACGATCTACTCCCCGGCGAGTGGCATCGTGACCGAACGCAAAGTAACGCAGGGACAATACGTCAATGCCGGCGACGCACTCTACACCGTGACCGACCTGAGCCGAGTCTGGGTGAAGGCCGATATCTACGAGAGCGATTTGCCTCAGGTGCATGTGGGACAAACCGTCGAGATCACTTCAGAATCCGCGCCTGGTGCGAAGTTGCGAGGTCAGGTTGGCTTCCTGGAGCCGATGGTCAATGCGCAGACGCGCACGACCGCTGCCCGAATCGACGTTTCGAATCCGGGCATGCGCCTCCGTCCCGGCATGTTTGTGCAGGTCCGGTTTGCACTTTCAGGAGAACACGCGCTCGCAGTGCAGCGCTCAGCGGTCGTGGACACCGGCACGCGCAAACTGGTGTACGTGGCCAAGGGCAATGGAGTATTTGAAGCTCGCGACGTGCAACTCGGTCCCGTAGCCGACGACTTCTTTCCCGTCCTAGCTGGTCTGAAAGATGGCGACCGCATCGTCGCCGAGGGAAATTTCCTGCTCGATTCGCAGACGCGCATCAGCGGAGGCATGAGCGGGATGTTCGGCGGGTCAAAGGAGTTCAATCAGCAGCAAGCCCCTCCCGAATCCGCGCCATTCAAAGTGTCCTTCCGCAGTGATCCGGCGACGCCGCAGGGCGGCGCGGAGGCTGCGCTTCATGTCGCAGTGCAAGATGCTGCAGGAAAACCCGTAACCGACGCCAAAGTTCAGGTGACCTTGTTCATGCCAGCGATGCCGGCCATGGGTATGGCCGAGATGCGCGAGACCGCAATCCTCGCTGCCAGAGATTCCGAGTACACGGGCCGCATCAAGGTACCGACGCCCGGAACGTGGACGGTCACGGTGGAAATAAGCCGGGGCGGTCAGCTGCTCACCAACCACCGCAGCAGCCTGAACGCGAAATAAGGAGAGGCAACGATGATCCAACGAATAATCGAATTCTCACTCAAGAATCGCGGCCTCGTTCTGCTCGCTTACCTCGTGCTCGCGGCGTGGGGCTACTGGACACTACTGCGAACGCCAATCGATGCCATCCCCGACCTCAGCGAAAATCAGGTGATCGTTTTTACTGACTGGGCGGGACGCAGCCCGCAAGAAGTCGAAGACCAGATCACTTACCCGCTGACGGTCAATCTGCAAGGCTTGGCGGGCATCAAGACAGTCCGTTCCTCCTCGGCGTTCGGGTTCTCGATGATCAACCTGATCTTTGAGGACAGCGTAGACCTGTATTTCGCGCGTGCTCGCGTGCTGGAAAAGCTGAATCTTTCCTCAGGAATTTTGCCGGAGGGTGTGACGCCCGTCCTCGGACCCGACGCTACAGGTGTCGGGCAAGTGTACTGGTATACGGTCGATGGTCCCTACGATCCGGGCGCGCTCCACTCCCTGCAGCACTGGTTTATCCGTTACCAGTTGAACTCTGTGCCCGGAGTCGCTGAGGTGGGAACCATCGGCGGGTTCTTCCGCGAGTACCAGGTGGATGTCGATCCGGCAAAGCTGCGCGCTTACAACATCCCGCTGCGCGTCGTCTTTGATTCCATCCAGCGCAGCAACACCAACGTAGGCGCGAAGGTTATGGAAGTCAACGATACGGAGATGGCGGTGCGCGGTATCGGCCTGATCCGTTCTGTCGCCGACATCGAAAAGATTGTGCTCACGGCAAATAATGGCACGCCCGTTTATCTGAGCAACGTGGCCAACATACACCTCGGACCCGACTTTCGGCGTGGCGTGCTTGATCGTGATGGCAAAGAAGTCGTCGGCGGGGTGATCGTGATTCGTTCGGGGGCAAATGCTCTCGAAGTCATCGACGCCGTCAAGAAGAAGATCGCGGACCTGCAGCCGGGACTGCCCAAGGGAGTCCGGATCACGTCGTTCTACGACCGCAGCTCTCTTATCCATCATGCGGTGGACACACTAAAGCACGCCCTCATCGAAGAGATCCTGCTGGTCACGCTGGCGCACGTCATTTTCCTCTGGCACTTCCGGAGCATATTGATCGTCACTCTGCCTTTGCCGCTGGCGGTCGCGTCGTCGTTCCTCTTCATGCACTACTTCGGAATCTCGTCGAACATCATGTCGCTGGGAGGCATTGCGATTGCCATCGGAGTTTTGGTCGATGCGGGCATCGTCGTCACGGAGAATGTCATCCGTCACGCCGAGGCCTACTCGGAAGCACATGGCGAGTATCGGTCGCAGATCACACAGCTCACTCTGGAGGCTACCAAACTGGTCGGGCGGCCCATCTTCTATGCGATGACCATCATCATCCTGGCCTTCATCCCCGTATTTGCGCTTGTGGGCCTGGAGGGCAAGCTCTTCCACCCGCTGGCGTTCACAAAGACATTTGCGATGGTCGGCTCGACCATCATCGCCGTCACGCTCGTGCCGGTTCTATGCACGTATCTGATTCGTGGGAAGCTGCACCGCGAAGAAGCCAACCCCGTGATGCACTTTCTGCAGCAGCTTTACAAACCCGCTCTCACCTGGGCGCTGAAGCACCGCATCACAACCCTGGCAGCGGCTTCGGCACTTTTCATTTGTGCGATGTTCCTGGCAACCACAATTGGCTCGGAATTCATGCCGCCTCTGAATGAGGAGACGGCAATGTTCATGCCCATTACCGACCCGGCGATTTCGTTGACCAAAGCCACTGAGATATTGCGTGAGCAGGACCGCATCATTGCCCAAGATCCGGCGGTCGAGAACGTCGCGGGCAAGATCGGACGAGCCGACACAGCGACCGATCCCGCCCCGATCAATATGACGGAAACGATGATCACGCTCAAGCCGCGGGATCAATGGCCAGACGGAACTACGAAGGAAGACATCCTGCAACGGCTGGACGCGAAGCTGCGCATGCCCGGAGTCACGAATATCTGGACGCAGCCCATTCGCAATCGGATTGACATGTTATCGACCGGAATTCGCACGCAAGTCGGCGTCAAGATCTTCGGCTCTGACCTGACCACGATTGAGCGCCTTTCCGGAGAGGTTGAGCAGGTTGTGCGCCGTGTGCCGGGAGCGGCGGACCTCTATGCGGAGCGCATCACCGGCGCGCCCTACTTGGAGATTGAGACCGATCGTGCCGCCGCCGCCCGCTACGGGATCAACGTCGGTGATGTTCAGGACGTGATCGAAACTGCGGTCGGCGGAAAGAACCTCACGACCGCGATTGATGGACGGCAACGTTTGCCCATCAGGGTACGTTATGCGCCCGACTTTCGAGACACGCCGGAAGCTCTTCGCAATGTGTTGGTCACGGCGTCAAACGGCGCACAGATTCCGCTGACGCAAGTGGCTTCGGTCCGAGTTGTTATGGGGCCTGCGATGATCAGCAGCGAGAACGGTCTGCTTCGTGGGTCGGTTCTGTTGAACGTGCGCGGCAGAGACGTCGGCTCGTTTGTGGAGCAAGCACAGCGTGCCGTAGCCCGCGAGGTGAAGCTACCCGCGGGTTATTACGTGGAATGGAGCGGACAATACGAAAACCAGCTGAGTGCGCGACGTCGCTTGATGCTGGTCATTCCCGCGGTGCTCCTCATCATGTCGGTGCTGCTCTATAAGATTTATGACTCGCTCAAAGAAGCCCTACACGTCATGCTGGCAGTGCCTTTCGCGCTCACCGGAGGAATTTTCCTGGTGAAGATTCTGGGCTACAACTTCTCGGTTGCAGTATGGGTTGGCTTCATCGCGCTCTTTGGCACCGCCGTGCAAACTGGCGTCGTGATGGTCATTTACCTGGAGGAAGTGGTCGCCCGGAAGAAAGCCGCGATGGGCGCACTCACCGTGCAAGGGCTGCACGAGGCGGTGATGGAGGGTGCGCTTCTGCGCTTGCGTCCCAAAGTGATGACAGTGTTGACAGTGGTTGCTGGCCTACTGCCCTTGATGTGGTCAGGCCGCACGGGCGCGGAGTTTATGAAGCCCCTGGCGACCCCTGTACTTGGTGGCATGGTGTCCTCGCTACTGCATGTTCTGATCGTGACTCCTGTGATCTTCACGTGGCTTCGCGAATGGGAGATCAGGCGCAAGCGTCTCTAGGCCTGGCGATCTTCTCTGCTGCAGGCAGCGAATCTGATTTACGTGGACACTATCCGGCAAACCGTAGAAGTGGCCGACTCGCTCTTTCGGCTCGAGCCAGCGGGCGATTACTCCCAGATTGTCGCCAAGCCGGAAGTTGGGAAAGTCCGGCCCGGAATGCTGCATCAAAGCTCTAATTAAGGCAGAGGCAGAAAAGATTTGGAAGCGGACATTGTCGAGGCTTTTGGAAGGCTAGAACTTCGCGACGGGCATAGTCTCGGGCATAGTGAACCTATCGGAGTGAGTCCTGACGAACCTGCCACTGTTTGATAATCGCATCAGCCTAGAGGGTTTAGACGTGGTGCCGGGAGGGGAGTCGAACCCCCAAGGGCCGAAGCCCGGCGGATTTTGAGACCTTCTACGGTTGTTCCTAAACCCCATCATTCTCTGAATTTGCAACGGCTTGCGAGAATCGGGCGTTGCGTTCGGTGACGTTCGGGTTTTTCCCTCTTGGAATTTGACGCAAGTCATCCAATTCTGTCCAAATTGTTCCGACGAGTTCCTTAAGCAGGAACTGCGTCCTTTCTTGCCGCAGGCGGGCAGTTCGTAGCGACCCTTGACGCGCAATAAAACGGGCTAAAACAAACCGTGCTTCGCTGCGACCAATTTGGACGGTTCGTCATCTAACCCACCGGGAATAGGCTGTGCTGAGGGGTTACTGGCCGCGCAATTGCCCACTTGGTATCGAAGTTCCATCGCCCGGGTATTGGGGTGCTCGGGCTAGACTAAACCGCTCAAAGCAACCGGTTCTGGAGTTGCAGACTGCGGCAGAACTGAGCAAGAACGACAGCTGCGCACGTCACGGCTACGCTTCGTCCAGTCGCCACGGCCAACTAGGAGGCCCAGGTGCTTGCCACGCAAAATGGCGCCACAGTCCGTTATGAACTCATGGAGCGGCTCTGCGACGCGCGTCGGCGAAGCGACGAAGTCTTTAGTCTGCTGCGCGACGATTCTTTCTATGAGCGGCCGATCCCGGAGCGTCATCGCATTATCTTCTACGTCGGACACCTCGAGGCATTCGACTGGAATCTGCTTCACGAAAACATCTCCGGCCTGAAGAGTTTTCATTCTGAATTTGACCGGTTGTTTGCCTTCGGCATCGACCCAGTTGGCGGCGGACTGCCCAGCGATCAGCCGTCCGATTGGCCATCCTTGGGTGCGGTGCACGACTACGTGACCAAGATCCGAACCGTTCTGGACGAGAAACTGGGCGGCGCAAGGGGTGAACGACACTCTCAGTTCCGCGACGGCTTTCCGGTGGACACGTTACTCAACGTAGCGGTTGAGCATCGCCTGATGCATGTCGAGACTCTCGCCTACATGCTGCATCAGTTGGCACTCGACAAGAAGTTGCGGGCAGAACGTCCACAGAATCTCGACACTGCTCCGGTGGTACACCGGATGGTTGTAATCCCCGCGGGTGTGGCGACTCTCGGCCTTCTCCGCGGCTTGGAAACCTTCGGTTGGGACAATGAGCACGAAGCCCACACGGTGGACGTCCCTGCATTTGCCATCGATCAGTACAAAGTAACGAACCGGCGGTATTTGGACTTCATGGCCGCCGGTGGCTATGAGACTCGCGGCTTCTGGAGCGACGAAGATTGGGATTGGAAAACCGCCCAAGGGATATCTCATCCGGTGTTCTGGGAAAAGCCGGGTGATCGTTGGCTCTACCGGACGATGTTTGACGAAGTGCCACTTCCGCTCGACTGGCCGGTCTACGTGAGCCATGCGGAAGCAAGTGCGTACGTGCGGTGGGCCGGTAAGTCGCTTCCCACGGAAGCGGAGTGGCATCAGGCCGCGTACGGCACCGCAGGCGAAGGCGAGAGGATTTTCTCGTGGGGAAGTGAAGCACCCAACGTCCGTTCCCGTATAAGGAGGTTTGGCAATTTTGACTTTCACCGCTGGAACCCCACTCCGGTGAACGGATTTCCCGAGGGCCGGAGCGCCTTCGGCGTCGACGACATGTTAGGAAATGGATGGGAATGGACGTCCACCGTGTTTGCCCCGTTTCCCGGTTTTAAGCCCTTCCCGTTCTACCGGGGCTACTCCGCTGATTTTTTCGACGGCAAACACTTCGTCATGAAAGGGGGCTCGGCGCGTACGGCAGCTTGCATGCTGCGGCCCTCGTTCCGCAACTGGTTCCAGGCCCATTACCAATATGTGTACGCGGGATTCCGCTGTGTAAGCCGCTGACCGGAGGGATTGGGGAATGCTTGTCCACGCGATTACCAGTGACCTGACTTACGAATTTGCCTCTGACGTTCGGGCTGGACTAACGCGGCCGGGACAGAAGGAACTTCCTTCCAAGTACCTTTACGATGGTGTGGGCTCGGCCCTCTTTGAAGTGATCAGCCATCTCCCGGAGTACGGGCTAACCCGGGCCGACGAGCGACTGCTGCAGAGGCACGCCAGTGAGATGATTGAGTCTCTGAATCTGGATCGCTTGGCCCCACCTGTTGCCGTTGCTGAATTGGGCAGCGGCAGCGGTAAGAAGACCCGCTGGCTGCTGAAAGCGCTGGGCCGAAGGCAACGCACGTTCTACTATCCAGTCGAAATATCCCGCTCGGCTTTGGCGATGTGCGAGCGGGAACTCAGTGACATGGATTCGATCAGCATCGTTGGTTTTGAGCGTGACTATCTCGATGGGTTGCTGCAGGTGGCAACGACGTACAGAAAGTACGGCCAACAACTCTTGGTGTTGTTCCTGGGGAGCACCATCGGGAACTTCGATCGCCCGGCGGGCGTGAAGTTCCTGACGGAAGTTCGACGAATTCTGGAGCCCGGCGACTCACTTCTGTTGGGAACGGACCTGGAAAAGCCCAGCCCGCAACTGCTTGCGGCCTACGATGATGAACTCGGAGTCACAGCAGCGTTTAATCTCAACCTGCTGGCCCGCATCAATCGCGAACTTGACGCCGACTTTAGCCTTGGACAATTCTCGCATGTGGCGACGATCAATCACGAAGCCCGCAGCGTCGAGATGCATCTGCGGTCCAAGCGGCGGCAGACGGTGACCATCGCAGCAGCGGAGCTTGACGTCGAGTTTCTGGAAGGCGAGACCATCTGGACGGAAAGCAGCCACAAGTATTCGACGAAGGAGATTTTCCAGATGGCCTGCGCTGCGGGTTTCCGCTGCGAGGCGCAGTGGATTGATGAAGAGTGGCCCTTTGCGGAGAGTTTGCTCATTGCGGAATAAGTAGCTCAGCAGCACGCCCAGGAGGAACAAATGCCGGAAGAATGCACCCACCTTGATCAGATCAAGATAAGAGAAACCAACAAACATGTGTGTGAGGACTGTGTGAAAACGGGCGATACGTGGGTCCATCTGCGCCTGTGTCTCATTTGTGGTCACGTCGGTTGTTGCGACTCGTCCAAGAACAAGCATGCGACCAAGCATTTTCACAAAACTAAACATCCTCTAATTCGCTCCATTGAGCCCGGAGAAAGCTGGATGTGGTGTTACGTGGACGAGCTCGAGCCCGGCGAACTTGTAGCCTGAATGTCGCGCGACCGGAACGCGGTGTCGGTTATCTAATGAGAATGTTAGGGTCCGACCAGCTGACTGAAACTGTCCCGCGGCATCATTAAAGCTGAGAGCGATCATCGATATGGCGAAACCGATTCTGTTGAGCGTTGACGACGATACCGATGTTTTGCGCGCGATCGAACGCGATTTGCGGACGCAGTATGGAGCTGACTACCGCGTGATCGGGAGCGATTCCCCGGTCGGTGCGCTGGAACTTCTGAAGCAGTTGAAGGTGCGCAACGACGGTGTGGCTCTTCTCTTGGTGGACCAGCGGATGCCACACATGGACGGAGTTGGCTTTTTACAGGAGGCAAGACAGATCTTCCCCGAAGCGAAGCGGGCACTGCTCACCGCCTATGCCGACACCAGCGCCGCCATCAGCGCCATCAATCAAGCCAGCATCGATTATTTTTTCATGAAGCCGTGGGACCCGCCCGCTGATCACCTCTACCCGCAACTGGACGATTTGCTCGGCGATTGGCAAGCCTCGTATCGGCCGGCGTTCGAGGGAATTCGAGTCCTGGGCACGCGCTGGTCGCCGCGCTCCTACGAACTGCGGGACTTTCTCGCGCGAAACCACGTGCCTTATCAGTGGATTGACGTTGAGGCCTCGGCCAACGACCCGGAAACCAAACGCCTGTTGGAAGCCCTGGGTCCGGAAGCGAGCCATATTCCGGTCGTGCTTTTCCCGGACGGGACGAATCTCCTGGATAGCGTACCCGCGGAAGTCGCGCAAAAGGTCGGACTGCGGACGCGCGCACAAACCGACTTTTACGATTTGGCGATCGTTGGCGGTGGTCCGGGCGGCCTGGCGGCGGCGGTGTATGGCGCTTCGGAAGGCCTGCACACGGTGATGATCGAACGGGAGGCGCCCGGTGGCCAGGCAGGCATGAGTTCGCGTATCGAAAACTATCTTGGATTTCCCACCGGCCTCAGCGGCGGCGATCTGGCGCGCCGCGCCGTTGTGCAGGCGCAGCGCTTCGGAGTCGAAATCCTGTCGCCCCAGGAAGCCACCGCTGTGCGAACCGAGGGTTCCTACCGGATCGTCAAGTTGGCCGACGGTAACGAGATCTCCTGCCACGCTTTGATGATCGCGACCGGAGTGCAGTGGCGCCGGCTGGAAGCGCCCGGGATCGATCGGCTGCAGGGGGCGGGTGTTTACTACGGCGGGGGCGCGACGGAAGCTCTGTCCTGCAAAGGAGAAATTGTCTATGTGGTGGGCGGCGCGAACTCCGCCGGCCAGGCCGCCATGAATTTCTCCAAATATGCCGACCGCGTGGTCATCCTGGTGCGCGGCAGCTCTTTGGCGAGCACCATGTCCCAGTACCTGATTGACCAAATCAAAGCCACGCCCAACATTCAGTTGTGGGCGCACGCCAGCGTGGCCGAGGCCCATGGCGACACGCATCTCGAAGAGATATCTGTCCTCTGTTCCGACACCGATAAGGTCGAACGCGTTCCGGCGAGTTCGATGTTCATTTTCATAGGAGCGCAGCCGCGGACCGAGTGGCTCGCGGGCGTCGTCGAGCGCGACGAGCGCGGGTTCCTCCTGACCGGCCCCGATCTGATGCGCGGCGGTCAGCGCCCCAAAGGATGGGACCTCGATCGCGACCCTTTTCTTCTCGAAACCAATGTCCCCGGTATTTTTGCCGTGGGCGATGTGCGGCACGGCTCGGTGAAACGGGTCGCTTCGGGTGTCGGCGAAGGGTCTGTCGCTGTGCAGTTCATTCATCAGTACTTGAGCAAGGTTTAAATGGTCGAGAAAGCAGAACTACTTCGCGTCCCGGCGTTCGCGGACTTACCGGAGGATCAGATCGCCTGGTTCCTCGGCCAGTCGCAAGAGTTGCACGTCAAGTCGGGGGATACGTACACGCGCCAAGGCGATCCTGCGGATGCAATGTTTGTGGTTCTCGACGGGCAACTTGAGGCCCGAGGGGAGTTTGGCGGCGAAACCGTCGTAATTTCCATAAAGCCGGGCAGTGTCACCGGAGTGCTTCCGTTTTCCAGAATGAAGCAGTATACGGTGAGCGTTCGCGCTATCACAGACAGCCGCCTCTTGCGCTTTCCCGCTGCCATGTTTCCCGAACTCGTGCAGAAAATGCCGGAGTTGACCCAACGGCTCGTGGGTATTATGTCCGACCGGATCCGCGAAGCCACGCGCCTCGAGCAGCAGCGAGACCGCCTGGCCGGTTTGGGAAAGCTTTCCGCAGGTTTGGCGCATGAACTCAACAACCCCGCCTCGGCTGCCAAGCGGGCCGCAAGCCAGTTGCGTGACATTCTGAAAAAGATCAAGGACGCGAGTCACGATTTAGGCAGGCGCGATCTCACCCCTACACAAAAATCAGAAATCGAGAAGCTAGAAACATCCCTCACTCAATTGGACGGTCCCCCACCCGATGCGCTGACCGTCAGCGACCTGGAAGACCGAATTGATTCCATGCTGCGCAGCCACGGCCAGAATGACTTGTGGCAGCTGTCGGCCAACCTGGCGCGAAGGAACGTGCAGCCAGAGGTGCTGGAACCGTTATTCGACAGCCTCGATTCGGATGCTGCCCGAGCCGCGCTGGTCCGAATCGCCTCTTCGGTGGAGGTCGCGGACCTGCTGAGCGACCATCGAGAATAGCACCTCGCGCATCTCAGACCTGGTGAAAGCGATCAAGGACTACACGTATATGGACCAGGCGCCGGTGCAAAACGTCGATATCGCGAAGAGCCTTGAAACCACGCTGATCATACTGAACCACAAACTAAAGCGCGGCGTAATCGTGCAGCGCGATTATCATGCAGATCCCCTGTTGGTGAATTCGTTCGGGAGCGAATTGAACCAGGTATGGACGAACATTATCGACAATGCTATCGACGCGATGGGTGGAAATGGCGAACTGCGGGTGCGGACCTATCGCGACGATGGTTGCGCCGTGGTCGAGATTGGAGATAACGGTCCGGGGATGTCGCCAGAGATCAAGTCCCACATCTTTGAACCCTTTTTCACAACCAAGGGAGTGGGTGAAGGAACCGGGCTCGGCTCTCGACACGGTCCAGCGCATTGTGAAGAAGCACCGGGGCAATATTCAGGTCACCTCAAAACCCGGCGACACGCGCTTTCAAGTGTGGCTCCCGCTAGCGGGAGCTCCGGTATAGGAGCGGTGCGCTCTGTTGGCGGCTAGGGCCCGATCTACTGAATGCGACCACCGAAAATGCTGCCTAG
>CAWCRQ010000119.1:0-31175 GCA_963797885.1 uncultured Acidobacteriaceae bacterium | reverse complement strand
ACCACGACGCGTTCGCCGACGCCGAACTTGCCAACCCCTTGCCCCACTTTCGCGACGACCCCTGAAGTTTCGTGACCAAAAATACGAGGGGCGGAGTGGGAGCCAGTAGCGATCTTCTTAAGGTCGGTCCCGCAGATTCCGCAGGTGTGAACTCGAACCAGAATCTCCCCAGGCCCAACTTCAGGCACAGGCACTTCCTCCATGCGCACATCGTTCACGCCACGATAAACCGCGGCGCGCATCGTGGAAGGAATCTCGTGCCTTTCACTTTCAACGGCTAATGTCGATGGTGGAGCAATTGCCATAGCACCTTGTTGATTCCCCTCACTCTAGTATCGTGACCGCGTGATTTATACCGTTTCGCTCCTGAGAGTAGCGCCGCCGTCCCGGCGGCTGTTCGGCGGGCGTCCTCGCCCGCCGCGCCGAGGGCGAGCTGCCCTCGGGACAGCTGGCAAGATGCCGGCGCTACTCTTTTTCCACGTCGTAATTATCACGCGGTCGCGGCACTAGCTGCGACCGCGTATGTTGCGGCCATCGATCATCCAACCTTGCTGGTGGAGAGCCGGGCGTCCTCGCCCGGCTGGACCGGCGAGACGCCCGTCGCTCCACCCAGAGTCTCACGACCGAGATAACTCACAAGCGCCCCGCAAAGAGCATGGCTTGCCTTGGAACTGTTCCGCGCCAGCGCAATGGTAGTCCCCCACAACCAAGGGCGCAGCGCCACATGACACGCAAACCTGACGGAGTGAAAGCTCCCGTCCTTCTCCACAAAGCGATCCAGCGCGGGCAGGTTGAAATCGGCAGCGTCGGAGATGGCCTTCAGAGCTCCGAAGTCAACCCCTCGTGCCTGTGCTCCTTGCGCCACGGCTGCAGCTTCCATATCGACCGCAATCGCCCCATACGCTTTGCCGAATCGAATCTTCTGCGCCTTATCAACAACGGTCGCGGAACTCACCAGGATGCCCTCACCCCGGCCGACTTCTGTTCGGGCGCCGTCGGCAGAGTTGATCACCGTGCGCGGCTCAAGAACATGCCCGACCTGCAAAGCACCATCCAGCGCTCCGGCAAAGCCAACTGAGATCACCCGCATCGGGCTGACCTCTCGAATCACCGCTTCGGTAGCGCGGCGCGCAGCTTCGGCTCCAATCCCGCCGCATACCAGAACTGCTTCGCCATCTTCAAAAAGACGATATCGTCGCCCGCCCTGTTCCATCGTTCTGACCTTAGTCCTGCCCTTCCACTTTCGAATCAGCGGTCGCACCTCGCGTTCCATCGCCGCAACAATCGCAATCCTAGACATAGCCGTTTGCCCGGAACCACTCTACCGACCGCCGCAGCGCCCCATCGACTGGAACCGTCCGCCAGCCCAGTTCCCGCTCCGCTTTCGCTGAACTCACAAACATCAACTTGCGTCCCATGCGCACGGTGTCAATGGTCGCGCGCGGCTCGCGGCCCAGAACCCGGCCGGTCACCATCTCGTCCACGACCCCAGCCGCCAGCGCAAAAATGTAAGGCAGCTTCACCGTCGGCGACGGCAAGCTCGTAATCGCGGCCAGCCGGTCCAGAATCTGCTTTAGCGTAAGATTCTCTCCACCCAGGATGTAGCGCTCGCCCGATCTTCCCTTCTCCAGCGCCTGAATATGACCGCGCGCACATTCGGTCGCGTCCACCAGGTTCAAACCGGTTTCCACGTACGCCGGAAATTTCCGTTTCAGAAAATCCAGTACGATTCTCCCAGTTGGAGTCGGCTTGATATCGCGCTCGCCGATCGGCGTCGTGGGATTCACAATCACCACATCGACTCCGGCTCGCGCAGCCTCGACTGCCACTTGTTCCGCCATGAACTTCGAACGCTTGTAGTGCCCGATCATATCCGCGAGGCCGACCGGGCTCTGCTCGTCCGCTACTGTGCTCGTGTAGGGACGGGCGCCGTCGCTCGTCCAAGCCGAGCCCAGCTCGGCAGCTGCGTCATTCGAGATAAAGCCCATGGTCGCGACACTCGACGTGTACACCACGCGCCGTACACCCTGTTTCCGCGAAGCCTCCAGCACGGCACGCGTGCCCTCTACATTCGAGCGATACATCTCGTCGGAATCTCGCCCGCGCACCCACAGTCGATAGTCGGCCGCAACGTGAAATACGACGTCGCAGCCGGAAAGCGCCTTCTCAATCGAAGCCGGGTCGCGCAGGTCGCCGACCACTCGATCAGCGTTGAGGTCGTCAAGGTTGCGCAGATCGCTGGTCGGCCGCACCAGCAGCCGCAACTCGGCTCCCTGTTCCGCCAGGACGCGTGCAACATGACTGCCCAGAAATCCCGTGGCGCCGGTAACAAAAGCCTTCAATGTCCAGCTCTTAGCTCTTAGCTCTTAGCTCTTAGCCGATCAAACCCAGTGCAGGAATCCGCCAAACTCGTTGACAAAACTGGGCAAGCTAAAAGCTAAGAGCCAAAAGCTAACAGCTGCTCTTCTCCGCCATCACCTTCGAATAAGTCGTGAGCGCGATCAGCGGGAAATACTCGCGGTACAGGTGGTATATCAGATAGAACACGCGCGGAAAACCGGTTCCGGTGCAGAAAGGCTCGTCCCACGAACCGTCCTTGTTTTGCGTGCGCAGTAGATAAACCATGCCGCGGGCCACGCATTCGCTGCGCGTGTCGCCTACGGCCAGCAGCCCCATGATTGCCCATGCGGTCTGCGAAGCTGTGCTTTCGCCCTGCCCGCGAAGGTTGGGGTCGTCATAGGATGCCACCGTCTCGCCCCAGCCGCCATCGGCATTCTGCACCGATCGCAGCCACTCCGCCGCCTGCTGGATCATCGGGTCGTTACGATCCACGGCCATCGCTTCCAGACCGCGCAGCACCTGCATCGTGCCGTAGATGTAGTTCACGCCCCAGCGTCCGAACCAGCTTCCATCCGGCTCCTGCTGTTTACGAATAAACTTGATCGCCCGCTTCACCGCCGGATGGTTCTGGTCGTATCCATAGGTCGCCAGACACTCGAGAATCCGGCCCGTAATGTCGACGGTTGCGGGATCAAGCATGGCGTTGTGATCGGCAAAGGGAACGTACTGGAACACCATGCGGTCGTTGTCTTTGTCGAACGAGGCCCAGCCTCCGTTCTTGCACTGCATCGACAATATCCAATCAATCGCCCGTTGCACGGACTCGCTCTGATAGCGCCCGTTCGGATGTTCGACCCGGCTCAGCGCCAGGCACACCATGGCCGTGTCGTCCACATCGGGATAAAACTCATTGTTGAACTCGAAGTACCAGCCGCCCGGTTCGCCTTTCGGATTCTTGATCTTCCAGTCTCCGGGCTTGCGCACCTGCTTCTGCAGTAGCCAGTCGGAGCACTTCACCAGGCGCGAATCGTTCGCCGGAACGCCCGCCTCGGCCAAGGCAAACAAGGCGTATGCCGTATCCCACACCGGAGACTTGCAGGGCTGCATGCGGAAAGTATCGCCCTCTTCGATGCCCAGCTTTTCAAACTCATCGAGAGCTCGAATGACCTGCGGATCGTCGACGGAATACCCCAGGCAGCGCAGGGCAATGGCCGAATTCAGGAGACTGGGATAAATCGCTCCCAGCCCATCGCTCATCTCGAAGCGATCCAGCATCCATTTCTCCGCCTTCTTCAGAGCCAGTGAACGCAGCGGACGGATGTGCACGCGCTCCGCCCAGTGGGTAATCCGATCCAGCACCAAAAAGAAGTTGCGCCAGGAAATCCGCTTCTTGGCCCAGTGCAAATGCATGCGCGACTTGTCGCGTCCGCCGACGAAGAGTTCTTCCACGCCCATTTCGTCCGGAATCTTCTTGAACGGCTTCTTCGCGTAGCAGATCGAAAGTGGCACCAGGATGGCACGCGACCATGAAGAAATCTCGTAGATATTGAACCAGAACCAGTTGGGAAAGAGCACGATCTCCGGCGGAACCGCAGGCACCGCATCGTAGTCGTACTGTCCAAAGAAACACAGATAGATCTTGGTGAATGTATTGACTTCGGTCACGCCACCCATTTCGAGAATCTTCTTGCGGGCGCGCGCCAGTGCCGGGTGATCCGCCGAGAATCCAGCCAGCTTCAGCCCGAAGTAGGCTTTCACCGACGCGCTGATGTGGGATGGACCGCCGGGGTAGGTGTTCCAACCGCCATCTGCATTCTGCTGGTTCAGGATGTAACGAGCCGCCTTGTCGATGCGTTCCTGGTTGCCCGTGCCGAGCAGAGCGTGGAGCAGGATGTAATCGGACTCGAGCGTGGTATCGGCTTCCAGCTCTCCGCACCAGTAACCCTCTTCATGCTGCTGCGAGAAAAGATAGTTGCGGGCCGCATCGACGGCGACCGCGACCCGGCTCCCCAGGTCGTCTATCTTTCCAAATCGCATCTGCGGGGTCCCCAGCGCGCCCGCGTTTGGCGTGCTGGGGTGGGGCGCAGAGGCCGAACTAAAAGGGGAGGATTCTTCCATCATGTCTCCGAACGTATCTCCGAACATGTCTCCAAACTACGACTCCACGGCTACGGCCGGCGCCGCGGCTATCGTTTCCACGATCTCCGGCGGCAATCCAAAGCGCACATTTTCCGGCATGATTTCGAGTTCCTGCACGTCGCCAAAGCCCTGTCCCGCCAGGTACTCGACCACTTCCTGCACCAGATGTTCGGGAGCCGATGCTCCCGCGGTCAGGGCCACCGTCTTCACCCCATGTAACCACTGCGGCCGGATGTTGCGGCAGTCATCAATTAGATGCGCCGGCGTGCCCAAACTGCGAGCCACTTCCACCAACCGCTTGGAATTTGAACTATTGTCGGAGCCAACCACCAGCAGCAAATCGGCATCGGAGGCCACGTGCTTCACGGCCACCTGCCGGTTTTCCGTGGCATAGCAGATGTCCTGCGCCGCCGGACCCTTAATGTTCGGAAACCGCTGGCGCAGCGCGGCGATAGTGTCCCGCGTCTCATCCAGGCTGAGTGTCGTCTGCGTCAGGTAGGCCACGCGGTTGGGGTCGGGCAACGTCACCGACGCTACTTCCGCAGGCGACCCTACCACCTGAGTCACCGCAGGCGCCTCGCCAAGCGTGCCAATCACCTCATCATGATCGCGGTGGCCGATCAGGATCAGCGAATAGCCTTCCTTAGCGAACTTCACTGCCTCCACGTGCACCTTGGTGACCAGCGGACAGGTCGCATCGATCACGCGCAGCTTGCGCAGTTTGCTCGCCTCGCGCACTTCCGGAGAAACCCCGTGGGCGCTGTAGATGACGCGTTCGCCCTCCGGCACTTCGTCCACGCTATCGACAAAAATTGCGCCCTTCTGCTGCAGTTCCTCCACCACGAAGCGGTTGTGGACGATCTCCTTCCGCACATAAATCGGCCGCCCAAAGGCCTCCAGCGCAATCCGGACAATGTCAATAGCCCGCACCACCCCAGCGCAGAATCCGCGCGGCTTCAACAGAAGCAACTGCTTCCTCTCAGACAATAATCACCCCCACGTTGTAGCGCCAGGCATCTTGCCGACAGTCCCCGAGGGCGTCCCGCCCTCGGCGCCATTTCAGCCCCGCATCCTATTAGGGTACCCCGCCGCCAAAGAAGATGCGAAAGAAAGTTAGTGTAAGAGTATCGAAAGGTGCACCCTCAGGTCAATGTAAGCCTTTGAGGCTGTGAGGATTAGCAGCGGACGGCGAAAATGGGCCAGTGAATGGAGGATTCCCTATAACAGCCCGCAGCATCGAGAACAGTCCGCGGCCCGCGACATCAAGAACAAGCCCCGAAGGGGCGAACTAACTTAGCCCAGCGCTTCAGCGCTGGGAACAGCTGAAGAGATAATTCAAGTCCCGGAGGGACGTCACTCAAAACGATTACCTCCGTTATCTTTCATATAGTTAGCGTCAGAGCGAGACTCCTATCAGTGGAAGTTTAGTGAAACCCACGAAGGAGAATCGTTATGGACGCAGCAGCGACAGCACCGGCGCCAGTAATCAAACGACAGCGGAAAGCGCGCGCCGTTCCGAAGGTCAGAGTCTACAGCCGTCATCGAAGCGAGTGCAAATGGGCGGGCGACGACACGCGAATCGGGTGCGACTGTCCGAAACAACTTATATGGTTCCGCGATGGAAAGCTCCACCGCCTGGCCGCCGACACTTGCGATGGTGAAGTGGCGGAGAAAAAAGCGCGCGAGCTGATGAATGGATTCGAGGCGGCTGCCAAGGGTGAGCCGACGCCGATTCCTGCGGGCGCGTTGACGACACTGCTCGACGACGCGGTGAAAACTTTTCTTGATACCAAGGCCGCGTCTGGGGTCACCGGGAAGCACCAGGCGAAGCTCAAATTTGAACTCGAACACTTCTCCCAGTTTGTTCTCGGCAAGGGGCTGGTGAACCTCGGCGACATCAAGACGGAGCATGTGGTCGCTTACCGCAACAGTCTGACCGGCGCGCAGAACACCCGCGCGAAGAAGGTTTTCCGGCTGATCGGCTTCTTTCGTTTCTGTGTCGAGATGGGCTGGATTCAGCGGAACATCGCGCAGGCGCAGGCGGTGAAGCTGAAGTACGACGACACGCAGACACCGAAGGCTCTGACGGATAGCCAGTTCGAGACGCTGCTGGCCGCAGTCCCGAAAGTCAATGGGCGCACCACCGATGACCAGCGCCGCAAGTTGCGCGGCCTGTTGCTGCTCATGCGGTGGTCTGGGCTTGCGATCCGGGACGCCGTTTGCATTGAACGCGCCCGGTTCGATCGTAAGCGCACCCACACCTCACTGTTTTTGCACCGTGCAAAGACTTCGCAACCGGTGTACGGCACGCTGCGGAACGAGATCGTGGATGAAGTCTTTGCACTAGCAAATCCAGACGGACAATACCTGTTTGTCGATTCGGTGCCCCAGGACGAGCGTGGTCTTGATCTGCTAGTTAAAGGATGCGGCGATCTGTTTAGAAAGCTCGGCCTGTTGGCCGATTTGCGCGACGATCACGGCCAGCCCTTACACTTCACCAGCCACAGCATGCGCCCTACGTTCGTTTTCTGGGCGCTCAACGCCGGACTTCCGACCGAAGACATCGCGGCCTTGATCGGTGATAGCGTCGAAATCGTAGCGCGCCATTATTCGGCTTGGATTGCTGGTCGCCAAGAACGCCTCTCGGAGCGCATGTTGCAAGCCCTGAACTAGAGATTGGCCTTGTTGGAACGACCTGGATGCCAAGCAAGGAGATGGTGTGACCATGACTTTCAAGCCAAAGACCACTTCGACTGGCCGGCGGGAGGAATAGCGCCCCGGTGCAAATTTGCCACGCGAGCTGAGGTGGGAGGCAAAAAAGCGGAAATCGAGAAAACGTCCGTGAACGCGGTCCCAATAGCCGTAATCAAAGAAGTAGAGTCGATTTTAATGACGGCGTGACTGCAGCTTGCGCTGTCTCTTGGTGTTTTGGCGACTTACTCCACCTAACTAACTCAAGAAAAAGCTTGATTTGGCCAGTAACTTGCTATATCATTATGTTACTTCAAGGTCGTTGGCCTCGCGCGGAAGCCCCGCGCGCAACCGTCAAGGTGCAGCGACCGTTCTCGGGAACGGCGTTGTGTGGCCTTGTGACCGCGCTCGCGGTCATCGCCCGCAGTAGCCAGACGGCTCTAATCGGAGTCCGTCTCTTGACCGAACCCTTTTTGATTGTTCCAGAGATTGCAAAACTTCTACGCGTTGACCGTCATACCGTCTGTCGGCTTTTTGCTGAAGAGCCAGGCGTCCTCGTAATCGGCAACCGCGAGACTCGTCGCGGCCAACGCAAGTATCGAATGCTTCGCGTACCGACCGCTGTGTTGAATCGCGTTGTCGCGCGCATGACGGTGCGCTGACCAATACCGAACCAACTCGCCGCCGGCAAAACGGTGATCGAGGTCAACCGTTGAGAGCAAGGACGAAAAGACGCTCGACCGATGGACTTTCTGACTCAGAAGTCGCGAGAGGAGCCCAGCGTGTGTTCCGCCGTTTCAGATGAAGTCCCAACGGACGGGCGGACTGGGCCTTGCTCGCCAAAGGTGAAGTCTATCGGCCGCGGACTTAGCCAGTACCCTGGCCTCACAGATAACGCTTGGCTACCGCCTATCCCACCTTAGAGAAACCTTTTCACACCAGCCCATCGTAAACCAGCGCCAGCCAACCCAGTAACACCGCCGTGTGACCTTCGTGTCCTATACAACCCAAAGCGCTTTAGGTATTATGGTTTTGAAGGGAGATATCCAATGGCATGGATGAATCAGGAACGGAAAGCGGCTCTGGCGGCGGGCTTGAAGAAGATCATGCCGAAGGGCTGGAAGTACTCACTCGCAGTTCGTCATCACTCGACGTTGGTTCTCACCATCAGCGAAGCGCCAATCGACATCGTCGCGCATAGTCTCCGTGACGACGAGCAGAAGCGCCGTGGATACATCGACGTGAATCAATACCACATCGAAGGAGTCTTCTCAGGTTCTCTGCTGAAGACCTTCACCGCCATCAGAGACGCGATGATGGTCGGCAACCACGACCGCAGCGATCCACAGACGGATTACTTCGATGTGGGCTGGTACATCGACATCAACGTCGGCAAGTGGGACAAGCCTTTCCGCTGCTCGACGGTTCCGATGATGGGCTGTGACAAGTGCCACGCGGAAACCATCGACGTGCGACGCCGCGAGAACGGCAGCAAACTGTGCGACCTTTGCCACGAAGCGCGTCTCGCAGAAATCGCCGAAATCAAACGACGGCTCGCTGAGATGGAAGCGCAGCGGGCGGCTGACTGCTACGAAAACCACAGCGACGCGGACGGTGGATTATGAAAGTCAAAGCGGGTCAGGTTCTCTTCTGCGTTCCGTGTTTGCTCGACATCACCGACGGGCGCACTGAGCTGGAAGTCGGCGAGCGCGTGAAAGTCATCACGCCGCACGGCTGCCCACCACCGAACGCGATGAAACACTGCTTCGTCGGCGACCCAGAGACGGGCGACTTCATCGGGCTGGTTTGCACTTCCAGTCTTCACTCAGCGGCGGATTACATGGCATACTTGAAGGAGAAGATAGCAGCGCACGAAGCAGCGCAGGGGTGACGCCGTGATGACTAAGTTCATCATCACGCTGGAAGAGTACGAACCCGACCAGAAACCGCTTGAAGAAGCGCAGCGGATGCTCCGCGACATGGTGCGGGCTTGCCCGAAGTTCCGCGAGTTCTTGCGGACTCTGGGCGAGAAGAAAGCAGGCAAAAATGAACTGTCCTCTGTGCCATCAGCCTTACGAAACAGCGCCGCTGCGCTGCGCCGCTGGCGGCGGCGAACCTTACGACATGGACCCAGACGGCGACCTTAAGACAATGAAGGCCGCGCTGGAAAAGCCATCGCCAGAGCGAAGGCGGAGAAAGCAGGCAAGCAATGAAGCGCTCTACAGTGTGGCTTCGAGAAGAACAACTGGCGGCGGCTGTGGCGAGTACCGCCAGCAGTTCGAGCGGTTCGAAGACGCAGCCCGGGAATGTGATCGACTCAACCGACGCGACGAGTTCGTCGCGCTGGTGCGTGACGCGGCTGGCGTCGTCGTGCGTGACCACACGGCAGCGGCGGTGTGGCAATAATGACGCCGAAAGCACCACCCTCTGCTGATGACGAGCCAGTGCGAGCGGCGACTGCGGGCGCAGCGCTGGCGTGCAAGGCTCGATGGGGTCCGAAGCAGCGCAGTGGGGTGACACCATGAAGTGCCTTTTTCGCGGACGAGAAATAGACAGCGCAACTGACCCAGAGTATCTGGTATGGTTTGCCGAAATCACGTCGAAGATTGCGCCGTACGATTACGAGCGAGACTTCAAGACGCCCGCCGAACTACACAGGGCGGGCCTTCAGGCGCAGCGCGTGAGTCGCGAATACTGGTGCTTTCTCTGCACTCTGCGGGCGAAGAGAAGAGTCGCTCAGGCTCGCTAGCGGAAAGAAGCCAAAGCGCGGCGGGCGCAGTTCCCGCTCCATAAGAAACTTCGACGAACTCTGGGCGTCACTGCCGAAATGCCCAGCGGGTCATTACCGGGTGCTGGGCGACGAGTTCTTCTCGATGCACACGCTCTTCTGGCTGGGTGACTACGACACGCTCGGAGAAGCGAAGCGCCGAGCGGACGGGCTTAACATATTGTATAACTGGCGTGGATACGTGCTCGACGAGTATGGCAACAAGGTGACGCTATGAACTCCGCCATCATCAAGAAGGTCATGCGTGAGATGGGGCGGAAGGGCGGAATGGTCGGCGGTCGCTCGAAGTCTCCCGCAAAGGTTTCCGCTGCCCGCGAGAATGGCAGGATGGGCGGACGCCCGAAAAAATCCCCCGTGAAGTAACGACGATCGCCACCGACGCGAACCGGTGATGGCACATGTTGATACGCAGGCTTGAGTCCGTCGGCAGGACCGGTATGTCAACTGACGGCCGATCAGCCGGACTCTCTCTCGTCCGCACGTGGAACCTAATCATTCGAGTTGGCTGTGCGCCAGTTGTGTGCCGGATTTCAGGTTCAGGCATTCGCCAGGCGGTACTCAGGCCCATCCGGATCATGAATGATAAAGGACGTTATCATTCCCTACGCCACGGCAGTCACGGCGCACGCCCCAGGCCAGGGCATAATTTAGGTTCGTGAACGCTCACAGGTAGCGACGCACCCGTCTGCAGTAGTTTGCATATTCCGCGCCGTAGTGTTTCTTCAGACAGCCATGTGGCGGCGGCCGTGTAAACCAACAATATCCAGTCCGGGAATATCAGGAATTGGCCTACTAACACGGCAGCGAAAGCGACGTAAATCGGATTGCGGCTTATGGCGAATATGCCAGACGTTATAAGCCGGTCAGGCCGATCGGTATCAATACCGACACGAAAACTCCGTCCGAACGAAATGAGGCTCCAGAGTAATAATCCAAGACCACCGGCGCAAAAAGCCACGCCGATCCAAGGGGAGAAATCCGACCGGAAGAATTCTTGGCTGCTTACGGCGGGTAAAGGGAACGATTCCGCAAAAATGATATAGAAATAAAACAAGGCAAAAGGTGGAATCAGGAAGTCTTTTTTGTCGATGTTCCCGAATTTCACTGCCTTTATTCCTTGCCGGTTCATTAGCAAGACACGCGTCGGGTGCGGCAATGATGTCGGGCATCTTCGCTGCACAGGCATTGGAAGCATCCTGATTACCGCGCGCTGCCAATGGTCAAAATAACGGATGAAGGGCAAACCGGCACTTATTGGCGCATGCGGTTCGGCGTGCGACTCAGGCTGTTGAACAGCGACCCACCGTCCTTAAAGAGGGGATAGGGGGTCCAAAAATGAAATCCGAGCGGTTTGGCGAGCGTGCGCCGTCTAAAGCCGCATTTCCGCGAAATGAAAATATTTTTCCCCAACTTGATTTTCGGCCAGCGGAACGACCTCCCTGCGGGGAGTGGCTAATACCTGAGCCCGCCGTCACCGGATCGCGAGGGGGCAAGGAACCAGGCGGGGGTGGACAGCCCGCAAACTGGGGGTGACGAAGCCGCGACTGCGGGAGAAAGGGGGCGGCGAAGTGGCGATCCCCGCCTACGAGGCGATGCAGGAAAACGCTTAGAAATTCACCACTAGCTTAACGCGATGCGCGACTGGATTGGCGAGCGAGAAATGCGGACTGAAAACCGTCGATCCCAGTGGTTCGCCTCAATCGCCTTGAGTTGCCTCACAACATCCCACTTTAGGCGACAACCATTGTCGGACACCGAGCAGCATGTCCCGGCCCAAGTTTGCAAAGTCCAGTTAGCTGACAAGGAGTAAGCCGCTGGCGACCGGTTTACGAAAAATGATGCTGGAGGAACTCCAGGCTCGAAAATTACTGCGCTTGTGCTTGGCTTAGTAGAGGGTTAGGTGGTTCTATCCGATAGCCGAGGCTTCGGAGTTGCCGAATCATTCGCCAAGTGCGCAGTTGCTTCGATCGTTTGGTAACTGCGGGCCGCGTTCCTCGTAACGGACTCCTTGGTGGAGGATTAACCAGATTAAATCGACACTGTCGATGGGCAATGGCCCCGATGGCTTGATTGTGTCCAAGGCGCGGGACCGAGCGGCGATACACAATCTCGAAGATGCTTCCCTTGGTTCTGGCTGCGGCATTCGCGGCTTGATTGAGTAAGCGTCGCGTGTGCCGGTTGCCCTTTGGAGAGCGGTGGCCGTAGTTTACGCCTGCTGTCTCGTCATCGCCCGGGCAGGCACCGACCCACGATGAGAGACATTTCTCGGAGGGAAATGTTGCTGCGGCCGGGCGGACTTCTGCAATGATCTGCTGGGCTGAGTTCACTCCCAGACCGGGTATCTCTGCCAGTCGCTGAACGGCACCTTGGTGCGTGCTGAGTAGACTGGCCATTTCCTGGTCTAGTCGGCCGATCTGCTCGCCGATCAATCGCAACTCCTGCAACGCCATCTTCAGTAGCCGCCGGTGAACGGGGTTCAACTCCGTACAGGCACCGAGTGCGTCGCACAGCTGTTCGGGCGCTGCGCGCAAGGGTTTATCCGCCAAAGCGGCTAATGCTGACGCCGGACACGGTGGTCAACCGGGTAGCGGCGCTGCGCTTCTTTTTGTCAAGACGCTCAAGCGTCATCAGTTCCGTGATTTCTTTCCTTACCCCCAGGATCGTCGTCGGCTGCCAACTGTGCTGAGCCGGGAGGAAGCTGCGCGCCTGATTGATGCGGCTGGAACACTGTTTCGACGGACATTGGTGATGCTCTACGCCACCGGCATGCGACGCAGCGAACTCGCTCATCTCAAGGTTGGCGACATCGACAGCCAGCGCAGGATCAGGCGAAAATGGCGGCCCGTAGGTTAGAAGGAATAAACGGCGCTTAACTGGATCGTATGCCCTTGCCAGAGATTGTCGTGCGCCCATTCCGACGGCGAAACGTTGGGGGCAGGCTGAGGCGGTATGAGCGAGCCCAGAGGAGTCGTGCCGCAGCCCCCAACTGTGGCGCAGGGGAACCAGGCGCCGTGGTGCCAGGTGGAACCGGCGTTGAACATCTCGAACCGCACCTGCAGGTGCTGCCGCTCCGTAATGGGGAAGACTTTGGCGAAGCTCAGGTCGAGATCCTCGTAAAACGGCCCGCGCAGTTCGCCCTTTCTCTCGTCGCCGTATGTCCCCTGTGGGGCGAGAGAAAAAACGTTGGGATTGAACCATTCCGTGTAGCTCCGAGTGAAGCCGCTGTTCGGATCGCCTGTTTGGTTCGGCCGATATCGGCTGGGGAAGGCAACGCCCATCTCGTCAAAGCCACAGACAGTACACCCATACACAGTGAAGGTCCGGCCGGAGGTGATGGTGTAAATTCCGCTCGCCTTCCAGCCGCCGAGAACCCAATTGGCCGGTCCCAGTGACCAGCGTTTGTTTTTGCCAACCGGCAACTCCCAGCTTCCATAGGCGGTAAGGCGCTGGGGCTGATTAAAGCTGGACGGGCCGTAATCCCCGGCAACGTTGTGAGCATCCTGGACGAAGCCACCGGTTCCAGAGATGTTGTTTCCGGAGAAATCATCCAGGGATTTCGACCACGTGTACGCAATGGTGTAGGTCAGGCCCTGCCGATAGCGCTGCCGCAGCTGAACCTGCAACGAGTTGTAATTCGAGCTCAAGACATTTGCGTTGGCATACATCATCGAGGGCAGGCCGGGGAACGGCACGCGCTTGTCGATCGGCTGGAAGTTGGGATCGGTCGCGCAAGCGGCATTACTCTCCGTTGCCTGGGACGTGTCGAACAAGTAGTTGCAGTTATCGGACGGAACCTTGGGAATATACGCGGTGTTAAACAGCCAATACGTCGAGAGGCGCGAACCATGAGAGCCTACATAGCCGATATCCAGCAGCAGCGCGGGAGTTACGGCGAATTGAGTATCCAGAGTCCACTGCTGACTGTATGGGTTATGGTTCTTGGGCCAGTTCACCTGATTCAGGATGTAGTCGATACCTGTGAAGTCGATACTGTCCCACGAAGGAAGGGCAAACACACCGCTTCCCACCGTACCTCCCAGCCCATGAATAGGTGCAGACCACAACTGGTTGAGGCGTGGCCCCAGCGACTGCTGCTCATTTCCAACCTCGCCTCCGGTGGGGTAGCTGGCCGGCAGTGTCGTCTGGAGGCTGTTGTCGTCATAGTTCTGCACCTGGTCGTAATAACGCATGTAAGTCTCGTAGAAAATTCCGTAGCCCGCGCGCACCACGAAGCGATCGGTGCTGAACGGCCGCCATGAGAGTCCGATGCGCGGAGCGAAATCCTTCTTGTCTTGCGGCACGAGAGAGTTTTGAATGCAGCAGTTCAGGAAAGCCGGATTCAAGGTGACCGACGGATTCTGGGCCGCCGCGGTTGCATAAACTCCTTGCACGAAGCTCTTACTAACCCAATCGAGGCTTCCTCCGTTGGCTGGATCAAAGCCCCAGCCATTGTCATTAATGCTGTGAAAAGCAGGCGGCAATTCGTAACGCAGACCTAGGTTCATGGTGAGACGCGGTGTGACACGAATATCATCCTGCGCGAAGAAGTTCCAATTGGTGCCAAAAGTGTGGAGGTAGTCAACGCCAAGCGGGTATGGGCCAGAAAGGTTACTAGGATCGCTCAACAGCATATCGGCGATGGAATTGCCGAGCCCAGGACCGAGAGCGGAACCTGATCCAACGTTGCAGCCCGAAGCTCCTCGATTACAGTTGGCCGTGTATTGGCCGTTGAATCTGATTGTGCCATTGCCTAGGAAATTGTCCTCCTCAAATTCGCGCAGACGGCGGATATCCACGCCGAAGGTAAGTGCATGTTTGCCCCGAATGAGTTTCAGATTGTCAACGAATTGATAAGTCCCGCTTTTAGTGTTCGTTCCATTGTTGCCATTGCCGAGGTTTGGATAGTTCTGTGTGACGCCGATGCTCGGCAGACCGTAAAGGGCGGGAATCGCAGGAGCATTCGCGAAGCCAAGATTCGCCTGGATGTTTGGTCCGAAAGCCGTGATGCCATTGGTTGCGAAAAATAGATGGTTGTAGCCGATTCGCACTGTGTTGATGGTGGTGGAGTTGAAGGTGCGTTCCCAGTTCAGTCCAAAGACCTGTGCTCGGGTAAAGTTTTTGGACCCGTTGTAGTACAGGATCCGAGGGTGCGGTTCAATGTCTCTTCTTATATTCCCGGTGAGGTAAAGCCGGTTTTTCTCGCGTAGATTCGTGTCAACGCGGAAAGTCTCGTTATCGGTAGTGATGGTGTCGAGGACCGGCGCTAGATAGTTGTCGCATGGCATCGTGCAGATGATATTGGGCAAGGGATAAAGATTTGCGAGTTTCTGTCCCATCGGGTTAATTTGCTGAGACGGAATCTGGTTGCCAAGGTAAGCTCTACGGGTCGTGGCATCGCAAGTTGGATTGCAAACTGTCGTACTTGGGTCATAGACTGGCCAAGGCCAATCAGAGAAATCACCAGACCGTTCCTTGGCCGTCGGAACTTGTATCGGATTTTGCGTTGGGGACGTGTGTTGCCGCCCGCCGTCGTAGGCGAAGAACCAGAACGTCTCATTTCGTCCGTTGTAGAGGTCAGGAATGCGAAGTGGGCCGCCGAGTGTACCGCCAAACTGGTTCTGCTTAAATGGTGCAACCTTCGGCACAGGGGCGTTAAGGTAGGCATGCTGGTACTCCTGCAGCGGGCTTTTGGGATTGAACGCGTCGTTCTGAATGTAGTCGTACGCCTGCCCGTGCAACTGGTTCGTGCCCGATTTGATAGCCAAATTGACTTGGCCGGCGCCTTGCCCGTATTCGGCGGAATAAAGGCCCGTTTGCACCTTGAATTCCTGAATGGCAAATTCTGAGGGGATGCCCGACGAAGTCGCGAAGAAGTTGTCGGTATCGGCGACCCCATCCACCATAAAACTGATAGATTCCGGCCGCTCGCCGTTTAGGCTGACTTCAGTGAAGCTCTTGTTTAAGGCGTGGTTTGCCCAGTAGAGTTGCGAGCCACCCGTGACGTTGCCTGCTCCTGCCACCAGGCCCAGAAGGTTGTTGAAATCGCGCCCGCTCGAAGGCAGTTCCTCAATTGCCTTCTGATCCAGAACATTGCCAGTCGTCGTGTTGTCCGTCTGCACCATCTGGGCGTCGGACACAACCATAATCGTTTCCTTTATAGTGCCGACCTGCAGCGTGAAGCCCTGACGGAGAGTCTGATCCACTTCGAGAATCAAATCGCCGCTGATCTCCGTCTTGAAAGCGTCACGCTCAACCTTCACCTGATATGTGCCCGGAATCATGTTCACGAACACGTAATCGCCGGAGCTGTTGGTGGTGAAGTGGTTGGTCACATTGGTATTGACATTCACGGCGTTTACGTTCGCGCCAGCGACAGCGGCGCCTGAAGAATCCTGCACATGCCCGAGAATCGTTCCCTGGGAGTTCTGGCTATAAGCAGCAATCGAGACAAAACCAACGATGGAGAATGCGCATAGCAGGGGGACAATGAGCTTCTGCCCGGAGGTGGTTTTTCCTTTCATACCTACTCCTTTTTCCGGGACGATGAATTAATGTAGATTTTCGACGAACTCGCAACAAATCACGCTACTCAGGCTGGCGAAGACTGTCAAGCACGATAGCGGTGCCTAACGGCGCGGCTCGCGGGCCGTTTCAAAATCCGCTCTCCAGCATGATTTCTCCCCAGTTGTGTACTTCGGACAAATCGTTCCTGAAATGAGTTAATCGGCTCTAGAAGACTGACAAACAACGACGAGAATGCTAAATTCGTCGGTAATAGAAGTAGTGCGCTCCTGAAAAGGACGCTGAATGGGACGATAGTGTCTGACGCCGTTCGGCTCCGAATTGGAAAAGATGACTTCTCGCCGACCGCTTCTGCTTCGCTTTAATCGGCAACGCACCGTAGCGCGATCCCAATTGCGCTCTTGTATCACTTGCGCCTTATTGCTGGCGAGCACGGTTCCCTTGCTTCCTAGTCTCTTGGTCGCTCCTGCGCACGCTCAATCAACACCCCCGCAGTACATCACAAGGGTTTGGCACACGGAAGAGGGTCTGCCGCAAAACTCGGTCAATGCGATGCTGCAGGACCACCGCGGCTATATTTGGATAGGCACGTTCGGGGGGCTCGCGCGCTTCGATGGCGAGCGCTTCACGGTTTTCGATTCGGCGAATACGCCAGGTTTCGGCAGCGATCAGATTTCCTCACTGTACGAAAGTCGCTCCGGGGCATTGTGGATCGGCACTGTGGATGGCGGTCTCATCCGACTGCAGGATGGTGTTGCCACCACCTACACCGAACGCGACGGCTTGCCAAACAGGTGGGTCACTTCGGTCCGCGGCGATGCCGAAGGGCAGGTCTGGATCAACACGGCAGCGGGGGGTGTAGCGCGTTTTGCCGGCACAAAGCTGGAAGCCTATCCCACTCACCGCGGAAAAGCGGTCCGAGAGTTTTTTCTGCAGGCGCGGGACGGAAGCATGTGGTTCCGTTGCGGACAAGATGTTGTGCGTTTCGCAGCCGATGGCACCATTGCGACCCTGCATTCCACCCAGCCGAGCGTTTTTTTCGTACACGAGGCTCGCGACGGAAGTGTCTGGGTTGCTTTTCGCGACCAGTATCGTCTAGTGCGCTATTACCGGGGCATATTCTTGGATGTTCCGCTGCCCTCGCTTGGACGCCGAAAGTTGACCTTTGAACTTCTTTTGTATTCCTTTGCCCTGACGGAGGATGCGGATGGGGAATTGCTGCTGCGCACGCCGGCCGGACTCGTTCGCATCGTAAATGGCAGGCTCAGTCCTCCCGAACCGCTACCGTTGCCAGCGAATGCCGGCGAATTGCTAAAAGTTCGCAGCCTGTTCGTGGGTCGCGAAGGCAATCTATGGTTTGGAACCATTGGAAGAGGGCTGATTCGTCTCCGGCGAGCCCCTTTGACAGCCTACGGAAAAGACGAAGGTCTCTCGGACTCAAACTTCAGTAGTGTGTTTCAGGATCGGGAAGGCCGCATCTGGCTGGGCGGAGATTTGCTCTATTGGTTCGATGGGCATCGGTTTCGCCGGTTCCCGCGCATGGGGGACATTCTCACCATTGCCCAGACACGCGATGGCGACCTGTGGTTCGGCGGGTACGGCGGCCTGTATAGCCTTCGATCGGGTGTGCTGACCCATTTCAATGTTAACGCACCGGCCGTGAAAATCATTTTTCAGGACCGGGAGGGTACGCTCTGGATTGGCGCGCTGACGGAGGATCGTCCCGGCGGCCTGTACCGCTTTCGCGAGGGAAAATTGGAGCAAGTCCCCGGCATCTCCGACGTGCGCGCAATCACCGAGGATCGAGACGGTGGCCTATGGCTGGGCGGTCTCGCAGGGCTCAGATATATGCGCGGCAGCAAGATTCTGACGTACGACCAGAAGCAAGGGTTGTCGAGTAACTCCGTGTACGACATCCATCAGGATTCGACGGGAACTCTCTGGGTTGCGACGTACGGCGGGGGGTTGAACCGTTTCCGGGACGGCCAGTTTAAGGCGATTACCACCCAAGATGGTCTGCCCGATAACTTGCTGCTGGGCCTGTTGGAGGACGGCGAGGGCAATCTCTGGTTCAGCTCCAATCAGAGTGTATTTCGGCTCAGGCTGAAGGAGCTGAATGACTTCGCCGATGGGAAAATCTCTTTCCTTTCACCCGTATCCTACGGGGCCTCGGAAGGCATGAGAAGCACCGAATCCAATGGTGGGAGCCCGGGAAGCTGGATCACTCGCGATGGGCGGATATGGTTTCCCACCCTGCGCGGCGTGGTGGCGATCGACCCAACTGCGGGCAATCGCCTTCCTCCGCCCGTGGTGCTGGAGGAGGCATGGGCCAACAAGTTCACCCTGGCTCGGAACGAGCGCACTTCCGTACCACCCGGCAACAACACATTCGATTTTCGCTTTACGGCCCCGAGCTTCTCCGCTCCGGAAAAACTGCATTTCAAGTACCGCCTCGAACCTTTTGATAAGGACTGGGTGAACGCCCGCACGCACCGTACTGCGCACTACACGAACATGGGTCCCGGGGAATACACGTTCCACGTGCTTGCGGTAAACAACTTTGGCATTTGGAGCGGGCAGGAGGCCAGCGTGCGTTTCCTGCTGCAACCGTACTTTTACCAGACGAACTGGTTTCGCGCTGTTTGCGCGGCGAGTATGCTGATACTGCTCTGGTGCGGCTACCAGTTTCGTGTCCGGCAACTGGCGCATCAGTTTAACATGCGTCTGGAAGAGCGCGTAAGCGAACGCACACGCATTGCGCGAGACCTGCACGACACGCTATTACAAAGTTTCCAAGGTTTGGTCTTCCGGTTTCAAGCGGCTCGGTATCACCTCCCGAATCGTCCCGAGGAAGCATCTGATGCTCTAGACAGCGCACTAGTTTCCGCAGATCAGGCAATCGCGGAGGGGCGTAGTGCGATTCAGGAACTACGTTCGGGGTCATCCGAGGAAAGCAACCTCGAACAGATGCTGCTGGCAACGGGGCGCGAACTAGCGTCTGCACAGAAGGATGGTGACGGTGCTCCGTCTTTGCGGGTGATTGTGGAGGGCGGCCGGCGAGCGAAGCGAGCGATGATCACGGAAGAGATCTGTCGAATCGCGAGAGAGTTGCTGCGCAATGCTTATCGCCACGCGCGCGCCCGGAGCATCGAAGCCGAGCTACGCTACGATGACGATGCTTTTCTGTTAGTCGTACGAGATGACGGAAAAGGAATTGATCCAGAAGTGCTGAAAGATCACGGTCGCGCCGGCCATTGGGGCCTACCCGGCATCTATGAACGGGCAGAAGGAATTGGAGCCCGATTGGATATCTGGAGTGAAGCGGGCGCCGGGACGGAAGTGCGGTTGACCGTTCCAGCCGCTATTGCCTATGAAAAATCCGGCGATAGCGGTAGATTCAAGCTGTTCCGGAAGACGAGGATTTATGAGCACCGGTCCTAGCTCGATTCGGATCATGACGGTTGATGATCATCCGCTCTTGCGTCAGGGCATCGCGGCCATTATCAAGACTCAGCCAGATATGGAATTGGTCGCAGAGGCGTGTGACGGGGAGGAGGCCGTCGCGCAATTTCGACGGCACCGCCCGGACGTGGCCCTGATGGATCTGCAGATGCCGAATGTGAATGGTACTGAAGCCATCAGCCGAATCAGGAGCGAATACCCCGACGCCAAGATCCTCGTTCTGTCAACCTATGCCGGTGATGTTCAAGTCCTGCGGGCGCTCAAGGCGGGTGCGCGGGGTTACTTGCTGAAAGGAAACGTCCGCACAGAACTGCTGGAGGCAATCCGCACGGTCCACGCCGGGCGCAAGCGAATACCGCCCGAAATTGCTGCGGAATTGGCTGACCATGCTGCCGACGATGCGCTGAGCTCGCGCGAAATTGATGTGCTTCGTTTGATTGCTGCTGGCAATGGGAACAAGCAAATTGCAGACAAGCTCTGTATCGGAGAAACCACTGTCAAGAACCACATCTCGAATATTCTCTCCAAGCTGGGCGCCAACGATCGGACCCACGCTGTGACCATTGGACTACAGCGCGGGATCATCGAGCTAGAGGTGCCCCAAAGTAGCACTCAAAAACCCTACTTTTAACCCTTTCGATGTTTCTTAAGGATCAACTAGCATGGGGCCAGCAATAGGAGAACGCGTCTGCAACGTCTCTTTTCCACGTTCGCCGAAGGCTGGCCTGGCGCTGGTCTTTTACTTCAGCGCGTGCTGACGAGCACAATCCTGCTCTATTGCGGAGCCTCGCATCTCCTTGAAACTGCTAGATTGGTGCCCAGCCTCCCTTATTTGATTGCGGCTGTTGCGGGAGTATTTCTCCTTCTTGGGCTCTGGACGCCAGTTGCGGGAATTACGATTGCTACTGTCGAGGTCTGGATATCCTTGGCGTGGTCGGGGAATTCGCTGATCGCCATCGTGCTGGCTGGCCTGGGCGGCACAGTGGCGATGATCGGACCCGGAATGTGGTCCATTGACGCCAAACTCTACGGCAGGAAGCACCTCCAAGACCCGCGACACTAGACAACATTCCATCCTCCAAAAGTACAAAACTCTCCCTCAAAAGTGCAACATTGAATCGCCCAAAGGTACGAATGCTTCCTCCCCAGGAAGTACAAGCAGGAGCTCCCACGATATTCCCAGACCACAATCACCAGATCTGACCTTGTGAGCAGGCGCAGGTTATTCCACACTCACCGCATGAACAAAGACCTCAGTTGAGTCTCGATTTCCTCTTTGGAGGCGCTTATGTGGAAGATCACAACTCGCGGTTTCACGCTGCAGGAAGTTCTAATCATGGCTGCAATGAACCTCGCAGAACGCACTGATAGCGACCGACAAAGGCGAGCGAACCATTTGGCACTGCGCGCACCGAGATTCACTAGGATCTAGGAGATTGTCATGGCAAAAGTGATTGAGTTTTACATACCGAAGAACTTTCGGAAACCGTTGCGGACGGTGGCTCAGCCGCAACTCGGGAAAGTCATCGAGTTTTGCCCACAGACGAAGAGATCAGCTTAGCAGCTATCTACCTTTAGGGAGGAGATTATGGGGTGCGCGACTATTGATTTCACCGACATCGGAGATCTCGCAAGTGCAAACTTTGTCGAAGTGAGCGGACTCGGAGACCAGCCGACCCATCTCGAACCAGAAATCAGCTCTGAGTATTGCTTCGAAGGCATTGTGGGCAAGAGCGCAGCTCTGCAGAAAGTTCTGGAACAAGTCGCGATCGTTGCGCCTACGAATTCCACCGTGCTACTGCACGGTGAGACAGGAACCGGCAAGGAGTTGATCGCACGCGCTATCCACAACTTAAGCTCCCGGCGCGAGCGCGCCTATGTGCGCATGAACTGCGCGGCCATTCCATCGGGCCTATTGGAAAGCGAACTGTTCGGGCACGAGAAGGGAGCCTTCACTGGAGCTCTGATTCAAAGAAGGGGCCGATTCGAACTGGCAGACGGAGGCTCGCTGTTTCTGGATGAAATCGGCGACATCAGCCTGGAACTCCAGCCGAAACTATTGCGTGCCATCCAGGAGCAGGAGTTCGAGCGGCTGGGAAGCTCCAAGACGATCAGCGTGAACGTGCGGCTGATTGCCGCCACGCATCGCGACCTTGGGGCCATGATCCGGGAGGAGAAGTTTCGTGAGGATCTCTTCTATCGATTCAACGTCTTTCCGATTGAGATTCCGCCGCTTCGGGAACGGCGCGAGGATATTCCGCTGCTGGTGAACTATTTTGTCTCGAAGCTATGCCAACGGATGCAAAAGCAAATTAGGTCAATACCAAGGCAAGCAATGGAGATGCTGACGAACTGCCCGTGGAAGGGGAATATTAGGGAATTGGCAAACGTCATAGAACGGGCTGTCATTCTCACACGTGGTGTGGAGTTAGAGATTCCAATTGTCGCGCTTCGACCGTCTTCCGAAACGGTTGTTGCTGTTAGCTCGACCTCTACTTTTAGACAAGCAGAATCCAGTGTAATCGTCGAGGCATTACGAGCCGCGGCGGGGCGAATTGCGGGCAAGGGAGGAGCCGCCGAACGGCTCGGACTGAAACGCACGACCCTGCAAAACAAAATTCGCCGCCTCGGCATCGCAAAAGCAATTTACCAGAACTAGCGAGACTGAACTCAGGGGTGTAGCCGTGCACGAGGAGCCCTTAACAGTAATCATCCTTTCGACGCCTTCGAAATGCCGTCCAGAATCGAATAGAACGAGGGCGCTGTACGAGAACTGCCGATGTACTCCATTGAACGCCGATCCACCTTTCCCACACCACCCGGAGCGAGGATTGTTCAGAACCGCACAGAAGGCAATGCTGTGGTGGCGTCAAAATCTGTTGACAAGCTGATTTCGCGCCAGTGGGCAGCGTCGGCTGCGCGCGTAGCCTCGGCCTCGCCGGCGAAGCGAACGGCGTCGCTGCCGATCAGAAGATGTGCAGGGAGACGATCGCTGGCAGCCAGATGAAGGACAACCTGAGCTACCTTGACCGGGTCGCTCATCTCGTGCCCCCAATAAGACTTCAGCGCCTTGGCAACTGCGCCCACGGACGGTTCATAGTCCGGAAGCAGGTCAGGCGTGTCTTGGTTCGCACGAACGCCCCAGTTCGTTCGCATCCCGCCCGGTTCGAGCGCGCACACTTTCACGCCAAACGGAGCCACTTCCTGGGCAAGGGACTCCGTAAATCCTCCCACGGCCCACTTCGCCGCGTGGTACGGCGAACTGCCGGGCCGCGCCAACCGGCCGCCGACCGAGGATATCTGAAGAATGCAGCCGCTCTTTTGTTTTCGCATGATCGGTATCGCCGCGCGGCTCACGTTGACGACTCCATAAAAATTAGTGTCAACCACCGCCTTGAACCGCTCCGAACTCAACTGCTCAAATGGTGCAATATCGCCATAGCCGGCGTTATTGACGACGACATCGAGACGCCCGAACGCGGCCACCGCCATCTGCACGGCCGCCTGGGCGGCGCTTTCATCGACCACGTCTAGAGCCGCGATCCGAACCTGATCTCCGTATTTCTTTACCAGGTCTTCGAGCCGGCGGGGATCGCGGGCGGTTGCAATGAGTCGATCGCCTGATGCGAGCACGGCTTCAGCAATGTTCCGGCCTAAGCCGCTTGCGCTACCGGTTACCAACCATACTTTTGACATGGAAACTGGAATCTCCTTTTTAACTTCGGAAACGGGGAGCATTGTACTCCCGTTGCGCCCACTTGCGCGTTCTTGAACGCGAATTTCAAACTGGGCCGCCCCAACGGTCTACGATCCGCACGATCATGGCCGAAATACCCCAGATTCCAGCCCACTTTCGCAACACTTTCCCCCCCAGCCTTGGTAGACAGATTCCGCTGCTGACGTAGCCACTCGCTCTCTATCCCGTCGGCAACGGCAGCGTCACAATATGCCGCAGCATCGCCCCAAACCGCCGCCGGTTCAGATGCCCTTCCGCCAGCAAAAGCCAGTAGTAGCGGGCATGTTTCACCAGTCGCCCGCCCGTCTTCACCAGCCGCTGCTGCAAGCTCGTCAACGACCACTTCTCGATTCGTTTGGGCAGCGCCAGCCGTCGCCATAGATTGCCCAGGTTGTATGCCAGCACACTCAGCCCCAACCGCACCTCGTTGCAGCGGAAACGATGGCAAGAGAGACGGGTCATCTTCACCGCCTGCTTGCCCTCCTTGATCCACTGCTCCGCCGTACCTCGCTTGTTGTAGAAGCGCACCACCGCCCGGCTGGGCGTCTCCAGGTTGGTCACGATGAACCTTACTCGCGGGAACAACTCGCCAGTATGAAACACTACCTTCGCCACCACCCGTCGTGCTGTCTTCCAACTGGCGGCCTGATAGAGAAAGCCCTTGTACCACACCACCGGCTTGTGACTGGGCCGCCCCACCGGGCGCGTCAGCAGCTCCTCGATGTCCCGCAGCAAGTTCTCGTTCGCCGGAAGCGCTCGAAACACAACTTCCTTATCCATGCTCTGCTGACGTTCCACCTCGGGCAGCAAGAGTTCGTCCCAATCCTCCGCACTATGCACGTTGCCCGGTCGCAGCTTCGCTGCCAAACAGTCTCCTTCCCCGTTGAACAGCAACAACGGGTGATAGCAGGTTGACTCGAAGTGCCCGTTGTAAGCACTGTGCTCCTGTTCTCCATAGACCGGGATTTCCGTGCTGTCCATATCCAGCACCCCCCGCTGGGGGGAATCAATGACCTCCGCCTTCGCCAGCAGTTCTCGATTGATTCGGTTCAGACCTTCGAGGTTCTGGTCTTGGCTCAGCACCTCGGTCTCGAACCAGTGCAGGCGCGAAGGCAACGCCGCCCCACGATCCCAAATCTTCTCGGAGCCGATCAAGCGGAAGGTCGGATCTTACGACAGCCGCTCGGCGTCGTTCACATCTTCGTATCCGGCTAAGCGGCTGTAGATGGATTGTCGCAGCAGATCCGGGAGCGGCAACTGAGTGTTCTTGCCCCGCCGGTAGTCCATGATGTTTGCGGCGATGAGTGCGCTCAATCCCAGACGTTCATCCAATTCCCGCACCAAAAGCAAACCACCGTCGGAAGTGACGCGAGAACCTTGGAAATCAACTTTCAAAGAGGGGTTGAACGAGAGCTGAAAGGACTGATTTTGTGTTTCACCCACTGGGTCGAAGCCTCCGCGAACCTCGTTTTGCGCTCAAAGCCGCATGAATACTGGCGTTACCTCGATCATACGGCTACTTACGCCGACTTCAAAAAGGGAAATGTGGGCTTGAAGGCATCAACGATGAACTCCTTCATTCCAAGACCCGTCTTCGCAGATACACGGAGTACTTGTATCCCTGGACGGACCGCCTGGATATTTGCCAGCGCTGTGGGTTGATCAAAGTCGACAGCATGCGAAAGATCCGCTCCCACGGAAGCTTCTTGTCGGCGAACGCGCGGAGCATGATCCGTGTCGTCCGCCCGGCGCTTGCGGCCATGACGAAGCGGCCATGCTCGACGACCGGAATCTTCGCTTGTGGCGCGAGAATTTCGGCCTCGTCAAGAAATACTTCGAGTTTCAGGCGCTCTTCACGACGGATGAGCCCCCCAGGGTTTCCGACATGCTCATTCCTCCTCAAACAGTATGGGCGGCAGTTGCTTCTGCATGTCGGATATCGAGATCCTGCCACCCGCCGGGAGGAGTCACCCACTCGACCTCGGCAGGACCCCACGTCTGAGGCTCATAGCCATAGAGTTCCGTACCCCGACTCAGCAAGGGATCTACAATCCGCCACGCTTCTTCCACATAATCTTCGCGCGCAAACAACGTCGCATCCCCCGCCATCGCGTCACCCAATACTCGTTCATACGCGTCCATTTCCTGGGAATCGCGCTGACGGCTTGCGGTCATCTCCGCCGCTTCTCCGATCAACTTTTCCCCTGGTGCCATGGTTGTCATTCCCATCGCGATCGCAACATCAGGACTGATGCGGAAGCGGAGATAATTGGAGGCAAGCACATCCGCCGGTATCACGGTAGGCGGCTTTCGCAAGCGGCAGACGATTTCCGTACAGGTTGCAGGCAGGCATTTCCCAGCTCGAATGTAGAATGGAACGCCCTGCCAGCGCCAGGAATTGACCTGCAGCTTGAGCGCCACGAAGGTCTCGACCTGCGAGTCGGGAGACACACCCTCTTCTGCCAGATATCCTCGGAACTGCCCCCGAACGACATCTGTCGATTCCAGTGTCGGGATTGCCTTGAGGACCTTCACCTTCTCATCGCGGATCGATTCGCTCTCCAGTCTGACCGGAGATTCCATGGCCAGGTTGCTGAGGATCTGAAATAGATGATTCTGCACAACATCGCGTATCGTCCCGGTCTGATCATAGAAAGCGCCGCGGCCCTGTACCCCAAAGTCTTCCGCCATCGTGATCTGTACGCTCTCCACATAGTTGCGATTCCAGAACGCTTCCATAAACGCGTTGGCGAAGCGAAAGACAAGGATGTTATTGACCGGTAGCTTGCCCAGGTAATGATCGATGCGAAAAATGTCTTTCTCCTCGAAATGGCGGAGCAAAAGCCGATTCAGATGCTGCGCAGATTTAAGATCAAATCCGAACGGCTTTTCCACGATGATTCGGGCACTGGTCGTGCAACTGCCACAGTGCTGCAACTGTTCCAGCACAACTTCGAAAAGTGTTGGAGGAATGGCGAGATAGTTTGCCGGGCGTCGTGTCCCCTGCAGTTCTCGGCCAAGCTGCTCAAACGTAGCGGGATCGTTGTAGTCTCCATCTACATAACGGAGAAGGCGTGTGAGTTTCTCGAACGCAGCCGGATCGATTCCCCCGTGTTTTGCGAGACTGTCATGAGCCCGCGCCCGAAGTTGCTCCAGATTCCAGCCGGCCTTGGCAACGCCAATGATCGGAACATCGAGATGCCCCCGTTTGATCATGGCCTGCAGGGCGGGAAATATCTTCTTGTACGCGAGATCGCCAGTGGCTCCGAAGAAGACAAGCGCGTCGGAATGCGTGTTTGACAAGGTCGTCTCCTCAGGCCACTCTTGGTTTTTGGCCGGCCTTCTCCAAATGGCCGCCGAACTGGTAGCGCATCGCAGAGAGAAGCTTGTTTGCAAAATCGGCTTCGCCTCGCGAACTGAACCGCTCGTACAGCGCACTGGTGAGAACCGGCACCGGCGCGCCTTCGTCAATCGCGGCTTTGATCGTCCAACGCCCTTCGCCGGAGTCGGAAATCCTACCGGCAAACTTCGAGAGCATGGGATCGTCGAGCAGAGCGGTCGCGGTAAGATCCAAGAGCCAGGATGCGATGACACTGCCACGGCGCCAGACCTCAGCGATATCCCGCAGGTTAAAGTCGTACTGGTAATGCTCGGGGTGACGCAACGGGGTGGTTTCCGCATCCACAACGGCGCTTGCCCGTTTCCCGACGTTGGCGGCGCGCAGGATGCCAAGGCCTTCCGCGTACGCTGCCATCACGCCGTACTCGATCCCGTTGTGAACCATCTTCACGAAGTGTCCAGCACCGCTAGGACCACAGTGCAAATAACCTTGTTCCGCCGTGCCCTCCAGATTCTCTCTCCCTGGGGTGCGGGGTACATCTCCACTGCCCGGAGCCAGCGAAGCAAAGAGTGGGTCCAGGTGCTCGACCACATCCTGGTCCCCGCCGATCATCATGCAGTAACCCCGATCGAGCCCCCACACGCCGCCGCTAGTCCCTACATCCACGTAGTGAATCCCCTTGGTCGAGAGTTCTTGAGCTCGCCGGATATCGTCGATGTAGTAGGAGTTTCCGCCGTCGATGAGAATGTCTCCGGAAGCAAGGTGAGGCAAAAGCTCGCCGATTGTTTTGTCGACAACTGCCGCAGGCACCATCAACCACACCGCTCGCGGCGATTTCAGCTTTCCGACAAAATCCGCCAGCGAAGTCGAATCAATCGCCCTCTCGTCTACCAGGTCGTGGACCGCCGTCGGTGACATATCAAAGACCACGCATTCATGGCCTTTCCTAAGGAGGCGCCGGACCATATTTGCGCCCATCCTTCCCAGCCCGATCATCCCAAGTTGCATTTGCAATCTCCTCATTTTTGGTCTTCTTCAGACGGATTTTCTTCACGTTCTCTCGAACAATTCACGAACCGATCAGGCCCGCGTAGTCTCTGCGATCGAATCGCGCCGGTCCACAATCGCGACGGTGATTCTCGACTTCGGGCAGAGTCTCTTCCAGAACCGAAGCTCGCGATACCCGCACGTTTCCCGAGTTCTCCATGGGCACGCCCACCGTGCAGTCTTCCGCTCGAAACGCACTTGATGGGGGCAAGCTTGACCACTGCGTTCTGCATCGTTGATACGCCCTCGCTAAACACGTGCCGCTTTGTGCTGGGTTTCGAAGACTTCGACGAACTTTTGATAACGACGCGATATCTCTTTCACGGCAGCGTGACGGGTGATCTTGTTCGCACGCCAATCGACAAGAATCCCGGGACCCAAGAATAATTGGGTTTGTGAGTTTCACTGCAGCTCCTTTTCTTTAGGTCCGCGTCCTCTTTTACGCTTTCTCTGGTATTGGGCATGGCTGTACATGCCAGATTTCTGCTGCGTATTCGGCGATGGTGCGGTCGCTGGAGAACTTCCCCGAACCTGCCACATTCAAGATGGCCTTGCGCGCCCACTGGTTGGGATCGGCATACAACGCGCTCAGCTGTCCGTCTGCTTCGAGATATGACTTCAGGTCTGCCAAGTGCATGTAGTGGTCGCCGTGCGTCAGCAACATGTCGCGCAACGGCTCGAACACACCCGGCTCATGGCAACTGAAATAATCGGAGAAAATCAAGTCCAGGGCTTGACGGGTCTCCGGATCGTGTTGGTAATGCCACTGCGGGTTGTACCATCCGCCACTGCCAATCACCTCCTCAGCCGTCAAACCGAAGAGGAAGAAGTTCTCCTCGCCCGCCTCTGCTGCCATCTCAATCGTCGCCCCGTCGCGTGTGCCGATCGTCAATGCGCCGTTCATCATGAACTTCATGTTGCTTGTCCCACTGGCTTCATAGCCTGCCGTCGAGATCTGGTTGGACACGTCACTGGCGGGAATGAGGTGCTCCGCAAGCGAGACGCAGTAGTCGGGCAGGAATACCACCTTAAGCCGCTCGCGTATTGTGGGGTCGCCGTCGATGGTCGCCGCCAGATTGTTAATGAACTTGATGATCACCTTGGCGAGCCGGTAGGCAGGCGCGGCCTTGCCGGCGAAAAAGAACGTACGTGGGTACAGGTTGAGCCCCGGGTCTTGGCGCAGCCGGTTGTAGAGCACAACGATCCGCAGTGCATTCAGGAATTGGCGTTTGTACTCGTGCATGCGCTTGACCTGGCAATCGAAGATCGACTCCGGATCAACGGTCTGCCCTGTCGACCAGCGGAGCCAATCACAGAATTGTCGCTTGGCATTTCGCTTGGCTTTGCGGAAGTCATCACGGAAGCCATTGTCCTCTGTAAATGATTTGAGCTTGCTTAATTCGCTTAAATCACGGATCCAGGCATCTCCAATAGCATCAGTGATGAGTCCAGAAAGTCCGGGATTGCATAATTGCAGCCAGCGCCGGGGTGTGACTCCATTCGTTTTGTTGTTGAAACGTTCCGGAAGGATCTCCGCCAGGTCTTTGAGCGTGGTCTCACGCAACAGCTTGGAGTGAATCTCTGCCACCCCGTTGGTGCTGTGAGAACCTACGACCGCCAGATTGGCCATACGAACCTTCTTGGCTCGGCCGTCCCCCTCTTCAATAAGGCTCACGCGCTGAATCCGGTCTTGGTCGCCCGGAAAACTTCCGCGAACGTCGCCCAGAAAGCGGCGGTTGATTTCATAGATGATCTCGAGTTGCCGGGGCAGCATGTCTTCAAACCACGCTACCGGCCACTTTTCGAGCGCTTCGGGCAACAAGGTGTGATTCGTGTATGCCAGTGTGTTCTGTGTGATATGCCAGGCTTCATCCCATTCGAGGTGCACCTGATCCAAGAGAATTCGCATGAGTTCCGGCACCGCCAGAGAGGGGTGGGTATCGTTCATTTGAATCGCCACTTTCGCTGCAAACAAGCCCCAATCCGAGTTCGAGCGCTGGAAGCGGCGCACCGCATCTGCCAATGAGCAGGCAACAAGGAAGTACTCCTGCAACAGGCGCAAGCCTTGCCCCATGATTCTTGAATCATCGGGATATAGGACGCGGGTCAGGGTTTCGGCCCCAAGGGTCTGAGTAAATGCTTCTACGAAATCGCCGTGCGAGAACTCTTCAAACTTGAAGTAGTCGGGCGCTGCCGCCGCCCAGAGTCGAAGCGTGTTGATCGTGGAACCACCGTACCCGATCACGGGACGGTCAAATGGGATGCCGATCAGAGTCGTTGGGCGACCCGGTACCGGGCGCAGGCTGCCTCCGCTGAGCTCGAACGAGCAACCCACGCTGACTTCCACCTTCTCGTTCGGATGAGCGATCTCCCACGGATCGGGAGAACGGAGCCAGTTATCCGGCGTTTCCTGTTGCCATCCGTTCTGGATCGATTGCCTGAAGATGCCGTATTCATAGCGCAATCCGTATCCCATCGCCGGTAGCTGCATCGTCGCGGCAGATTCAATGAAGCAGGCCGCCAGGCGTCCAAGGCCGCCATTGCCGAGTCCCGCATCGGGCTCCTGCTCCAAAATCTCGAGAAGATTGAGTTTCTTGTCCTCGATGAACTGGTTCGTCAGCGGAGAGAGCAGAAGATTCACAACGTTGTTTGCGAGTGAGCGGCCGATGAGAAACTCCATCGAGAGATAGTAGAGCCGCTTAGGATTTTGTTCTTCGTAGGTCTTCTCTGTTAAGAGCCATCGCTGAGATAGAACGTCTCGCACCGATCGCGCAAGGGCCTCGAACCGATCACGCGCAGTCGCGGCCGCTGGATCGACACCACTGTCAAACAGCAAGTGCCGTTCATACAGTGCTTCGTCCGTTCCGGAGAAATGCACGGGACCACATCCGTACTTGGCGCTGAGTTTCTCAGTATCAGGCACTGCTTGCCGCTTTGCGGCGGCGTTAGTAATCATGATCGACTCCTCTCCGATCTGTGAGAATGCGCCGGCTGGCCCACATCCCGCCGGGACAATTTAGTGATACGCAAAGGTTGCAATTCGCACGCGTTGCGATCTTCATGGTGTCGCAGTCCATAGCAACTGCTGACACTTGCTCACTTCAGTTCTT
>CAWCRQ010000118.1:0-26900 GCA_963797885.1 uncultured Acidobacteriaceae bacterium | reverse complement strand
ATGCGCTAAGTAAGCTCGTGTGGTGACGGGGCTTTGCCCCGTCCCAGCCGAGCAAAGCTCGGCAGTCGCCCGGTAGACTTGCGCAAACATAGTGACTTAGTCTGGCGAATCAGCATCCCTCCGGAATTGTCATCCCTCAGCATCCCTCCGAAATTGTCATCCCTCAGCATCTCTCCGAAATTGTCATCCCGAACGAAGTGAGGGATCTGCAGTTCGTCAGCGACCGCCAAGACCGCCGATTCCTAGGGCCTTGGATTTCGCGCCCGCGCGTTCCTTCCGCTTTGAAGGCGCGGATGCGTTTGACGTTGCACTGACCCACTGCCACTAGGCAAGCTTGTGTGTAACTACAAAAAGCGTCACAGTGGGAGGGAGTTGGAATCGACGTGAACAAAAAATCTACCAAGAGCGACTTGGCGCGGATTGACCGCATGAAAGATGCCGATATTAACTATTCGGACATTCCGCGCCTCGACAAGACGTTTTTCAAGAAGGCAACGATTGCTTGGCCCCCGGAGAAAAAGCAGCTTACGATTCGTCCGGATGCGGACGTGCTCGATTGGCTCAAAGGCCACGGCAAGGGCTACCAGACGCGCATTAACCGCATTCTGCGCGTGGTGATGGAGAGTCAGCCGCCGCGGTCGGCTCATTCATAGAGTCAGCCGTCAGAAGGCCACTTCTCGAAAAAACGCAAGAAGTGGCGCACCCCCAGTTGTTTCGGTCAATGTTCAAAGACAAGACCGCGTTGTACTTTTGGGTTAAAGTGACCTGCCCGCCCTATAGGATTCCGATGTAACCACGGTAATCTACCCTATTGCGTATTCTGGCGGGTACACTCCTGGAAAGGAGAGTAACCTATGCCCGTGGACATTCGGCGTCCCCTCAAGAAACTCATTCCAATTCTCTTGAAAGCCAAGAAAGAGAACCTGAACGAAGCTGATACAGTACAGCGACTTATGATGGTTTTCCAAGATGTACTCGGATATGACCCACTCACTGACATTACGTGCGAGATGTCGATTAAAACCAAGTATGTGGACTTGGCTCTGAAGATAGATGGTGTCATCAGGCTGCTTGTCGAGGCAAAGGCCGCTGGGAGCGACTTGAAGGAAAAGTATATTGAACAGGCGGAATCCTATGCCGCACATTCGGGCCTTCATTGGGTTGTCCTCACGAATGGGGTCAACTGGAACCTTTACCATCTTTCCTTTGGCGATGAAGGCATAGATCCCGAACGCGTTTTCTCTCTTGATCTCGCCTCAGACGACATCGATAAAGCCGCAGGGTGCCTAGGTCTCTTACATGAACAAAGCGTCCGCAAGGGAGCGCACGACGACTACTGGAGGAAGTACACGGCGCTTGACGCACAGTCTTTGGGGAGAGCGCTCTACACCGACACGGTTCTGAAGCTTATTCGTCGGGAGATAAAGAAGCGTAAAGGGATTTTGCTTGATGAAGAGGATCTGGCGAAGGCCATACATGGCATATTGTCAGAGGATGCACGCGAAAAAATAGGACCGATGAAGATTTGGCATAAGAAACAACGTGTGTCGAGGAAGACTGAGCCTGATGTTCTTACGGGCAGCGAGGAAGAAACCCTAGCTCCGCAGGTCGTGAGCGAGACTTAGGGAAAAGGAGTGCTTCGTGTTCGGAGAAGAAAAACACCCAAAAACACGGAGGGCAAAATGAAAACCATAGGAGCAATCGCAGCCATCACACTGGTGGTAGCTTTACTGGTGGGCTTAACCGGCTGCACCGCTACACCAACCGCAACCACACAGGCGTCTGCACCAGCCGCCGCAGAAAAAGTCACCTACGGCCAACAGAAAGTTTTTGCCGACAAACTACGCGGCGTTTTTATGGACGAGCTGGCGCTGCAACTGGCTGTGCAACTAAATGACGACGCCATGCCGGAAAATAAAGATGCGAAGCTTGCCAGCACCTTGGAAATCTCGCAAGAGTACATGTCAGAGGTTTTGGCTCGTCGGATAATGAAAAATGGCCTGCTGGAAGCCGCAACCAAAAATGGCTTTACCGTTGTGCGCTTTGCTACCAAGTCAAACCGATACGATACTGCACGCATCTGGGATTACCACACCGACGGCACGGTAAAAACCGGCCTACGTATGTGCGACACGGACTACAACCAACTCGCGAAATATTTAAAAGCAACTCAGGCCGCGCAAGATGCCATGAAATACCCCACCACCTGCAAATACGAGTTACACGACGGACTGGCTTTATGACCAGGACCGTTGGGCCACATCAAACGTGGGGAGTATAAGCGCGGGTTTTTCTCTCAACGTCACCGAATCAATCTGCGGGTGCTCCACTTCTCGCGCTTTTCGAGAAGTGGCTTCCACCGACACTCGACCAGGGCCGTCACCCGAACGAACCGGCGCCAGACGCAATCTGCCCGACTGCTTCTCCAAATTCTCTAGCAGGCTGCGGAAAAAGGGATAATGCGAGTTAGGATCTTATCCCAGTTTCGTCGCTTCGTGATTTTGTGCCACAACGAAGGTGTTTGGTTGCATCTGCTGGTCGCCCGCGGATCGTTTTTTCGGGCCTACAAACACACAGCTACCGTGGCTTACGCCGCTTGAGTCGCCAGATTCCGCATGCGGACTAAGTTATAGGCGGCAGCCGCGAAGGTGAAGACCCATCCTACCTTGAAGATTCCACGATGCCGGACCTTCCGCAACAGCGCAATCGTCTTCAGCCAGCCGAAGCACTCTTCAATACGTTTCCTCTTCCTCTGACTGACGGTATAACCCGGGCGCTGCGCCGTGCGAGCATCAATCGCACTGCCGCCGGGCCGCTCCAGATTTTGGGCTACGTGCGGCGTGACCTTTAAGTTTCTGCACTCGGCCACGAAATCTGCTGTGTCATAGGCCTTGTCCCCTCCCACGGTTACTTGTTTCGTGCCCGGAATCTGTTCCAGCATCACCAGCGCGGCATCGCGTTCGGCTGTCCCGTTGGCCTCGAACACCTCGGTGTTTACGATCAACCCGTGGCGGTTCTCAACCAGCAGATTCCCGTTGTAACTCAGCTTGGCTTCCTTGCCCTTGCCTTTACGTGCCAACTTCGCGTCCGGGTCCGTCCTTGATTCGTGGGTTTCGTTCGACCGTTTCTCCCCGTGGAAATCTACTGTCGCATTGCGAGGATCGTCCGGCGGAACAGCGTTCTTAGCGTCCTTTCGCTGAAAACTTTTCAAACTCGCCCACGCTTCCAGCAGCGTTCCATCCACGGTGAAGTGCTCGTCCGAGAGCAGACCACGCTCGCGTGCCTGCTGCAGCACAGCTTGGAAGAAGGCTTCGGCAATGTGTCCATCGAGCAGGCGCTCGCGGTTTTTGGTGAACACGGTCACATCCCAAATAGCGTCATCCATGTTCAAGCCCACGAACCAACGGAACAGCAGGTTATAGTCGAGCTGTTCCATCAACAGCCGTTCGCTGCGCACCGAGTACAGCGCTTGCAGCAGGAGCGCTCGCAACAACTTCTCCGGCGCGATCGACGGTCGCCCCGTTTTGGCGTACAGCTTATTGAACCGTCGTTGCAGTTCCCTTAACGCCTCATCGGTCATGACACGAAGAGGTCGCAACGGGTGGTCTTGAGGTACTCGCTGCTCAGGGCTCACGTAGCTGAACACATCCAACTGCTGCTCGTCGTTTCCTCGCATGCCTTCTTCTTATCAGGTTGTGCTGTGGAAACAAGATAGCTTTCTGGTTCTGGATCAGCTGCATTGGGGTCTGAGGATCTGGCGCTGTCGCTGTGAACAGGTCTATGCTAATGCTCGTCATGCTTAAAACCTGTTCGATTCTCGTTCTCAATCTTCTTCTCTGTTCCGCGCTTGCCGCAGCGGAAGACTATCCTGTAGGCGACAAGCCGTTTCGGCGCTACGTCACCGAGGGCAGAGATGGGCACCGCATCACCTTTTATCTTTCAACTCAGCAAACACCCAGTCATCCTGTCCCGCTGATCGTCTTTGTCCAAGGCACCGGCTGCTCATCTCAGTTTGTCAAGGTCGGTGAGCGGATGAGCCGTGGAATGCAGGGCGTCCTATATTCAGTAGCCCGCGGCCGGGCCCGCATCCTGGCGGTCGAGAAGCCAGGTGTTGAGTTTCTGGACTATCCGCCGGATGACAGCGACACCAGCGCTTGCCGTCCAGAATTTCGAGCCGAGTACACCCTCGACCGGTGGGCCACAACCATTGCGGACGCAATCCAAGCGGCGCAGAAGCTGCCTGGCGTCGACACTTCGAAGACACTCGTGATCGGAGCTTCGGAGGGCGGCATCGTAGCGATGCGAGTCTCGAACGTATCGCCAGCCGTGACGCACGCCGCCTCCTTGTCGGGAGGCGGACCAGTGTATCTATTCCACCTAGCCGAGTTTATGCGCAGTAAGGGATTGGACGCGGAAAAGGAAGTCTACGCGTGCTGGAGCGACATCCTGAAAGATCCGGACAGCGCTACCAAGTTCTGTTGGGGGCAGACGTACCGCCAGTGGTCGAGGTTTATGAAAACATCCGTCATCGCGGAGGCCCTCAAATCGCACGCACTTCTCTATTTTGCCCAAGGCACAGCTGACAAGCAGCAGGCGATCGCCGGTTTCGATGTCCTGCGTGCCGAGCTGGCCGCAAAACAGCGAGACGCCGTGTATGAACGAATCGAAGGCGCAGACCATGAATTGAACCTTCCCAATCAGAAAGCGCCCGAAGGGTTGGAAGCGGTGTTCAGTCGGGTAGTGGATTGGTTCCTGAGGGATGCCACGAAATAAGACCAACGAGCGGCCTGTCTCACCTGGCTTGCTGCTTATTACTTAGATCAAATCAGCCGAGTTTTTCCGCAAACTGCTAGAGCATAACCGTGAGGGCGGAACGGCGTTCGTCAAAGAGTTTAGGTCGGGTAAGCGCCGTTACATCTGCAAGAGCCTTCCAGTCGCCTGTAGCGGAAGCGATTCCCCACAACCTGCTTTCGCTGTGCTGCTGGAGCGGGATACAGCCAACGGCCATTCGGCGCTTACAGAAATCTCTGCACAGTTTGGTCTGACTCAACGAGAAGGCGAAACCGTGGAGTTCCTCCTCCAAGGTCTCACCAGTAAAGAGATCGCCACACGCATGAAGATCAGTGCCAACACAGTAAAGGCGTTCATTCGATTGATCATGGTCAAAATGAACGTTTCAACACGTTCTGGGATTGCTGGGAAGGTTGCAGGATCAGGGGCAGGACGTTCGCCTGTAATCCACCAGCCAATCGAGGGTGCTATCGTAAACCGTCGCCGGGAATATTTGGAGGTGTGATGGGTAGGCACCTTGAAGTGCTGCTGCCCAGAAATCACACTTTTGCCGTCGCGAACAAATGCCGATACTTTCTTGCCAGAGACTGTGCTTGCGCCATCCCCGATAGGATAACCAGCGCCAAGCCAAAAAGAAGAGTTTTCATTTGATCCCCGTTAGAAGTTCCTACCATGTTCTTGCCGCATCTCCCGCGCATTAGGGTGTGCAGGATTCTCCACACGGAAAGTTCACCACGAAATCAAAGCTGCGCCTAATTACCGAGGTCACGGGAGATGCTCGTGTCATCGGGCAGAAGAAGGCGCTGGGCATCGCCGTCCATAATGACCGTCCGCAGCGGCGGTATTCGGGGCTGCTTGGCAGCCTGAGAGGCGGGCAGGCAACAATCACGACTGCGTTCTATGGAACACGAAAAAGAACACCATCACGCTGAATGCGCCGAACGCATAAATGAGCGAGGAGAACAGCGAGACCGCAGGAACCAAGCCCCGCAGGAGATTGAGGAAATTGAAGACGAAATTCCACACCAATAGAGCCGTCATCAGAATTGTCCCGATCAGTGCCAGCAACGCCGCATTTTTGAGGGTCATGGTCGGAGTATGAACGTTGCTAGTGTACGGGCGCAACCGCAACGCCTTTTCCACAACGACGAAATCGCCGTCTGTGTCCTTCGCGTGAGAACACCGGGGCATAGTGTAGAACGGTAGGTTGGGCGGCTTCGCAGCATTGCCAAATCGTGCTACTCTCTCCTGCGTTTACCCGGAGTTTCCTGTCTCGTGCTCGCTTTCCTCCGCTCAGCCGTCGTCGCCGCTCTTTTGCTCATCTCTCTGCAACTCATGTTTGGCGACGACACCACGGCTCCAGTTATCAGTCCAGCACTTGCGTCTGCTGACCAGCTTTATCGAGCGGGCAAGTTCGCGGAAGCCGAGTCCAGTTATCGGGCGCTACTCAAGACTGATTCCAAACTGGTGCCAGCGCAAGTTGGGCTGGTTCGTGCGATGTTACGGCAGCAGAAGATTGATGAAGCGTTGAACGCCGTAAACACCGCACTGACCGCGCAGCCCAAATCGGCGGCGTTGCTGGCGGCGAAGGGCGATGTCGAGTTTCGTCGCGCTGAGATGTCAGATTCGGAGTCGTCCTACCTCGCGGCAAAGAGGCTCGACCGAAAGGAAGTGCATGCTTATCTCGGACTGGCACGGTTGTACCGCTCCTACTCCATGTACCGCATAGCCTATGGCGAGTTGCAGATCGCGCACCAAATCGCCCCTGATGATATCGAGGTACAGAGGGCGTGGCTGGGCATGCTTCCGCGAAAAGAAAGACTGGCGGCACTTGAGGCCTATCTCGGCGAGCCCCATCCCGATAATGAAGAAGAAACAAAACGGATGACCGAATATTTGGAGTTCCTGAAAGCGACAGCCGACAAACCCGTTCATGCGTGCAGGCTGGTCAGCAAGGTGGAGCAAACTGAGACGAAGCTGGAGACCATGTATGCGGAGGACGGACGGCGCATGCGTGGTATTGGCCTGACGGCAAAGCTCAATGACCGGAATTCTCGTCTGCTGCTGGACACGGGAGCAGGCGGGATCATGGTAAGCCGTAAGTCTGCGGAAAAGGCGGGATTGACTCGCGTCTCTGCCTTCCACTACGGGGGCATCGGTGACAAAGGCTTGCAAGGCGGTTACACGGCGGTAGCAGACCACATCCGAATCGGCGAACTGGAGTTCCAAGACTGCGTGGTCGCCGTAAGTGATCAACGCTCGGTGACAGAGGAAGAGGGGTTGATCGGTGCCGACGTGTTTGGAGGTTATCTGATCGACATCGACCTTCCGGGAATGCGGCTCAAACTATCTCCGCTGCCGAAGCGCCCGGAAGATACGGTGGCTCCGAAATCGCTAAACAGCGAAGGGGAGGAGCAAGCGAATGCGGAGCAGAAGGAAGACAGCGCGACCGAACCGACTTCAAAGGAGCAGAAATCCTCCGCGCCCGGTTCCGAGACCCCTCGTCGCCTGCCCAGAGATCGCTACGTTGCGCCGGAGATGGTCAACTGGACGAAAGTTTTCCGCTTTGGTCATGCCATCTTGGTGCCGACAAGCGTCAACGATTCTAAACCCATGCTGTTCGGACTCGACACGGGTGCGTTCAGCAATATTCTCTCGCTGCGTGCTGGGCGGGTGGTCGGCAAGGTAAGTTCCGACTACCGCGACCGAGTGACTGGACTGAACGGCGAAGTGAATAAGGTCTATAGTTCGAAGAAGGCGACTTTGAGTTTCGGGCATTATCGTCAGTCGAACCAAGGCATCATCACGCTAGACCTCTCCACCGTGAGCCGCCACACCGGGACGGAGATTTCTGGTTTTCTGGGATTTGAAATGCTCAGGTTGCTTGAGTTGAAGCTGGACTACCGCGATGGTCTTGTAGATTTCGAGTACGACCCTAAGCGCGTGCCTTTCGCGAGATAGCCACCGCTGATATGCCTCCTTCGAGTGAACAAATCATAGGCTCCTTACAGGGCATCTAGCGGCTTCTGCGTCCTGATCGAGCAGAAGAAGGCTCTGGGCATCGCAGTCCGCAATGACCGCCCGCAGAGGCGATACTCGGGGCTGCTTGCCAGTCTGCGAGGTCATGAGCGACACTCCTGCGCTCACGATTCCAGGTTCTGACGGCTTAGCGGCTGTTTACACCACTTATAATTGAAGCGCAGGTTTCACGACGAAGTCATGAACATGGTCGTCATAGCGATTGTGCTGGTCATCACAAGCCTGAATGCGCTCGCCCAAAACGATTCTGGTCGTCAGTCTACGGAGTATCCAACCTCGACCATTCGAGAAGAACAAAACATCGTTGTGGACGGGGCGACAGAAACGTGGCGCTTGCAATGGGCGGCCACGCCCACACCCTACTGCGGAGCGGATGAGCGTGATGTCTCGCTTACATGCCCATGTATGGGCTTTGCGTATGGTGAATCAGGCGACCTCTATGTCACCCGGCTACGTAATGGGATTGAAATCGACCGATTGCGTCTGACGCCAATCTTCGGAGAGTACCCCGCAGTTGTACAGCGCTGGGCTGTGGATGACGAACGGGATTTCAAGCTATCGGAGCGGGATGATTTTGAACTCATTGTTGGCAAGCGTCCGACCGTTCAGGTGATGAATTTTGCTGACTATGACCATGACGGAAAGCGCACAGAGTTCTATTTGCAAACGGAAGTGGCTCCGTGCGGAAAGAGTGTAGGAGTTGTGATTGGATTGTCCACGGACAACCCTCGGCTGCATGTTTTCGGCACGGTGTCTAATCCCGGCAAGCCGCTGTATTTACAAAAGCGCGAGTGGGAAGCGCTTCGTGATGCTTCATCTGCTCCTGTAAGGGTATTGGATTGGGCTTGTGGCGATCACGGTGCTGACACCGAAACTGAACTTCAGCTACGTTGGTCGTCACAAGGCGTCGATGGCTCGCGCCGTGAGTATACTTGCCCGTCCAAGAACAAGAGTCGAAGTCTAATTAGCGAAATCCCGTTGGAATAATCGGTAACTGTTGATGAATCGCGACAGCGCCAACAACCGCGTCCGTCCCCAGCATCTGGATCGCCCGTCAAACACCCCGAGCCGCTTTCAGGCTTTTTTCAGCAAGCGAGTAATCCCGACCAAAATTACCGCGCCAACAAATGCCACAATGATCGAACCGATCATGCCGCCGCCCGGCCAGATTCCCAAGAGTCCAAACACCCAGCCGCCCACAATACCGCCAAGGATTCCAAGAATGATGTCCACGAGCACGCCGTAGCCACCGCCCTTCATCACCTGACCAGCCAGCCAACCTGCGATCAGCCCAACCACAATCCAAGCGATGAATCCCATGCCGATCCTCCTTGCCGACGCTTTGCGCTGGGACAGGCACGCTGGGGTGGTCACAAGGGCTGTGGCGAGGTTCGGACAAGCTGATTGGGGCTGTGTGTCGAACCGTGGCTGCGTACACACTGGTGTACAGAACCAAGACTCTGCTATTCCGCTTTGCTGACTTTGCTATTTTTTGCTATTTCTACCGAAAAGATGGCATTCTGTGTCATGGGATGTCACGGTTTGACACTTGCTAAGGTGGGGTACAAAATCAATGGTGAGAGTCAGATAGCGGCGAAAGCCAGTGTTTATGCAAATAGAGAGTCCCGAGGTGATGTTGAACTCATTCCTCTCGGCCAGTAGCTCGCGTTTAGACCCTTGCCGACCTTTTCCTACAACTCCCTTGCGGGTTCATTGTGGGCCGATCTTTGCTCGGGCTCCGGGCTCACCGCCAACCGGATAAATCAGTCCAACGCCTCGGGACTCTATCCTGCCTTTAACAGAGGCTCCTGTTCTCCTCGACCAGCGCTTAGCTATAGACCCTTGCTTGCCCTCCCAAACTTACCTCGCGGTTGTCTGAGTGACTACGCTTGAGCCCCGGACGCTGCACCAACCGGAAAAACTTCAGAACGTGTCAAAGAACGATTATGTTTTTACCACGCTCATTTTCTACGTCAACGAAATTCATGCATCTCTAACTTCTTATTCATCAAGCGAGTGCAGCTCATGCACAGCCCGGTGACACAGAAATTGTGCAACTGCGGAGGTCCGGCTTCGAAATCTCCAGTATTCATGCTGTATGGCGCGGTTTCTGCCTGGAAAAGTCTTGCTTTTGCCGGATGCGAACATAAATGCAGCTGTGCAAATCGACGGCTCACCCGCATGAATGCTCACTTTTCCGCGCCCGGGCTCTGGTTCTCCGCCGGATACTTACATCCTCCACGTGCTTTCTCTACAATCCCAATGTTGGAGGCCTTTTTGTGATGCGCAGCCTGCGTTGGGCAGCTATGGGTTGTTTCCTGACCCGTCTTTTAGTGACACTGGCACTGGCACCGGCGCTGGCACAAAGCTCCCGGGCGCAAAGCCCTGAAGAGAAGACCGCGAAATATCTGGAAGCGGTGCGGCATCAGCCGGGGTTGCTGCTGGCTTTTCTGCAGCAGATGCCCAAGGGCGGCGACCTGCATGTCCACCTGAGCGGCGCGGTCTATGCGGAAAGCATGATCGACTGGGCCTCGGAGAGCGCTCTCTGCGTGGACCGCAGCACTTCGAAGCTGATTTCCGCGCTGTGTGATTCGTGCGAGCCGTATAGGGACAAGCCGTCGGTGCGATGCGCCTATCAGGACCACATTCTCTACGACCAACTGGTGGACGCCTGGTCGATGCGCAACTGGCATCGCGAGGAGGAGTCTGGTCACGACCATTTCTTCGCTACGTTCGAGAAGTTTGGTCCAGCTTTGGAGAAGCACACCGGCGACGCACTGGCCGAAGTGTCATCGCGGGCGGCGGCGGATCATCTGCAATATGTGGAGGTGATGCAAACGGCCGACAGAATGAGGGCGGCCATTCTGGGCGACAAGATTGGATGGGACGACGACTTCACCAAGCTCCGCGACAAACTGCTCGCGGGCGGAATTCCTGACATTGTGACGTCGGTCCGCGGCCAACTCGACGCCGATGAAGCTCGCGAGAAAGAAGTGCTGCATTGCGGGACCACGCACGCTGCTGCGGGGTGCGAGGTTACGATCCGCTATTTGTACCAGGTGCTGCGGGGCTTGCCTCGGGAGCAGGTTTTCGCGCAGATTCTGCTTGGCTTCGAGTTATCGAAGGCGGATCCCCGCTTCGTTGGCTTCAACCTGGTGATGCCCGAAGACTATTACGTGCCTATGCATGATTTTGATCTGCACATCCGGATTATCGAGGCTCTGCACAAGTTTTATCCGGCCACGCATGTGTCGTTGCACGCCGGCGAACTGGCGATGGGACTGGTTCCTCCCGAGGGATTGCGATTTCACATTCGCGAATCGATTGAACGCGGCGGCGCGGAACGGATTGGGCATGGCGTGGCCGTCATGAGCGAAGACGACCCAATTGGGCTGCTGCGGGAAATGGCCAGGAAGAATGTGCTGGTCGAAATTTGCCTGACGTCGAATGATGTGATCCTGGGCGTCAGCGGTAACCGGCATCCGCTGCCGGTGTACATGAAATACGGAGTGCCGGTGGCGCTTGCTACCGACGACGAGGGCGTCTCGCGTAGCGACATGTCGCACGAATATCTGCGGGCGGTCGAGTCCTATGGCTTGTCGTATTTCGATCTGAAGCGCATGGCGCGCGAGAGCCTGGAACACAGCTTTATTCCGGGCGCTAGTCTGTGGACCGATGGACGCGAGTTGCATCGCGCTGTGGCTTGCGCGGATGAAAAAACGTCGGGCAGTCGCCTTTCGGGAAAATGTGAGAAGTTTATGGGGGCGAATGAGCGCGCTCGCGTGCAGTGGCAATTGGAGCGGGCGTTCGCTGAGTTCGAGAAGAATTACTAACGCAGGGTTGTCATCCAGAGCGAAGCGAAGGACCTGCTTTTTGCCAGTGCGAAGGACAGCAGGTCCTTCGCTTCGCTCAGGATGACAACTTGTATCTATGACAATTTGCATTTATGTCCCCAGACCTCTTTACTCGCGCTGAATCCGCAGCCACCTTTGTTCTTTCCCAGACCAAGCTGCGCCCGCAGATCGGGCTTGTGCTTGGCTCTGGCCTTGGCGCTTTTGCCGACGAGCTCAGCGAGGCCGTGCGCATTCCTTATGCCCGCATCCCGACGTTTCCGCGTTCGACGGCGGTTGGTCATGCCGGACAACTTGTGGTCGGCAAATGCGGCGACGTTGGCGTTGCTATTGCCGTGATGCAAGGACGGGTGCATCTGTACGAAGGCTATTCGGCTGCTGAAGTCGCGTTTCCGGCGCGCGTGCTTGGGCGAGCTGGCGTACGCGCTTTGATTCTCACCAACGCCGCCGGGGGCATCAACCTGGAGTACGGACAGGGCGCGCTGGTCGTCGTTCGCGATCACATCAATCTTCAAGGACAGAATCCGCTGACGGGCGCGAATGACGAGCGTTTTGGCCCGCGCTTCCCCGACATGACTTATACCTACTCCAAACGCTATCGCGAGATGACGCTGGAGGAAATGAAGACGCTTTCGATTCCGCCGCGCGAGGGCGTCTACGCGGCGCTGGCCGGGCCGAGTTACGAAACTCCGGCGGAGATTCGATATCTGCGCGCAATCGGCGCCGATCTGGTGGGCATGTCAACCGTCCCGGAAGCAATCGCCGCGCGGCACATGGGGATGAACGTTTTGGCAATTTCATGCGTGACGAACATGGCCGCCGGCATTCTCGATCGGGTGATCGACCACGAAGAAGTGCTCGACGTGGGACGACGAGTGATGGGGCAGCTTATCGCGCTGCTGCGGGCCGTGCTACCTCGGATTGCAGCGGAGTTGCAGAAGGCGGGCTAGGAGCCGAGCTTCGCTCGGCTTGGACCCTTCGGCTTCGCTCAGGGCAGGCTCGCGAGGGCGCCCGTCCCCACATGAGCCCAGCCGCGCTCAGCGCCCCTTGCGGGGGATGAACACCGGTTGCGGCGGATATGTCGTATGCCGCTCGGGGTTAATGTCATCCGCATAAAATCGAACTCTCCGAAAAGGCTACTATAATCGGGGCAGCAAGAATTTAGTCGGCAATCCATTAACCTAGGAGAGAGCCAGCAATGTCCAATGTGATTCCCGAAAAATACGTTGACCTTTTCCAGAAGAAGGCCTTTGCCAGTTTGGGTACCCTCATGCCCGACGGACGGCCGCAGGTCACTCCGGTCTGGTGCGACTTCGATGGCCAGCACGTCATCTTCAACTCGGCGCGGGGACGCCAGAAGGATCGCAATGTGCGCCGCGATCCGCGAGTTGCGCTGGCTATCGTCGATCCCGACAATCCCTATCGCTATCTGGAGATCCGCGGCACTGTGGTTGAGATTACCGAGGACGGCGCCGCCCAACACATCGACAAGATGGCGAAGAAGTATTTGGGAGTCGACAAGTATCCGTACGCGCAGCCGGGAGAAGTTCGCGTGCTTTACAAAATCCGGCCGGAGCACACTACCGTGATGGGGTAGACGGTTGCGCAAAGATGTCCAGCCCCTAAAGGGGCGTCTGATTTCGAATAAACTTCGGCACCGCTAAAGCGATGCCCTGATACGAAGCCCTTCGTCTTCGGCCGGCACCGCCAAGGGCCGCGGACAGGAGTGTCCGCGCCACACTCACTCTTTTTTCGATGACCTTTCCTGTGCAGACGAGTCCAACTCCCAATGGAACTTCGGAGGGTCCTTTCCCGTATTAGAAGACGAGAGTCGAGTCGTTGTTTGTTTCCTGGAGGAGGCGTCATGGAAGTTGGGAAAAATAACCGCGATGGCTTGCACGCGAACGCCATCGATGCTCAAGCCCAGAGTATTTCGGCGCAGCAGGTAGTGAAGGCTGCGCACGAAGAACTCCTCCAGCTCATGCGGCAGCGTGCCGAGATTATGAAGCGCATTGGCACGGTGAAGCAGACCATTGCTGGATTGGCGAATCTTTTCGGGGACCAGGTGCTCGGGGACGATTTGCTGGAACTGATCGACCGCAAGCCCAATGGCCGCCAGCCCGGCTTCACCAAGGCTTGCCGAAGGGTGCTCATGGAAGTCCGGCGTCCGCTGGGAGCGCGCGAGGTTTGCGCGGAACTGGAACGATATGCTCCGGCAATTTTGACGCGGCACAAGGACCCGCTGGCCTCGGTCACAACCGTTTTGAATCGTCTGGTGGATTATGGCGAAGCTCGCAGCCGGAACAACGATCGGGGCCAGCGCGTGTGGGAGTGGATCAGCGAAACCGAGCCGCCGGTGGACGCGATTTCTTCCAGGAGAACGGCCTGATAACGTCGCGCTTTGTGCCCCCCGTTCTATCCAAAGGATGGTCAGATTAAGTCGAGTGGGCTGCGGAAAAGCTAGTTCCCGAGCGGAAAGTGTGGCCTCAGCGGCTATATAAAGCCGAGGCTGAAGACAGGACAATTATCGCAGCGCTGCAGCGTGTGGGTGAGAACTCGGTCCCTTCGACTTCGCTCAGGGCAGGCTCTCCGGGACTTGATTAATTTCTCCCACTCTTCCCAGCGCTGAAGCGCAGGGCTAAGTTCGTACGCCCCTCCGGGGCTGGATTCGCGGACATTTTGTTCCACTGGATTGCTCGAAAACGAGTTTTCACCTGCGCACTGAACCGCTGCGCCTCCCAAAACAAGCGCAGGGCGAGTTTTTTCAGCACTCTGTAAAGCCGTCGAGGAAGATGAGCCTTACTCCAGCAGCCTGCCAGTCTTACCTCAGTATCAGCCCGAGCGATTGCCTTTCGCCGTCGTCTCAGCACTTTCGTAACTCTCAGTTGGGCAGTGGACAGCGGTATTCTAGGTTTGATTCTCCCCCTGTTCTTAGCCAAATCCACGTGAGGCTGAGTGCGGCTTGTCACCGCGAGGCGATTGTAATGACCACGATGTTTGGCCGGTTCGAAATCCAGAGTGAGCTTTCGAAGTCCGAGACCGCCTTGATTTATAAGGCGATGGACACGGAAACCAACCAGATCGTGGCGCTCAAGACGCAGAGTCTGGCGCCACTCGGCGACCGTGCCGACGCGTTTGTGGAGACGCTGATCGCCGAAGGCGAGAACACGCGCGACCTCGCCGGCCAGAACATTGTGCTGCTCTACGGCGCCGGCGAGATTGACGGCCAGTATTGCGCGGCCATGGAGTACATCCAGGGCAACAGCATTGCCACCATGTTGGCGCGCAAAGAAGGCTTCTCCATCTGGGATCTGCTCGACATTACGCGCCAGGTTTGCGCCGGTCTGGAGCACGCTGCCTCGAAGGGGGTGACTCACTATTCGCTGGAACCCGGCAAGATCATGGTGCAGTGGGACGGGATGGTGAAGATCCTCGGCTATGGCATCTCCAACATGAGCCTCATGGAAGCGGAATCGGGAAAAGGCTTGGGCCAGCTGATGCCCTACTGTTCTCCCGAACAGATCCGCGGAGAAGCCATCGACCTGCGTTCGAACCTGTTTACCTTAGGCACGATCCTTTACGAGATGGTGGTGGGGCGGCAGGCCTTCGATGCCGCAGATCCGGTTACGCTTGTAAGCCGGATCGAAAACGAGATGCCCGCCAGTCCGGCTGCGGTGAATTCCAAGATTCAACCGGCGGTGAGCGTGCTGATTATGAAGGCGCTGGCGAAAGATCCCGGGGAGCGTTATCAGAGCGCGCGCGAACTGGTGGACGACCTGGAGAAGTGCAAGGACAACGGCAACGGCAACGGCAAGAAAACCGCCACCGATGCCAAAAAGACGACCGCGTCGCCGAATGTTTACGTCAGTCGCGCCGCTCGTGCGGCCGCGGCCAGCAAGTTCATTCCGGCAGCCTCGAGCACCGCCAGGCCCGAGCTTTCAGCGCCATCGGTTGCGCCCAAACCTGTTTCTCCGAAAATCGGTGCGCCGGTGTTTTCGCCGGCCCATCCGCTGGCAGCCGAAACCAGAGCCGCGGCGGCTGCGGCAACTGGAGGGAGTGCCTCGCGCTTACCCAGGACCAACCTTGGTTCGGATTCTGGTTCGAACACTGGTTCGAACTATGATTCGAACTATGATTCGAATTCTGGCGCGCCACTTATCAGCGACTTTGAAGTAACTGCTCCTGAATCCCAGGTCGGGCGCGGCCCGGCTTTATCGGCGGCGGTGGTAGAGCGGAAATCCGAGCGACAATCGCCTCGCGTGACTTTTGATCCAATGATGGCCGAACCGATGGCGGGCTCATCCGGCAAAAGTTTTTCTGACCTGGCCGAGATGCCTCCGCTTAAGGAACCGGTTTTCGCACCGCCAGCTCCCGAGCCGGCGGAGGCGTCGTGCCCTGAGGCGCAGGTCATTTCAGAGAAATTTCCAGAGAAATATCCAGAGAAAGAAGAGAAGCCAAGAATCCAGCCGCGGGAAGTCGTGGAAAAGGCATTCCAGGCAATTTCGACCATTCCACCGCGGCTGATGCAGTATTCGATCCTGGGCGCGGTTGGACTGATCTTGGTTTTTGTGATCGCCGTCTTTTTCCATGTTCACTCGGAAGACGATGGTTCCACGGCTGCTCCGCGGCCGACGAAAGCGATAAGCTCAGCCCAACCGGTTGCCCAGAAGCCGGTGGCGCCACGAATCGAGAAACCAGCTCCGCCGGTTGCGGAGGCTGAACCGAGCGTGACGGTACGCCAGATCGAACCGCGCAGGTCGAACAGCAGTTGACGGGCGCCCGCTCCAGCTCCAGCCCCGGCGCCGGTCGTGATCCCAAGCCAGGAACTGATTGACTCCAGTCCGCAGGGTGCACAGTTTCAGGTCGATGGAAGCAGCGATCCGTCGTGGATCACGCCGTTCAATTTGATGGGCCTAAGTCCCGGTAAGCACGTCATATATGCAAGCAAGTCGGGCTATTCGTCCGAGATGCGGTCGGTCGATGTTGCGGCCGGCAGCAAATCGTCTGTGCTGCTTCATTTGTCGCCGGTCAATGCACTGATGGTGGTGAACAGCACGCCGCCGGGCGCCGATGTCATCATAGACGGCAAGCCCATCGGGAAAGTGACCCCGGTGCAGTTCGCCGTGGAAAAAGGAAACCACACAGTTCTGTTGCGCAAGCAAGGATACCTCGACGAGACCGTCACCGCCGATCTCGGTCCCGGGCAGAATTTCCAGTACTCGCCGGTGCTCCGGGCGCTGGGCAACACTGCGGACATGCGGACCGTCGGCAAGTTGAACAAGCTGTTTGGACGCGGCGGAGAGAGCACGGCTGGCATGGGTTCAATCAGCGTTCACACCCAGCCGAAAGGCGCACAGGTCGCCATCAACCAGCAGGTTCTCGATAAGACGTCGCCGGTAGATGTCATGCTGGGACCTGGGACCTACATCGTGGATGTCACGCTAACCGGTTTCAAGCCAGTGCACAAAGTCGTCAACGTTGACAGAGGCGGCAAGGCCGCAATCGATGAAATTCTGGCGCGGCAATAGCTGCGATTCGGCAACTTTTTTCCACAGCCTGCTAGTCACACTTCTGTGCGGTGGCGCGGGCGTTCCCTTCGGTTTTCCTCGCGAAGAGACTCAAATGCAAGGTGCTGCCTAATTTGATAAATCGAAACTTACCCAGGAATGAGCCGCCAGTTCGCCCTCGTGAGGTGTAAACTAAAATCGCCGGCTTCCAGTTGCCTGTCACCTAGAGCCGTGATCCGGATCGCAGCCCGTGGTTCGGAGTGTATGCACGATAGGCCGAGGCAGGAGGGATTGACATGGTGTCGTTGCAGCCCACGCCGGGTAAGTTGAGTCCCGATCTGTTAAAGGCCCTCCACGGAATCAAATCGGCTCGGCAGTTCCCCAAAGGCGCGACGGTGTTCCAGCAGGGTTCCGCGGCAGCGGGCATTTACCTGGTGGAGAGCGGCGAGGTTCGCATCCTGCTGCCGACCGGTCAGAGCCAAAAGCAGCTTCTGGAGGTCGTCGGTCCTGGAACCGTGCTCGGGCTGAGCGAGAGCATGACTGGGGAAAAGTATCGGATCACGGCTGAGGCGGGCGACCAAACGACGGCGGCTTTTATTCCGCGCGAAGAGTTCCTGAAGTTTCTGCGTGAGCACGGCGATTACTGCATGCAGGTAACGCGGCTTTTGAGCGAAGACTTGAACGGACTTTACCACAAATTCCGTAGCATCAGTGCTCATCCGGGGCGTCCGCGGCATCGGCCCCTGGACGAGCAGTTGAATTAGCTGTCAGCTCTCAGTAACAACACAGAGCCGCTGGCTCCTCGCAAACAAACTATAGCGCGCGTTTGCAGTTCTTCCCTAGAGCTGGTTTCATAAGTGCCTTTCAACTCGGAAGGCGCGTCCCTCATTGGGCTTAAAGCCCGCGTTCCTCCAGGCCTGAACGGCACGGCTGAAGCCGTGCCCTATGCAAAACCGATGTATAACCGGCTCTCAGAGATTCAGAACTGAGAGCTGACAGCTGACAGCTGAGAGCTGAGAGCTGACAGCTGACAGCTGACAGCTAGTCTGCTTTGAAGTTGACCGTGATCTGCGTCTGGATTTCGACTGGTCCGCCATCGAGGTAGTACGGCTTGTATCTCCACTGGCGGACAGCTTCGAGCGCGGCGCGCGCAAGGATGGGGTCTCCCTTAAGTACTTTCGGATTGATGACGGTGCCTTCTTTGTTGATGGTGGCTTCGATCAGCACTGCGCCCTGGACATGAAGCTGCAGCGCGGCTGGCGGATAGGTTGGCTGCACCCGCTTGATCAGAAGTCCCTCGGATACACCCTGAGAAATTTTTATTGTTGCCAGCGAGGGCTTGGGAAGACTTGACGATGCCGAAGAGATCAGGCCTTTCAAGGTGCTATCGTCCGCGGATGCAACGGTGAGCGGGCTGGGAAGCGAAGGCGCGGCCTCCTCGGCTTGGGCCCGCATTTTGGTTCCCGACTTCACGCGTAGGGGAGCCGAATCTTTCTTCGTTTCCGGTTCAGAGTTCGCGGCGACGCTCGCGTCGATCCGGATCACCGTAGATTTGCCCGCGCCAGCCGACGGCTTGTCGGGCGATGGCGCGGTAGCCGTTTTGGGAGCTGAGGTTGGGGTAGCGGAACTCGCCCGGCCCGGTGTGCTCGTCGAAGGCGCTGCTTCTGGGGACGACATGGGCGCCACAACAGGAGCGGGTTGCCTCGAGTCTTGGGGCTGGGGCGAGCTTACGGGCCGCGGAGCCGGGGGTTTGCTGGACTTGCCAAGCTCGCTATAACCGAGGTAGCCGAGCGCGGCCAGAGCCAGGACAGCAATAACTACCATCAGGATTTTTTGGAATCCGCTCGATCCCCAGGAATCGTCTTCGTCCAAGGCAACGGCAAAAGACGGGGCGCCGGTAGTGCTCACCGAATTGGACGTTGGAAGTGCAACGGGAGCGGCGTCGTGCGACCTACTGCCGCGCTCTGATTCAGCCGGCTTCGATTCAGCGGTCTTCGATCCAGCGGCCTTCAATTCAACGACCTTCGACTTGACGATCTTGATTTCTTTCACTGGCGGAGCCGTCACTTCTTTGGCCGGAGCCGGTGCTGCAGCTGATCCCGAGGCCGACGTGATAGCGGAACTGGCATCTTGCGCTGCTACGGACGGGGCGATGTTGGCAGCCTTGGTTTTGACTACATCATTTTTGACTAAGTCGTTTCTGACTGCGCCAGCGAATTCGGGCTGCCGCGATTCCAATGCCGGCTCGGCGGCGATCGTAGTCTCGCTTTGTGCTGCGGGCGCAAGAACGACCGCCGGATTGTCCTCAACTTTTGCCAACGCTGTCATTGTCGGAAGCCCCGCCGCAAGCGCCTCCGGCATGGTCGCCGTCATCGGTGCTTCAATCGGTGCCTCAAATTCAGGAAGTTGGTGTGGGCTGGGCGGTGGAGCAGACGTTGCAGAGCTTCGACTCGCCGGTGGGAATGAACGGCCGGCGGATACGGGCGCTGTTTTTGGGAGCATTCCGGGAGCGGCCGCGCCGGCAGCATCAGAGTTTTTCCGCAGAAGTCCCCGCGCGACCCGAAGCGTTCCTTTTGCCTGCTCGACGTTGATCGGCTTGGTGAGCACAAGGTTGGCACCGATGCGGTAGGCCTTGGCCACGCCCGCTTGTCCTTCGACCAGAGCGAGGGCCAGCGAGCTCTGATTGGAGCTGGAATTTCTGGCGCTCTTGAACAGCAGGGAAGCGTTCTGCTCGTTCTCGCAGTCCACGACGATGGCATCGTAACGCTGCGCCATCAACTTCTTGACCGCCGCAAAAGGTTCAATAACCGGCTCCACGCTGAAATCCAGTTCGCTGAACACCTGACTTACGACGCGAGCTAGTTTTTCATCGGAACAGAAGAGTAAAGCTTGGTAACCCATGATGAGGCCATCCTAGGTAATGAAGTGGGTACCAGCAAGTTACGTGGGTAATTAAGAGGAGGTCGATGGTCGATAGTCGTTGGTCGCTGGTTTTTCGCGCTCCGACCTGCGATCGACTAACGACTAACGACCAACGACATCCTGTTAAGGCCGCTGAAAGTCGACGAGTACGACGGTCTGGAAGGGCTGCGCCTTGCCGTCTCGAACGTAGGGCCGATAGCGCCACTGCTTCACGGCGTTGATGGCGGCGGCTGCCAAGACCGCGTTTCCCTCGACCAGTCGCACGCCCTCAACCTTGCCGTTCTCATCCACGACCTCCTTGAGGACAACCGTTCCTTCCGCTGCCCCGGAGCGCGCTTCGACGGGATATTTTGGCGCAACGCTGTAGGCCAGCCGGTTCTCGGCACCCTTGGAAGAGAGAATGATCGCGCTGCTCTCCCCCGGCAGTTGGGCGCCGGACGAAGTCACAACGGTGGCGTCTTTCTTGCTGTCGCTGGGCTTGGTTTCACTGAGCTTGGTTTCACTGAGTTTGTTAGGCTCTGGCTTGCCGACAACAGCTGCAGCGGTGGCTGTGGCGCCGGATGTTGGTGGCGCAACTGCCGTGCGTGGAGTCGCTGCCGGCTGGACGGGCGCAGGTGCCGCACTTGTGGCCGGAGCCAGTTGAGTTGACCGCTTTGTGGGGCTTGGTGCCGGAGCCGGCGGCAGCGCCATTCCGGCGAGGGCCAGCAGGCGATCAATCTGCGGTTGGGCGATGGCTCGGAATCCCGGCTGATACGTCCACACGGCATAGAAGCCGCCGCCGGCGAGCGCGAGCATCAGCAACGCGACCAGCATGCGTCTTTTGTGCTGGCCTTGCGGGTGGGACGCAAAGGCCGGGGCGCCAGATTTGGCTGCAGGTTGAGCCGGCGCTGCTTTGCTCGGTCCCGAGCTTTTCTGTTGCGCTTCCGCCAGTTCCGATTCTTCCAGTTCCGCCAGCACCGGATCGTCGGAAGGTCGTAGTGGGCGCACCGGTTTCCAATCTACCGAAACCGCGGGAGCCGAAGATGACTCTGACAAAGACGATGACTCTGACAAAGATGATGCTGTAGAGGACGCGGGCTGCGGATTCAACTTTGGAGTAGCTGGTGTGGCATCGATTTCGTCTACGGCGGAATGCGTCTTCGCGGTGACGGCTGGCGCGGAGAGCGTCGCGGCTAAAGCGGCGGGAGCAACGCCCGGAGCGACGATTGGAGCGACGCTTGGAGCCGCGGTTGGAACGAAGCTTGGAGCGGGCTCCGCAAAGCTTGTCAGTTGCGAAGAAATGGCGGAGGCCGCTGCTGCCAGCGCGCGTTCTTCGGTCGTGGCCGCGCTGGTCGGGGCCGCGCTGGACACGGCCGCGCTGGTCGTGGCAGTGCTGGATATGCCCGCGCTCGCCGGCTGCTGGGGAACACTCTCGTTGGTCTGAACGTCTTTTCGCACACGGCTGACTGCGGTGCGGATGGTGCTCCGAGCCTGGTCTTTCGCGACCGGCTTGGTAAGAATCAATTCCGCGCCCAGGCGAAAAGCGGTGGGCAGCCCGGCGCGGCCATCGACAATGGCGATCGGGACAGGATTGTTGCCGCTTTTTCCCCGACGGCAAACGTCAAAAATCAGCTTGGCTGCCGGCAGATTTTCGCAATCGACCAACACCAGGTCGAAGCTGTGCGAATTGATCCTTTGGGCAGCGGAGGCTCCATCCAGGGGACGCTCGCAAGTTACCGACAGCTCTTCCAAAACTCCAGTAATTGCGCTGACCGCCTGGTCATCCGGCGACAACAGCAGAGCATGAGGCATAGCTCTCTCATGCTAGGAACCGCGGTCGAAAGCCGCAAGTTACGGGGGTAAGGGGGGTTGGTTTCGCACACGGCGGGTTGGAAGTCTGTGATGCCGCTCACAGATCGTTTGTGATGAAAAAGGTCGGGCGTCGGACGGCGGAAGTGGAGTGCTCGCGGTATCCCACGTCTCGAAAACCCGCGAGACGTTGCGCACCCCGGGAGCTTAAGCATTTCTGCAATTTTAGACTAGGATTTTCGATGCTTCGTAAGACGGTACCACTGCGCAGGTTTCTTGATCTTCGCGCATTGCTCGCACTCGGGAAATTCGGCGCCCACAGGTAATGTCTTTTCTGGGACCGGCACATCATAGAGATTGCACCGCGCGCATCGAAACTTATCGGTTTCATATTTACCAGGCGGTTCGACTCTCTCGCCTTTACGGTAGCCCCACACCCGTCCGATCGAGGAATACATGCGTTCGACGATGTCGAATTGAGCCTCGCGCGTGATGCTTGCGATTCGGTTCTTTAAAGGTGCCTGCTGCGGGCGCGCTGGACGAAGATCGCTCAGGTCGAGGAAAGAGGATGGAAAGTGCTCATTTTCTGGGAGACGGTACAGGTTCACGTACTTCCCGGCTTCCAAATTGCCCACGTCGAGATTGCTTCCCTCGACGGGTCTTAACGGGGTCACCATCCAGATATCTAGGCCGTCCAGGTCGCATGTCGCGGTGACTATCATGGCGTGACCTTTGGCGGCTGAGACAACGACATACTCCGTGCCGAGGTCGAAGGCGTCCGGCAGTGCGAGCTCGCGGACAAGCTCCACTTCGCCTCCCACCAGATGCTCTATGGGAAGTCTGTGATGCGTTGATCTCACCACGACAGATGCTTTGAGTGGCGGAAGGAGCAACTGCGGGACTCCAGCTATGATGTCGCCTTGCTGAAGGTGTGTCGGCAGATCTGCAAGATAGAATTGATCAGCTGGAAGGGGCAATCAGCTTACTTTTTCTTCCTCGCGGTCACAACGTGCTCGGCTCGCACGTGCGCGCGAACGCCCGTGGTGTCGGACTGGCGCAGAGAGACGCGGGGCTCATCTGGTTCGGATTGCACGGTGCTGGCCTTACGCGCGGCGAGATCCGGATGCACTGCACAAAACGGATCCTCGGGGTGGTGGGGTTGCTCCTTCCGAAGGGCGTTCGAGCGCTTCATATCCGTGCCGGTTCTCATAGATGCTTCCTTCAACTCGTCAGTTGCCGTAGGCGTCTGGTTCGTGCTCCAGAGTTGGCCTCAAAGCATAAACTGTTTCGGCAGGATGTCAACCGGGGGGTTCCCAAGTCGAAAATCCACGCACACTTCAGCACGCTGGTGTCCAATTTCTCTTTTATGGATGTCTTGATTATACAGGGGATTGGACACCTCCGCATTTCCCGCATCCTTGCGAGTGGCAAAATTTTGCCTCTCCGACGGCCTGTTGGCAGATAGCTCGCTGTGGCTTCATATTGTTGGATGCGTCGGGGGCGCGCAAGTTACACAGGTACTCCGGCGGAAGGGCAGGGGTACTCTTTGTGGCGGCGCTTGGAGGTGCCCCTAGCTCTTATTCTTCTGGCGCGATTGCTTCTTCGGCTGCTTCTTCTGTCCTTGCGAAGCGGTCCGCTTGGCTGGCGTCTCGGGTGACGGCTCGTCCTTGAGCACCTTCCGCAGTGCCGCTGTGAGTCGCTGCTCTACCTTCGTTTCGTTGATCGCATCCGTAGGCCCGACCCGAAAAACTGTTTCTTCGCGAAACTCGTGGTCGGCGTGGACGCGGCGAACGATCACTTCCAACGGGTCTGACGGGCGGTCGCTCTTGCGGATCCCTTCGGATCTAGCCTTGATGATTGCGGTGATGAGCTCGATGACGGCTTTTGTGAGGCCGACTCCTACAACGACGTACGCCAGGATCTCTGGACCGCTCTCGTGTTCTTCGAACCCGAAGGATGGAGTGCGGAGGCTCAGTTCGCCCAGGCTCTTGTCGATGAGTTCGTAGGCGCACGGGGAATGCTCACGGTGAAAGCATCCTGACGATACTCGAATCTTAATGGACACTGCCGCCTCGCCTGGCTGGGGCCCTCTCCGGGCCTGAAAGTCGCGCATGCGGTTTCGAAAGATTTGTTCCCATCTAGGGTCCATAGAATCCGCCTTCCGTTGCGGAGAAACGCCGGGCGCCCGGCCTTCGGCTGCCTGAGTTTGACCGGGCTTCCGCAGCACAATAGTATCGGTTCCATGGCCAAGGCGCGCTACCACTACAACATCATGCTCCGGCCCGAACCGGAGGGCGGCTACACCGCGCTCGTCCCGGCGCTGCCAGGTTGCGTGACCTATGGGCGTACGGTAGGGGAGGCGCGAGAAATGGCGAAAGACGCCATTTCGGGCTACATCGCTAGCCTGCGCAAGCACAGAGATCCTATATCCCCACCGGCGGCAACACCCTCGTAGCCTCGCTCGACCAACCCTTTTTTCATCACAAATCATCTGTGCAAATCGTCACAGACATCGAACCAGCCGTCGGCGATAATGGAGATGACCTGTAGGCCGGGGCCGAGGTGCGCCCGTCTCCCAAGACCGCCATCGAAGCCGTCCCAATCCCATTTTGGGACACTCTTTGACAACCAGTCGAAGCAAAATCGCCGCTAAGTCATTGATTCTGGAATATTTTACCTCTAAGTCATTTAAACTCAAAGATTTTGCGGAAATTTCTTCCTAACCTTATGATTCCACACGGTGGGGGGAGGGGGGGGTACCCGATACCAACGAGTTAGTAACGCAAGAGTAAATACCCGGAAATTTCCTCCCGGCAGTTGCCATTCGACCCGACTTTTCCGCCGAATACTGCGGTGAACTCGGCATTTGGCCGGTTCCTGTGGTGAAATAGAAGCTACGTCAAAAATGGCAACCAGGTCAGTGGCATTGCGCCGCAAGTTCAAGGCGGCGGAACGGGGCGTTCATGGATTGTGGCAAATCCTGAAGGCCGTGGTGTCAACCGATCATCCTCTGCTGGCGCATCTGATCCCGATCCGGCGCTGCAATCTGGCTTGCACCTACTGCAACGAGTTCGACGACTTTTCGAAGCCAGTGCCGATCGAGCAGATGTTGCAACGTGTCGACCGACTGGGCGATCTCGGCACTTCCGTGGTCACGATCAGCGGCGGCGAGCCGATGCTGCATCCGCAACTGGATGACATCATTCACCACATGCGGAAACGCCGGATCGTTTCGGGGCTGATCACCAATGGTTATCTGTTGACCGCCGACCGCATCCGGCGGCTGAACCGGTCGGGCCTGGAGTGGCTGCAGATTTCGATTGATAACGTGAATCCCGACGAAGTCTCCAAGAAAAGCCTGAAGGTGCTCGACCGCAAGCTGCAACTGCTGGCCGAGCACGCGGAATTTCACGTGAATATCAATTCCGTGGTGGGCAGCGGGGTGAGCCATCCGCAGGACGCGCTCACCATCGGCAAGCGCGCGCTGGAGTTGGGGTTCAGCTCAACTATAGGAATCATTCACGACGGTTCGGGGCAGTTGCAGCCCTTGAACGACGAAGAACGGCGTGTGTATCACGAGATGAAGAACCTGGAGAAGCGCAGCTTCACGCGGGTGAATGCGTTCCAGGATAACATCGCGCTGGGGCGCCCGAATCAGTGGCGCTGCCGCGCCGGAGCGCGCTACCTCTACATTTGCGAGGACGGGCTGGTGCATTACTGCTCGCAGCAGCGCGGGTATCCGGCCATTCCGCTGGAGAAATACACGCTTGCCGATTTGCGCCGCGAGTTCCATACGGAGAAGCCCTGCGCGCCCCATTGCACGGTATCGTGCGTGCATCAGGTATCGGTTCTGGATGCGTGGCGCGCACCGCAACGGCCGGCACCGGCGTCCGAGCCGGCGAGCGGGCTGGTGCACATCGAGTAGCGGAAAGCAGCTGTCAGCTCTAGCTCTCAGGCAAAATGCTCTCAGCCGAAAACCTGCCGTGAAAGCTTCTCATGATGGCAAGTGGAGGGACGGGCGTCTGGCGAGCCTGTCCTGAGCGAGGGCGAAGCGGCCATCACGAACTGGAAAGCTGAGAGCTGAGAGCTGACTGAGAGCTGACAACTGCCCTCAGAACGTTGTGGCCACGGTGAAGCGGAAGGTTTTTCGCGGTTCCCGGAGAGTGAATGTGGAGCCCAAGGTCGAGCGCGTCAGTTTATAGGTGTAGTCGCCAGCGCCCAGGTCTTGACAGGTCGCGGACCCCGGGGTAGGACAGGGGAACATACTGCGGATGATCTGTATGGGCGGAGATGCGGTGCTATTGAGGCGCATGGCGTTGTAGGCATAGTAAATGCGGAAGGGCGCATTGACGACCGGAAGCATGGTCTGCAATTCGAGCCCGGTGGACATACGCACAACCCAGTTGGTGCCCGGAACCGGGTTGAGGTATTGCGGGATGTTGCTAATGGTTTGGCCGCCGGAACAGGCATACGACGTCTGGGGGCCGAGGATCGGGCAGCCGAACAGCGTGCTCAGCAGGGTTCGGTACTGCACCGGGTTGATCTGCAACTGTGAAGTACGGAGGATGGGATCGGTGCCCGTATCGACAAAGGGCGCGATGGCGACTGGCCCGGCAATGGTGATGCGGTATTCAAAGTTGCCGTGCATACTGAGGTCGCCGCCGGGAGTTACCAGTTGATTATACGGAACCGGGATATTCCAGCAGTTGTTGACGCACGCTCCCGAGGCGCTGACCCCCACCGGAAAGCTCGGGTTGGCGGGAACGAAACTTGAATCCGGATTCCGGAGGGCTATGGTCTGGACGCTGGGCAGGTAGGCGATGGGAGAGACGGTGCGGATGTCGAAACCGCGCAGATCGTTTTCGCCTCCGAGGTAGGCTCGTTCAAATGGGGGAGCGACGACCCCGCTATAGCCGGTGATAAACGACGCCTGCACGTTGTAACCAACGGCATTGCGGCGTTGTTTCTGAACGGGGAAAAACTGTTTGTACTGGACGACGGG
>CAWCRQ010000117.1:0-169984 GCA_963797885.1 uncultured Acidobacteriaceae bacterium | reverse complement strand
CGATCTGCAACTGGTGAAGAAGGCGGGCGAAGTCTCGAACACAAAGCCGGACTTCGAGATGATCGTTCGCATCGCGGACGCCATGGGCAGCGATGTGAGCGGTCTGGTGCCCTTCGGGAGCGGGACGCACTCCGACATGGGGCAGGCGCGCGGGGCGCAGTCGGGCGAGGCGGATCGTCACGCGGTGTGGCTCGAAGCGCACAACCTGGAGCCGAAAATGACGCCATTCGATCCCATGGCGATTCTCGACGAGATCCAGCGCGTGGTTGCCGGATACGATATTTCGCGGGTGAATCTGCTGGCGGGCAACGATCAGCATCTCGAGATTGCCGAAAGCGACGCGAGCTTGGTTCAGAAGCCGGAACTGATCGTCCCGGCCAACGATGATTTGTTCAGCTCGGGCACACTGGGAAAGTATTCCAAGACTTTGAACTCGGTTTTCGAAAACAAATCCGCAGATGCAGAGGTTGCAGCGGACTAAAAACGCAAAATCAAACCCACGCGGGCGAGGGCGCCCGCGCCACACTCGAACACGAAAGATATTTCGTTGAGCATAACGACCTTCATCATCATTTCGATCATCAAGTCGGTTGTCGTGGTGGGTCTTCTGCTTTTTGGGGTGGCCTACAGCGTCTGGCTGGAGCGCAAGGTGGCGGCGCACATTCAGAACCGCTGGGGCCCGACGCGGGTTGGACCTTTCGGCCTGCTGCAACCGATTGCCGACGGCGTCAAGAACATCTTCAAAGAAGACCTGACGCAACCCCATGTCTATAAGCCGCTTTACATTGCGGCGCCCATCATCTCACTGGTCTTTGCCATCACGTCCATTTCGGTGATCCCGTTCGGCAACTGGGTGAACGTCGGTCCGTGGGGCACTTTCCTGCAGATTACCGACTTGAATATCGGGCTGCTGGTGGTTCTCGGCATTACGTCGATGGGCGTGTACGGTATCGCGCTTGCGGGATGGTCCTCGAACAACAAGTACTCGCTGCTCGGCGGACTGCGCGCCAGCGCCCAGATGGTGAGCTATGAAGTTTCGCTCGGCCTGGCGCTGGTGGGAGTGGTGATCATGTCGGGAAGCCTCAGTTTGCGTGAAATTGTGGATTTTCAGGGCGGCCGCTTTTGGGGCTTCATTCCGCGCTGGAACATTTTTCACGGGCAGACGCTGGGGTTTTTCATCTATCTGATTTCCGCGTATGCGGAGACGAACCGAGGGCCGTTCGATCTGCCGGAAGCCGAGTCGGAACTGGTGGCGGGATACCACACCGAGTACAGCTCGATGAAATTCGCGATGTTCTTCATGGCCGAGTACGCCAACATGCTGACGGTCGCATGTCTGGCCACGATAATGTTCCTGGGTGGATGGCACGGGCCGATCTTTGGTCCACCCATCCTGCAAGCGGTGATGCCGGTGTTTTGGTTCTGTCTGAAGGCTTTCTTTTTCATGTTTCTGTATGTCTGGGTGCGCTGGACCTTACCGCGCCTTCGCTATGACCAGCTCATGGCGTTCGGGTGGAAAGTTCTGCTGCCCCTGGCGGTTGCCAACATTGTATATACGGCGCTGGTTGTGGCGTGGAGAGCTTAAAAGCAGCTCGCAGTTGCCAGTTCTCAGTTGCCAGTCTTGATCTGGGTTTACTGAGAGCTGAGAGGTGAGAGCTGAGAGCTAGCACAAATGTTTCATTTAATTTTATTTCTTTTTTTCGGCGCGATCTGCGTGGCGGGAGCAGATCAACCTGCTGGTGCAGAGCCATCCCATCAACAGCGCGCTTTCGCTGATCGCGGTGATGGCCTCGCTCGCTGCCGAGTATCTTCTGTTAGGCGCGGAATTTGTGGCCGCGGTGCAAGTGATTGTCTATGCCGGCGCGATCATGGTGTTGTTTGTGATCACCATCATGCTGCTGAACGCCGGCAAAGAAGAGCGCACCAAAGGCAGCCGCGTCGCGATCCTGCTCGGAGTTCCCGGAGTGCTGATCGGCGGAGTGCTCGTCGCCTGGACGCTTCTCCAGCGGTCCAACATGCAGGCGGCGGTCCGCATCGGCGCTCTACCGGGCGATCCAGCCGATATTGCCCGGCTTCTCTTCCACAATTTTCTGCTGCCCTTTGAAGTCACGTCGGTGCTGATCCTGATCGCCATCATGGGCGCAGTCGTGCTCGCCAGCCGGCCCGAAGCCGTAGCCCGCGGCGCGAGAAAGGACGAAGGATAAGGATAACGATAACGATGGTCCCTCTTTCTTACTATCTCCTGTTGAGCGGAATTCTGTTCGTGTGTGGTGTGCTCGGCTTTCTGATCAAGCGCAACATTATCACGATTTTCATGTCGATCGAGCTGATGCTGAACGGCGTGAACCTTTCGTTCGTGGCCTTCGCCGCGCACTGGCACGCGCTCAGCGGGCAGGTCTTCGTCTTCTTCGTGATGGTGGTGGCCGCCGCTGAGGCTGCGGTGGGCCTGGCGATCATCATTGCCGTCTATCGCACGCGTGAAACTCTGAATGTGGACCAGGTGAATCTGCTCAAACTATGACGCCGAATCCTTATCTCTGGCTCGTCCCGATTCTTCCCCTGGCCGGGGCGGCGGTTAACGGCTTCTTTGGCCGGCGGTCGTCGAAGAAAGCGATAACGGCGGTCGCGCTCATTTTCTGCGGCGCTGCATTCTTCATGGCGTTGCTGATTGCTTCAGGTTTCTCTTCGGCATCCGCTCCGTACTATTTCAACCTCGCACACTGGCTTCGCTCCGGCAGCTTTCAAGTTGACTTCAGTTTCTATCTCGACCAGTTATCGCTCGTCATGCTGCTCGTGGTCACCGGCGTCGGCTTCCTCATTCATATCTACTCGGTCGGGTATATGTGGGACGACGACGGGTACTACCGCTTCATGGCGTACATGAACCTGTTCATGTTCTTCATGCTGACGCTGGTGCTGGCTAAGAACTACCTGGTCATGTTCATCGGCTGGGAAGGCGTGGGGCTGGCTTCGTACCTGCTGATCGGCTACTGGTTCACAAAAGACTCGGCGGCGGCGGCCGGCAAGAAAGCATTCATCGTCAATCGGATTGGCGATTTTGGATTTCTGATTGCGCTCTTCCTGATGATCAAGTACTTCGGATCGCTTGACTTCACGCACGTCTTTGCGACGGTCCAGACGTTCTCGCCGGAAACTGCCGGCTCCGGGCTGCTCACGGCGATCGGTCTGCTGCTGATGGTTGGCGCGGCGGGCAAGTCGGCGCAGATTCCTCTTTATGTCTGGTTGCCGGACGCCATGGAAGGCCCCACTCCGGTCTCCGCGTTGATTCATGCGGCCACCATGGTGACGGCGGGCGTTTATATGGTGGCGCGCTCGTCCGCGATCTTCGAGCGCGCGCCCATGGCGATGATGGTGGTCGCCATCATTGGAACGCTCACCGCTCTGTTCGCGGCGACCATCGGCATTGCCCAGACCGACATCAAGAAAGTGCTGGCCTACTCCACCATCTCGCAGCTCGGCTATATGTTCATGGCCTGTGGCGTGGGAGCGTTTTCAGCGGGCATCTTCCACCTGATGACGCACGCGTTCTTCAAGGGCCTGTTGTTCCTTGCGGCAGGTTCGGTAATTCACGGCATCGGCGGCGAGCAGGACATGCGAAAGATGGGCGGGCTGCGGCAGTACATGCCCTGGACCTTCTTGACCATGACCATCGCGACATTTGCGATCGCTGGCTTCCCACCCTTTGCCGGATTTTTCTCGAAGGACGAGATCCTGTGGAAAGCTTATTCGAGTGAGTACGGAAGTTGGGTGTTTTGGCTGATCGGTGTCATCACCGCGTTCATCACTTCGTTCTACATGTTCCGGCTGTGGTTCCTGACGTTCTTTCGTGATTACCGAGGCGGTGAAGTGAACGACGGGGCACATCAGTCAGCTAACGCGCATGCCGCTCACGATCACTCCGATCATGGACACGGGCATGGCCCTCACGAAAGCCCGTGGGTGATGCTGGGCCCGCTGGTCGTTCTGGCGTTCCTGTCACTGGTTGGGGGATGGATCGGCATCGGTGGCCGCTTCGAACACTTCCTCGCTCCGGTTTTCCAGAGCGGAGCTGCCGCGGAACTGGCGCACGAGACCGCCGGTGAAGCGGCCGGCACAGGCACTGAAACCCTCCTAATGCTGATTTCCGTCGGTGCGGCCTTTCTTGGACTCTTCCTCGCCTGGACACTCTATTTCCGCCGTCCGCAACTGCCCGCGCGCATCGCCGCCAGCCTCGGCGGGCTCTACCAGGCTGTCGCCCACAAGTACTACATCGACGAGCTTTACGCCGTCCTTTTTGTCAAGCCGCTGATCGACGGCTCGACCGCGATTCTCTGGCATGGCGTCGACCAGAACGTGATCGATGCCACAGTGAACAACTCAGCCAGCGCTGCGCGCCACGTGTCTGACAACGTGCGCCACATGCAATCCGGCAATCTGCGGTCGTACGCCGGCTGGGTGGCCGCTGGAGGGGCAGTGGTGATCGCCTACATGATCTGGATGGGAGTGTGGGTCCGATGAATGTGGGAACCCTCAGTCCATTCATTCTTTCGCTGGTGACCTTCATTCCTGCCGGGGGCGGGCTGCTGATTCTGCTGATCCCGCGCCGCGATCGCGACATCAAGCTATTTGCGCTCGTCATCTCCCTGCTGGCATTTGTAGCCTCGCTGCATTTGCCGGTACACCTGCATCGCGAGATCGGCGCCTTCAAGTTCGAGATCGACAAAGTCTGGATCACGACCCCCAACATTCATTACCACATGGGCATTGACGGAATTTCCGTCTGGCTGGTGGTGCTGACCACGTTCCTCACGCCCCTCTGCGTGCTGATTTCCTGGACTTCGATTCACGAGAGGGTGAAGGAATTCTTCATCCTTCTGCTGATTCTGGAGACGGCTCTGATCGGCGTTTTCACCTCGCTCGACTTGTTCCTGTTCTACTTCTTCTGGGAAGCGACGCTGATTCCGATGGCGCTGCTGATCGGCATGTACGGCCATGGACGCAAGGTCTACGCCGCGGTGAAGTTTTTCCTGTTCACCATCCTCGGCTCGATGTTCATGCTGGCGGCGATTATCTGGCTGTATGCGAAGACCGGCAGCTTCGATTTTGTCGTCATCCAAAGCGCGATTCGCAGCGGCGGCGTGCCCGGTTTCGAAACCGCCTCGCTGTGGCTGTTCCTCGGCTTCTTCATCGCCTTCGCGGTAAAAGTTCCAATTTTCCCTTTTCACACCTGGCTGCCCGACGCGCACGTGGAAGCGCCCACCGCCGGATCGGTGCTGCTGGCCGGCGTGCTGCTGAAGATGGGCACCTACGGCCTGCTGCGTTTCGATGTCGGCCTCTTTCCCGCACAGGCGCACCGCAACGCCCCCTGGATCATGGTGCTGGCGCTGATCGGCATCATCTACGGCGCGCTGGTCTCGCTGGTACAGCCGAATATGAAAAAGCTGATCGCGTATTCTTCGATCAGCCACCTCGGATTCGTCGTCCTCGGAATCTTCAGTTTCACTACGGCCGGACTGAACGGAGCCGTCTTCGTCATGCTGGCGCACGGAGTCGCCACCGGCGGACTCTTCATGCTGGCGGGCCTCCTCTACGAACGCCGTCACACTTATGAGATCGCCGACTTTGGCGGCTTAGCGACCCCCATGCCCAAGTACGCCACCTTCTTTCTGGTCACCGTGCTGGCCTCCGTGGGACTGCCGCTGCTGAACGGTTTCATCGGCGAGTTCCTGGTGCTGAGCGGCGCATTCCAGGCGCGGCCTATCTATGGCGTTCCTGGGCGCGACCGGAGTGATCTGGAGCGCCTGCTACCTGCTCTGGATGTATCAGCGAGTTTTCTTCGGCAAAGTGACTCACGACGTCAATAACACGCTGCCCGACCTCAACCCGCGTGAGAAGGCAGCACTTGCTCCGATTGCGGTTGCCGCTCTGGTGATGGGCGTTGCGCCGCTGGTGTGGCTCAGCGCGATTGATCCGGCGGTGCAAGCGGCTCTCGCCCCCTTCACCCAATTGGCCAGCAGGATGGTGGGCCAATGATGGGGGTAATAATAACGACGATGACGGCGTTCGCGCATTCATTACCGGGGCTGCTGGCACAGTTGCAGACTTCCACGTCGCCGCCAGGCGCCGACTACATGCGCATCCTGCCGGAGCTGGTGCTCTCGATCTTCGGCATGCTGATAATGGTCGTCGACCCGCTGCTCGACGAGGAAAGCAGTCACCAGGCGCTCGGCACGATCGCGCTGATCGGCACTCTGGCCGCGCTGGCGTCGACGTTCTGGATGGCGCAGTATCCCGGAACCGCTTTCTGGAACATGGTTCGGGTGGAAGACTTCAGCGTCTATTTTCACTTCCTCGTCATCGCGATTGCGGCGGTGGTCATCCTCAGTTCTTATCGAATATCTGGCGGTACAGCGCATCCGCGCCGGGGAGTACTACGGGCTAATCCTGTTCGGCACGGTTGGCATGTGTTTGATGTCGTCGGCGATCGAACTCGTACTTATTTTTATTGCCCTGGAAATCTCGTCGATCTCGACCTACGTGCTGGCCGGCTTTCGGCGGCGCGACGCCTCGAGCAGCGAATCGTCGCTGAAGTACTTTCTGCTGGGATCGTTCGCCACGGCGTTCTTCCTCTACGGCGTGGCGCTCATGTTCGGCGCGACCGGTTCCACCAACATTGACGCGATCAGTCTGGCGCTGCATTCCGGCGGCGTACCTGTGCCGGTTCTGGCGTATGTTGCGACGGCGCTCATGTTCGTGGGCTTGGGCTTCAAGGTCGCCTCTGCACCCTTCCATGTATGGACTCCCGACGTCTACGAGGGGGCCCCGGCTCCGGTCGTCGGCCTGATGTCAACCGGCCCGAAAGCGGCGGCGTTCGCGGTTTTGCTGCGCGTCATGTTCGAAGCGAACGCACCCGGACGCTTCTGGCTGATCTGGGTCTCGGCCGCGCTTTCCATGACGCTGGGAAATGTATGCGCCCTGGTGCAGGACAACGTCAAGCGCCTGCTCGCCTATTCCTCGATCGCTCACGCCGGGTATCTGCTGGTCGCGTTTGCGGCACAACCTGCGCTCGGCGCGTCCGCGGCGATGTTCTACACCGCCGCCTATGCTGCGATGAACGTCGGAGCATTTGCCGTGGTCAGCCACTTCGCGAACGCGGGCGAAAAGTACGTCACGCTCGAAGACTACGCGGGTCTCGGCAGGAAGTCCCCCGTGCTGGCCGCGACTTTCACATTCTTCCTGATGTCTTTGATCGGCATTCCGATCACGGGCGGCTTCTTCGCCAAGTTCTACGTATTAAGTGCCGCGCTGAAGTCGAATCTGGTTGGCTTGGCGATCATTCTGGTGCTGAATAGCGCCGTGGGCGCCTATTATTACCTGCGCATTATCGTCATGATGTACATGCGTGAGCCACGGGGCGAGGTCCCCGTCACTCCCGTGCCCGCGGCGGCAGGCCTCGCCATTGCGGTTTGCGTGCTGCTTACGCTTTACCTCGGGGTGCTGCCGGGACGCGTACTCGACTACGCCTCCCAATCCGCCCGCCAACTCGTCAGCGATACGGTGGCCCCGACGGCATCGTCAGTTTTTCCGGCGACAGAACCGTAGTTTTTATTTGCCAAGGAGAAAACGAGAAAGAGAACACTGGTAAGAGCCACGATATCGGCTTTAGCAAACGCACCAACTATAATTTGTAAATTCTCTTGAACTCCGCGCGGGGCTCGGGTTCTGACTTCAGTAGTGAGTGCGAACAGCGTTAAGAAGCTGGCTTCCTGCGGCGATTGACAATCACCGTCCGAGGCGGCATTATTAGGTGCACAGGATTTCGCGGAATTTGTTCCTCGGATCCGGAGGATCTATGTTGCAGTTTCTTCGCAAGATTTGCACGGACGATCAAGGACAGGACATCGCTGAATATGCCGTCATGCTCGCCGTCATCCTGGTATTGGTGATCGGCACTGTGCGTCTGATCGGGGGCAACGCCAACAACGCGTTCTCCACTGTTGCCAGTTCCCTTGGGACGCAGTAATCCCGGTTCAACCAGTTTTAAAGGCAGCGGTATTTCAAGAGTTACGGCTCAGCATCTCTATGACTCGATTTAGCATCTTCCGCCTGTTTAGCCGCTATTGGTTTCCATTCGCGGCGGAGGTGCAGAATCGCAGCCAGTCACCAGGGAAATAGAGACAGCTCAAAGATTCCGCCAAAGCCGCGATAGAATTCGCGGCTTTTGCTTTTTGGCGGCAAATAGAAAGGTCATCGCCATGATTGTGAACATGTCCGACAGCGCCACCGACGAGCAGATCGACCACATCATTCAACGCATCCGCGAAGCCGGATACCAGCCCCACGTCACGCGTGGTACCGAGCGCACCATAGTTGCGGCCGTCGGCAGCGGTGGGCGCCGCCATGAAATCGAGGCGCTTTCGGTCGCGCCCGGGGTGGATAACGTGGTAGCGATCGCCCAGCCCTTTAAGCTCGTCAGCCGTCAAACCCGGCCGCAGCCCTCGGTGGTCGACGTTAGTGGAGTAAGAATCGGCGGCCCCGAAGTGGTCGTGATTGCCGGTCCCTGCTCGGTGGAATCGCGCGAGCAAATGCTGGAGACTGCGCAAGCGGTGAAGCGCGCAGGCGCGACCATGCTGCGCGGCGGAGCCTACAAACCGCGTACCTCCCCGTATGAGTTCCAGGGCCTGGGAATTGAAGCGCTGAAGATTTTGCGCGAAGCTCGCGAACTCACTGGCCTCCCGGTCGTGACCGAGGTCATGAGTACGGAAGACGTGGACCTGATCTGCGAGTACGCCGATATGCTTCAGGTAGGCGCGCGCAACATGCAGAACTTCGCGTTGCTGCGCAGGCTGGCGACCGTCAAGAAGCCGATTCTGCTAAAGCGTGGCCCCTCGGCCACGGTCAAGGAGTGGCTGCTGGCGGCGGAATATCTGCTTTCCGGAGGAAACGATCAGGTCGCTCTTTGCGAGCGCGGAATCAAGACGTTCGAAACCGCCACGCGCAATACCTTCGACCTTGCCGCCATCGCTCTCGCCAAAGAACTTTCGCACCTGCCGGTAGTGGCCGATCCGTCGCATGGCACCGGCAAGCAGAGCCTGATTGCGGCGGTTTCGCGCGCTGCAATTGCCGTTGGAGCGGACGCTCTCATTGTCGAGGTGCATCCTTGTCCGGAGCGCGCGCTTTCGGACGGGCCGCAGTCTCTCGATATCCCACAGTTCGAGCGCATGATGCGCGGATTGAGCGCCCCTTTACGTCCCGTGCTCGCTCCGGCGCAGGCGTAACCAAAGTCGTTGCTACCGGGACCCAAGGGCTAAACAGTTTGCTGAAAAACTCGTGGTGCGCGCCGCTGTCACCCTCAGCGGCTAAAGCCGTCGCTGAAAACAAGCCGGTTATCGCAGCGGTGAACCGCTCCACTCCATCACGCCAAAAGCGGCGTGCTGGGGACCCCGGCGCTGCGCCACCCAAAAGCAAGAACAAAATCGAGTTTTTCAGCACTCTGTGAAGCCTGCGTTTTCATTGGCTCTAGGCGGCGCGTATTTGCACGGCCGGATTCACCGCGGGTTTGGCAACCCGTTTCGCAACCTGCTAACCTGATTTTGCATGTTTCTTTTGGCCCCGTCGTTCAACGGATAGGACTTCAGTTTCCTAAACTGAATATGCAGGTTCGATTCCTGCCGGGGCTACCAGCCATCATCCGCTTGCGCCAGCAGAAACAACGCGGCGGAGTGCATTCCGGCGGTCCAAACGCCACCGGCCACCCGGGGTTCTGGCTTTTCAGCCTTGGATCCGGGCGGCCGGTGTTTCTGCGGTCCTCTTTCGACGAGCGGCGAGGGTGGTTGGCCTCGCTACGGGTTCGACTTATGACAGGAAGAACTCCTTCGCCAGTGGCAGCCATTCTTGGTTGGGGATCTGGACTGAGAGGTCGTCCACGGCCACTCCTCCATCCTGGGCCAAGGCACCCAGTGCCATCGGCATCCGGCGCTGCAAGCGGCTCGCCGACTCCTCTGTCCACCAGCGGGCGAGTGGGCCACCCAGCAAGTTCTTGAAGCTTGTCTTGGCGTCGGGCGCATTGGCGGTGACCAGCCAGCCTTCGCCGTAAGGATCGCTGAGCGCCAGCTTAGGATTCTTAATGACCGCTTCGTTGATGTCAGAGACGCTGCCCTCGATGGGCGAAACCATGTCGACGGCGCAGTCGTCGCGATAAAGTGTGCACATCTTCTGGCCTTGGCGAATCCACTGGCCGCGTTGCGGCAGCGTAATGCGTTCCACCGTGCCGGTCAGTTTAGCGGCAAAATCATCCATGCCGACCCGCACCAGGTTGGGGCTCTCGCTCAGTGCCCAGGTGTGGCCAGGGTGGTAGCGCAGGTTCTCTGGGACCTCGAAGCCGCCGACCACGGCTGGCTGCAAGCGCGGCACAGCGGCGTCATGCTTCGCTGGGGCGACGTGCACGGCCGGTTGCACAATGGCGTGGCGGGTGCGGAAGTAGTCAATCAGCAAGAAGGTTGCGAAGAAGAAGAGAACCAATAGGACTGTCATAAGTCACCTCGTCGGAGGGCGGTCTAGCGAGCCACTCAGCACTCTTCTAAAGGCAATCGGCGTGCCAAGACGAAGCGAATGGCGAGCGGGTGCACTGCGGGCCGCGATCTCCCGTGGAATGAGTTGGATAGACGAAAGGCAGGTTCGTTGCGCGGATCGCTGCGATGAAATTGTCAACAACGCTTTGATGGAAAACGCAACAGGCCAAAGCTCGTGTTTTCAGTGTTTGAAGGTGGAAGTAGAGGGTTGCGGCGTGGAATCACTAACTTACGCCAAAGGCATGCACCGTTGAATCTCACAACAGCAAGAGTTGAAGAATGCAACGGTGAAAAGCTCGCCACGAGAAAATCTGAGTCATCCGATGGCGTCCCTTTGGGAGAAGTTGGCAAAGATTGCCAATTTATGGGTACCCCCCCCCTCCCCCTATCTATTAGAATCATTGGGTTAGGAGGAAATTCCCGCTAGGTCTTTGGGTTTAAAGGACTTGCGGGTAAAATCTTCCAGAACCAATGACTTAGCGGCGATATTGCTTCGCTCGGTTGTCAAAGAGTGTCCCAAAATGGGTTTGGGGCGGCTTCCATGGCCGTCTTGAGAGACAGGCACACGTCTGGCTGGTCCAATCAGAGCTTCATTATCGCGCACGCCGGGTTGGTCGTCTGTGATGGTGCACACAGCTGGTTTGTGACGAAAAAAGGATCAGGGGTCATCGCAGAGAGCGCAATGAGTCGGGCACCCGGTCGCCCATGGCGAGGAGATTTTCTGTGCCTATTGCAAGGCGATGCCGGGTGCCGCTCACTTTATCGCGAATGAGCGAGGAGATTGGTGTAGAATGCCGTGCGTAATGGTTCTCGCGGAAGTTAGTTAGCGAACACAATCGGTGCATGAACCTATTACCCACGGACGCGGCGGTACTTACTGGTAACACTAGTAAGTTTTTGGAGTTATCGCAATGGCATCCCCTCTCTCTCGGTGGCTTCGAGAACCACGGCGTCCCGACCCGAGCGAAAACAATCTGTGGTACGAAGATCGCGACACCGAACTGGCCATTGTTTTCGTTCACGGAGTTCTATCCGACAGCCGAGGCTGCTGGTACCGGGAGCCCGCCGACCAGGATACCAGCGGCACCTACTGGCCAGATCTTTTGAAGGACGACCCGCGTTTTTCGCACTATTCCATTTACACAGGCGGCTACTACACTGCTATCGATTCAGGGCCCTATCAGATTGCGGATTGCGCCCAGGAGCTTTTTGCAGCGCTCGGACGCACGAGCGGCCCGCCCCTAACGAACCGTCCAGTGCTCGCCCGGCAATCGATCGTTTTCCTCTGTCACAGTTTGGGAGGCATTGTTGTGCGTTACATGCTCGAAAGCCGTTCGATGAGCTTTGTGGACAAAAACGTTGGCCTTGCGCTGGTGGCCTCCCCATCTTACGGCAGTGATTTAGCCAATCATCTTGAGCTTATCGCGGAGTTTTACAATAACGCGCTCGGGCGTCAGCTAAAGTGGGGAAACTGGAGCCTGCAAGACTTGGATAGTCGCTTTCGACGGCTGATCGCCGAAAACCGAATTCCTAATCTAAGTGGCGCTGAAGCTTGCGAGAATCACTTTGTTATTCATCGCTGGCTAATTCCCGACAAGAAGGTGGTGGTAACCAAGGAGTCTGCCGGGCGCTATTTCGGCCCAGCTGTCATGTTGCGAGATACCGACCACTTTACTTGCGTGAAGCCAGACGGGGCGAAACATCCGGGGTATGAGTTTCTTCAGGATTTCTGTACGACCTTTGAGCAGGGAGTCGCTTCACCGGCTCCTGCAACCGCGCCCGTTGCCGTGACGCTGGCCGCGAAGGCCTCTGAGGTAAAAACCGCACCCAAGGGAAGCTATTCCGCTCGCGACGTCCATTGGGACGTGGACATCAATGAGGAGGGAGATGCGCACAACGAAATATCATTGCAGGGCGTGGTCCTGCGCGGCCCTGACGCGAAGATTGAGCTCCCTCCCTCTGAGACCCAGGCGGGGCAAATGTCCCCGTGGGAGCTTGTGCGCACCGGAAATCGCACCTCAAACGGAGTAACGCTTGATGCCAAGCGCGAAGCCCGCGTGATTCGGGCGAGCATTCGATTCGCGGATCGTCCTACTGCTGCGAGGCCTGCAGACGCCTGTCTGCGCAACTACGATTTCAACGTGTACTGCATGAACATGGAGGAGTTTCGGCAAAAACCGAGCTATCGCGAAGATGGCATCGACTTTATGGAAAAATTGATCGACGAGGAGGTCGAAACCCTCTCTTTATTGGCTCGATTTCCTCGGCAGATCACTCTCACCGGTCCGCCATTTTTCGAGGTCCGCAAGCTAGATCATGATGAAACCCGGGATGACGAACTGACGGCCGCGTTTCAGAATGACTTTTATTACTCCCCATTGCTCGGGATAGCCGTGTTGCGCGTCGCGAAGCCTCCCGCCCCGTTCTATTACCGGATTTCTTGGGTCCTTGCCGAAAGCCTTGACGCTTCGGCTGCTGCGCTTACTCCGCTGCTGCGAAAGCGGCAGCGGGATTTTTCCCAGCAACTGCTACACCTCCGCTCGCTTGGTACGGAGCCGTACAATGCGGAGAATGCGAAGTCCGCCGAAAAAGTCTTCGCCGTCTTGGCGTCCTTCGCCCAGCTTGTGAAAAACCTCTTGGATCAGAAGCTGAATGCGGATAGCGGGTTGGACGCTCGGCAGCTGGAATTGAGCCTGATGGTCCTGGACGACTCGGACCCACCGAACCCGGTTTTAAGAATTGCCGTGGGAACGAACACCAGCGACCCAGCCTATCGCAACCTGACACTGCCGGTCGGGGACGGTAACGCCGGACGAGCCTGGAAACGCAGGATTGTCCGCACTATCGATCCTCAGAGTACCTCGCTGGAGCAACGAACTTATGTCGAGGTTCCGGGCAGGCCACTCCATACAATGCTGATTTCGATTCCATTGATTGACACCGAATCCGGATCCTTGGTTTATGGGATACTGAATCTGGGAGCGATGTCGAAAGAACAAGGCGATCTTTTGAGGAGATTGAACGACCACGATGCGATCCGCCAATTGGCGGGAGTCGCCCAATCCTATGTATTGACACGTATATTGGAGATACTTAAGATATAGCGATGGCCTTAGTATCGATGCGCGAACTGTCTCTCCACCGCGGTGCTCGCGGCTTCCGTTTGGATTTACAGGCGGATCCGGAGTTAGACCGCAAGCTCTATGACGCTGGAGTTGCGCTGGAGAATGCCCGAGCTGAGGAAGGGTCGGTGGCAAGTATTGTCTTCGAAAAGCTGTCCTTGTCCCACCACACTTCCGCCGCAGCACCCGACGTAGCGCCGATGCCAGAAGCAGCTGCCGAAGTCCGTTGGAACCGCTGACCCGGCCCCTGTGCGCTCACCTCTTCACCACCACCCCAATCCCCAACTCGCGCAACTGCCCCTCCGCCACCGGGGTCGGCGCTTCCATCATCAGGTCCTTGGCGGCGGCGGTTTTGGGGAAAGGAATGACTTCGCGCAGACTATCGGCTCCCGCCAGAATCATCACGATGCGATCGAGACCGAGCGCGATCCCGCCGTGCGGGGGAGTGCCGTATTCGAGCGCTTCCAGGAAGAAGCCGAAGCGCGAGCGCGCTTCTTCTTCCGTCATGCCGAGCGCATGAAAGATTTTGCTCTGCACATCCTGCCGGTGAATACGGATCGAGCCCGACCCCAGTTCCGTCCCATTCAGCACCACGTCGTAGGCGAGGGCGCGCACCATGGCCGGATCGGTTTCCAGCTTGTCCATGTCTTCATCGTGCGGCGAAGTGAACGGATGATGAGCGGCGACCCAGCGCCTCTCGCCTTCATCCCACTCGAACATGGGAAAATTCGTCACCCACAGAAAACGGAAATCGCCTTTCTGAAAAAGCTTGTGCCGGTCGGAATATTTCTGCGCCAGCGCCACGCGCAGCAGTCCGGCGGAGGCATAGATGGCCATCTCCGCGGGCGTTACCTTGCGCTTGCTGGCCGGGTGCGCGTCTCCGGTTGCGCCGGAGCGCGCCGAGCCCACCACCAGCACCAACAGATCGTCCGCCGCAGCCCCCGTTTTCGCGCGGACTTTTGCTCCCGCTTCGGGGTGCTTGTTCTCGATGCGCTTGAAGTCTTCGAACACGCGCGCTCCGCCCTTCGACACAAACAGCGGCTTGATGTCGTCGCGCTCCTTGCGCGAAAGCTCGCCCACGTGCGGAATGCGGATGGCAATCACGGGCAGGTCATTATTTATGTCTAACCCTTGAAGATCTTCGGGTGCAAAACAATCGCCCACATCGGTGAAGGCGGGCACGCGCAGGTCGGGCTTGTCGATGCCGTACTGCCGGATGGCATCGTCGAAATCCATGCGCGGGAAAGGCGTCTTGATCTCGTGGCCCGCGGCTTTGAAAGCGGCGGTCAGAAAGCTCTCCACCACTTCCCAAACCCGCTCCGGCTGCGGATATGACATCTCGAGATCGATCTGGGTGAATTCGGGCTGGCGGTCGGCGCGCAGATCTTCGTCGCGGAAGCAGCGCACGATCTGGAAATATTTATCGAAGCCCGAGATCATCAGGATCTGCTTGAACAGTTGCGGCGATTGCGGCAGGGCGTAGAACATTCCCGGCTGCACGCGGCTGGGGACGAGATAATCGCGCGCGCCTTCGGGCGTGGAGCGCGTCATGAACGGCGTTTCGATTTCGAAGAAGCCCTGCGAAGCCAGGTTGTCTCGGATGGCGAGGGCCACTTTGTGCCGCAGCTCGATGTTGAACTGCATGGCGTCGCGGCGCAGGTCGATGTAGCGATATTTCAAGCGCATTTCCTCGTTCGCGAGCACCGTGTCCGAAGGCAGAAAGGGGAGCGGCTTCGACACGTTCAAAATTCGCAGCTCTTCCACCACCAGTTCGACTTCGCCGGTTGGGATATTGGGATTGATGGTGTCGGCATCGCGGCGCTTGACCGTGCCGATGGCGGCGATCACGAACTCGTTGCGCAGCGCTTCCGCTTTCTCGTGAACGGCGGCGCTCAGTTCGTAGTTGAACACGACTTGCGTCACGCCGGTGCGGTCGCGCAGGTCGACGAAGATGATTTGGCCAAGGTCGCGCCGCCGGTTGCACCATCCCATGAGCACAACTTTCTTGCCAGCATCGGAGAGCCGAAGAGCGCCGCACATATGAGTTCGTCTGAGGTCGCCTAAGAAATCGAGCACGTTTTCGCCCTTGTGTTGCCGAAATTGGTACCGCTGAGATTACGGTGGTGAGCCGAATCGTGATTATAAATGGAACCGGGAATCTCGCTTCGCTCATAACGACAAGATCGGAAGCGGCGCTACTTCCGCAAAATCCGCTGCGCCAGTTCGGCGCGCGGAACCGTGACTTGTTGGCCCGAGGCCAGATGCTTGAGCGCGAATGCATCGGCCGCCACTTCATTCTCGCCGACTATGAGGATGTATCGCGCCCCCATCTTGTCAGCGGCCTCGAAGGATTTTCTTAAGCGAAACGACTCGTCGCCAAGATCGACGACTAGATCGTGCCGGCGCAATTCGCGCGCCACGCGAGCGGCTTCGCGATCCATGCCGGCGCCGAGCGGAGCGATGTAAACATCGGGCTTGCGGACGACCGACTCGGCCGTCGTTGCCAGCGAAAGCACCAGCCGATCTTCTCCGATAGCGAAGCCAATCCCCGGAGCTGGCGGGCCGCCGAGTGCTTCGGATAGGCCGTCGTATCTTCCGCCGCCGAGAATCGCATTCTGCGCGCCGAGCGCGCCATGCGTAAATTCAAACGCAGTTTTTTGGTAGTAATCGAGACCCCGGACCAGGCGCGGATTTTCGACGTACGGGATGCGGACGGCGTTTAGGATCTGTTTTACTGCTTCGTAGTGGGCACGGGTATCTTCGCTTAGGAACTTGGTTATGGTGGGGAGAGTTTCTATGATCGGCTGGTCTTCGGGAACTTTGCAATCGAAGACTCTTAGCGGATTGGTGACGTTGCGGCGCTGGCAGTCGACGCACATTTTTTCTGCTACGGGTGCGAGCGCTTTGCGGAGAGCTTCGTTAAATCGTGCCCGATCGGCGGGGTCGCCTACGGAATTCAGTTCCAGCGTCCAGTTGGTGATGCCTACGCGATCGAGCAGCGTGGCGAGGAGTTCGAGGATTTCCGCGTCTCTGGCGGGAGACTGGCTGCCGGCGGCGGCGGGGCCGATGACTTCGGCTCCGATTTGATAGAACTGGCGATAGCGGCCTTTTTGCGGACGCTCGCGGCGGAATTGCGGCCCGATATAGAAGAGCTTGTTGAGGCCGCGGTCCCAGAGTTTGTGTTCGATGTAGGCTCGAACTACGCCGGCGGTGTTTTCGGGGCGGAGGGTCAGCGACTGGCCTCTATCGCTATCGGCGCGGCCGCGATCTTCCCAGGTGAACATTTCTTTCGCGACGATGTCGGTTTCTTCGCCTACGCCTCGGGCGAACAGTTCGGTGGACTCGAAGATCGGCGTGCGGATTTCGTGGAAGTTGTAGGCGCGGAAGACGTCGCGGACGGCGGCTTCGGCGAAGTTCCAGAGCGCCGTGTCGGGCGGGAGAAGGTCGCGGGTTCCTCGGGGGGACTTGATCATTGGTCGCTGGTCGCTGGTCGCCGGTCGCTAGTCGTTCGTCGCACAGAGCGAGACGGGGCAAGCCCCGTCTCTACGGATGGTGGTACTTGATTAGTTTAACGTCGAATCGCCATTTTTGCGGATCTGGACGAGAATGTACACACAGCGCTCAACAGGGTAGTGGGTCAGTTTCCTTTTAGGGACGAGCCAATTACTTACTTGATTGGTTATCCGCGGGCGGCCGCCGCGATCGGCCGGAGCGATTCGAGGGCCGGGTACGAGTAGCTAGGGATCAGTTGCAGTTCGGGTGGTTTGGTCCTGGTCGCGATGGCCTTCAGGACGGCCTCCAACGCTGTGCCAGCGACGGGCGGCACCACTACGGTCGCGATCAGTGAGCCGCGGTTGACAAACGCTTGGCCGGTGAGGGGCAACCCGTCCACTCCGAGGAAAGGCATCTGCGACAACGTACCGCCGGGTGCGAGGGCCTTCGCCTCCTCAAATGCTCTCCTCGCTCCCATGGCGATGAGGTCCTTCTGCGCGGCGACGGCACAAATTGGTTGCTGCTGTGAAGTAGTCAGGCGCAACCACGACGAAGCCGCCTGAAAGCCGCCTTCCTCCGTCCAGTTGGAGCTTTTCAGGATCTTGAGGGTCATGCGCGGGGGCTTTGCCCTCTCCAGGCCAATGAGCCGGTGCTGTGCAGCCAGGCTGCTGGACGGACCCTGAATGCACAGGACGGTTGCGGCCTGCGGGAGGATCGCGGCGAGTTGCTGCGCCTGAATGCGCCCCACCTGTTTGTGATCGGAACTGACGGCGAAAGCGGGCACTTGAAAATCCCGGCGCAGATCCACCAGGGAACTGGCACCGCGGTTCAGCACAACCCAGGCGATGCCCTCGCTGACGGCGGCTCTACCCACCTGCGGAAATTCGGTTCCTCCAGCGGGTGCGACCAGAATTGCGCTGAGCTCCGATTTGTACTTGTGAATTAAGTTGAGCAGCTGCGTGCTCTGGGTGACCGAGTTGCCGTCGGCATAGAAAATCTCCAAGTTGACGTTCTGTTGCTGCGCTACGGCTTCCGCGGCCTTAGCTTGCTCCAGCTGATAGTCGCTGTCGCGGGTCATCAGGGACAAGACCACCCTCAGCTTGTTCATAGCGGAACCAGATCCTAAAACGCCATCGACGACGTGGCGAACTCCCTCTTCAGCAATGAATACAGCTTTACATCGCGAAACGTGCCCCGCACCTTGACCTCCTGGCGCAAGGTGCCTTCGAACTGCCAAGTGGCGCGCTTCAACACCAGAATGGTCTTCATGTTGTCCGGGTCCACCTTCGCAAAGATACGATTCAACTGTAGCGCTCCGTATCCAAACGCGAACATCGCTTTCAGTGCCTCGCCCATTATGCCGCCGCCCCAATGCTCCTTGGCCATGGCAAACACCAGTTCGCCACGGCAATGGTCCGCCGAAATGTTAATCAGGCCGCAGGTGCCAATCACCTTCTTGTCGGATTTCAGCTCGATCGCCAGTTCGGCGTTCTCGCCTCGCTGATACGCGGCGATGGTCTGCTCAATGAAACGTCTGCTGTCTTCGATTGTACGGTGCGCATCCCACTGCGTATACCGCGTGACCTCGGGATCGTGAGCGTAGTTGAAAACGGCGCTGGCATCATCCGCCCGCAGCGGACGCAGCAACATCCGCGCGGTTACCAAAGGGGTCTGCTCACGAACGATACGGCCGAGCTCCTGTGGCTTCATCTTGTCCTCTGGAACACTGAATTATGGCTGGGCGCGAATTCGGGAATGATTTCTCTGTGTCTCTTGCCGGTTTTAGCACAGCATCGCTGTGCGACGCAATCGTTACTGCTGCTCGAGGGTATGCAGGTAGTCCCTGCTCGAGGCTGGCAGATCGAGTTGGGCTTCATGAGAGTGGTGACCACTGGCAACTGCCGAGCTGCGCTCGGCTTGGGCGGGCGAGGCGCCCGTCCCCACACTTGCTCGCATACAAGAGTCTTTCCGCCGCCTGTTATGGTTTGCTGCCGGGGGTCATTTGGCGGCGGGCTTCTTCACAGGCCTGCTGCGGGTCGCGTCCGGTGACTTGCTTGTACCAAGCGGGGTGGAAGGTCCAAGCCCAGGATTCGCTTACCGCGCCGCGAACTATTGCCTGGAAGGTGCCGGGCTGGCCGAATGTGCTCTCATAGATGTGTATGAAGATTCCGCCGAGCATAATGAGGGCGGAGATGTCGTGCACGACGTAGCTGATGGCGACGGCGATTCTTCCGAAAGTTCCTGCGCCCGCCCACATGATGATGCCGGTGATGAGGTACGCGACGCTGCCGCCGACGATCTCCCAGAACTGGAATTTCTGTCCGGCGTTGAAGAAGCCGGTGCCGGGCGGATCCATTTTCTCTTTGCCGCTGACGATCTTCCCCATGTTGCGCACCCAGTCGGAATCGGCTGCGGTCCAGATCATGCGCTGGAGCCAGTTCAGGGCTTGTAATCCGAAGAAGAAGACGAAGCCTATGCCGAACCAGGGGTGCATGACGCGGCTGAGTGGTCCGCCGCCGAAGATGGGAGTGAACCACCGGAAGAGCCACGGGAGATAGAAGCTGAAGCCGGTGAAGAGCGCGAGGAAGAAAAAGAGCGCGACCATCCAGTGGAGCACGCGCGTGTAGACCGGATGGCGCAGCAACTCTCCGCGATAGACGGTGGTTTGGCCCACGTTTTCGAAACTCTCGCGGGCCTTGTCGTCGAAACGTCCGATCGCACCGCTAGATGTTGACATTGGCGCCATCCTTTGCCGGCGGTTCCGGTTGGGTCCGGCGCGGACCGGAGGTTACGTAGTGCAGGATGACGCCGAGAAAGCCGAACAAAGCGAAGGTTCCGAGCACGGGCTTAAAGAGCCACTTCCACACGGTGTAGCTCCACGGGATCTGCGGATTGCTGGGCAGGCCGCCGTAGCGCTCGGGATCGGTGGCATCGTGGAGTACGTAGATCACATGGGTTCCGCCGACGGACTGCGGATCGTAGACGCCGGCGTTCTTCCAGCCGAAATTTTCCTTCAGTTGTTTCGCGCGCTCCTCGGCGATGAATTTCATGTCGTCTTTTGTGCCGAACTTGAGACAGCCGGTGGGACAGGCTTTGATGCATGCGGGTTCGAGACCCTCGCCGACGCGGTCGGAGCAGAGCGTGCACTTGTACACCCGCTTGGTCGCGGGATTGAAGCGCGGAATATTGAAGGGGCAACCGGAAACGCAGAATTCGCAACCGATGCAGTTTTCCTGGTTAAAGTCGACGATGCCGTTGGCGTACTTCACGATGGCGCCGTCGGCGGGACAAGCCGCGAGACAGCCGGGGTCGGCGCAGTGCATGCACTGATCCTTGCGCATCAGCCACTGGATCGTGCCATCCGGATTCTGGTGCTCGTTGAACTTAATGAGGTTCCAGAAATTCCAGCGCGTCTCGGGCATCGTTTGGTAGGTGTTGTCGAAGGTGGTCAAGGAGAACGGCAAGTCGTTCCACTCGGCGCAGGCCACTTCACACGCCTTGCAGCCGATGCATGTGGTGGTGTCCACCAGTTTGCAGACTTCGAGGTCGCGCTGCATGCCCAGGCCGGGCGACGGTCCGGAATGGCCCGAGATCATTTCGGCCTGTAGTGCCTTGCGGTCTGCCATCTCCCTATCCTCGTTGCGGCGGGCGGGACGCCCACCGGACAGCCGCCGAAACGGCGGCGCTACACTACACTTTTTCTATCTTCACCAAAAACCCTTTGAATTCTGGCGTGAACGCGTTCGGATCGATGACCGTCGGCGTCAGCTGATTCGCCAGCGTCTTCGCGGTCTTGTCTTCATCTTCCGCAATGCCGCGGAAGCCCCAGTGAATGGGGATGCCGATCTGGAACGTTTCCTTGCCATCGATCTTCATGGGCCGGATGCGGCGCGTGACCATCGCCTTCGCGATGTAGTGGCTGCGCGCACTGGTGACCTTTACTTTTTCACCGCCGCGAATGCCCATGCGGTCGGCCAGTTCCGCTGGAACTTCGACGAACGGTTCCGGCACGAGTTGCACGTTCATCGGATTATTTTTTGTCCAGTAGTGGTAGTGCTCGGTCAAGCGGTAGGTGGTGCAGATGACGTTGAATCCCTGATCCACCGTCCCGTACTTATCCATGTCGGTCTTATATCGTTTCACGACCGGATTGTTGGATTGCTTCGGATGCAACAGATTCGCAATCGGGCTTTCGATCGGCTCATAAAATTCGGGGAAGGGACCATCTTGCATGCCAGCCAGTGGCACGAACAAACGTCCGATGCCCTCGGGGTTCATGATGAATGGGCCCATGTGATCTTTGGGTGCGGAATCCACTTTGAAATCCGGAACGTCAACGCCCACCCAGCTTTGCTTGGCTTCGTCCCACCAAACCTGGCGGCGCGAAGGATCCCAGGGCTTGCCGTCACCATCGCAGGAGGCGCGGTTGTAGAGAATGCGGCGATTCGCCGGCCACGACCATCCCCAATTGGGATAAACGCCGAGGCCGGACGGATCTTCAGTTCCGCGGCGCTGCATCATGGCGCCGGCTTCGGTCCACGATCCGCAGTACAGCCAGTTTCCGGAGAGGGTTGTGCCGTCGTCTTTGAGCCAGGCAAAGCCGGGGAGCTGCTGGCCGGCCTTGATGGTGACGTTCGTCTTTGGATCGGTGATGTCGGCGAGCGCTTTGCCGTTGATTTCTTTCGCAACCTCGGAGAGCGACGGGTTGTACGGGTTGGTGTACGCGAACGTCGCGTTCAGAACGGGATCGGGGAACTTGCCGCCATTTTTCTTATAGAGTTCGCGAACTTTCAAAAAGATGGTCGCGAGGATTTCCTGGTCGAGACGGGCCTGCCCGGGCGGCGGAACGGCTACGTTCTTCCATTGCAGCCAGCGGGCGGAGTTTACGAAGGTGCCGTCTTTTTCGGCAAAGCCTGCGCCCGGCAAGCGATATACGGTCGTGTTGATCTTTTTCTGGTCCTCGGCCGTAATTCCCGGAGCCCTCCAGAATTCGCTCGTCTCGTCGGGATAGATTTCGCAAACCACCAGCCAGTCGGCCTTTTTCAGGGCGTCGATATTCTTGTTCGAATCGGGGCCGATCATGACGCCGTTCATGCCGAAGGCGAAAATGCCTTTGATCTTGCCCTCGTACATGTCGTTCCAGATATTCACCCAGGAATAGTTGCGGTCGATTTTCGGCAGATAGTTGAAAGCGAAGTCGTTTTCTTTGGTGGCGGCTGCGCCGTACATCGCTTTCAGAAACGAGACGGTGAATTTTGGCGTGTTCGACCAATAGTTAAATGACTGCCACGGATCGGGCTTGGATTCGGTTGGAGTGGTGCGCTTCAGAAAGGTGGCGAGATTGACATCGCCGGGATTCGGCATCTTCAAATAGCCGGGGAGAATGTCGAAGATTCCCGCCATATCGGTCGCGCCCTGGATGTTGGAGTGGCCGCGGAGCGCATTGACTCCGCCACCGGCGCGGCCGACGTTGCCCATCAGCAGTTGAAGCACGGCGGCGGTGCGGATGATCTGCGTGCCGAAGCTGTGCTGCGTCCATCCAACCGCATAAATGATGGTGGCTACTTTTTTCATGTCGCCATCTTTGCGAACGGAGGTGAACAGGTCGGCGGCCTTGAGGAATTGGTCTTTCGGAATGCCGGTAATGCGCTCCACCATTTCGGGGGTGTAGCGCTCGTATTGCTTCTTCAGCAGTTGATAGACGCAGCGCGGATGCTGCAACGAGAGGTCGAACGCGACGTTCGGCGGGAGCGCGGGTGGAGGTGGTGCGGCGCCCGCGGGCAGAGGAGCAGCCGTCTTTTCCGGAGGCGTGGCTGCTACCGGTTTGCCGGCCAGGTCTCCACCTTCTTCATAATTCCAGGTCTTCTTGTCGTAGACCTTTTTCTCGGGATCGAATCCGGAAAAAAGGCCGTCTTCGGGCAGGTTAAATCCGTCTTTAATAATGAAAGCGGCGTTGGTGTAGTTGACGAGGTAGTTTTTGGCGATGCGGTTGTTCTCGATGGCGTACCGGATGACGCCGCCGAGGAAGGCGATGTCGGCGCCGGCACGGATCTGTATGTACATGTCGGCGTTGGCGGCGGTGCGGGTCAGACGCGGATCGACAACGATGGTTTTCGCGTTGCGATGAATCTTGGCTTCAACCGCCCACTTGAAGCCGCAGGGGTGATTCTCGGCGGGATTGCCGCCCATGATCAACATCATGTCGGTGTTCTTGATGTCGATCCAGCCATTGGTCATTGCGCCGCGTCCGAAGGTGGGCCCCAAACTGGAGACCGTGGGGCCGTGTCAAACGCGGGCCTGGTTTTCCAGGTAGCAGACCCCCAGGCTGCGCATACTTTTTACGGCGAGGTAATTGAATTCGTTGGTATCGGTGCAGCCGCCGGTGAAGGCCATGCCTTCACAGCGGTTCACGGTGCGGCCCTGGGCATCGGTTTCGAGGAAGGTGTCGTCGCGCGTTTTTTTCACACGCTGTGAAATCTCGGTGTAGGCCTGATCCCAGGAAATATCTTCCCAGTCGGTGGCTCCGGGACGCCGCACTTGAGGTTTCAGCAGGCGGCGGTCGTTGAGAATGTCCTGCTCGAGCGACGAACCTTTGGGGCAGAGCGTGCCACGGTTGATGGGATGATCGGGATCGCCCTCGACGTGGACGACCTGGGAAATCGCGTTCTTGGCCTTGTCGCCCAAGGTGTAGATGATCACGCCACAACTGACGGCACAGTAAGGACAGGTGCTGCGCGTCTCGCTGGCGCGGGAAATCTTGAGGGATTGGGTCTGAGCGTAAACCGGAGTCAGATCAAAGCCGAGGGCGGAGAAACCGGCTCCGCCTAGGACGGTGCCTTTGAGAAAAGTCCTGCGAGAGAACTCCATTTTGTTGCCCCCGTGCTGCGCTTTCCAGAGTTACGGAGGTGAATGTTGCGGACGCCCACGAGAAGCGTCCAGCTTGTGGGGCGCTAACGCGAAGAACTATACCCCCGGTTTGGCTGGATCGTCAATCAGGAAAACCCTTGGGTGGCGGGACCAACTTTCTGGATAGCCCGTCGCTCGGGCGTAATGCCGAGAGGCGCGTCGACGATGGTTGCGGACGAGGCCAATTGTACGTAGCCGACTTTAGGGAGAATTTGGACACGCGTCGGGTAATCCCGGCCGCTTTTTGCCTACTGGGTTCCTGAACCAACGTACACAGATCGCAGAGTTGCGCAGTTCAAGCGTCTTGTGCAAAGCAGGGCACCACATTTGTCCGGGCGAACAGCACCGCGGCGCGGACGACTGGAAGCGCAAAGACATAGCCGTCGATGCCTAGCCGCCGTTCCCACCCACCTTTTTGCCGATTGTGTGGACATTGTGTCTATAATGGGCGTCTCCCGGATCGAATAAGAAAGAGAGCATGTCCTCTGCCCGCATCCCGTGGTGGATTTGGTTGGTTGCAGCGTCTTTCATCGCCTGCTTTCTGGTGGGCTTTGTCTATCTACCTCCCAAACTTCCTGAGGCAACTGGAATCAACCCCAACTTTCGTGACAACCGGGTGGCGAGTGTGAAGCCGGGGAGCCCGGGCTACGCCGCCGGAGTGAAGCGGGATGACAGAATCGTCAATGTAGATGGCCGAGCTGTACAAAGCTCAATGGAGCTCGGAAACGTGTTGTGCAACACAATGTTCGACCATCCTGTTTCCATTGTGGTATTGCGCGGGAGCCAGGAAGTTCATTTGCAGTTGACTCTCAATCAAACGCGGACGCAAGCTCGGACCTCGAAAGAATACCTGGGCTGGTGGGTGGAAACCGCTGCCAGCCTGATTCAGTTGCTGGTGGGACTGCTGGTTCTCTTTAAGAGGCCGCGCGACCTCACCGCCGTCGCCGCCGGCATATTCCTTTGCAGCCTGGGTACAGGCAATCAGTACTTTGTGTCCCCGAATGCTGGGGTGTTATGGAGAAACCTGCCACTGGCCATCCAGTGGCTCATCTTCCCCGCGGTGATACTCGGCAGCACCCCCTTACCCGTTGCGCCTATGCTGTTGTTTTCGCTTTCATTCCCCAAGCCGCTGTTGCATCGCCGATGGGCATGGATGATGCTGGCGGTGCTCACCGTGCCTGTGCTGGGCTCCACAATCACTGGGGATTACATCACGCTGTTCGCGCCAGAGCGCTCTGTGGGCGCCGTTCCGGGTTGGGTCGGTGCAATCCTCGGGATTATTTTCCCGGTTGCTTTTCTAGCTCCCATGGTGATCCTGGCAGTGAATTATTTCCGGCTCCGGGAGGTGAATGAAAGGCGCCGGATACGGCTGGTGATCTTTGGCTTGCTGCTATTCTTCGTGGATTTGATTGCAGTTTTTCTGTTCTCCTTATCTCAAAAGACGCTCTGGCTTTCTGCGATTGCTCTCTCACCGCTTGTATTCGGGCTTGCGCAGGTTCCTTTCACAATTTGTGTGGCGTACGCGGTTCTTAAGCAGCGGCTGTTCCAGGTAAGTTTCATCGTCCGCCAGAGCCTGCAATACGCTGTGGCGCGCGGCGCACTGCTCATCCCCATCCCGATCCTGGCAGGAATCCTCATCTTCGATTTGATTGCGCACAAGGACCAGCCATTCGGAGTCCTGCTCTCCGCGCACGGCTGGGCGTATGCGCTCATGGGAGTGGCGGGAGTAATTGCCCACAAGAAACGGTCGCAATGGATGGAGGTGCTGGACCGTCGCTTTTATCGCGAGCACTACAACGCGCAGCACCTGTTACTGCAGACGGTGGATGAGATTCGCGCGTCCTCGAACCTCGCAGACGTTGCGCCCAAGGCGGTTGCCCGCATAGAGCAGGCGCTGCATCCAGAGTTTGTCGCAATCCTGATGCGCGAGGCCACCGAACCACTTTATCGTTGCATCGCCGCGGCGCCGCCTGAAATCTATCCCCGCGGACTGAGCGCCGAGAGCAAACTCATGGCGGCCTTTCGCCTATTCGCCAAGCCCTTGCAGATATCGCTGGCCGAAAGCGGATGGCTCAAGCAGCAGCTTCCTTCAGAAGATACGAACTTCCTGCGGGATGCGCGTATTGACCTCATGGTACCTATCGCGATTGCACCCCAAGGTCGCGAGGCGCTTATGGTTTTGGGCTTAAAGAAATCAGAGGAGCCCTATGGCAGCGAGGACCAGGAATTACTCTCTGGTATTGGCAGCGCGCTGGCATTGCTCTTGGAGCGTCCGGTTACGAGTGCGCTCAGCGGATTTGAAGAGTGTCCCCGTTGCGGTTTGTGCTACGAGAGCGGCATGGGCCGCTGCCCCAATGAAAACGCGCAACTCACGCGAATGCCTTTTAAGCGGCTGCTGACCTCGCGCTACCGGCTGGAACGAAGGCTGGGGCGGGGCGGAATGGGCACGGTTTACAAGGCCACGGATACATCCTTGGAACGCGCCGTTGCGGTCAAACTGATACGTGAAGACCTCGTTACCAGTAGCGACGCGGCGGAACGCTTCCGGCGCGAAGCCAAGGCGGCAGCGTCGTTCGCACACCCCAATCTGGTTACCGTGCACGACTTTGGTGTGGATTCGGACACACGCGTGTTTCTCGTGATGGAGTTACTCGAAGGCTTCACGCTGCGGCAACGATTGGTGCAGCAGAAGAGACTTGCAACGCAACAAATCTTGCAGGTTCTTGGGGGCGTATGCGCCGGTCTTGAAGCGGCACACGAAAACGGCTTAATCCATCGCGATCTGAAGCCGGAGAACATTTTCCTGGCCCAAAGCGGCGAGGGTGAAGTGATCAAGATTCTGGATTTCGGTCTAGCGAAGTTTCTGATTTCTCCGACCGACCCGGCCGCGGCTACAGCTGACACCGCTACAGGTGTTCTGGTGGGTACACCGCAGTATATGTCACCGGATCAGCTGAACGGTGAAATCGCATCTGCTGCATGGGATATCTGGGCGCTGGCAGTGATTACTTACGAGATGCTAACCGGGACGCATCCTTTTCCTGCAACCTCTGTGGGACAGATGCAATATTCCATAGTCAACGGCCGGTTCACTCCGCTTCCCACTGATTTGCCCGATGCACCGGCTGAATGGCAGCAGTTTTTCGAGCGTGCTCTCAGTCCCAAGACCGCCGTACGGCCGCAGTCAGCAAAAGAATTTGTTTCCACTTTGGGAAAGGCATTTGCCTTTGTCGGGAAAAGCACTTCGGAATAAGCCATCCGGACGTGTTAACGGACTATTAGTAGATGTCCCGCACTCGGACTTTCGATTCGTGCCACGATCCGATAGCTCCCGTTTAGTCGGCTACCCGGAAACTGACCCCGCACCAACCCTTGGATGTCCACGACGCCATAGAAAATGTCCCCGGTTTGTCGGCTTTTGCCTCCAAGGATGATGCCGGGCATTGCGCGGCAGGAGGCGGGGACTGATAATCGGGCGATGGCGCAGAACGAATGGCAGCGGCGGATTCGACGGGCGGAGGAACTTGGCGCCCAGTACAGCTTTGCCGCGGAAATCCTGCGCTTCTATGTGGCCATCGCGCGCTTTCAGGAAAATTTCTACGGGGAACTTGGCAGATCGATCGGAAGAGCGAGTGCCGGTTCTGGCGGTGTCGCATCAGACTCGGAGCCCTTTGCGCAGCCGCTGCAACCAGAACTGGCCCGCCGCTTCGGGCAATTTCTTTCGGTGGTCGAACAGAACGGTCCGGGTCCGCTTCGGGAAGCTGCGCGCGAGTTGCGGGACAGTGGCGAAGATTCACATTTTCGATTGCTGACGGTTTTCTGGAACGGGACGGAGACCGGGACATTGCAGCCCGGTCCTAACGATTTTTTCGCGCGCGCTTTCCTTCAGCCTTACGCGGCTGGCATTCGCTCACGGTCAAATATGCGATGGAGCGGGCCGACGCCGTATTTGTGCCCGTTTTGCAAACGGAAACCGGGCCTGGGAGTTCTGCGTCCGTTGGGAGATGGCGGCCAGCGATCTATGGTGTGCTCATTTTGCCTGGCGGAATGGGAGTTCCGGCGAATCGTTTGTCCGGGGTGCGGGGAAGAGAACCACGCGAAGCTTCCGGTCTACACCGCGGAGGAACTCAAACACGTCCGCGTGGAAGGGTGCGACAGTTGCCGGAGTTACATCAAGACGGTGGACATGACCAAGAGCGGGTTGGCCGAACCGATCGTGGATGAGATGGCTGCGATCCCGCTGGATCTGTGGGCGCAGAAGCAGGGATACACGAAACTGCAAACCAATCTGATGCAGCTTTGAGCGAAAGATTGTCCGGAGATTCCCCTAGGGATGCGGCTTGCCGCGTCTCCTGCCTGCTGAGTGAGACGGGGCAAGCCCCGTCTCTACAGGACTGAGTGGTCACTCGATCGGCAGGCGGAGCCTCATCGAGCGGCGGCGCGCCTCTACGGTTGTCCGCCGGTCGGCACCGCGCCGCCGCCGTCGAAACCAGACTGTTTCTTGTTTTTCAAGCGCGCGGCAGCTCTGCCTTCGGCCTCCTCCAGCTGTTGAGGAGACATTTTCCGGCTGATGTTTTTCTTGCCTTCCGCGATCTGTTCGAGCATCGGGGCTGCGGCTTTTTCTGCGAGCAGGTACCACATGTAAGCGGAGACGGAGTCGGCTTGGGCGCCCGAGATGGGGCCGTCTTTGTTCTCGTCGCCTTTGTTCTGACCATCTTTGTTCTGACCATCATTGTTCTGACCATAATGCTCGGCCAAGCGAAGTTGTGCCAAGGCATCGCCGGCCTCGGCGGCTTCGATGATGGCAGAGAAGGCGTGGCTGTCTCCGTTGGCGGGGCGTGGTGGCTGGGCTTGCGAGTTGTTCATGGTCAGGTAGAGCAACTCGGTGCGGCTGGAGACGCCCAGCTTGTCAAAAATACGGAACAGATAGTTCTTAACCGTATGAGGGCTGAGGCTGAGATTGTGAGCAATTTCGCGGTTGGTCATACCCGCGGCCAGATGCTGGATGACCTGGCGTTCGCGCGCGGAAAGCAGTTCAATTCCCTTGTGGTTGGTGGCGCGGACGAGCGGCAAGCTGGCAAGAGCTTCGAGCGCATGATCGAGATCGACGCTACGCGCCCAGATTTGTCCTTCATGGACGCTGCGAATGCATTTGCAGAGGCTCTCCAGCCGCTCTTGCTTGGAAAAAATACCCCTGGCGCCGGCGCGAAAGCACTCCAGCACGTCCTGGGGCTTGGAGGAATCCAGCAAGATGACGCCCTTGATCTGGGGCCGGAGCGCACGTATCTCGCGCAAGACCTGGGTGCCGTGGCCGGGCTGGTCGTCCAAATTGTGAGAGATGACCACGACATCGATGGGCACGCGGGTGATGGTGGCCAACAGTTCCTCGGAATTCGAGGCCGCAGCTGCGACCTGCAGACCCCGATCGTTGCGCAACGCGTCCGCTAAGAGTTGGGTGTGGATGCGCGTGCCGTCGGCAACTACGATACTTACAAAGTCCGAACCCAACTCTTCATGGGATGGCATGGGGTCTCCCGACATTTGGTCATAACGAATCGGATGGGGGAAATCGCTCCGTTCGTCTAGACAAGCAATGGCCTAGGGGGGAGGGAAAGTGAGGCAAAAAATCGGCCAGGGTCTCTTGCTACAACTGGGAATATACCACTAAACTCTCGAACCGGCAAGCAAGGGATTTGCAACTTATGCAAAGAAATGCACTGTCGTAGGGTTTCGGTTTGCAGTTTGACGGGTTGCACCACAATGCAAAGGGTCAGCCGAGATAACGGTCTCGAAATAGCTGTCGTTCGAATGTCAGAATGACTAGTCTAACGTCAATAGTATCAATAATATAGGTTTTATCCGCTTGACAGATCACGGGCTCCCTAGAGTAACTGGTTACCTACGTGCGCGAGTACTACAACGGGAGTGCCATAGAACAACGTCTCTGAGCCGTGTAGCTTGGTCATGAGAAGGTCACCCGGTGTACCAATAGGGTCGGTGTGTCCTAAGAAGTCCTACCACTTGCACGTTCTTGCAAGTACCGTTAAGTTTCTAACAACTACTGTCGAGTTTGGGCGTCAAACGTTAAGTTTGGACGTCAAACAAGTGCAGTTGAGTTCAGGCGTCAAAAGAAACTCCCCCTATTGGTTCTGTTCGTTCCTCCCCTGAAAGCATTGAAGAGGTCCGTCATGCCATCCAGCATGGGGGCTAGATCCATGGGACCCAGAGGGCGAAGCTGTGAGTAGTCCCAACCAGAGCTATGAAGCGGGTAGCGGGATGAGCCAATGGGTATCGCGGGAAGAGTTGCGCTGGTATGCGCTGCACACCAGAGCGCGCCACGAAAAAGCGGTTGAGCGACGGTTGCGAGATCAAGGCATGGAAACGTTCGTGCCGACCACGATGGAAGTGCATCGCTGGAGCGATCGCAAAAAGAAAGTGGAAGTGCCACTATTCAGTTGCTATGTGTTCATCCGCTGTGCTTTGAGCGCGGCAGACCGGACGCGGGTGTACCAGGTGGAGAGCGTGCACGGTTTTGTGGGCGTTGGTGGGGCCAGCCTGCCGATTCCCGATGAGCAGATCGAAAGCATCCAGAAGGTTCTGGCGCAGACGGCGCCCTGGCGTTCGTACCCCTTTCTTAAGGTGGGGCAGCGGGTCCGGATACGCGGTGGGGCGATGGACGGAGTGGAAGGCGTGTTCTTGTCGGAGAACGGCGACCACAGCCTGATCATTTCCGTCGATGCGATTCAGCGGTCGATGGCCGTGCGAATCGATGGGTACGACGTAGAGCCGGTCTGAAGAGAAAGAAGTAGAGCATGCGGTCCGCCAATCAACCAGTTTCCTGGTAAGCGATCCAGGATTTTCTTACCCTGTTCCGTCAGTTACTCCTAAACATGTACCAGCCAGAAATCGAGCGAATCAGCGAAGAGCTGTATTTCATTGCGGGCAGCCCGGCCACGCGCCGGCTGCGCACGCAAGCGCAATTACTCTCGCAGACTGACGTGCCGGTGCTGGTTACCGGAGAAGCGGGAAGCGGGAAGACGACCGCTGCCCGGCTGATCCATTCGCTTTCGATTCGTTCCAGCTTCCCGTTCATGCGAGTCGGTTGTGCGATGCTCACTTCCGATCTGCTGGAGAATGAACTGTTCGGTTACGAACACGCTTCCGCCAACGGGCGCCCGGAATCGACGTTAGGGAAGTTCGAGGAGTGTGTTAAGGGAACAATCTTGCTGGACGAATTCGATGCCATGCCGGACGCGGTGCAACGGCGGCTTCTGAAACTGCTGGAAACGGGAGAGTTTGTCCGGTGCGGGGGCCACAGCCCGATCCGGACCGATGTGCGCATCATTGCTGCCACGTCCCGGGATCTGGAGTTGGCAGCGGCCGAGAAGAGAGTTCACGAAGAGCTGTTCTACCGCTTGAGCGCTTTCGAATTGCGCGTGCCACCCCTGCGGGAGCGGCAGGAGGAAATCCCGTTGCTGCTGGGGCACCTGATGAACCGGCTGACCCGGCGCTATGGCGTGCCGGCCCCGCGCTTCTCAACCGCGTTGCTGGATGCATGCCAGCAGTGTGCGTGGCCCGGCAACCTGCACGAGTTGGAGAACTTTGCCAAACGCTTCCTGGCGCACGGCGATGAGGGCGAGGCGTTGCACGAATTGCTTTCGCGTCCCGATTACGGCCCCGCAAGTAAGGGTGAGAACGGAAACGGCCACGCGAAAACCAGCGGTCCGCCTTCGAGCCTGTCCACATCGGAAGAAAAGTCGTCTCTGAAGTTGCTGGTAAGAAACGCAAAAGGGGAAACCGAGCGCGCCGCAATTGCCCAAGCGCTCGAACAGACACACTGGAACCGGAAAGCGGCGTCGCGTTTGCTGAATGTCAGCTATCGTGCGCTGCTTTACAAGATCCAGGAGTACCACTTAGCGCCACGCGCAGAGTCTGCGCTTGGGAGCAACGGTATGCGGGACGCGAAGTAACGCTGAGATGGAAACCGCTAGGATTGAAACCGGTGGCACGGAGCAGCTACGATGGAACCGTCCCCGATTGAACCATCTACTATGGAACTGGGGAATGGCTGAGAGGCATTGCTTATGACGGAACCCATGACGGCCCATCGAATTCCGGCGGTCCTGACGCTTCTGGCGCTGGCGTCCATCGGAGCGTTCGCGCAATCCGGGGCGGCATCGCAGCCCCCGGCGCCCAGCGCCGCTCGAGCCGATAAGCAAGCCGGCGAGAGGAAAGCGGAAGGCTCGCGGGCCGCGCATTCAAACAGTTCCTACGTGATTGGCGCCAACGATGTGCTGGCCATCAATGTGTGGAAAGAACCGGACATCTCGCGATCCGTTCCCGTTCGTTCCGATGGAAAGATTTCTTTGCCGTTAGTCGGGGAGTTGCAGGCGGGTGGCGAGACGCCACGGCAACTGGAGGAAGAGATCACCAAGCGCCTGCAGAGCTATATCTCCGAGCCTGAAGTCACGGTCATCGTTACCGATAGCAAGAGTCAGAAGGTGAACATCATGGGTATGGTGACCCGACCTGGCGCCTATTTGTTGACGAGTTCGACCACCGTGCTCGATGCGATAGCGATGGCCGGGGGCTTCAAAGACTTCGCGAAGCAGAAGTCGATGTATGTTCTTCGACCAGCTCCGGACGGAACGCAGCAACGAATCCCGTTCAACTACAAAGATGTGATCAAAGGCAAGAATCCGGAGCAAAACATCCGCCTGCAAACTGGCGATACGGTGGTGGTCCCGTAGCTATGGCGATGAGCATTCGGCGCGGGTTGATCCTGGGGTGGATGGTGGCCGGGCTGCAGCTTTTCTTGGCGGGGCAGAACCCGCCCCCGCAGAGCCAGCCTCCGCAGAACCCATCGGCACTGGATTCCAGCGCCGACAGCGCGAGAACGGCTCCGGCTGCCGCACTCTCGGCTCGAGCGGGAATGCTGGGGGAGGGCGACGCCGAGGACACAAGCAGCACTCTGCCGCAGATACCGGCGCTGCTGGGCGGGACGGGAATTTCATCCGCGTTCCTGCCCGAACTAGAAAGATCGAATTACCTGCGAGGCGGGGTGAATGTGGGCGCGACCTATGATTCCAACCCGTTGCTGCTTGCAAACGGGGAAAGCAATACGAGCGAGTCGATCTTTCCCAGCATCAGGATTGAGGAATCGTCGCCGCGAATACGCTGGGCGCTGGGATACGCCGGCGGCCTGACGGTGAATCAGAAAATCACGAGTCAGAACCAGGGGTCGCAAAACCTGAATTTCGATTCGCAGTACCGGTTGAGCCCGCACGTGAACCTGCGGGTGGCAGAAAACTTTTCCATGACCACGGGATTCTTTGACGCGGGCAATGGCGCCGCAGTCGTCGCCGGAGCAGGCGGACCGAACGCCAGTCTGATTGCTCCATTGGCGACACAAAGATCCAGCGTGACGACGGTGGAGACGAACTATCATTTTGCCTTGAACGATCTGATTGGAGGGAGCGGGTCGCTCTACGATTTGCGTTTCAGCAACCTTCCCGCGCAGCTGACGACTACGCTGACGGATTCGCAAACTGCCTCCGCTTCCGCATTCTGGCTGCACCGGATCTTCCGCGGAGACTGGGGCGGCACAAGTTACCATTTCGACCGCATCACCTTCAACGGCGGAGAAAGCCGCGTTCATAGCTTTTATGCAGTGAATACCCTGAATCTTTCGCACCGGTTCACACTGACGGGCTTCGTCGGTCCGCAGTACTCGGAGAACCAGGGGCTACTTTCCGCGGCGACGTCGCCTAACAGTTGGTCTGTGGCGGGCGGAGCCGAAGGCGGCTGGCAAAGCCTGCGCACCAGCCTGTCGGCGGGATACTCCCGAAGCATCACCGACGGCGCCGGCGTTCTGGGTACGGTGCGGTTGCAGAACATTTACGCCAACTTCCGCCGCGAATTGGTTCCAGGGTGGGCGGCGGCATTGACCGTCGTTCACGGCACCAATCAATCGCTGGTCTCGCCGGCTTCCTCCAGATTGACCGTCGTTCACGGCACCAATCAATCGCTGGTCTCGCCGGCTTCCTCCAGCACGAGTTCGATCAATTTGACTTCCGCCGGCATCTCTCTGGAGCGTAATGTGGGGAAGAACATCGGACTCCGGTTGGGTTACAATCATGACCTTCAAGAGCAGTCTTTTGGACCGACAGCGGCAACCTCGACGCTCGACGCGAACCGGAATCGATTTTTTGTGACGCTATCGTACCAGTGGGCCAAACCTTTAGGAATGTAGTGATGGAAGAAGAACTGCAAGCATCCAACGAGCTACCGAGTTTTACCGAGATCAAGGGAATCGTTCGCCGTCGGCGGTGGCAATTTCTTGTGCCCTTTTTCTGTGGCTGGGCGCTGGTGTGGGGGGCGAGTTGGCTGATCCCCTCGACCTACCGGTCGGGCACGCTCATTCTGGTGGAGCAGCCATCTGTGCCGGAGAAATATGTTGTCTCGAATATCGACAGCGACATTCAACAACAGCTGGACAGCATTACGCAGCAAATCCTGAGCCGCACGCGCCTTCTCCGCATCATTGACCATCTCGGTCTCTACGCCCAGGACCGGAAGCGCAAGAGCCCGGACGAGCTGGTGGAGAAGATGCGCAAGGACATCGAAATCCAACTCTCGCACGGCGACGATAAAAAGCTCTCGGCGTTCAATATCTATTACGCGAGTCGCGATCCAAAGATGGCGCAGCTGGCCACGGCCGAGCTCGCGAACCTCTTCATCACGGAGAACCTGGAGCAGCGGGAAAGGCGTTCGGAGAGTACGACCAACTTCCTCGAAGATCAGGTCGATCAGGCGCGCGCAAAACTCGCAGAACAAGAAGCCAGAGTGCGGGTGTTCAAAGATCAGCACCTGGGCGAGTTGCCCACCCAGACCCAGAGCAATCTGCAGATCCTAGCTGGCCTGCAGAATCAGGTGCAAGCGAACCAAGATTCGCTGAACCGGGCCAAGCAGCAAAACACCTATCTGGAATCGCTGATCAATCAGTATCGTTCCATGGATCGCGGTTCGAAGCCGACCGAGGGCGGCCAGGTTGGGCTGGCCGAGGTTGACAAAGAGCTGGATCAATTGAAGGCGCAGTTGGCGGACTTGACTTCCCACTACACCGACAAGCATCCCGACGTCCGCAAGACCAAAGAGCAGATTGCCCGGACCGAGCAGATGCGCGCACGGATCGTCGCCGACATGAATAGTCCAGCGAGTAACTCCAATCCGGAACCGGTTGCCCCTACCCCGCTCGATCCGAAAAGCGCCCCGCTGCTGGAGTTGGAAAGCCAGCTGAAGGCCAATCGCCTCGAAATCGCGAACCGGGAGGCGGAAATCAAAGACGAGGAAAACAAGATCCTGCAATACCAGGGACGGCTGAATATGGCGCCGGTAATGGAGCAGCAGTTCGCCGATATCACGCGCGACTACGATCAGTCGAAGGCCGATTACGAATCCCTGCTGAAAAAGAAGAACGAGTCGGAAATGTCGACCGACCTGGAGAAAACGCAACAGGGCGAGCATTTCCGCATGTTGGATCCGCCGAATTTTCCGGTAAGACCCTACAAGCCGAATCGTCTGCTGCTGTGCGGCGCCGGATTAGCGGTGGGCCTTGTTCTCGGCGGCGGCTTCGCTTTCGGCCAGGAAAAGCTGAGCGGCAAGATCTACAGCGAGCTTGAGATCAAGAAGCTGGTTCCCTTCGATGTGATCGCGGAAATTCCGCCGATCGAGAGCTTGGAAGAACAGTCGTCCCACCGGCGTGGTGCCTGGTTCGCGGGCGCGGCGGCAGTGGTGATCGTAGGTTTCATCCTGTTAGGATCGGCAGTAACGTATTTGTACGGCTAGAGATCATGTATAAGAGCTTCTACAATCTGCAGCGAAATCCGTTCGAGATCACGCCGGACCCGTCGTTTTTGTTTCCCACGACGCGGCACAACGAGGCGCTCGCTTCGTTGTACTACGGGGTGACGGCGCACCGCGGATTTGTAGTGTTGACGGGCGAAGTGGGCACGGGGAAAACGCTCATTCTCCGCTCGTTGCTGGGGTTGGTGCAGCGCCGTGATGTGGCCTTCGCTCTGATATTCAATCCGACGCTTTCGCCGCTCGAATTCATGCGCTATATCGCGGGCGATTTCGGGTTGCCGAGCGCGGGCAAGGCCAAAGACGAGCTGATCCGCGTGCTGAATGACTTTCTGTTGCAGAGACATCAAAAGGGATTGACGACGATGCTGGTGGTGGACGAGGCTCATCACCTGTCGGCGGAAATACTCGAAGAGATCCGGCTTTTGACCAACCTGGAAACATCGCAGCAGAAGTTGCTGCAGATCGTGCTGGCGGGTCAGCCGGAACTCGATCAGAAACTCGATTCCCATGAACTCCGGCAGCTAAAACAGCGGATCGCGCTGCGCTGCCATCTCGAACCCCTCAGTGCGAACGAAACCAGGGAGTACATGAGCCGCCGTCTTCGGATTGCGGGGGCGCCTGCCGCCGTCGAGATGTTTTCCGGGCCGGCGATCGCGGCTGTGTTCCTCCACTCTCGGGGAATTCCGCGGCTGATCAACACCATCTGCGAGAACGCGCTGCTCGCGGGCTACGCCAAACACGCGGCCACGATTACCTCCGAAATCATTGACAGCATCGCGCGGGATTTACGACTCGGGGTGGTGGCCTTGGAACCGAACCTTGCTGGAACGCGGCTGGCGGAAGAAGCGGAGCAGCGCGAGCTCTTGCTGGCGGTGAAGACGCTGCTCGAAGTGCGTGAGCGCATGCACGGATCGGGGACGAAGGGGCGGCTGCAATAGGCAGGGTTTCTTTTACATGAGCTATATCTTTGAAGCGTTGCAGCGGGCAGAGACCGAGCGGTCGGGCGGAAGCCTGCCGAATAACGCCGACTCCGTCGCCGATCTGCTGCGCGGGGTCGAACAGGAAATCGAGCGCAAGCAATCTCTTTCCGAATTGCCGGCGGCAGCGAAACCAGAGTCTCCCGGGGCAGAGACGTTTGCCTCCGCGAAAGTGCTCTTGCCAGTACAGGCGGCGGATGCCCGGCTGGTGTGTTTGACGGACCAAGGCGGCTTGGCGGCGGAAAAGTTTCGCGTGCTGGGGTTGAAGCTGCGACACTTACGCGAACAGCGCAAGCTCAAACGGATCGTGATCACCAGCAGCCTTCCAGCAGAAGGGAAGAGTCTGATCGCAGCCAACCTCGCGCTCAATCAATCCCGGAGCAAGATTCTCAACACTGTGCTTATCGATGGCGATTTGAGGCGACCCGAGTTAGCGAGACGTTTCGGTTTTCATCGGAGCCTGGCGGGACTCAGCGAGGTTCTCCGTGGAGAGTGCCAGCTGTCTGAAGCGGTGTACAAGATCGAGGGCTCCGGCCTCTGGTTCATTCCTGCAGGCGTGACCCCGGAGAATCCAATTGAGCTCATGCAGTCGGGCCGGCTGCAGCCGTTGCTCGAACAACTCGGAGCATTTTTCCATTGGATTATTATCGACACCCCACCGGTCCTGCCTCTGGCGGATACACCACTCTGGATGAAGCTGGCAGATGGAGTGCTGCTGGTAACTCGCGAGGGTGTGTGCGAAAAGAAACAACTCGAGCGAACGGTGGAGGTCATCGACCGTTCGACGATGCTGGGCGTGATTGTAAACAATTGCACCCGCAATGAGCAGAAATATTACTATGCACGATACGGCTCGGCGGCGAACGGCGAAGAATCTTCCCCGCCCGCGGCCGAAGGCTGAAGTTAGTTTTACCTCCCCTTCAACTTAATCTTCCCCGTCGAAACACTATTCGTGTCCGCGAAACTACGAAGCACTTGTTGCTACCCGTAGCGCGCGAGGAGATGCATCCGTGGCTTCACCATCGGCAAATTCGCAATCCGTTGATCGGAAACTTCAGTCTGACGGGAAACCTCAACCGCAGAACTTGCTCGACTCGAAAGAAATCCTCTCGGAGGAAGCTTTCCGCCGGATGATTTCGCTGGAGCGCAAACGCAGCGAGCGTTCGCAGCGGCCGTTCGTGCTTTTGCTCATTGACGCCGGGCGTAATCTGCCCGGTGACAAGCAAGGCCGCGTCTTGCTGGACGTGCTTTTCGCGCTCCAGGGAACGACCCGTGAAACCGACGTTACGGGCTGGTATACGACGAACTCCGTGGTGGGAGTCATGTTCACCGAGATCGTTCTGGACAACAACGCAGTCCTCAGCACGGTCCTTTCCCGGTTCGGCGCGGTACTGCGCGACCGGCTCGACACGGATCAGTTCAGCCGGATCAAGTTTTCCTTTCACGTGTTTCCGGATGACTGGGATTCGCAGGATTCGGATCGCCCCAGCAACCCAACCCTTTACCCGGATCTCGAAAAGCACCAAGAGTCGAACCGGCTGGGCCGCGCGACGAAGCGGCTGATCGACGTTCTGGGTAGCCTGTTATTGCTGGCGATATTGTCGCCGGTGTTTCTTGTCGTCGCGGCGGCGATCAAACTGACTTCCCGCGGTCCGGTTTTGTTTCGGCAAAAACGCATCGGCGAGCATGGAGCCCCGTTCACGTTTCTGAAATTCCGCTCGATGTACATAAATAACGATTCCAGCGAGCACCAAGAATACGTTCGTCAGTTGATTGCCGGTCAGGCGGAAAAGAAGTCCGCCAACGGCAACGGAGAGGGCGTTTTCAAGCTGACGGACGATCCGCGGATCACGCCGGTGGGCAGGATTCTGCGGCGCTCCAGCCTGGACGAACTGCCGCAGTTGATCAATGTGCTGCGCGGCGAAATGTCGCTGGTCGGACCTCGTCCGCCAGTGCCGTATGAAGTGGAAGCCTACGCCACCTGGCATCGCCGCCGTCTGCTGGAGGCGAAGCCGGGAATCACCGGACTGTGGCAGGTGTATGGTCGCAACCGCGTGGAATTTGACGACATGGTGCGGCTGGATTTGCGCTATGCGCGGAATTGCTCTACCTGGCTCGATATGAAGATTCTCCTGCAAACTCCGAAAGCAGTCGTCCGAGGAGACGGTGCCTGCTAGTTTTCCTCCTGATATCTTCTCCCGTTTCTTCTTTCCCCAATGTCCTGCATTGTTGCTGCGTGGTCCGAATTGTTCTTCGCGCAGCAACCACAGTCATCCTCATGAGGTGAATTCATATGCTTAGGTTTGGCGTTATCGGTTATGGCTATTGGGGGCCGAATATCGTGCGCAATCTGCGCGCCCTGGAAGGTTGCCAGGTCGTCGGCATTTGCGATCAGACTCCCGCAGCCCGCAAACGCATAGAGGCGGCGCATCCCGGGATCCCGGTCCATAGCGACTCCAACGAACTGATAAAGCCGCCCGACGTGGATGCCATCGCCGTGATCACTCCGGTGTGGACGCATTATGAACTGACCAAGGCCGCGCTTGAAAACGGCAAGCATGTGTTCGTGGAGAAGCCGTTCACAAGCAACGCCGCGCAAGCGGAAGAACTGATTAACCTCGCGGAGCAGAAAAACCTCCAGATCATGGTGGACCACACGTTTTTATTTACCGGCGTGGTCCGCAAGATAAAGAAGCTGCTCGCGGATGGGACGCTCGGCAATCTTTACTACTACGATTCGACGCGAGTGAACCTGGGCCTGTTTCAGCATGATTGCAACGTGGTTTGGGATCTGGCGCCGCACGACCTCTCGATCATGAACCATCTGCTGCACAAGGACGCGGAGGCCATCTCCGCCACGGGGCAGACGCACTTGAACGGGCACGAGGATATCGCCTTCATCACGGCGTATTTTCCCGAAAAGATGATCGCTCACATCAATGTGAACTGGCTTTCGCCGGTAAAGGTCCGCACTACCCTGATCGGCGGGGAGAAGAAAATGCTGGTGTGGAACGATTTGGAGGCCGACGAGAAGCTGAAGGTTTACGACAAGGGTGTGGACGTGAAGAGCCAGGAGGGTGTCTACAAATTGCTGGTAAGTTACCGCTCGGGCGACATGTGGGCGCCACAGGTCGAACAGGTGGAGGCGCTCCAGCTGGAACTCGCATACTTCGTGGAATGCGTCACGAAGAGCGAGGCACCGTTCAACGACGGCCGTGCGGGACTGAAGGTTGTGCGCATGCTGGAAGCCGCGAGCAAATCGCTCGCCAAGCGCGGCGAGCTCGTATACCTGTAACTCTGCCCAGGCTGCCTGGCGGTTGCCGCGGCCGTCTAGCAGAATGCATTTGAGCGGTTTGGGAGACAACTTTTATGAATGAATTCGTCAGCATTGCCCCAAGTGTGAAACTCGGTCGAGACGTCAAACTTTCCAAGTTCATCAACCTCTACGGCTGCGAAATCGGCGATGAGACCAAGATCGGCGCGTTTGTGGAGATCCAGAAGAACGCTTCGGTTGGAAAACGCTGTAAGATTTCCAGCCACACCTTCATTTGCGAAGGTGTGACCATCGAAGACAACGTGTTCATCGGTCACGGCGTGGTGTTCATCAACGACTTGTATCCGCGATCGACCACTACCACGGGGGGCTTGCAGACCGAAGCCGACTGGAAGGTTGAGAAAACGGTCATCAAGAAAGGCGCCTCGATCGGGTCGGGCGCAACCATCCTCGCCAATACCTGCATCGGAGAGAACGCCATTGTGGGGGCGGGCGCCGTGGTCACCAAAGATGTTCCGGCCAACACCATTGTGGCCGGGAATCCAGCTAGAATTCTGCGTCAAATTGAAACGGAGGTAGCTCAGTGAATCATTCGCAAAATATTCCTTTCCTTGATCTGGTCACGCCGCACGTCGAGCTCGAACAGGAGCTGACTGCGGTTTTTCAGCAGGTGATCCGCACCGCCGGCTTCGTCGGCGGTCCCATGGTAGAGAATTTCGAAAAAGCATTTGCCGCCTTCTGTGGAACAGAGCATGCAGTAGCGGTGAACAGTGGCACCGATGCTCTCCGTTTCGCGCTGATGGCTGCCGGTATCCGATCCGGCGACGTCGTGGTTACCGTTCCAAACACGTTCATCGCGACTACCGAAGCGATCTCGCAGGCAGGCGCACAGCCGGAATTTGTTGAGATTGATGAACGCAGCTACAACATGGATCCTGAGAAACTGCGCGAGTACCTGGAGACGCAATGCACGGCTTCTGCGGATGGGAAACTCGTCAGCAAGCGGAGCAATCGGCCGGTCACCGCCATCGTCCCAGTTCATCTTTATGGGCAGATGGTGGATCTGGATCCGATTCTCGAACTGGCAGAGCAGTATCGCCTGATCGTCATTGAAGACGCCTGCCAGGCCCATGGCGCCGAATACTTCTCACGGAAGCACAAGCGGTGGTTCAAAGCCGGTTCGATGGGTCGCGCCGCTGCCTTCAGCTTCTACCCGGGGAAAAACCTGGGCGCCTGTGGCGAAGGTGGGGCAATCACCACGAATGCCGCTCTTATTGCCGATGGCGCCAAAATGCTGCGCGATCATGGCCAAGCCAAAAAGTATTACCACGATGTCGAGGGATATAACGGCCGCCTGGATGCAATCCAGACTGGCATCCTGAGTGTGAAGTTGAAACACCTGCCGGAGTGGAATGGCAAGCGTCGCGAGAGAGCGGACGAGTACAAGCGGCTGTTTGCGGCTTCGGAAGGCGGAATCCAGGCTCCCTTCGAGCCTTTCTGGTCCCGCGCCGTTTATCACCTCTATGTGATCCGCACCCTCGACCGCGAAGGCATGATGAACCACTTGAAGAAGGCAGGCATCGGCATCGGAATTCACTATCCGATTCCCCTGCATTTGCAGAAAGCCTACGCGTCGCTGAACTACCGTCTGGGAGACTTCCCAGTTGCGGAACGAGTTGCCGCCGAAATCGTCTCCTTGCCAATGTTCCCGCAGCTTACAGCAGACCAGCAAGCTCGGGTGGCCGAGGAGATTCTGGCCTTTACTTCCACGACTGCTCGTAAGCGGGTAGAAAGTGAAGACAGCGCGTTGGCAACCGCCGAGCGAACTGCATGAAACTGATGTCCGTCACCCAAACCAGTTCGACACAGGGAAAACGAAGATGAAACTCTCGGTTATTGGCGCAGGCTACGTAGGACTCACCACCGCGGCTTGCTTGGCACAAATTGGCCACGACGTATTTTGCAGTGAAAGCGATCTCGAAAAGCTGGCGAAATTACAAAGCGGAGGGATACCGATTTTCGAGCCGCATCTTGAGGACGTGATCAAGGCTGCGCGCCAGGCAAACCGGCTGCGTTTCGGATCCACCGAAGACGCGATAGCCTGGGGAAACGCCATCTTCATCTGCGTCGGAACGCCTCCGCTTCCCAACGGCGATGCCGACCTGCATGCTATCGAAGCGGTTGCCCGGAACATTGCCAAGCGAGCCTCAGGGTTCCGGTTGGTAATTGAAAAAAGCACGGTACCGGTACAAACTGGCGCACAACTGCGGAAACACCTATCGGTACACCGAACAAACGGATTGAGCTACGAGGTCGCGTCCAATCCGGAATTTCTGCGGGAAGGAGCCTCGATCGAAGATTTTCTGCACCCCGACCGGATCGTGATTGGGGTTGACTCGCCGCGCGCGGCTGAGATGCTTCGCGAGATCTATGAGCCGATCATCCAGCAAAAGTTTACTTGTCCTTTGCATTCAAATTGCCCGAAGCGAAAGGATCCAATCTTCCTGGTTACCGACACCAATTCCGCCGAGCTGATCAAGCACGCTTCCAACTCGTTCCTCGCGATGAAGATTTCTTTCATCAACATGGTGGCGAATCTGTGCGAAGCAGTAGGCGCCGACGTGACCAAGGTCGCGCAAGGGATGGGGCTCGATCCTCGAATTGGTCCGGCGTTCTTGAATCCCGGGATCGGTTTTGGAGGATTCTGTTTTCCCAAGGATGTACAAGCTTTCATCAGGATCGCTGAGAAATCCGGCTGCGACTTCTCGTTGTTAAGAGAAGTTGAGAAGATCAATCAAAGTCGGGTTGAACACTTCGTGGAAAAAATTCGGAAGGAACTGTGGATCGTACGCGGGAAGAAGATCGCCGTATGGGGTCTCGCCTTCAAGCCAAACACGGACGACGTACGTTTCGCCCCATCGCTTACCCTGGTGAAGGCACTTCTAGATGAAGGTGCAGTAGTAAAAGCCTATGACCCAAAAGCCACAGAGAAGGCTAGGGCGGTGCTTCCGAATATTACCTATTGCACCGATGCTTACCAAGCGGCTGCAGGCGCAGATGCCATCTTGATCGTCACAGAATGGGACGAATTTCGTCAGACGGACTGGAAACGACTACTTTCGGTGGTCGAGCAGCCCCTGGTGATCGACGGAAGGAATGTTTTCAGTCCGGAGGAGATCAGCCAGAATGGATTTCGATATGTCAGCATCGGCCGAGTCGATGCCTTGCCTTCTCAATCAGCAATTGCCGGCGAGAAGGTGAATCCGGCATCGGTGCAAGCAGACAAAAACGTCTGCGAAGTCCCGACATGATCTGAAGCAGATAGAATCGAAACTTTTTCGGGCGGGAGGCCCAAAGACTATGAGGAAAAATAAGCATGTCGTTGTTGTAGGACTCGGAGAGGTGGGGAAGCCTCTCTTCAAACTCGCTTCCAAGTACCACGACACAATTGGGTTGGATGTTGCGCCTCCCATTGAGCGGATCGACCAGGTAGATTTCCTGCACGTCTGCTACCCGTTCGAGATCAAGGACTTCGTGGGTGAGACCGCGCGCTACATCGAACTTTTCAGACCCACAGTCACGATCATCAACAGCACCGTGGCGATCGGGACGACACGAGCGGTAGCGGAGCGAACGGAAACCGCCGTGGTGAACAGTCCGGTGCGCGGCAAGCACATTCGCATGTTCGATGAGCTCCATACCTATGCAAAATTCGTGGGAGCGACGGATCGCGCAATCGGCGAGCTGGCCGCTGCACATTTCGAGTCTCTAGGCTTGAAAACCAAGATCCTGTCGTCTCCGGAAGCAACCGAATTGGCGAAGCTCACGGAAACGACTTACTTCGGCCTGCTGATTGCCTGGGCGCAAGAGGTCGAGAGATATTGCGACCAAGCGGGTCAGAACTACGAGGAGATCATCTCATTCTGGGAGGAAATAAAATACTTTCCTGCGGTCAAGTTCTTTCCGGGAATCATTGGCGGTCATTGCGTCATGCCTAACATCGAAATCCTGAGCAAGTTTGACCATTCAGTAATTCTCAAGGCGATTCAAAATTCAAACCGAAGGAAGATCGAGCGCGAAGCCCATAAGGGAGATGTTGACTCCGTTGGGACCACGAGAGGTTGCGAGACCCGCGTTTGATAGCGGACGAGATACTCTGAATTCTATGAACACTTTTTGGAACGGGCTGTCAAGGAAGCAGGGGAACCAAAGCTGGTTTGCCTCGCGGGGCAACGTGGCCAAACATGTCACGAGTGAGGCCCACGCAGGTACAGATCATGTACCTGCAGGGAGTACCGACGGTTCCGGGCAACTCTCTACATTCTCCGAGCCTGCGGGCCCTTCAACCGGTTTGGGCCTTCAGGGAAAGCGGGTCGCAATGGTTACCTTTTCTCCCTACCCATTCGATCCACGACCGCGTCGAGCCGCGGATGCACTCCTCAAGGAGGGCATGAGTGTGGACCTTTTCTGCGTTGGAGACAAGAATGTTCCCAAACGCGAATTCTTAAACGGAATTAACATCTGGCGTCTCCCAGTCACCAACCGCCGCGGCGGAAAGCTCGCCTACGCTTACCAGTATTCGGCCTTCATTCTGATCTCCTCGGTGATGATGGGTTTACGCTCGTTGAGACATCGCTATGATTTGGTCTACGTGCATAACATGCCCGACGTTCTCGTGCTTAGTGCATTGATACCGAAGATGTTGGGAGCGAAAGTGATTCTTGATCTACACGATCCAATGCCCGAACTCATGACGACGATTTTCAACCTTGACCCCAACAGTCTGAGCGTCCGCCTCATTGCGCGACTCGAAAAATGGAGCATGGCTCGCGCCAATCAGGTGCTCACAGTCAATGTCGCGTGTAAGAGGATCTTCTCCTCGCGTAGCTGTAGTCCCGCGAAGATCGGCGTGGTGATGAATTCCCCCCATGACGAAATCTTCCCGTTTCAGGCGGCGCGCATGCACGCGTCCCGAAGCCAGACTCCGAACAAACGCTTCGTGATCATGTATCACGGGTCCATAGTCGAACGGAATGGTTTGGACCTCGCGATCGATGCCCTAGCGCGAGTGCGACAGGCTGTTCCTGCCGCAGAGCTCAGGATTTACGGTTCCAAGACCGCGTTTGCTGAACGCATGATGGAGGAGGTTCACAACCGGGGTCTCATTGAAAGTGTCCGTTATCTCGGGCCGAAGAGACTGGAGGATTTGGTCCGAGAAATCGAAGACTGCAATGTAGGGATCATCCCAAACCCTCGAAATGCATTTACCGAAATTAACACGCCGACTCGGATTTTCGAATATCTGGCCATGGGCAAGCCAGTAATTGCTCCACGAACCCTGGGCATTGAAGACTACTTCAGCCCAGAGTCCCTCATTTTCTTCGAGCCTGGCAACGCAGTGGATCTGGCCCAGAAACTTGAATATGTGTTTTCTCATCCGAATGAGTCTCATGCGACCGCGGAGCGGGGACAGCAGGTTTACTTGGAGCATACGTGGCCCCAGGAGAGACAGAACCTCGTGAATCTGGTGAGCGAGCTTTTCAAAGGGGGACAGAGGGCATGAATCTCAGAACGGGTTGCCGTGCCTGACGCCAGCGCAGTCGGCGTTGGTCAGAGTTCTGGTACTCAGTAGCATCTAAGCATATGATCGCAACTTGTTTTTCCAGTCGTAGCAGCCGATGATCGGCGTCATTGCAAATCCGTCGGAACATGCGGTTGTGGCTGAATTCTTTGAGCTCTTCAAAACTCCATGGGAGTTTTATCGGAGCGATCGGGACTACGAAGTCGTGCTTAGTGCTGCAGATTGCGGCTTCGACGAAAGCAGAGCAAAGCTAGTTCTCCTCTATGCCGGCCAGAAAATAGCGTTTGACGTTATAGGAAAGATCCAGCTGGCTTCCGAGGGAACCAACGTTAGGATCCTGTCGTACAAGGGAACGCGAATCCCGATCTATGGTAATAGCGTAACATTTCAAGAAAAGGGAAACGACCTCCTCGTTGATCAAGAATCCCAGCAGCCGGCGATAAATCTCATTCCCTCCCAGGGAAAAGTTGTGGCGAGGATAGGTTATGACCTTTTCGGGGAGGTGCGTGCCCTGCTAACAGTGGGGCAGCCTGCAGCTAATGCTGGCATACCGACGCTGGAACTGCACATCGCGTTGTTGCGAGATTTAATCGTCTCGAGTGGGGTCTCGCTGGTTGAGATCCCGCCGGTCCCAGATGGGTACCGATTCATTGCGTGCTTAACCCACGATGTCGATCATCCCTCGATCCGCCAACACAAATGGGACCACACGATGTTCGGCTTCTTGTATCGTGCTGTCTTCGGTTCTTTGGGCAAGCTCTTCCGAGGACGGATAGCCGTTCGAAATCTGCTCACGAATTGGGCGGCGGCCTTGAAGTTACCATTTGTCTACATGGGCTTTGCGAAGGATTTCTGGCACGGTTTCGATGATTGTTACCTGGAATTGGAAAAGGGGCTCTGCTCCACGTTCTTCGTGATTCCTTACAAGAACTACCCGGGAAAGAACTCTCACGGTCTGGCCCCGAGGTTTCGCGCTGCCCGCTGTGACGCTCGGGATATTGCAGATACGATCGGCAAGATCATGGCTGCGGGCTCCGAAATCGGGTTACACGGGATTGATGCGTGGCTCGACAGCTCTCGAGGGCACGAAGAATTCGAAGAGATTCGGCGCCTAACGGGGGTCTCGGAAATCGGTGTGCGGATGCACTGGCTCTATTATGACCAACAATCGCCCGTAGCCCTGGAGCAGGCCGAGGCGGCCTATGACTCCACGATTGGCTACAACGAGACCGTGGGATATCGTGCGGGCACAATGCAAGCGTACAAGCCGCTCCAGGCGACTCGACTCCTCGAATTACCGTTACACGTGATGGACACCGCTTTGTTTTACCCGGGTCATCTGGGGTTATCCCGACGACAGGCAACGGCAGTCCTTGGCCGCTTAGTGGACAATGCGGTCCAGTTTGGAGGCTGCCTCACGACCAACTGGCACGATCGCAGCCTTGCCCCGGAGAGGCTGTGGGATGCCTCTTATCGTGAACTGGTTCGGGATTTGAAGAATCGAGGCGCGTGGTTTGCGACGGCCGGGCAAGCGGTTTCCTGGTTTCGAAAACGTCGCTCGGCTGGGTTTGAAACGGATTGCGCTGAGTCGGATGCGGTGCGCGTCAGGGTCGCGGCTAATCGTGGTGATAATCTGCCGGGTTTGCGGTTGCGAATCCATAAGGAGCGAGAGTCATGCGGGATCGGTGCTCAGGGTTCAGAACGGTACGTCGATATGGCTTTCGATGAAAGTGTCAACGCGCGGGATCCCTATTGTCAGGTGACATCGCCTGGATTTACCGAGTGAATACTGGCAGGCTTACCGAGTGCGCTCTATCAAAGCGGATTCTTGGTGCAAGCGGGAAAGCCCCGCAAAGTTTTTTGCGGCACTGATAAAAAGTTTGCCTGGCCGGCAACAGCTATTCACACCCCGCCTCTTTGGGGCAAACTGATACGATGCCTCCTTCTGTAGCGCTGCTTCTTTGGCTCAGCTTTCTGCTAGCACTCCTGTATTGGGATCCCGCCAAGCACTCAAAGACATCGCTGGCTTTGTGGGTGCCTCTGTGCTGGATGTTCATTGCCGGATCACGGCTGCCTGGGCAATGGCTCGGCGGCCGAGGGGAACGGTCGGTGCAAGCTGTTGAGGAAGGGAATCCCCTGGACCGTACCATCTTCTTCGCCCTGATCCTGCTGGCGATCGGCATCCTGGTGTCGCGGTCTTTCAAATGGAACGGTTTTCTGGCGCGCAACTTGGCCCTGACGGCAATACTTGCTTTCGCCCTGTTGAGCGTCTGCTGGTCCGACTTCCCCCTGGTCACCTTCAAGCGGTGGTTTCGAGACCTCGGCAACTACCTCGTCATCCTCGTCGTTCTATCCGATCCTCGCCCGCTGGAGGCTGTCCGTACGGTACTTCGCCGCCTTAGCTATTTACTGGTTCCGCTTTCCATTTTGCTCATCAAGTACTATCCCCAGATTGGCAAACAATACGAGGCCTGGACTGGCGCTGGCTCGTACGTAGGAGCCACCACGAGCAAGAACATGCTCGGCGTTGTGTGCCTGATCAGCGGGCTCTTTTTCTTCTGGGATACGGTGACGCGCTGGCCTGAACGCAAGCAACGGCGGACGAGACGAATTATCGTGGTGAACGTCGCGTTTCTTGCATTAACGGTGTGGTTGCTGAGTCTCTCGAACAGCGCCACCTCCCGCGTGTGCCTGGTGCTCGGCTGCCTGGTGATCGCGGCGGCTCGCAGCAAAGTGTTCCAGCGCCATCCCAGTTTCCTCAAATGGCTGATTCCCGCGTGCTTCTGTCTGTATCTGATTCTGGCCTTCGGTTTTAATATCAATGGGGAACTGGCTGGTGCCGTCGGCCGAGACCCAACCCTCACCGACAGAACCAAAATATGGGCATTCCTTCTCGGCATGCACACGAATCCGTTCATTGGCACCGGCTACCAGAGCTTCTGGCTAGGCCCTCGGCTCGAATGGTTCTGGCAAAAATCTGGATTGGGATTTTTAAATGAGGCACATAACGGTTATCTCGAGGTCTACCTGGAAATGGGTCTAATCGGGGTTTTCCTTCTTGGCGTATTCCTGATCGCCAGCTACCGGAAGATTTGCCGGCTCGGACCCTCGTCCAGTCTCGGTTCCCTCGCTTTGGCGGTGTGGACCGTTCTAGTCTTTTACAACATGACCGAAGCGGCATTCTCAGCCGGTTTGCTGTGGTTGATGCTTTTGCTGGGAACCTTTGCCGTCGCTGAGCGCACCACGGGTCGAGTTCACAGGGTCGCAGCGTTCGACAAGGCGGATGCAACAGAGCGGCTTCCCAATCTCGCCGCGGAAATGACAGGTCAGCGGTGATCACGGGTGCGCCCATGCGGTCTGTGAAATCGGCTTCTGAAACACCGTAGAAACCTTAAGGACCCACTATGGATATTGCAAATACTGAGATTCGTGTGAAAGGGAAGGCTCTACTCGTCCCATCAGTACAGATTGATGGGAGGACCGTGATCACTACCGGCAAATGGCTCAAGGTGGCAGCGGTTCGGCACGAAGATCTGGTAGAAGGTGACACGGTCGCGGATCCTGATTCGTTTGTTTCCCAGCTGAAGAAAAGCGGGCTGAAGGCTGATCTCTTCACTTTCGCGCAACGACTGCCCGACAGCATACCAAGGTATAGCTATCATAGAGAGTGGGAGAATGCTGCGGCAATTCCAATCACCAACTTCTCACACTGGTGGAAAGAGTGCACCGAGTACAGTATTAGAAAAGCGGTGAATCGGGCGAAGAAGCTGGGTGTAGTGGCAAGGGTGGCAGAATTTAATGATGAATTTGTTGAGGCAACATGTCCCATCTACAACGAGATTCCGGTACGGCAAGGGAAAGCTTTTTGGCACTATGGAAAGGACTTTCAAACGATAAAGCACGAACTTGCGACATATCTTGAGAGAAGCATTTTTATCGGCGCCTACTACCAGGATGAATTGATCGGCTTCATGAAAATTACATGGGTGGGCACTACAGGGACGATAACGCAAATCCTCAGCGCGAAGAGACATTTCGACAAGAGGCCGAACAATGCTTTGATCGCAAAGGCCGTCGAGATTTGCGAAGTGGAGGGCAAGTCTCATTTCATATATGGAAGTTTTGTGTATTACGATCCAAATAGCAGTCTGACAGAATTCAAGCAACGAAACGGTTTTGAGCCGGTGCTCCTGCCCCGATATTACATTCCCCTGACATTCAAGGGAAGAATCGCCCTGAAACTGGGCCTCCACCGTGGTATCGCAGCAAATACTCCAACGCCGATACTGAGGCAGTTCCTGAAACTCAGACGCGTTTGGTCTGCGCGGAAATTGAAGGACACTGAGAGGACAGTCTAGGGGATGCCTGCGGCGGTCGCGCCAAACGTGACCGTTTAAAGGATGAGCCGGTGTAGCTCAATGATAGAGCAGCCGATTCGTAATCGGCGGATGGAGCGTTCAAATCCTCCCGCCGGCTCCAATACCTAGCCCTGGGACAGCCAGTTGAGCTTGGAACCGAGATTTGATCTGATTCGCTATGCCGGGAATCGTCACCCTTATCACAAAGATGCCACGGGAGCAGGCTGTGCCGCAATTGCTGCGGATGGTCGAGACTCTTCGCCACGAATCTTGCTACACGACAGGGACTTGGATCGATGAGTCATCTGGGGTGTACGTCGGGTGGGCCGCGCGAAAGGGCTCTTTTTCCGAAGGAATGCCCCTGCGAAACGAGCGGGGAGACGTCGTTCTCGCGTTTTCCGGAGAGGAGTTTCCGGAGCCGGGGACGGCCCAGCGTCTGAAGCAGCAAGGGCATGAGTTCGACGTGAACAGGCCCTCCTATCTGGTTCACCTCTATGAAGAAGACCCGTCATTTCCGGCGGGATTGAACGGAAGATTTCACGGGCTCCTGGTGGATCGGAACCGCGGAACCGCGGTGCTTTTCAACGACCGGTGTGGTATGCACCGGATCTACTACCACGAGTCGAAGGACGCGTTCTATTTCGCTTCGGAAGCCAAGGCGATTTTGGCCGTGCGTCCTGACCTCAGGAGGATGGATTCCCGGGGGTTCGGCGAGTTCATCTCCTGTGGCGCTGTCCTGGAGAACCGGACGCTCTTCGAGGGTATCCACGTCTTGCCGCCAGCTTCGGCGTGGGTTTTTCGAAACGGCTCAATCGAGCGAAAACGCAACTATTTCCACCCAAAGGAATGGGAAGAACAGGAAAAACTCGATCTGGAATCCTACTATCGGGAACTCCAGGCGACGTTTACGCGAAACCTTCCTCGGTATTTCGCGGAGCACGAGCGCATTGGGATGTCCCTGACCGGCGGCCTGGACACCCGAATGATCCTGGCCTGCCGGAAGCCCGATCCCGGGTCTCTCCCTTGTTACACCTTCGGCAGCATGTTCCGCGAGAACCAGGATGTCCGCGTGGCGCGGCGCGTGGCGGAAATCTGCAACCAGTCCTATCAAATCCTCACTGCCGGTCAAGAGTTTCTGTCGAAATTTTCCCGCTACGCCGAGCGCGCGGTGTACCTCACAGATGGATGCGTGGGCGTCGACCGTGCCCCCGACCTCTATTTGAACGAAAGGGCGCGTGAAGTGGCTCCGGTCAGGATGACGGGCAACTACGGCGGGGAAATCCTGCGCGGGGTCCGCGCATTCAAGCCCGTGGAGCCGCTGACCGGTCTGTTCTGCCCGGAATTCCTTTCCTACGCTCACCAAGCCCGCGAGACGTATGCAGGAATCGTTCGGGGCCATCCGGTTTCCTTTGCCGCCTTCAAACAAGGCCCATGGCATCTCTATGGTGTGCTCGCGCTGGAGCAGACGCAGCTCTCCATGCGATCCCCATACCTCGACAACGACTTCGTCCGAACCGTCTTTCGGTCGCCCGCGTCCGCCTGCGCCAGCAACGAGGTGTCCTTGCGGCTGATTGCGGATGGAAACCCGGCTCTGCTCCGAATCCCGACGGACCGTGGCTTGGCGGGAAATCGGGGACGTATTTCGGGAACAGCCTCCCGCGCTCTCCTCGAGTTCCTATTCAAAGCGGAGTACGCGTATGACATGGGCATGCCACAGTGGCTCGCCCGGCTTGACCATGCCCTCTCGCCGCTCCGTCCCGAGCGCATGTTCCTGGGGAGACACAAGGTCTTCCATTTCCGCGTTTGGTACCGGGATGCCCTCGCTGGGTATGTCCAGGAAATGCTGCTGGACCCGCTCAGTCTTTCGAGGCCGTATATCGAACGAAAGGGGCTCGAGGCCATCGTACGGGGTCACCTCAGGGGGGATCGGAACTACACTACCGAGATCCACCAGGCGCTGACTTTGGAACTCCTGCACCGGCTCTTCCTGGACAATCCCGAAACCGGGGGTCGTGGGAGGGACTGCTCCGGACTCCCGGTAGCCACAAACGTGGTTGCTGGGCCCGAAGTGGAACGTTTTCAGGCCACGAGTTCCTAGGTCGAACAGTAGAACCACGACCGAAATGGGCCGTATTCCAGCCAAGTGATGCACTTCCGTGTGTGGACTTTGCCGTCTCATGCGGGCAATAATCGATAGTGCGAGTACGGAAACGCATTTTGCGTGAAAGGAATGTCCCCCACGACCATGCTGATAAAATGGCTGTCATTCATAGTTCTCTTGAGCGCCCTTGTCGGCGCCGAAGCGCAGGTTAACGCTGCATCCTGTAACACAACGGACGTACAGACCGCTATCAACACCGCCACGGAAGGGCAGACCGTAACCATCCCAGCGGGAAACTGCATTTGGACCTCCGGCGTGACGATCTCCGGCAAGGGAATCGCCATCGTCGGATCGGGTACCAGCCAAATCGTTGCTTATAGTTCGAGCACGCTTGCTATTGGAACAGGAACGCTGACGCTTACGGCTCTTGCTACTCCCCTGCTTAGCGTATTGCCCATCTCTACCGGCCAAACGTTGAAAGTAGAAGAATTGAACAATATACAAAACTACATGACTGGGACAGTAACGAGCTACGACACCAGCACAGGGGCGCTGGTAATGAACATCACGAGTACTGGAGGGAAGTGCGGAAACGCCAATCAATCAAATTGCGCCCGATGGATGGTTGCAACGGTTCCGGCCAGTCAGACGATTCTCACGAACAATGTGAATAGCAATAATGGGATGTTCAATGTGACAGAGGACACGTCCTTCCATACGAGCTTTAGCAACTTTGCAGTCGCTGCCGGGACTTACACTTCCCATATCATCAATCTAAACTATGCCAGCGGCGGCCAAGCCGTCTTGATTAACAATGTCCACTTTTCGGGTAATCCTAATAGTCCGGAGGAACCAGATGGTTCGGGTGACATGATTCGGTCTTACTCAAATCGTGGTGTCGTCTGGGACTCTTCGTTCGACGGTTCTCCCTTCAACATCTCTACAATAGCGGCCATCGAAATCAAGGACTCCAGCAACTTGCTGGGAGCATGGACATCGCCGTCTTATTGGGGGGCGAGCGATACCACCGGGCAAAACAACTTCTACGTGGAGAATTGCTTTTTTGGGGCGATTGGATTCGCAACCAGTACGGATGACAACGGCCGCATGGTTGTACGCCATAGCCTCTACGACAATTCCGGGGTCGGCACCCACGGTGCCGACACATCGCCCTACGGGCAGCGGTATTTTGAAAACTACAACAACACCTTTGTCTTTAACGGCTATAGTGACGGCACGACATTTAATATCGCTGCCGCCGGGTTGTTCTACGTCCGCGGCGGGTCGTATGTAATCTACAACGACACGATCCCGGCCCTCACGTCCCAAGACTATGGGACAAAGCCCGCCGTGAATATGACCGTGATGAATTTGCAGCGCAACAGTGGTCCTGATGCGTGTTGGGGAGCAGGCACTTCGAGCGGAGCTTGTTATCACGCTCCCCGACAGGTTGGATACGGACGTGTGACCGGGGGCGGTGAGTCCCCTAGCGCAAGTGCATCCGGTTGTGTTGCTCAGAAACAAAACGATTCCGTCACTTACGTGGGTGATAGCGAACCGGCGTACATCTGGGGAAACAGCACAGAGCCTCTTTCCACAGCCCTTACCGACTATGGAGGCAGCGCCTGCACCGGCCCCGATTCGACAGTAAAGTACATCGTCGCCAACCGCGACTATTTCAACGGGACGACGGCGAAGCCGGGTTACACGCCATATACCTATCCGCATCCGCTCACGCAGGGCTCACCAAATAACACCCCTGCCGCTCCGACGGGCCTCGCGGCGGTCGTTCATTGATCTACGATCTACGTTTGTGGCTAGGCCCCGGGGCGTCCCCTACAACCATCCCTCGGGGCCAGCAACAACGTTCTGGACGCCTTCTTGAGTCGTCAACTACACAGCACATATGGACCCGATGACAGGGTCTTGCCATGAAACCACTAGTCTCAATTCTAATTCCCGCCTATAACTCCGAAGAATGGATCGCCGATACGGTCCAATCCGCGGTTGGGCAAACCTGGCGACGCAAAGAGATCATCGTCGTGGACGATGGTTCCAGTGATCGGACTGCGGAAGTGGTGCGGCGTTTTGCCTCCAAAGAGGTTCTGGTCGTGCGCACCGAGAACCAGGGTGCGGCGGCGGCCCGCAACCACGCCTTGCGCCTCAGCCACGGGGACTACATCCAGTGGCTGGATGCGGATGACCTTTTGGCCCCGGACAAGATCGAGCGGCAGCTCGCGGCGCTACGGGAGCCTTACAACCAGCGAATCCTGCTTTCCTCGCCGTGGGCCTACTTCCACTATCGGACTCGGAGGGCCCGGTTCGTACCGACATCGCTGTGGCACGACCTTTCTCCGGTCGAGTGGCTCCTGAGGAAGATGGCCGAAGATCTCTATATGCAAACCGCGACCTGGCTGACGAGCCGGGAACTGGCCGAAGCCGCGGGACCGTGGGACACACGCCTCCTGAGTGACGACGACGCCGAATACTTTTGCCGTGTGCTTTTGGCATCCGAAGGTACCCGTTTCGCGCCGGAGGCGAGAGTTTTCTACAGAATCACTCCATCGAACCGGCTCAGCTACATTGGAGCGTCAAACAAGAAGAAAGACGCGATGATGCTTTCGATGAAATTGCATGTTCAGTACCTGCGTATGCTGGAAGACAGCGAACGCGTCCGCAAGGCTTGTTTGGCGTACCTGCAGATTTGGTACCCCATTTTCTATCCGGAGCGCCCGGACATTGTTACGGAGTTGCAGGATATGGCGGCGCAGCTCCAAGGCCGCTTGGAGGAGCCCCGCTTACGATGGAAATATGCCTGGATGAAGCCGCTGCTTGGATGGGAAACTGCAAAGTGGGCCCAGAACGTGCTCCCGCAGCTCAAGGCTTCCTGCATCCGGTATTGCGATAAGGCAATCTATCAGCTCGAGGGGCGGAATGGCGGCCTCGGGCCTGCGTGCTGAAGCACGGTAAGCCAACGAAGCCCAAGACCAATGGACACGGAATGAAGCAAAAGATGGGCACAGATTCTGATAAGGACAGCGAAAGCTGTCGCGAGTTGTCTAGTTCGGCGGCGTCGGGGGCGGCGCATGAGATCGCGGTGGCCGTGCTTACTGGCGGTGGCGACAAGCACTACGTATTCGGCCTCACCACGTCGCTTACTCCCAGGGGGGCAGCCCTGGACCTGATTGGTAGCGATGATCTCGATTGCCCGGAACTCCGGAGCCAGCCCGGAGTAAACTTTCTTAACCTGCGAGGCAGCCACCGGATGGATGCGAGCTTCGCAAGGAAGGTCTGCAGGGTGTCGATGTACTATGCCAAGCTCCTTCGCTACGCTGCGACGGCCAAGCCGAAAATTTTTCATATCCTGTGGAATAACAAATTCGAGCTCTTCGATCGAACCCTGCTCATGCTTTACTACAGGCTGCTGGGGAAGAAGATTGTCCTCACAGCGCACAATGTGAATGCAGCCCGGCGGGATTCCAAGGATACGCGGCTCAATCGGCTTACGCTGCGAATCCAATATCGGCTCGCCAGCCACATCTTCGTTCATACAGAAAAGATGAAGCTTGAACTGATCAAGGAGTTTGGCGTGCAAGACGCCCGGGTCACGGTCATCCCGTTCGGGATCAACAATGCCGTTCCGAACACGTCTCTCACGCCGCGCGATGCAAAACAGCGACTAGGCATCCGTGAGAATGAAAGGACGATTCTTTTTTTCGGGAGAATTGCGCCTTCTAAAGGTCTGGAATACCTGATCGCTGCGTTTCGACAGATTCAGGCCCGTGAGAATTATCGCTTGATCATCGCCGGCAGGCCGGATCAGTGCGAGGAATACTGGAGGGAGATCCGAGAAGAAATCCGTGAGGACGTGCAGAGGGGACGAATACTACTCCGGGCCAACTTCATTCCAGACGACGAGACGGAGGTTTATTTCAAGGCGGCAGACGTTCTTATTTTGCCTTACAGGCATATCTACCAGAGTGGCGTCTTGTTCCTGGGACACAGTTTCGGCCTGCCCGTTCTTGCAGCCGACGTGGGGTCCTTGAAGGATGACATCGTAGAGGGCAAAACGGGGCTTGTATTTAGGCCTGAAGATCCAGTTGACTTGGCGACGGCCATTGAACGGTACTTCGCTAGTGACCTATACCAAGACTTGGACAGCCGGCGGCGAGAGATACGGGATTACGCGACTGAGCGACATTCCTGGGACGTGGTGGGTCAGACAACCATGAGCGTATATGACAGCTTGCTTCGAATACCCTCTCTCGGGAAATCGTTAAATCGTGATGTATCGAGCGCTTCACTCGATGAGAAGGCCCCTTCATAAGAGAGGCCAGTGCCAATTCTGGACGCTTATTCTCGTTGATTGTTCGTTTTTATCAATTGTTTTGTCAATTGATCCCCGTCTCAGGGACCTAGCATGGCCGCCCAACAACAGGTGTTAGACGCGCTTAGCACCGAACATCTGCATGCAGACTTGAGAGGCCGGTCTGTTCGCGGAGGATTGCTCAATGTCACCTCCCAGGGCGCCCAGTTCCTTATTCAATCAATCGCAACGGTGGTGCTGGCGCGACTGCTGACCCCCGCCGACTTCGGATTGGTGGCCATGGTCTCCACCGTCACAGGACTTGGCCAAGCGTTTGCGGATCTCGGCCTCTCTGAGGCTACCATCCAACGCAAGGAGATCAGCCATGATCAAGTCAGCGCCCTGTTTTGGATAAATGTCGCCATCGGACTGGGCCTCATGCTCGTAACCGTGACTCTGGCCCCTGTGCTGGCTAGGTTCTACCGGGACCCGCGGATCGTAAACATCACGTTGCTGGTGTCTCTCACGTTCCTGATCGGCGGTTTGAGGGTGCAACCCGATGCCATTCTAAAGCGTCAGATGCGCTTTTCAGCCCTAGCTATTCGGGATGTGGCTTCCTATGCTCTAGCTGTTCCGGTTGCTATCACAATGGCTTGGCAAGGATTCGGCTACTGGGCGTTAGTCGCTCTCCCCCTGACATTGAACTTTACTGCAATGGCGCTCTCGTGGGCGATGGTCAATTGGAGGCCCAGCCTGCCCCGTCGCAACACCGAGGTTGGTTCCATGATCGCCTTTGGCGGCAATGTTGCCGCTTCCTACTTCATAGTCACTGTGAGCCGCAGCGCCGATAACGTCCTGATCGGCTGGCATTCGGGAGCCGGCCCTTTGGGGTTGTATGCGAGGGCCTATAATCTCCTCATGCTACCCGTCCGCCAGCTCAGCGCGCCAGCCGGCGGCGTCGCTATCCCCGCTTTCAGCAGAACCCAAGGCGATCCGGAGCGCTTTGCGCGTTATTATCTTCGCACCGTTAACCTTATCTTTTGGATCAGCGCTCCAATTTTCGGTTTTCTTTTTGTTGCTGCAGCACCGGTGATTGTCCTGATACTTGGGAATCAGTGGCGGGAAGCGGCGCCCGTTTTCCAGATCCTCGTTATCTCTGCATTAGGACAACTGCTTCTTGAGTTGACCATCTGGTTATTTGTGAGTCGGGGGCAATCGCAGCAGCTTCTCAAACTGTTACTCATCATTTCGCCCATCATAGTCGGCAGCTACGCGATCGGCCTGCCTTTCGGGATCAAAGGCGTGGCTCTATCCGGCTCCCTTGTTTTGCTTGCCATTTTCCCTTGGATACTCAAATTCAGCTTTCGCGGCACCAATTTGACCTTGCAGCGTCTTGGGCAGACTATCCTGTATCCGATTTCACTGTGCCTCGCTGGTGTTTGTCTGGCGGAGCTTGCGCTACACCTGATCGCTCCCCAGCGCATAGTTTCGCAACTCCTGGTTACCGCTTTGGGTTTTGTTGGAGGTTATTCGCTCTCGTTACTTATACCTCCGGTACGGCAGGAAATCATTTCTATTAGAAGGTTATTCGGCAAGTCGGATTCTGCCGCGGCGCCGGAGCCGGCCGTCACAGGTGTTGTGGATGTGACGGGCCAAAGACCGTAACTCCTGTTCTCTACGCGGTGGCCCGGCGAACGGGGCCTGCACACGACTTATCAGCTGGCTTCGCTGGTTATTGTCTCTCGATATGCCAGCAAGAAAAATCTAAAGAATCAAATGCGTGATAAGCATGCACTTGCCTTGGAAGCTATACACGTGGAGCAGGAGCTGCTTCGAGAGGCCGTGGGTGCACAAGATCAGGTCAGCGCCGCGTATGGAGGTTTCAACCGCATTAATTTCGACACGGATGGCTCGATCGAGGTAAGGCGGATGTTGACTTCACAAAGCAGGTTAGCGGAACTCGAGCAACATCTTGCTCTTTACTTCACCGGATTTTCCCGGTTCGCCTCTGAAATTGCACAGGAGCAGTTAAAAATGACGCCTCACAAGAAGCACGAGTTAGACACGATGCTTCAGTTCGTTAATGAGGCGGAGGCCATTATTGCGAATCCCAATCGCTCATTGCATGAATTCGGTTGACTGCTGCACGAGGGCTGGCAAATAAAGAGAACGCTGACACAAAAGATCACAAACGCCAGCATAGATGAAATTTACGAGGCCGGGCTTAGTGCTGGCGCCCTCGGCGGCAAGCTACTGGGAGCTGGCGGCGGAGGTTTCATGCTGTTCTTCGTGCCACCAGAACGGCGAGAAGCGTTGAGGATGCGGTTGAAAAGGCTGTTGTGCGTTCCGTTTGCATTCTCGAATAGGGGAAGTCATGTGGTCGTCTATGAGCCGGAGCAACAGTACGACAACTCGCTCTCTAGTGAGAGGAGTATGATATATGGACAGGAGGCCTCCAGTGTCGTACCAACGCCCAAATGAAGATCCACGTTGGCAGTTTTCTCATAGGGCTTTTACTGCTCCATCGCGGAGCGCGGGCCGGCGAAATCCTGCGAATGCATTATGGACGAGTTCTTTTTCAACTGTTGCTGGCCCAGCAAGCTGTCAAGGTTGTCTGCGTCCGCAACCGTCTCGTAGAAAAGCATTCCTAACGTGACTCAATGAGCAATCATCCCATACCTTACGTTCTCATTACTCCTGCTCGGAATGAGGCGACTCTCATTGAGAACACCATTCAATCGGTGATTAAGCAAACCGTTTTGCCGTCCATGTGGGTGATTGTGAATGATGGATCAACCGACGCCACGTCAAACATTGTGCGCCCATACCTCGCGGACCATCAATGGATCGAATTGGTTGATCTTCCCGTACGTAGAGACCGAAATTTCGCCGCGAAGGTGTACGCGTTCAATGCCGGTCAAGAGAGAGTCAAAGACCTGGAGTATGAGGTCATCGGTAATTTGGATGCAGATATTTCATTTGATGCGGATCACTTTGAATTTCTTCTGAATGAATTTGAAAAAGATGCCCGTCTAGGAGTCGCGGGAACTATTTTCAAGCAAGAAGGCTACAATTCGGAAACCGATAGTTTCGAAGGACAGAACCATGTTTCCGGCCAGTGTCAGCTGTTCCGGCGCCGGTGCTGGCAGGAAATTGGCGGGTACTATCCCAACAAAGCGGGAGGCATCGATTGGATGGCGGTCACAACGGCCCGAATGATGGGTTGGAAGACCCGGTCTTTTCGAGAGAAATCGTTCTTCCACTACCGGTGTTTAGGCACGGCCGAGCGTGGGCACCTCGCCTCAAGCTTCTCCTACGGCGAGAAAGACTATTACCTCGGCGGACACCCACTCTGGGAAATTTTTCGGGTTGCCTACAGAATGACGAGGTGGCCCTACCTAGTGGATGGTATCGCGCTGGGCTTGGGGTACTCGTCCGCATTTCTGCGGCGGATGAAGAGACCTGTCTCCGATGAACTGATGAGGTTCCATCGCAAAGAGCAGATGCTGAAGTTGAAAAAGATTTTGAAGGCCAAGCTTACCTTCCGGCGGGTCGATAGTTTCGAAATCACACCCAGCTAATAGAGCAGTCGGGCGGCCGGTCAGATCAAATCAAAATAGAATGACAGAAATCGCGGAAATGGAGAATAGACAAGCACAGGTGGACATGGATAAGGTGCAGGCGGCAGTTCTCCGGTTTGTCGGGTGGCTCGATCGCTACGGAGAGATTTCGTATGACCACCAGAGTTTCTTCGCGAGTGACCTTGGGCGTCGTGCCAAGGCTCTGTACTATACGAAACCCTTGCTGGGAACGCTGGCGGTTGCCCCAATGATATTTTGCGAGGCGTTTGTGCCCTCGGCCCGCAAATTCTTCTGGAAACAGCAGAGATTCCCCATCGCGGACGCACATTATGCCATGGGCTTTGCCTTCCTCTCGCAGGCGCTCGGAGAGGAGCAGTACTACCGGCGGGCGGTCCATTTTCTTGAGATTCTGAAGGAAACCCGGTCTCGAGGGTATGATCGCTACTGTTGGGGATACCCGTTCAATTGGGAAACACGGGTCGGCACTTTAAAGGAAAACACGCCCGTCATAACGTCTGTGCCCTACATGTACGAGGCATTCCGCGAGGTGTATCTGATCGACAAAGATCAGCAGTGGTTGCAGATCATGCAGTCCATCGCCCAGCATGGTCTTAAGGATTACCGGGATTTCGAAACATCTGCGAGCGCATCTACCTGCTCTTATTTTCCGGGGGATGACTCGGGAGGTGTCGTAAACGCGAGCGCCTACCGGGCGTTTCTGCTAACCCAGGCAGCGGTGGATTTTTCGGACGATACTTACCGGGAGATCGCCGAGCGCAACATGAACTTCGTCATCGAATCTCAGAATTCGGACGGCTCCTGGTATTATTCGATGGATGGTCAGAGAGATTTTGTTGATCACTTTCATACATGTTTTGTCCTCAAAGCACTGGCGAAGATCGAAGCGCTCGGAAACTATTCTGAATGCACGAAGGCGATTGAACGCGGGGTCGCCTATTACGTTCACAATCTGTTCGACGAACAAGGGCTGCCCAAACCGTTCTCGCGCACTCCCCGACTTACGGTATACCGTCGGGAACTGTATGATTATGCCGAGTGCATCAATTTGGCAACGCTTTTGAGAGGCCGTTTCCCGGAATTAGACAATCGGTTGGCAAGCACTCTTGATCTAGCCCAATGGCAAAAATCCGACGGTTCGTTCCGAAGCCGGCAACTGCTCCTCGGCTGGGACAACACTCCTATGCACCGCTGGGCGCAATCGCAATTCTTCCGAAGCCTCTGCTTTCTGCTGTACAACGGGCCGAGAAGCTCTGACTCGAACGCTCTAAGCCGGAACTAGTCCACCCTTATGTGTGGGATTTGCGGACAATACAACTTTGGAACACAGGCTCCAGTTCTCCGCCAAAACGTGGAGAAGATGACGAAGAGCCTTGTCCACCGGGGGCCCGATGACGAAGGCTTTTATGTCTCGGGGCCGCTGGGACTAGGGTTTCGCCGGCTTTCGATTATCGACCTGGAAGGTGGGCACCAGCCCATGTCGGACCAAGAGGAATCCATTTGGGTGGTGTTCAACGGCGAAATTTACAATTTCCCGGAACTCAAACACGAACTGGAATCCTTCGGGCACGTATTCCGAACCAAATGCGATACCGAGGTCATCGTACACGGGTACAAGCAGTGGGGGGATGACGTTCTCAATCACCTGAATGGGATGTTTGGTTTGGCGATCTGGGATGCGCGACGGAAGCGGCTTGTCCTTGCTCGCGATCCGTTTGGCATCAAACTGATTTACTACAAAATCGACGGCGGTCGTGTGTGGTTTGGGTCGGAGATTCGCGCAGTTGAGGCAGCGACAAACGAAAAGGCTGATGTAAACCCTGTTTCTCTAAATCTGTTCCTCCGGTATCGCTACACGCCGTCGCCGTACACGATGTTCAAAGGTATTCAGAAGCTGGCCTCAGGGACCATGCTGACGTTTGAAGATGGAACCTACTCCCTGCGCCGATGGTACAACTACAAGCCAACACCATTCTCCCCGATGAAGTCGGACGCCAAGGCGCAGGAAGAGTTGGCGGAACTATACAAGCAGTCGGTAAAACGTCATCTGCTCAGCGATGTCCCGGTTGGACTGTTGCTGAGCGGCGGGGTCGATTCCGGGCTTCTGCTTGCTCTGATGAACCTGTACGGGAAATCCTGGCGGACATACACAGTGGGGTATGGTTCCAGCTTCGCTGACGACGAGTTGACCGATGCGGAAGAAACCGCTGCCCGATTTTCGTCGCAGCACAGCGCCGTTTTGCTGGACAGGAAAACTTTTGAGGAAGCCCTTCCAGGAATCGTCGCATGCGTGGAAGAACCGATCGCGTCGTCCTCCATCGTGCCCATGTATTTTGTTTGTCAACGGGCGCGGCATGACGTAAAGGTCGCATTGGTGGGTCAAGGCCCGGATGAGTTGTTCGGGGGGTATCGCCGCCATCTTGGTGTCAGATATGGCGCGCTGTGGGGAGGGTTGCCGCGATGGGTGCGCAGTCCGATTGCGTCGGTCATCAATGCGCTGCCGAGAAATGAGACTCTAAAGAGAGGCGTCTATTCCTTGAATATTCCGGAGCGGATGAGACGGTATCAGCACGTTTTGTCTCTCATGCCGGGCGAAACGGTCGATAGACTTTTTCAGGAGGGCACGCTCGACTCCAATCCGGGCGACAAGATCCTTGACTGCTGGAAAGACCTGACGGAGCTTACGAACGAGACGGACGAGTTGGGCGGATTTCAGTTCCTGGAAGTACGCTCCACTCTGCCGGACGAGCTCCTCATGTATGCGGACAAGCTTTCGATGGCACATGGTCTCGAGGTTCGAGTGCCTTATCTGGATAAGGAAATCGTGGAATATGTCGAGAGGCTGCCGGCAACTTTCAAAGTCCGAAATGGAGCTCGAAAGTGGCTGCATCGCAAAGTGTGTCAGGATCTCCTTCCGGAAACCATCCTCAAGAGAAAAAAACGGGGATTTGCAGACAACGTAGTGGACGATTGGTTCCGAAGCGCCATAGGCAGCAAGTTGGAAAACATTCTGCTGGATAGACAATCCCTTATCTATCAGTACTTGCAACCGTCGGCGGTGCAGGAACTCTTCCAGCAGCATCACTCGGGACGAAACGATAATCACAAGGTCCTGTTTAGCATTGTCGTTTTTGAGGAGTGGCTCAAAGTTCACTCGTACCGTGATCGCGTGATTGTGTAGCCCAAGGTATTGCGGGCTTTTTTTGCGAATAGATTCCCACTGGATCGGGACTTGACAATGATTCATGCGAAGGCGCCACGCCCGAGTTTCCGTGCGCAGCGAGACTCGATCTCCAATCCGGCGCTGGACCAGGCCTTGCCGGGGGAAAAGGCTGATGGCGATCTCCGCTCGGTTCGGCCGGTTGCGGTGCTTGGGCGTGTAGCGCACCGTGAAGCGGTTCCACAGCCGGCTACCCAGCTTGGACAAGCAAAGCCGAGATCTCTCTCTTATGTCCGAGCCATATGCTCGCATACACCCCGCCAAGCGCCTACTAGTGTTACTATGGATCCCCTCGACGCCTCTCCATGGCGAGACCGTTGGTTCGACCCTCTACACTGCGTTCCATGGTCCGTTAGCCGGGTTCAATGCGTTATTTTTTGTGGGCAGCAGCAAAGATGTTTGTGACTCCGAAAACTGCAGCAATTCGGGAGTGTTGCCAGGAAGGCGCCGTTGTGGACTTCCCTCGCGCGAATTCGAAGATCCTTTGTGTCCTTGATCCACTGAGAGACGCGCGATGGCCACGGCTAATCAAGAAACATCCAGCAGCATCGGTATTTCACAGCACGGAGTGGTTATCCGCCTTGCACTTAGCGTACGCTTACGAACCCGTGGTTTACACAACCTGTGAGCCTTCCGCTGAACTCACGTCGGGCATCATTTTCTGCAAGGTCAAGAGTTGGCTTACGGGACGCCGCCTGGTATCGCTACCTTTTTCGGATCACTGCGATCCTTTGGTGGAGAGTTCCACGGAGTTTGATGATCTTTTGTTACCGGTGCGGGAAAGCGTTAACGGCGGGGAATGGGACTACTACGAAGTTCGACCCGTTCGCTTCGAGCCCGGTTATTCGACCATGCTCGAGCAAAGCGACCAATACTGTTTTCATGCCATCGATTTGCAGCCAAGCATTAGTGCGATTTTTCGGAATTTCGATAAGAACTGCGTGCAGCGCAAGATCCAGCGGGCAGAACGCGAGGCACTAACCTATGAGGAAGGCAATTCGGAGCGGCTGCTCGGGCATTTTTACAAATTGCTTGTGGCAACCCGTAGGCGGCACCACCTTCCTCCCCAACCGATGAAGTGGTTTTCCAGCTTGATGGCGAGCTTTGGCGCCAATTTGAAAATCCGGGTTGCATACAAGAACGGCATGCCCGTTGCCAGCATCTTAACCTTGGACTTCAAAAATACGATCACTTATAAGTATGGCTGCAGCGACGCCCGATGGCATTCGTTAGGCTCTATGGCGCTGCTCTTGTGGACTACGATCCAGCAAGCCAAAGCCGCTGGTTATGAGAAACTCGATATGGGGCGCAGCGACAGCGACAACGCGGGTCTGATTGCTTTCAAGGAACATTGGGGCGGAATCCGTTCCAGCCTCTCCTATTGGCGTTATCCGAAATGTTCTCGTTTTCACGAGAGCTTGTGGAAGAGAAGAATCGCGGACGGGATCGTCAGAGTGGCACCCGATCGATTGCTCGCCGCAGTGGGAAATGTCTTCTACCGGCACATTGGCTGATTTTGGCAGATTGTACAGTGGCACTTTGGGAGTAGTGACCGGCAGTTTCGCTCGGAATATGTCTGTGAGCGCAGGAATGTCGCGGTTTCCCACCGATCCAGTCGCAGAACCATGGGGTAAGACCAGGCCAATATCATTTGGGATAAGGTAGCGTTTATTGCGCCTCGAAATGCGTCAGACCAATATGATCACAGGTGAGTTTGATAGCGCGAGGCGGATATCGCATTTCACGAATTCTTGACCCAAAGGATCGCAATTCGTGAAACTCGATAACAAGCCTCCCGTTCGCATCAAAAAAGACAGCATTTTGGGGCTGTTTGAATGGACTGAATGCGCCGAGTTGAAGTATGAATCAAACTTTTCTAGAATATTTTCGTTGCCCAGAGCGATACGTTCGGTTCGCTGTGAAAGATGGGCTTTCCGAAGATAGCGGATTTTTCCAATTCGGGCAAGGAGTCGTCGGATATGGCAGGTATGCTCAGCACCGACCGGCCGATTCTCCACGAGGCCGGCTTCGTGATGCGTGGGAAGACGTGCATTGTGCGTCTGGTTCGGTGTGTTTGCCCTTTGATTTAGACGAGGTCGTAGAAAATCTTCGGTTGGAGCGCTACGCCAAAGGTAGCCAGTATGGCAGCTCAGGAGGCGCCCTCAGATTACGTACCTATTACACCTTCCGACCTTTTCTACCGGTTGCTCTCCGCAGGCATTTACAGCGCGCATACTTAGGTAATTGGAGAAAAATCGCTTTTCCCAACTGGCCAGTGGATCACACTGTTGACAGCATTGTGCGCGGATCCATGCAACTGTTGCTACGCACACAGAGACTGCAGAAGATTCCGTTCATCTGGTTCTGGCCGGATGGCGCGCCCAGTGGCGTGAGCATGACGCACGACGTTGAGACCGCTGCGGGGCAGGATTTCTGTGAATCCGTAATGAACCTCGACGAGTCCTTTGGAATAGCGGCCTCTTTTCAAATCGTCCCCGAAGATCGGTATGAGGTGAGCCAGGAGTTTCTGGATTCGATCCGCACACGCGGCTTCGAACTCAATGTTCAGGACTTGAACCACGACGGCCGCTTGTACAGCGACCGAAGTGAGTTTGCGAGACGTGCAAAAAAAATCAACGAATATGGCCGGCGCTTTGGGGCGTCAGGTTTCCGGTCCGCTGTCTTGTACCGCAGGCAAGAGTGGTACTCGGATCTTGATTTCTCCTACGACATGTCGGTTCCCAACTCGGGGCACCTGGAGCCACAGCGCGGTGGGTGTTGCACGGTTATGCCTTACTTCGTGGGCAAAATGCTGGAGCTGCCAGTCACTACCACGCAAGATTATTCGCTTTTCAACTATCTGCGAAGTTTCTCGATTGACCTCTGGAAACGGGAGATTGATCTGCTCCTGGAGCAAAACGGACTAATCAGTTTTATTGTGCATCCGGATTACATCACGACAGACCGCGAAAACCGCATATATAAGCAACTGCTCGCTCATCTGGCCGGGCTTCGCACCCAGAAAAACATATGGGTGGCCGCGCCCGGCGAAATTGACCGATGGCGGAGACAACGATCCAAAATGGAGCTGGTTAGCGACGGAGACGGGTGGCGGATCGAAGGTGCGGGAAGCGAAAGGGCTCGTGTTGCATACGCCAGTGAAAAGGACGGGAGGCTTGTCTTCACCATGCAGCATTCGCTTTTAGACGCAGAAGTCAGAGGGGAGACTGTTGTCGTGCGAGATCCTCCTAAGGACGTGCTGCATAAAAGTGCTCACGCGGAGTCTTAGAGGTTGAGTAACTAGCCGTCAATGTACGGCAGAAACACTATATCTTGGGCCTGGTGGCGTCAAGTAAATATCCCCTAATCACGTTTAACATGAACGCATCCTTACCCACCGGACTGAACGGAAATCAGTATGTCGATTCTTGTATTGTGGTCCACACATAGACCCCCATAGCTAGGGAGTAATCCACAGGCCGTTGATATATGACCAGATAGCTGAAGACCACTTTGGATAGACGAGAGAATTTGTATTATGGATGAACTGTTAACGAAGGTGCAGGCCGCGTTTAAGTCCGCGTTCAACATTGATCCGAGAGCCATCACACTGGACACATCGCCTGAGCAAGTGCCCGGCTGGGATTCCATGGGACACGTGACGCTAGCTAGCAGCCTCGAGCGCACGTTTGGATTGAGTTTTGACGTGGATGACTTGATGGAAATGGAGAATGTGCGGGAGATCTGCAGGGTCGTGCAATCCAAGCTCGGCAAGGTTGACGGTGCGAAGCTTTAATGATTGGAATTTCGCCGGTCGATTGGTCAACGGGCTGGGAGATAACTCTGACCTGATTGATGCGGCAACCTGTCAGACGTTTCCCGCTGCAGATGTTCCCAAGCTGATTGTCGGCTTCGGGGCCGGGTTTCTCTCGATCGGCCTGCAACCGGGCGACCGTGTGCTAATCAGCTGCGGTCTGAGTCCGGCAAGTACGCTTGCGTATTTAGGGGCCATGTATGCCGGGTGCGTGCCGGTGCTGGTCGATGAGCGTACGGTCCCAGCTTCTGGGGATTTGGTGTTTGCCAAAGCACACGCGAAGGCGGCGTGGACTGCCGAGGGAGTTCACTGGGATTGGGCAAGAAAGAATGGATTTCTTCAAGTCGAGGGTAACTTCGACCCCTGTCCTGTCCACCTACTCCCACCAGCACCCTGTGCTGAAAACGACCTGGCCGCCTTTATGCCCACCTCAGGCGCTACCGGCGTGCCGCGACTTGTGATGGTCAGCCATGGCAACTTGATTTCCAACACAGAGGCGATCATTCGAAGCCAGCGTCTGGGGCCGGACGAAAAGGCCATGTTGATCATGCCGGTGAGTTACTGCTTCGGCGCGAGCGTCATGCAGACTCACTTGTATCGGGGAGGTGGAGTCGTTTTTGACTCGAGGTTTATGTTCCCTGATAAGGTATTGCAAGCCATCAATACTTACGGCTGCACGACGTTCGCGGGTGTGCCAACTGTTTACAACATCCTGCTCCGGCGCTCCCATCTTCGGTCCATTGCGCTACCTAGTTTGCGACGCCTCCTTCAGGCGGGTGGCACGCTTAGCCCCGAAAGTACCCAGGAGCTACGCAAGATCTTGCCAACAACGAATTTGTTTGTGATGTATGGCCAAACTGAGGCCACAGCGCGCATTTCCTGTCTGCCCCCAGATCGCTTGGACGAAAAAGTGGGCAGCGCTGGTGTCCCGTTGGACAATTTGACGATCCGCATCGTTGATGACAATGGGCAAGAACTTCCGAATGGGCAAACTGGCGAGATCCAGGTGCGTGGTCCATCGGTCTCAGGGGGATACCTCGACGACCCTGAGGCAACGCAGCGCAAGTTTGACCACGGCTGGCTCAAGACGGGCGACTTGGGCTCTCGCGATGAAGAGGGGTACCTTTGGATCAAAGGGCGTACTGGTGAGTTCATAAAGATTCGCGGTTTTCGTGTGAGCTTCGCCGAGGTCGAGGCGAAGGTGGCGGCTATCCCCGGTGTTTATGAATGTGCTGCTGCGGGAGTTCATCATCCAGAAGCTGGAGAAGCGCTTGCTCTCTTCATCGTGGGAGACGATGGAACCGACGCTCTCGTCGAAAGGGTTCGGCATGCGCTTCCTCCGCAGTGGACCTGTACTTCGGTGAAATTGGTTGTCGAATTACCAAGGACGGCAAACGGCAAGATCGCCCGGTCTCAGTTGCAGACGCTGGTATGAGCGCATTGGTGGAAATTGAGCAAGGAATTGAGAGCCTGTTGCTGCAGCCACCTTACGGTGTCGATCCCCGGCTGCAGCATAGTGCTTTGCTCGCACTGCTGAAGAAAGAACTAGCATACGCCTGCGATCGGAATTCACGGTTTCGCAACTACATAGAGCATTGGCCTGCCGATTTTCGCGAGGTGGACAATATTGCCGATCTGCCCTACCTCCCAGTGGGCGTTTTTAAGGCAAATCCGCCGCTGACCTTGCTTGGTACCGACGATATCAAGCGTACTCTGAGTTCAAGCGCAACTACCGGACACGTGCCCAGCCGCGTGGTTCTGGATGCCGCGACCGCTAGGAGGATGACAAAGGGAGTCATCACGATCATCCGAGATTTCATCGGACCGGCGCGCAGACCCTACCTTGTCATCGACTCACCAGAGAACCTGGCGGCACAGGTTGAGCTCGGAGCACGTGGCGCAGCGGTTCAGAGTCTAGCCTCTTTTGCGACGGAAATAGCGTGTTGCCTGCGGCCCGCCCATGAAGGAGACTCGAGCCTCGATCTCGAAAGACTTCTCGCCTGTGCTGCGAAGTGGAAACACGCCGATGTGTTGGTCTATGGGTTTACTTATGTAATCTGGACCGGCCTTGTGCAGCCTCTGCAGCGTCAGGGCATTACTCTCGGTATTCCCAAAGTCCACGTGCTGCACAGCGGCGGGTGGAAGCGTCTGGAGCAGCAAGCGGTTACGCGGGATGTATTCATCCGAGGAGTGGCGTCGGTATTCGGTTGTTCGGTGGATCGCATACTTGACTTCTACGGCATGGTGGAGAATGTCGGCGTTATTTATCCAGATTGTGATCACGGTAACAAGCACGTGCCCGCCTTTGCCGAGATCATCGTGAGGGATCCGCTGACACTTGCGCCTGTTAAGGCCGGCAAACAGGGTTTCATCCAGGTTTGCAGTGTGCTGCCGACGAGTTTCCCTGGGTTTCTGCTGCTGACCGAGGACATGGCTGAAGTTATCGACTACGACGGGTGTCCCTGCGGAAGACGGGGTACCAGTTTTCGCTTTGCGGGAAGAGCGCCTAAGGCAGAGGTTCGCGGCTGTGGCAATCTGCAAAACACACGCTACAAGGAAGCACAGGGGATCGGCATTGCATGAGCGAATTAGTCCAAGCAATGGAATCTCCCCAAGAGATTGCTTACGCCGCGCGGCAGCTTCGAGAGATCACACAGCAAAAAGAGATGACTCCTCAGGTGGTCCTCGACTTCTTTGACCAGTGGGCCGGTGCACTGGATGACCGCGAGTTACGTGAGATACCTGGGGTGACGTTTCTCCGCCTGTGGCTCCGGCGCAGCAATTTGGAGGCCATTCTGCTCCGCGAGCTAGGCCCGAACTCGCTGAATGGAGGATGGCAGGAAGATGGACGCGCAAGGCTGCGGGCATTTGCCTTGGGAGTAGTCGGCCATTGGCCAGCCGGGAATGTCGAGATCCAACCCATCTTGTCTCTGACGTGCGCCTTGCTCGGAGGTAACGGCTGTCTGGTGCGTGTCCCCAGTCGTTTGATCGGGATAACTCGGCGCGTGATGGAGAAGCTGCAAGAAGTCGATCGGACCGGATCGTTGATCAATCGCATTGTCATGGCCAGTTTCGATCATTCGCGCATGGATCTGCACGAGGCCATGGCGCGGAACGTGGACGGCGCCGTGATCTGGGGCGGTGAAGAAGCAGTCTCGCAGGTGCGTGGATTGCCGTTTCCGCACTGGGCGCGCATCGTAGTCTTTGGACCGCGGCTCTCCGTCGCGGTAATGGATGCCGAGACCTGGGGGGACCGCGTTGAACGGTCTGCATGGTGTTGACGCATTGCGCGCGACGTGTGGCAGTTTGATCAACAAGCCTGCTCATCGCCACAAGCACTCTTCCTCGAGCGCGGCGCCGGATGTGATCCCGGTGAGTTCGTGGAAGCTCTCAGGCAAGCTTTTCAAGAAGAAAACCGGCAGCATCCGCGCCGGCAAATCGAGCCGGCGTTGACCTCGGCGATTTGTCTGGCCCGTGCGTCGTGGCTTCTTGATGATTCCGGGAACCGCGCACTGTTTCCCGCCTCGCCGGATTGGACCATTCTGCTGGGGACGGGCGCGGAAATGCCCAACCCAACGCAGGGTCGAACGCTCAGTGTGCTGGTAGTGGATGACCTCCTGAAAGTGATTTCGAAGTTCGATGGGACCTTGCAGACTTTGGGATTGGGTGTTCGAGATGTTCACAAGGAAGAGATGCTGGCTCAAGCTGCGGGACGGAGTGGGGTGGACAGGATTGTGAAGGTCGGCAGGATGCATGTTTTCAGTTCTCCGTGGGACGGAACGGAATTGATCCGTCCGATGATGCGTCTGGTACGTCATGTGCTGTCTCAGAATTGACGAAAACAAGAGGTCAGGATGGAACCGGCGGAACTATTTCTGGAGGCTCTCGATCGAAAGGCCAAAATGTTTGCGCGCTCTGCAAGGGCGACTTTCGAAACGAACCGAGAACTGTGCTCGTGGTTGTTGAATCCGCTGGCGCGTTGGGCGGAGTCAGCTTACGGGAGTACAGTTTTCGATGTTGCAGCGCGTGGCTATGCGGAATATTGCGTCGGCGTCGCGAAGGCAAAGCAGATGTATGAGCGCGCCGGCAGCTACACTCCCGAAAGTATGCCGGAGATTATGTCTGGGGTGTACGAGTACGAAGGCTACATGGTGCCGTATATGTGGGCAGCCATTCTCATCTACCCATTCTGGCCATCCATGGTGAGTCATATCGCGATGTTTCGGGACGATTTCGTGAGGCGATTGCCGCGAAACGCAACGGTCGTTGAGTTGGCGGCGGGCCATGGTGTTCTGAGTCTTCTGGCCGCTGAAGAGCGGGCCGACATTCAGATCGAGGGTACAGATATCAGCCCTCCGGCAGTGGCTGTAGCAAATCGCCTGCGAGCGGCTTCTGGACACGCGGGTCGCGTTAGGTTCACAGTGAAGGACGCGCTGAGGGCTGACGACCCAGACGGCGACGAAAAATGCCATGGCGTTATATCCGCGATGCTCGCCGAGCATCTGTCTGATCCGAAGCCGCTTTTCAGGACGATTTCTCATCAGATTGCGCAGGACGGACTTGTGTTCTTCAGTACAGCCCTCGAGTCGCCACAGCGAGATCACGTTTTCGAATACAACCAGGAAAGCCAGCCCCTGCAAATGGCCGAGACTGCTGGCTTGCGGGTCACCCGACTTGTATCCGATGCCAGCACCGTGCCTCCCGGGTCACGGTTTGTACCGCGGGCTACCGCCATGATTCTGAGGTTGCGATAAAATCTGTGCGTTCCGACTGGGGCGTAGTTTTACTGAGGAACTAGGAATCCAAAGCCCTGTGATCGCAATTACCCGACTTGGGTCCTGCTTGTCTACCTCTCATGGCGGTTCTCGCTTACTGCGCGAGAAATGCGTTCGAGGACTGGTTAGCAGACTCCAGAAAAGAGATGATTCAGAGATGACCATGCCTTTGATGACATTTGAGGAAGTGCGAATGGCTCTAAAGCAGCGGTTTCCAATGTTAATGGTCGATACCGTGATCTCGCTGGAACCGGGCAAGAGCATCCAGACTACAAAGAATGTCACGGGAAACGAAATCCAGTTTTTGGGTCATTTTCCCGAGCACGCCGTGATGCCAGGAACTCTGATCGTGGAGGCAATCGGCCAAGCGGCTTCCATTCTGTTCTCAAAGACGACTGGAACGGGAACGCAGCCAGGAGAGTTTCTTGTGCTCGGCTCGATCAATGAGATGAGATTCCTGGTGCCAGTGGTGCCAGGAAACAGATTGGAAATTGAGATACAGGTCCTCAAGTTTATTGAGGGTTTCGCGTTGGTGGAAGCAGTGGCTACGGTAGACGGGACGGCAGTGGCCAAAGGCAAACTGGGATTCGCCAGACGGGATTTGCAAGGCCAGCACCCTGCGTAACGGATTGCTTTCCAACAATGCTGGAACCTCCAGATGCAGACTGAGCAGGCCTCATTTCGACAACTCTCATTTCGACAACAATGAGAATTTATAAGGGAGTTTTCCCGAATCTCATAATCCGCAGTTCGCCAACATTGCGCTCGTGGATGGAGGAGGGTTGTTCCGCCGGGGGAAGGCCAAAATCCATTCGCAACACCACCGCTGCAACTTTTCACCTGGACAGCCTCAATCTTATCTTGAAAGTCGCGACTTACGGGCCATGCGTTGTCCGTGCAACAACCCTGCACAGTCGAAACAAACGCCATCCGGAGTTTGGAACCGATAGCCGACGGAATTCTCGTGCTGACGCGCTAGGAACATCAAGGCCAATATCCTGGAGGGAGCAAGTGTCGCCGAGATCGATACGCTTGCATCGTCGCAGTCGCTTTGTCGTGGGCCGTCAGCCATTGTTTACGGGGAAGGCGCTGGAAACTAACGCTTCGACAGCTCCGGGGGACCGCCCCAAAGGGCCTGACCGCGGTGTGGAAGAGGGTCTTGACTTGCTTGCGAAAGCCCACCGAGGCGGTTGTCTTATCCGAACACGGATCGTTTATAGCTTCGAAATAGAGCGTGTCGGTTGCGGACGTACATTAGGACAGCACTCAGCAACGGGAAACAGTCTTAGCGCAGTGTTTCAGCCCATCCGCAATGAGAATCTGTAAATGAGTTTTCCCGAGTCTCGTAATCCGCGGCGTGCTGGCGTCGCGATCGTCGGTAGCGAGGGATGCTTCCCATGGGCGCGAAGCGCAAAATCCAGCTGATGCTCTTAAGAGTAATCTGCGCGTGCGTTCTAGTGGGTATTCTGACAGTGGGGCTCTGGCCATTTCACGCTCCCCGGAATGAAGTCAGTTGGTTGAAGGGGGGAAACAGTCTTTTTTTCGGAGGGTACGGCAGCATCGTGAGTGCCGGCTCTTTCAAGGCAAACAAATCAAAAGAAACAGCTCCTTGCAGTCTCGAGATCTGGCTGCAACCCAGCCGAGAGTACTCGGGCACGATGCTCGCGTATTACTTGCCTGAAAGTCGAGTTATCCCTTTTGCATTGTGGCAATCTCATCGTAATCTCGGAATGCGCCGCACAAGCCTGGATCAGTTCGGCCATAAAGAAACAACGGAAATCTATGTCCACGACCTCTTCCATCGCTCGAAGTCGATCTTTGCCACAATCAGCTCAGGTCCAGCAGGCACAGCAATCTACACGGACGGCTTATTAGTCAAGAACTCTCCAAGTTTCAGATTTTCGACTCAGGATTTGACTGGTCAATTGGTACTCGGCAATGCTCCAACGGGGACGGGTACTTGGTCTGGGGAGCTAAAGGGACTCGCGGTCTACGATCGCGAACTCACGCCTGGCGAGGTGTCACAGCACTACGCAAGCTGGACGAAGAACACGCAGACAGACGTTGCTAAAAGCGAGGGTGTCATTGCACTCTATCTCTTCAATGAAGGGAAGGAAAGCGTTGTCCAGAACCAGGTGGATTCAGCAACCAACCTTCTTATTCCGGAACGCTTTTTCGTTTTACGTGAACAGTTTCTGGAACGACCCTGGGATGAATACCACGCCAGCTTGCGTTATTGGAAGGATTTCGCTACCAATATCGCTGGCTTCATCCCGCTTGGTTTCGTTTTTTTTGCATATTTCTCTGCGATTGGAAAGATCAAGCAGGCGACTTGGCTTACTATTGCCCTCGGATTTGCCGTCAGCCTCACTATCGAAGTGCTGCAAGCATTTCTGCCAACGCGAGACTCAGGGATGACCGATCTCGTCACCAACACATTCGGGACGGCTATTGGAGCGATTTTATGCGCTTGGACTATGAAGCATAGTTGGTCGCTCGAGTTGGTATCTCGATCTGTTACCAGCAGTTGTGACTCGATCGCGAGTACCGATGTCGATCGTCGTCACGTACGCGATGGCAGTGCTCCCCTGGAATCTGCTCGAGAAGCCGATCTTCGAAACCAATCCGGTCCACGTAGAGGCAGCCGCCTTACCGGTTCATGAGTCTGCTGGATCTACTGTGACTTGAGTGTGGGGCGACTGGCTAGGCCAATAGTGCATTTTTGTTGGGTTCCGCTATATGATTGATACAAAACGTGTTACTGTATCTTTTCTGGCTTCGTCAGGCTGTTCGGGTTTCGCCGCCGCGAGAAAGCATGGAGCGCGTTTTGGGGGTTGATTGCTCGTCGTCATGGCATCCGTGACGTCGGTTGGGAGGATTTCTGGGAGGCCTGATTATCAAGAGAACATCTCCAGAAGATCGAGAAGTTACGCACTCTAACCATTACGCTGAAATACTAGAACGCATTCGCGCCGCTCTGGAGGCCTGTCGCCCAGTTTTTGCCCGCTTCACACCTGGAGCGATTGAGACTGAATACAAAGCCGGAGACGATCCTGTAACGGAAGCAGACCGCGCTATTGATGTCGTTCTGCGCCAGGAACTGCTGCGCGAAGGAGAAGGTTGGCTTTCCGAAGAGAGCGTAGACGACCCCATCCGGTTGCAGCGCTCGCGCGTTTGGGTGGTCGATCCTCTCGATGGCACTCGCGAATTCGTGCAGGGTATTCCCGAGTTCTGCGTTTCAATTGGGTTCATCGAGAATGACCGGCCGGTTGCCGGCGGAATCTACAATCCGGCGACGAACGAAGTTTTTCTAGGGTCCGTGGAATCCGGCGTCACCTACAACGGCAAGCCCGCACAGGCCAGTCAGCGTCCGCGTCTGGAAGGAGCTTTGGTCCTCGCCAGCCGCAGTGAGGTCAAACGTGGGGAGTGGAAAGCCTTCGAGAATTGTTCTTTCAGAATTCGCCCCACGGGATCGGTGGCCTACAAGCTAGCCTTGGTCGCGGCCGGATTAGCAGACATCACATTTACCTTAACTCCGAAGCACGAGTGGGATGTTGCCGCCGGTGCTGCGCTGGTGGCAAGCGGTGGAGGGTTCATCAGCACTCTGGAAAACAGAGCCTTGATTTGCAACAACAAGAATCCGTCACTTTCGGGCCTGCTGGCCTCAGGACCGTACTTGCGGCAAGAACTTCTTGCGGCGATTAGCGAGCGTGTCGAACCTGCGATTCTGAAGGCCAGGCAGTGTGAGTAAGGATATTCCGCGTCACTGCCAAGGCAGGACAGATGAACGGGGAAGAGACTTCGGTCTCATCGGGTTTGTCGATGTATATCTTTTACGTAACGGAGGACGGGTGGAATACACGAGACCGACTTTCTCGGTCTGTTGCGATTGCGTCAATGTCTTTTTTAAAGCTTGAGTTCACTATGAAAGTTAGGGGAGCATCTTGCTTCGTTCTATTTCTTCTGTCTAGCCCACTTAGGAGGTATTATTAATGAGTGAGCGTATTGTTATAGGGACGACACGATTTCACATGCCGACAAACATAGAGGCGGGACACCAAACTGAGGCTGATCGGAAAGCTTCACCGGGGCGCGTCTTCTGGGTTACCGGATTATCGGGCGCCGGGAAGACAACTGTGGGAAGAGAATTGTGGCGCCGGCTTCGTGCCGCCGGTCGTCAGGTGTTCTTTCTCGATGGCGACGCGCTCCGTGCTGTGATCGCCGAAGATCTTGGCCACAGCGCAGACAACCGCCGGCGATCAGCGATGCGCAATGCGCGGCTGTGTCAGTTGCTGGCTGGGCAGGGCGCCGATGTCGTCTGCGCGACCATCTCGCTGTTTCACGAGGTGCAGCGTTGGAACCGCGAGAACATCCCCGGCTATCGCGAGATCTACCTCCGTGTTCCGATAGACGAGCTACGGCGTCGGGATAGAAAAGGCATCTACGCGGGGGCTCAGAGCGGCGATGTGCGCGACGTTGTCGGCTATGACGTCCCGGCCGAGGCTCCCGAGGCGCCGGACCTGGTCCTCGATAATTATGGAGTGCTCGACGTTGCCGCGGCGGTCGACCGCATCTTGGCCGTATGTGTCAGTCGGGATGGCGCGGGTGCGGCGCAGCCGGCGGGACGCGTCGCCTTCAAAACGAAGGCGGAAACTCTGGAAGCGCTGGCTCCGCTGCTGCGCAATGGGCGCGTCCTCCCGCAGGTCCGATTCTCCGTCGCCGATTGGCGTACGGACCCCGCTAGCGTGCTCGCTGCAGTCACCGCTGCGCCCTGGGGTTCAGATCGGGTCATCGTGCGTAGCAGTGCCCGAAGCGAGGACGGCGGCGCGGGTAGCTCCCAGGCCGGGAGGTATGATTCCGTACTCGGTGTCGTCGGCAGCGCAGCAGTGGCACAGGCAATCGACCAGGTGATTGAGTCCTTCGGCAACGAGGGAAGCGACGACGACCAGATCTTCGTGCAGCCCATGCTTGACCGCACGGCGATGGCCGGGGTGGTCTTCTCGCGCAGTCCCAACGGCGGCCCCTATTACATTATCAACTACGACGACCGTTCCGGCCTGACCGATCGTGTGACCGCGGGTGCGGGCGACAAACTCGAGACTTTTCTTTGCCTCAAATCGCGGCCTGATGCCTGCCCACCGTCGCTGGCTCCGGTCATCGCTCTCGTCAGCGAGCTCGAAGCTCTTCTAGCGTGTGATGCAATCGACGTGGAATTCGCCGTCGGCGACGACGGGCAGCTCTACCTTCTGCAAGTGCGCCCGCTCACCGTCGACCGCCAGGGGCCGGCAACGGACGTGAAGGTCGATAGGGCGCTCGCCGATGTCGCCCGCAAGGTCAAGTTGCTGAGCCGCCCGCATCCTTACCTGCGCGGCAGCCGGGCGGTATTCGGCGTGATGCCGGACTGGAACCCCGCCGAAATTGTCGGGGTTCGGCCCTGCCCCCTCTCGTTGTCGCTCTATCGCGAACTTATCACCGACGCGATCTGGGCCTATCAACGGGACAATTACGGGTACCAGAACCTGCGCAGTTTTCCGCTGCTGGTCAGCTTTCACGGACTGCCCTACATCGACGTGCGTGTCAGCTTCAACTCCTTCATACCACGCGACGTGCCCGACGATCTCGCCGGGCGTCTCGCGAATTACTACATCGATCGACTGCTCTCGGAGCCGCATCTCCACGATAAGGTCGAATTTGCCATCATTTTCTCCTGCTACACCCTCGATTTGCCGAAGCGGATGGGCAGGCTCGCCGAGCACGGATTTTCTCCAGACGACCTGGCCGAACTTTCCGGCGCCTTGCGGCGCCTCACCAATCGCATTATGCATGGTGAGACCGCGCTGTGGCGGCGTGACCGTGAGAAGATCGACCTGCTGGAACAGCGGTTTCCGACAATCTGTAACGCGGAGATGGACAAAATCAGCCGCATTTACTGGCTGCTCGAGGACTGCAAGCGATACGGCACACTGCCGTTCGCCGGTCTTGCGCGAGCGGGCTTCATAGCGGTTCAGTTGCTCCAGTCCTTTGTCGCGGTGGGCGTTTTCAATGCCGAAGAGAGTGCCACATTCATGGCGAGTGTCGATACCGTCGGGTCGCGTATCGGGAAAGATTTCGCGCAACTTCCAAAGGCAGAATTCCTCGCGCGCTACGGCCACCTCCGGCCGGGGACCTACGACATCCTGTCGCCGCGTTACGACGAGGCGCCCGATCTCTATTTCGACTGGTCGAATGCCCGACCGACAGCGTCCGCGCCGACGCGCTTCGCGCTCTCGATCGAGCAGTTGCGCCACATCGAGCGGCTGCTCAAGGAACATCAGCTCGACATCGACGTTTTGAGTATGATCGAGTTCATCAAGGCCGGCATTGAGGGCCGCGAATACTCGAAGTTCGTGTTCACGCGAAGCCTGAGCGACGCTCTGTCACTGATCAGGCAGCTGGGCGCGGATCATGGTCTTTCGGCGGAGGATTGTGCATTTCTGAACTACGACGCCATCCGCAAGCTCTATAGTGAGAGCGGTGCGGTGCGCGAGACGTTGCTGGAGAGTGTCGCGCAGGGCAGAGACCGTCACGCGCTCACGCGCAATCTCGTCCTTCCGCCGATCATCGCGTCTCCCGACGATGTGTTCGCGTTTCACCTTCCCCCGAGCCAGCCTAATTTCATTACGCGAAAGAGCGTCACTGCACTGGTCGCCTCAGTCGGCGACCCGCCGGAGAGCTTCGCTGGTCGGATTCTTTTCGTGCCAAGCGCGGACCCCGGCTTCGATTGGATCTTCACTCGGGGCATCAGCGGTTTTGTCACCCAGTTCGGCGGCGCCAATTCACACATGGCGATCCGCGCCGGCGAGCTCGGCATACCCGCGGTGATCGGCGCCGGTGAAACCATGTATCTGCGATGGAGCGCGGCCCACAAGCTATGTCTAGACTGCGCAAGCCAGAGGGTTCTGGTGGTAGCATGAAAGCCGTCGCCATCACACACCAGGTAACCAGGTAAACACAATCATCGAACATCAGACTGACGGAGGAAATTAATGGTCACAAGCACTTCCACACCCAAGGTTAGTTGGGATTACACCGAGCACGCTTCTCATTACGATAAGAGAGCCGATTACTCCAGCGATGCGATCAAGAATTTGCTGGAGGCAATTGGCTGCACCCCTTCTAGGCCCGTAGCCGATATTGGTGCAGGCACGGGTAAGCTCACAAAGGAACTGCTCAAGCACGGATTAACGGTGAGCTCCGTCGAGCCAAACGATGCGATGCGAACAATTGGAATCCAAAATACTAAGGGCAAATCAGCTACCTGGTCTGTTGGCACAGGTGAGGCAACAGGATTGCCGACAAGCAGTTTTTACGCCGTTTTTTTCGGCAGTTCATTCAATGTGGTTGATCAAAGTCTTGCCCTATCCGAGGTTTCCAGAATACTTGTCCCCAACGGTTGGTTTGCCTGTATGTGGAATCATCGGGATTTAGATGACCCGATTCAACAACGGATGGAGTCCATCATCAAATCCTCGATTCCAACTTACTCGTATGGATCAAGAAGAGAAGATCCGACAAACATTATCAATACAAGTGGCCACTTCTCTGCTACGAAGTCGATTGAAGGAAGTTTTGTATCGAAAATGCCAAAGTCAGACGTCATTGTTGCCTGGAAATCGCACGCGACTCTTAAACGCCAGGCGGGCAGCGATTCGGTATTCAATAGCATCATTAAAGAAATCGCGACCTATTTGGACAAGCTGCCTGAAATAATCGATGTGCCCTACACAACTCGGATCTATTTTGCGCAAAAGATCAAGTAGAGAAGGACTTCGCAAACGCGCACTGTCACGCCGGATCTATTTCGATCACGCCGCCTTGGGCCGAACGGCGGCATAGGGAAACGGGACCGTGGCTGACGCGGCCAATGCTGGGTTGGCTGCACATTGCCGTTGTTCTTTATCGCGGGTTTCTGGCCCGAATCAGAGTCGCCTCTGTTGCAATCAACCAAATCAGCCGTAATCGGCACATGATCAGAAATAAAGGAGCGCCGTAGGATAGCCATCGCATGAAGAAAGTCGCAATTACCCAGAGGGTATCAGTCGTCCCAGAATATGGCGAGCGCCGTGATTGTCTCGATCAGGCCTGGCCACGGTTTTTGGCAGCGTGCGGACTGATGTCGCTGGCGCTTCCGAACGTTGTCGAGGTGGCCACGGCGCTATGCGCAGGTGCAGACGTTACCGGGTTGGTGTTGACCGGCGGCAACGACCTTGCCGCTCTCGGTGGCGATGCCCCGGAACGGGATGCTACCGAGAATGCGCTGCTCGACTTGGCAGAGTCGCGCGGTCTGCCCGTGCTTGGCGTTTGTCGAGGGATGCAGATGATCCAGCAGCGTTGCGGGATCCCGCTGCGTCGCGTCGAAGGCCACGTGACACGACACCAGGTAATTCGCGTCTGCGGTGAGCCCACAGAGGTCAACAGCTATCATCGCTTCGCCGCCTTCGAATCACGACCGCCGCTTGACGTCTGGGCGGTCGCTGATGACGGTGTCGTTAAGGCGATCCGGCATTTGGACCGCTCGACAACCGGGATCATGTGGCATCCCGAGCGAATGGACCCGTTCGCAGCTGCCGACGTCGCGCTGTTCCGCCGCGTCTTCAAGGTGGTCCCATGCGCGGCTTAATCCTTGCCGCTGGTCGCGGTAGTCGCATGGGGCAGTTCGGCGACAACCGCCCGAAATGCTTGGTCGAGCTCGCAGGCAAGGCATTGATCGAGCGCCAGATCGCGGCGCTCCGGCGTGGGGGTGTGGACGAGATCGGGGTCGTCCGCGGCTATCGCGCTGAGATGATCGATTTTCCCGGCCTCTCCTATTTCACCAACGAACGATGGGCCGAAACCAATATGGTGATGTCGCTCGCCGCAGCCACTCCTTGGCTGTGCTCGGGGCCGATCATTGTCAGCTATGCGGACATCTTCTACCGCAGCGAGTTGGTGCGCGGTCTCGCCGGCGCTCCAGGCCGGTTGGTCATCAGTTATGACCGGGCCTGGCGCCGCCTTTGGGCCCGGCGTTTCGCCGATCCTTTGGCCGACGCCGAAACCTTCCGGATCAATGCCGCGGGCCAATTGCTGGAGATCGGCGGCAAGACAACACGGATCGAGGATATCGAGGGGCAGTATATGGGCCTCTTGAAATTCACGCCACCGGCGTGGAGTGCAATCGAGGCCCTACTCAGTACACTCGACGCGCCGATTCGCGATCGCCTCGACGTGACCGGATTGCTGCGCCGGCTGCTAACCGGAAACGTTCTCCCCATCAGCACTTTCGCGACCGATGGCCAATGGGGCGAAATCGACAATCCGGAGGACGTGGCGCTGTACCAGAACATGGTAAGGGAGGGGGAACTCCTGCTCGAGGATGCGCCATCCGGCAGAGAGCCGACGGCAGGATGACGGCGATCGATCCGCGCGGCGGCTGCGGTCATCCCGAACTTTGCATTTATAGCAACCGCGATAGGCGTTTCTGGATCATCTCCCGCAATCTCGCCAGACAACAACGGTTCGGAACACACCCTGCGTTCCCCCCTATCGCAGAGTCATCGGAGGCTTCTGCTCAACCTGGAGCGCCGGCCCCTGCGCCCCCGTCCATTCTACCGTCAGCACTGCCGCCAGACAGGGCTCCCACGCCTTCGGCCCAATCCCCAACGCCCTGAAACCCTCAACCACTTGGGGGGCTGAGCAATTACTGTTTCCGGTCTCTTGGTGTGCCCGCCAATTACGCGGTGGTGCTGGCTGAATTCGGCCCCAGATAGGCCAGTGATCCAAAACATACTCAACTTAGTCCCTAACATTATAGCTGGTAGCCGATTTTCTCAATTTGCCTTTTTGTCTCCTCATTCAGCTCATTGATAAAGTTTCTGAATTGAGGGACTTTTTCTTTAACAGCCAAATAGCCATAAGGCTTGGTTTTCGGAGGGGCTACACGTAAACGGCTCAAATCAAGATCAACCGACATGACTTCAGCGATCTTAGAAAACTCCTTGAGCGGATCGATCATGAAGTCCTCAAGCCGCAACGTGAGCGTGGCGGATTGGACAAAAAGCTCAGTTTCCTCAACAAATTCCGAGAAAGACAAAAATCGCGGGCCTGGTAAGGCAGCGAAAAAATCAGGGTCGCCGTCGGCGAAGGCCTTGAATTCGGAAAAATTCCGCTCCAAATCGGCACACAGATCGTCTGTGTTCTTATAAATCTGCGAGATACCTTCAATCTGGAAGTTGTCGCGAATGTATGTTCGCCACCAAATCCAATTTGTCAGCAACGAATCGAGGGGATGACGATAGATAAAAATCAAATCGGCAAATCCCGATCTGACCGCTTCTAATATACTGCTCGTTACCGCTGGCAACTCCTGATCGCGAGAAACATGCCTGATTGTGGCATGGCCGCTGTAGACCATAGATGTCGGACCCGGATGGAAGCGGATCGTTTCCCTAAAATATTTCCCCCTTTTTCCCAGGTTGTTCAGCAGCAGGCCATTGATATACCCACGTCCGCTTCCGAACAGTCCCATAACATAAGCTGTTTTGTCGTTCCCCAGATGAGGGACTCTCCAATCCCAGTTTCCGAGATAACGGCGGACGATAAATGCTCGTTCGTGAGGCGATCTTCTCGCGAATCTGATGAGGCCGTCAAGCCACTCGTGAGGGGATTTTCGCGCGAACCTGCTCAGCTTGTGAGGTACCCGCATCTGGCTCCGAACTGATCCAATAATGAAGTAGTTTAATATTTATTTGGTTTCTGTCATAGTCACGATCGTTTCCGGCGCTACTTGGGAGCGTCTTGTTGGTCCGTAAGCAGCAGGCGACCAAGACCGTCATCGGCAGAAGCTCATCCGTAGGGAGATTTCCGGCTTAGCCGGGGAAGCAGCAGAGGTTTGACAAATCCGGGAGTGGGCTTCGTTCACCAGCGCGACGATCAGTCAAGGATCTCGTGCACTGAGACGGCCAGAACGGGCTCCGATTCGCCTCTGCTCCGCTTGTGAGCTTGGGCTTTTGACTTTAACCGGTTGCGATCATGCCCCTTCGAGGGGCCAGCAACCGTAATACCTCCGGCTCTGCCATAGGATACTTTCTCCCTCTGCGCCCCTCCTATGAAATCTTCTGCCACTTCTGGGTAGTTCTCTCGTATGGGATGTCACAATACTGCCAATGGAAACGGTGACCGACGTAACAAGCCTCGTGCACCTCTCATAACCTATTATAAACAACAGGGGTACACGGCAACCGAATCTGAGATGGGGCCTGTTATTGGCGCGTAGATTGCTGTTCAATAGGTCTCAAGATGGGAACGGAAGTGATCTGCCCTCACCACGATAACCAGCGGGACTACCCCCTCAGGCGAGGCCCGCACGAGTTCATTGAAGATCAAATCGAGCGCACGCCTGATGCTCCCGCCCTGACCCTGGGCCCGGAGCAGATTTCCTACCGGGAGCTGAATTCCCGCTCGAACCGCCTGGCACATTTCCTTCGTGAGCAGGGAGTCGGTCCCGAGAGCCTGGTTGGTGTGTGTCTGGATCGTTCGTTTGATTCGGTTGTGAGCCTCCTCGCGATCCTCAAATCCGGTGGGACCTACCTGCCGCTGGATCCGAAATTTCCGAAAGACCGTCTGGCGTTCATGCTGGCGGACTCCGAAGTCTCATTCCTGCTAACACATTCTTATAAGCGGGAGAGTCTGCCGGAAACAACTGCCCGAGTTGTTCTGCTCGACCGAGAAAGCGAGTCGCTTTCCAAAGCCGCAGTGACGAACCTCTCCTTAAACAGCGACCCTGAACATCTCGCCTACCTCATTTACACTTCGGGCTCGACGGGAAAGCCCAAGGGAGTGATGATCCCGCGGCGCGCACTGGTCAATTTTCTCTTGTCCATGGCGGAAACGCCTGGGATGGCTGCGTCCGATACACTCTTGGCGGTTACCACAACTTCTTTTGACATCTCGATCCTGGAATTCCTTCTCCCCCTCGTGTGCGGCGCCCAGATCGTCATTGCCACAGCGGAACAAGCTTCGGACGCCCGCGAACTTAAACGATTACTTGGGCAACACGCGGTCACGGTGATGCAGGCAACGCCAACGACCTGGCGCATGCTGCTCGAAAACGGCTGGGAAGGGAAGAGCGACCTGCGAATCCTTTGCGGAGGCGAGGCCCTGACCGCAGACCTCGCTCGTCAATTGCTCCCTCGTTGCCGCGAACTTTGGAACATGTATGGGCCGACCGAAACCACGATTTGGTCCTCCACCGAACGCCTTGCCTCAGCTGACCACATCTCCCTCGGCCCGCCCATTGCCAATACACAATTCCATGTTCTCGATGAGCACCACAAGCCGGTTGCTCTGGGCACGCCCGGCGAGCTCTGGATTGGCGGCACGGGCTTGGCTCGCGGGTATTTCAAGCGTCCCGAGCTGACTGGCGATAGGTTCGTTATCGGTCCCACCAGTGCGGGGCCCGATGCCCGTCTCTACCGTACTGGAGACGAGGCCCGCTACCGCCCCGATGGCACTCTTGAATTTCTGGGGCGCCTCGACCAGCAGGTGAAGCTCCACGGTTTTCGCATCGAACTGGGCGAGATCGAGAGCGTGCTTTCGAAAATCGAAGGAATCGGACAGGCCGTGGTTATTCTTCGAGAGGATCGTCCCGGCGATAAACGCCTGGCCGCCTACTACACGGGCCGTGAAGCCTTGAGTGCTACCTCTTTAGTACAGGCCCTCAAAGCCACGCTGCCAGGCTACATGATCCCCTCCGTCTTCCTGCGTTTGGAGAAATTTCCCCTGACCCCGAATGCCAAACTCGACCGCAAGGCTCTGCCCCGGCCCGAGGGCAAGCGGCCGCTTCTCGCCCAAGACTTTATCGCCCCGCGGACAGCGACAGAAAAGCAATTGGTAAATCTCTGGTGCGACTTGCTGCAACTGGAAGAAGTTGGCATCGACGACAGCTTCTTCGATCTCGGCGGCAATTCGCTGGCAGCGGTGCGCATGGTGAGTCAGTACCACACGCGCTTCGGACGTGAGATTCCTCCAGTCAAAGTCTTTCAATATCCGACGATCGCCAAGCTCGAGGAATTTCTGAAAGAGGAAGAGAGCGATACGAAGTCCGACTTTCTTGCTGAAGCCGAAACCCGGGCGCGGCATCAGCGGAATTCGCAAGACGGGAACGAGCGCGCGCGCGATGCCGTGGCGGTGATCGGCATGACCGGGCGCTTCCCGGGCGCAGCCAATCTCGACCAACTCTGGCGCAACCTGTGCAATTCCGTCGAATCCATTTCCTTTTTTACACCTGAAGAGCTGGGCCCCGGCATTGACGAACATCTTCGCAACGATCCGGACTACATCCGCGCTCGAGGTTTGATCGAAGGGGCGGACCTTTTCGATGCCGCCTTCTTTGGTATCAATCCGCTCGAAGCCAGGGTGATGGATCCGCAACAGCGCGTCTTTCTGGAGCTCGCGCAGCAGGCGCTGGAGAGCGCAGGATATGACCCGGAGCGCTACAAAGGGCGCATCGGAGTGTTTGCGGGAATCGGCGACAACCACTACTACACAACCAACCTCCTGACCCAGCCCGATCTGTTGGCCATGGCAGGCAAGCTCGCCGTCGAGTACGGCAACCAGAAGGACTACATCGCGCTTCGCACCGCGTATCTCCTGGATCTCCGTGGGCCCGCGATCAGCCTCAATACCGCCTGTTCGACCACTCTCTTGACTGTGGACCAGGCCTACCGCTCGCTGCTCGACTATGAGTGTGACCTCGCTCTCTCCGGCGGCATTGACATCACGGTCCCGCAAAAGAGCGGGTTCCTCTATCAAGAGGGAGGCACGTTCGCAAAGGATGGCCACTGCCGTCCTTTTGATGCGGACGCTACCGGAACCATGTTTTGCGACGGCGCCGGTGTGGTCATACTCAAGCGGCTCGCCGATGCTCTGAGCGACGGCGATACCATTTATGCCGTAATTTGCGGTACCGGTAAGAACAACAACGGCGCGCGCCCTGCTTCCTTTCTGGCCCCAAGCGTGGACGGCCAGGCGGATGCCATTGCCCTAGCCCAGTCCAATGCCAACGTTCCCGTCGAGACCATCCGCTACATCGAGACACACGGCACGGGCACTCCGGTCGGCGACCCCATTGAATTCGAAGCGCTGCGCAAAGTTTTTGAAAGCAAGACCGGAAAGAAACAGTTCTGCTATATCGGCTCCATCAAAGGAAACATTGGGCATCCCACCAATGCCGCGGGAGTTGCGGGCCTGATCAAAGCGGCCCTCGTTCTCCATCACGAACAAATTCCTCCGACTCTCCATTTCAAAACGCCCAATCCGAAGATCGATTTTGCCAGCAGCCCGTTCCTCATGACCGACCAGCTCATCCCCTTCCCTCGGGGAGTAGAAACGCGCCGCACAGCCGTCAGCTCGTTTGGCTTTGGCGGGACCAACGTCCACGTCATCCTGGAAGAGGCACCCGCGCCGAAGGGCGGCAGTGCTTCGCGGCCGCTGCAGCTTTTGCCTCTCTCCGCCAAGAGTCCGGCAGCCTTGGATGCCTACAGCCGGGCATTGGCAGAGCATCTCGCGAGTGCCGCGCCGGAAGCTTTTGCGGATGCGGCCTACACCTTTCAAACCGGGCGCAAGCAGATGGCGCACCGGCGATTCGTGGTCGCCGCCGATTCCAGCGAAGCCGCCAGACTTCTCCTGCAACCCAATCCTTTGCGCTGCAGCAGTAAACGCTGTGAACGCCGGGATCCTCCCGTCGTTTTCCTTTTCGGCGGTCAGGGCACTCAGTACGTCAACATGGGCCTGAACCTCTATCGGGACGAGCCTCTTTTCCGCGCCGTCGTGGACGATTGTTGCGAACGCCTCAAGCCTCATCTCGGCAGGGATTTGCGCGAACTTCTCTATCCTCGGAGTGGAGACGAGAAGACGGCCCAAATCTCGCTGCAGGACACGTTTTTCACCCAGCCCTCCATTTTCGTGATCGAATACGCTCTGGCGCGTTTCTGGCAGAGCCTGGGCATCGAACCCGCCCTGATGGCAGGACACAGCATCGGAGAATTTGTCGCCGCCACGCTCGCTGATGTGTGGGAACTGGAGGACGCTCTCGGCATCATCGCTCTGCGCGGCCGCTTAATGCAGAACCTTCCGCGTGGTTCCATGATGGCGGTGAGCGGCAGCGCGGATTCGATCGCGAAAATTCTTCCGGCTGCGCTGCAGATTGCTTCCAATAATGCTCCGGCTCTATGTGTCGTGTCGGGGCCGGAAGCGGATGTCGCCGAATTCCAGAAGCAACTCGAAGCGGAAAATATCGTCTGCCGCCACCTGCACACCTCGCATGCCTTCCACTCCGCGATGATGGACCCGATGGTTGAGCCGTTGCGCGAGGCCGTCGCCAAAGTCCAGTTGCGCCCTCCGGTGAGGCCCTTTGTCTCGACGGTCACGGGACGCCTCATCACCGCCGCGGAAACCACCGATCCCGCTTATTGGGCCAATCATTCCCGGGCAACCGTGGAGTTTTCGAAAGCAATCCAGTGTCTCAAAGACCAGGGATACGACCTCTTCCTGGAATGTGGGCCGCGTTCCACCCTGTGTTCATTGGCTCGCCAGCAGTTCACGCCCGACCATCCCTGCACAGCCATTCCTACGTTTGCCGACACGCCTGAGAACAACGCCGAGTGGGCGACCCTGCTTTTCGCCCTGGGATCTCTCTGGCAGAACGGCGTGTCCATTGATTGGGATGCCTTCTATGCCCACGAAGAGCGCCGGCGCATACCTTTGCCAACTTATCCCTTTGAGCGGCAGCGCTTTTGGGTAGACCCTGCCCCAGTGGCACCCGCTGCACCAAGCCTCCAGGCCGCGAGTTCCGCTTCGGCCACTCGTCTCTCAGTCGAGCCATTGGCTTCCTCCGCGCCGCTGGAGAGCGTTGCCTCAGGAAGTTCGCTAGCGTCACGAAAAGACCGCATCGCGGCGCGTCTGGTTGACCTCCTCTTACCAGTCTCCGGACGCGATCGCTCGCAGATCAGCACCTCCGCCACGTTCATGGAGCAGGGATTCGATTCCTTATCCTTGACGCAGGTCGCTTTTGCCATCCGCAAGGAGTTTTCCGCCAAAGTCAGCTTCAGTCAGCTCATGAATCAGTGGCCCAACGTTGACATGCTTGCGAGGCATTTTGACGCCACCCTGCCTGCTGAGATTCTTGCGGAGACCCCTGCCATCCTGGCCTCTCTGCCTGTTCCTCCCTCACCCGCTGCGCTTGCCGCTGCAGAAGTCCGGCCGAACGTACGGACGAACAGCAGCACGCTCGAGGAAGTGGTTGCCGATCAGGCACGCACCATCGCCCGCTTGGTTACCCTTCTCGAAAAGGCCGGCATGAATCATCCAACCGCGGCCGCCCCTGCCGATGCCGGAACACCCTTGGGTACCACACTGCCGAAAGGCGACTCACTGGCCCCCGCTCCGGCGGTTTCCGGCCCGCTTGAGGTTGAATCTACTGTTCCACAGCGTGGCATCTATGCCTCCTCACGTCTTTCCGAGCGTTTGTCGGCTTCTTACAACGAATCCATGACGGTGCGTTTTACCGGCCACATCTCGATCGAGAAAATGGCGCGCGCCATGGAACGTTTGGTTGGGCGGCATGATGCTCTTCGCGCCAGCTTCGATGAAACCGGTCTGGTGATGAAGATCGACCCAGCGCAGAAAATCGCGATGCCGGTGACCGATCTTTCTTCGATACTCGCCGATGAGACTCCGCTGAACGGGCGAGGGCGCCCGTCGCTCCAAGAAGACCGTCTCCGCAAACTGATTGCCGATGAGACCTCCTTACCGTTCCCCCTGCCCGCGGGTCCGTTGTTCCGCTGCCAAATGATTTTGCTCGGGCCCGATCGCGCGGCGGTTATCTTCACGGCGCACCACATCATCTGCGATGGTTGGTCGTTGGATGTGCTGATCCACGATCTTTGCGCTTTCTATTCAGAAGAAATCTCGGGTGCACACGCATCCCTGGAGCCAGCGAAGAGTTACGTCGATTACGTTCAGAGCGTAATCGAGCGCCATCGTTCTGACGAATTCAAGGAAGCGGGCAGCTACTGGCATGCGAAATTCAAAGATGGTTTTCCCGTGCTCGTGCTTCCGACCGATCACCCTCGGAGCGCGCGGCGTGAATTCAGCGCGCGCCGTCTCGATCACCCCATTCCGGCCCCGGTGGTCGAAAACCTCAGAGCGGTAGGAGCAAACGAGGGCTGCAGCTTCTTCGCTGTCGTTCTCAGTTCCTTGGCCATCCTTCTCGCCCGCATTTCACGGCAGCGTCGCTTTGTTATCGCTCTGCCCACTGCGGAACAACCCGTCATCGGCCAGCCCGGTCTCGTCGGACACTGTGTAAATCTTCTCCCCTTCGTTGTGGAGTTACGCGAAGGCGAAACCGTCAGCGCTTTTCTCCAGAGGGAACAGGGCGAGCTTCTTGCTGCGCTAGACCATGCCGACTTCACGATGGTCAGTTTACTGGAAGACCTGCATCCAGTCGTGCCTGCGCTCGGCATTTCCCCGATCTCGACTGGCCTCACCAACGTCAAAAAGTTCAAGCCCAACGAATTGCCGCAATCCGGATTTACCGTCGACTACGATGGCAACCCCAAAGGCTTCGAATCGTTCGAGTTGTATTTGAATGCGGTCGAGATGGAAGAGAACCTGGAGCTTCGCTGCCACTACGACATCAAGCTTTTTGAGGACCTCACCATACGAGAATGGCTCACAACGCTTGGTTCCATCTTTCAGGACCTGGCGGCAGATCCCTCGCGGCAAGTTGTGGATCTTGCCCGGCTCAGGCGTGCCGATGCTTCTGCTGCAACTGAAATTGTTTACACTCAGACCTCAAACCGGGAAGCTGCTGACGAATTCCTTTCGGCTGCTTCGACTTCGGCGCCAGAGCGGTCACGGCAGTTCTCAGATTCGCCGGCAAGCTCCACGAGATTTACAACGATGGCGGAGCCCGCATTGCTTCGAGCGCTGCTCCCGCTTTGGCAGCGCGTATTAGATATCCGCGAGATTGGGCCAGACGATGATTTCTTTGCCTTGGGCGGCCACTCCATCGCTGCGGCGCAGTTGTTTGACCTGATCCAGCGCGAGTTGGGACGTGCCGCGCCGCTCGCGACCCTCTACGACGCCTCTACCCCGAGGATGCTGGCAAGTGTTCTGAGCCGGGGCAGCAAAACAGAAGACTGGCAATCCCTCGTGGCTATCAATCGATCCCGCCGATCCAACGATCGGCCGCCGCTTTTTCTCGTGCACGCCGCGGAGGGCAACGTCTTGCTCTATCGTTCCCTGGCTGCCCATCTCGGTGCCGATCAGCCCGTCTTCGGTTTGCAATCCGCCGGTCTCGATGGGCATTCTCCGGTCGATGGCCGGTTCGAACATGTGGCACGCCGCTATATCGACGAGATCCGTCAAGTACAACCGCATGGTCCCTACATGCTGGGCGGGTACTGCCTGGGTGGTACTCTAGCCCTGGAGGTAGCACGGCAACTCATCGAAGCGGGCGAGACCGTGGGCCTGGTGGCTCTCATTGAGATTTACAATATCCGCGCCCTGCGCTGGCCGCTCCCGTTGCACCAGAGGTTTATCAATCGTTTTATCCTCAACCCCTATTTTCACCTCCAGAATACCTTCGCAGCGGAGGGTGCAGGCAAACTCGCCTTTTTCATGGAAAAACTGCGCGTCGAGATTACCCGAATCAAAACATCCGCTCGTTTTGGTTGGGCCCGTCTTCGGCATCGCCTCCTGCCGGATGCCGCTGCGGCCACGCCTCCAGCCAAAATTGCGGATATCTACGAAGAAGCCCTTGCGCAATACGAAGTCAGGCCCTATCCCGGAGAATTGACTCTCTTCTTGGCGGAGCGTCATCTGGCGGGTTTTCACGCTCATATGGGTGGCTGGGGAGAGGTTGCGCAAGGTGGCGTTCGGCTCTTTAGGCTTCCAATCAGTCCCCGCGGCAGCCTCGTAGAGCCCTATGTTGGGCAAACTGCTGCCATCTTGCGCGGTTGCCTTGACCGGGCGATAGAGAATTCAAGAATTGTTGTGCACGAACGTTTGGAACTTGTTAGCACGCATGTCACCTGGATGGGCAATGGGCTGGTTGAATCCGGAAAAACTGGCGCGGAAAGCGCAACCTCTGAAGTAGACCCGGTGATCTAGATCGCAGGGCCGCTATTGGGCAGTTCGTCAATCCCAGACCCTGGGGCTGGCATTCGTTAGGCAAAGCCATCCGGGAAACAAGCGACGGCGGAGTACGCGAGGCTGCAATGAAACCTCGCAAATGATTCTTCTCCGTTGTTGACAACCCGAGGGCCGAGGCGCGGTTTACAATGTGCAGGTCGCAATCTCGGAATGCGGCCGTCATGGACCACGATCATGACAGTGACTACTGACCCGGACCAGGCAAGATGAAGGAAGTCAGCATGCTCCCCGGCTACCCGAAGCAAGGCCATGACGGTTCATGGTCGCAAGCCCCTTCCACGCTGGCGTTTCCAACCAGCCGCGTTGACGTCTGGATGGTAAGTCTTGACGAACCGGCGACCGCAGGCTCCGAGGGCAGCATTCTGTCGCCCGATGAGATCGTGCGAGCCAGCCGATTTCACTTCGAGAAAGACCGGATTCACTTTACCCGATGTCGCTCTGCACTGCGGGGCCTGCTTGCCGGCTACCTTGTAATTCCTGCGGCCGAGATCCGTTTCGAGTATCTGACCTCCGGCAAGCCCCAGCTCGCAGCCGAGCAGAATCCACACGCGCTGCAGTTCAACGTATCCCACTCGGCAAACATGGCGGTGATTGCAGTTGGCTCTGAGCACCGGCTAGGTGTCGACATCGAAAAAATCCGCGGCGACATCGACGCAAGCTCACTGGCCGAGCGATTCTTCTCGCTTCGCGAACGTGCCGGGCTTCAGGCGTTGTCGGATGACCTCCGCGTGCCGGGCTTCTTTGCCTGCTGGACGCGTAAAGAAGCCTTCCTGAAGGCCACCGGTGACGGCCTTTCTTTTCCGCTGGCAGATTTTTCCGTCACCACACACCTCGATCTCGATCCCGCGCTTGAAGAAATCAGAGGAAACACCGAAGTTCGAAAACAATGGTTTCTGGCAGACCTCCGTGTCGTCGATGGCTACCGCGCGACAGTGGCCGTCGAGGGCGCTTTTTCTCGCCTGGAAACCTATATTCAGACATGCACGTGCTAATTTCCGTCTGTGCCCCTCCCCACCATGAAGCTGGTTTTCTTGCTGCTTTTTGTCTGGATGGTTCCCCTTCCGGCTTTCGTGCTCAACGGGGTCATCCGTTCCCTACAACCGGTGTCTCCCCACGCGGCACGATGAATGTTTCAGTTTTCCCGAGTCCCGCTAAGAGTAAAATGAAATCGTGTTGTCCATCGCGGGGGGGCCGTAAATCGAAGCGGCCCGTTCGCGGCTCTGTGCCTCCAAGGAGGGTTCACCATGAGCCATGTCATTCGTCTGCAGTTGATTGGAAGGGTTACCTACTACGTCGGATGGATCGCGTTGGTATGTGGAGGCTTGTTTCATTTTAGCATTGCAACCAAGCTGTTCTTGGCGGTCAATCTCTCGAAGCGGAATCTGTTTGAGGTCAGTGTAATGTGCTTCTTGATTTGTATAGCCTCAGAACTCCGAGCCCACGCGTTGCCCGGGAACGAGCTGTCCACCGCTGTAAGAAAGGCTGCATAGGGACTGCCAGCGGACCAGGTAGTTGGGACCTGCGGCGTGGCTCCGTTCTAGCCTCCCGTGTGGCAATGGAATAGTGTCCCCCCTGAAGTTGGTGCGCGCGTCATGGCGGACCGACCAACAAAAAAACGCGCCACAACCCGGTCGGAGTCGTGGGGCGGAAGAGTGAACAGCCCCTTCCCCAGAAGTGCCGAGGGCTTTTCTTGATCGCGTGACCGCGTGTGATAAAAGGGCCAACGATGAAGGGGTAAGTTCAAAGACGCATCTTCGGAGATACGCTGACGGCCGAAATAAAAAGGCCACGAAACAGGCTCACGACACGGTCCACGATTGCGAGCGAGGTCCAGAATGCGAGAAGGGTCGAGTCGCTGGGGGGCGGGAGCCGGTGAGAATTAGGCCGCGGGGCGGCCCGGTCGGCTTTCTTGAACTCCCTGTAAATTCGCCAATTTTTTGTGGCCCATTGCATTCACTGACTTGGTATAAAAGTGGTGAAGGCACTAGAGGCCACCAGGATGAGGGAGAAAAGGTCGCAGGGAAGGAGCCTGAAGGCTCAGAGGAAAGCGGCAGTCCGGGCGTCGATCAGCTTTCCGCCCGATCTCTACGAAACTCTCGAAGAAATCGCGCAGCAGAAAAAAGTGTCGTCAGCATGGGTGGTGCGGGAATCTGCCGAAAAGTACATCGAGGAGAAATGGCCGCATGTGGCGATAGAAGGGCACTCGTAATGAGCGTCTACTGGGCGGTGGGTCGCGCATGAATCTGATTGATGCGCTTGAACGTCTTAAGGGACCGATCGCGGAGAACGCACGTTCGCTGAGAGTCTTTTTGGCTTGTGGTTTCACTCCCCTTCATCTGGAAACCTTTCTTGCCGCACATCTGTGTAATCTTTATCCGGCCTGCCGAGTCGAATTGAATTCCGGCTTGTTCGGTGATCTAGTCGGGGAGTTGGAACGGCTGCGGCCCGAAGAGCACGACGCACTTGCGGTAGTGATCGAATGGCCAGACCTCGATTCGCGGCTGGGCCTGCGAACCCTGGGTGGCTGGCAGGTTGAGAAGTTGCCGGATATTGTGAACTCCGTGAAGCACAGCCTCGAACGGCTACTGCGTGCTTTGCAAGGAATCCCTTTGGCCCTTCCCACTTGCATTTGCCTGCCTACGCTGCCACTTCCTCCGCTCTTTTATACCGGCATACAACACAGCAGCGTTTTCGAGTTGAACCTCCGCCGGAATCTCGCCTCCTTTGCTGAGGCGATTTCCATTGGCCGCCAGGTATCGGTGGTCAGTGGGCAGCGTCTGGATGAAAACTCGCCTCTGGGCAAGAGGTTCGACCTCCGAACCGAGATCACACAGGGGTTTCCTTACAAAACTTTTCATGCTTCCGTGATTGGAGAGCTCTTGGCAGAGCTAATATGTCGGCATGAACCTAAGAAAGGGCTGATTACGGATCTGGATGACACGTTGTGGGCAGGCCTCCTTGGTGAAGTGGGGGTAGAAGGGATCCATTGGCACCTTGAGGAGCATGCTCAACTTCACGGAATTTACCAGCAGTTCCTGGCGTCCCTTGCCAGCGCTGGGATCTTAATTGCCGCGGCTAGCAAGAATGACGCTACCCTAGTTGACCAAGCTTTCGAACGAGATGATCTGCTGCTTTCAAAAACGAGCGTATTCCCCATCGAAGCCCACTGGAGGCGGAAGTCGGAATCGGTCCAACACATCCTAAAGAAATGGAATGTCCTGGCAGAATCGGTAGTGTTCGTTGATGACAGCCCGATGGAAGTTGCTGAAGTGCAGGGCGCCTTTCCGGAGATGGAATGTCTAGTATTTCCGAAGGACAACTATCCTGCGTTTTGGGGGCTGTTGAGCCACCTGCGGAATCGTTTCGCGAAAACTGCTATTTCCGAAGAGGATTCTCTTCGATTACAGAGTATCCGCAACTCCGGCGCATTCCGGGAACCCGCAGGAGGAGAACGCAACTCCCTGGACGACTTTCTGCAACAGGCGGAGGGGCGCTTGACGTTCGACTTGGGTAAGCCGGTCGAGGACGTGCGTGCCTTCGAATTAATCAACAAAACTAACCAGTTTAATCTGAATGGTAAACGGTACGATGAGGCGGCTTGGTCAAAGCTTCTCAAGGATTCCCGGACGTGCCTGGTCACTGTTTCCTATGAGGATAAATTCGGCAAGCTGGGGAGAATTGCCGTGTTGATCGGAAGGTTGGCGGAGAAGAAGTTTGTCGTGGAAAGCTGGGTTATGAGTTGCCGCGCCTTTTCGCGTCGGATTGAGTTTCATTGCCTACAGTACCTCTTTGAGAAATTTGCTGTCGCTGAAATTGTTTTTGAACTGCAGGCGACAAGCCGCAATGGTCCGCTGATGGAATTTCTTCAGCAATTGGTGGACGGGTCTGTCGAAGCAAGTCCGCAGCTATCCAGGTCTTCCTTCCTAGGGAAGGCCCCGAAAATGCCGCACTATGTAGAGGAGGTATCTGCCAGTGAATGACGATGACGATCGCTTGATGCGCTGCTTTGCGTCAATTTTTCCCAGCGCGACTCGCGATGAGATTAGGACTGCCAAATTCGATGCCATGGCCGGTTGGGATTCACTTCGAGGGGTAACGCTTCTGGCTGTTCTGGACGAGGAATTCGGTGTACTGATTGAATTGCCAGAGTTGCTGGAGCTAGAAAACTTTGACTCTTTGAAGCGGTATTTATTGCAGCGTGGCATGATATCGGAGGTAAACGAATGAAGGAGAATCCACTCCGAGGATTGATAAATAGAATCCTTCAGATGTTGACTATGATTTTGCCGGGCGCCCAGAGTCTGCGTGTATCGCTGCACCGTGCGCGCGGGGTAAGCATCGGAAGGAATGTCTGGATTAGTTACAATGTGATTCTCGAAACAAGCTACCCGCAGCTGATCACGATCGACGACAGCGCTTTTATCGGGATTGGTGCCATTGTTATTGCACACTTCAAAGAATCACACCGCGGCGTACGGATTGGGAAACAAGCCTTCATTGGACCGGGCGTGATCATTCTCCCGGACGTGGAGATTGGTGAGGGTGCCGTGGTCACCGCAGGGAGCGTTGTAACGAGCTCGGTACCGGCGATGACGGTGGTCCAGGGCAACCCAGCAGTTCCCATCGCCAAGTGCGGTGTGCCGCTGTGCTCAGACACCCCTTTGAAGGAGTTTTCCAGACGGCTGAAACCGGTTTCCCAAAAGTAGACCGATCCTAGGAAAACGAGCCCGGATAGGAAACGAAAGTTTGTTGAAAAAGGAGGTAGACTTGTCAGTGAAACTGGTCATTCCTCGCGTAGGTACCCAAGCCGCCCCGGTGATCCCAACGTCGAACTGGTCGGACCGGCAGGTCCTGGCTCCCCCCCGTCGAAAAATTTCTGGAGCGCAGCGGCGGTCTGCATCACCTCGGCTATGAGGTTGACAACCTAGTACGAAGGGAGACCCCCCGGCTCTGCCGGGGGAGGCAGTAGAAGTTTGACAGATACCGGAGTCCATCGCGGAGACTCCCAGACGTGAGCCGCCAAAGCACACGAAAGGGAGGTCGCGATGGACGAGATGGAAAGCCTAAGCCATACGAAATGGGAGTGCAAATACCATGTGGTGTTCATCCCCAAAGGCCGAGGCAAGGTGTTGTACAAAGAGTTGCGGCGGCACTTGGGCGAGGTGTTCCGCAAACTGGCGGAGCAGAAGGAAAGTCGGATCGAAGAAGGGCATCTGCTGCCGGATTATGTGCACATGATGATTGCGATCCCGCCGAAGTATGCGGTCTCGCAAGGGATCGGATTCATCAAGGGCAAAAGTGCAATCCACCTGGCACGAGTATATGGGGAGAGGAAGAGGAATTTTGTCGGGCAACACTTCTGGGCGCGGGGGTACTGGGTGTTGACGGTGGGCCGGGACGAGGAAGTCATACGGGAGTACATCCGGAACCAGGAGCAAGAGGACCAGCGATTGGACCAGATCAACCTGTGGCGCTAACTGGCCACCGTTACGGTGGCCCCAAACAATCGGGGCCGCGTTAGCGACCCCGCCTAGCCGCTTTGAGCGGCTCACAACCTAAAGCCCCCGGCTCTGCCCGGGGATACTTACATGAAGCGGTGCGGGGCGCCTCCGCGCGGGGCCTGGTCATGATCCGCCACCCTCAACCAGCCGTAGCCTTCGGCGGCCGTCGCATCGCCTGTTTTCTCACGCGCGAAAGGCTGCTTATCGAGTACCTCGAAAGGACTTGATGACCACGTGACTACCGTGTTCTTCTCCGAGAGGTCAGTGCCGCGTGCCGAGCCCAAGGGGACCACCTGAGACGAGCGCGGGTTAGAACCTCTGAAAGGAGGGACCGAGTGTGAAACTAGTTGTCCCTTACATCGGCGAACTGCGGGATCTGGATGCTCGGATGGTCCGTCTTGCCGAGTTCGTCGGCATACCTTGTGAAACACTTGCTCTGGCGAACGTGGCCGAACACGCGGAGTTTCTGGAAAAGACCGTGCCGGATCAGTGTTCGTGTTTCGTTGTGAACCCGCAGGTAATGAAAGAATGGGTAGGGCTCGATGGCGTTCCGACCGACCTGGTTGCCTTCCTGTTGTCACGTTTTCCGCACCTGCTGGTGCATGGCGTGCGCGTGGCTGCTTTCGACTCCGAAATGGTTGCCGCTCTGTCGCGGGGCAAACTGCGGTCCGTGGATGCAATTGAGGGGGAGCGCCCTTTTTATGTAATCGCCAAGGACTCTAAGCATGTCTGCGAAGCGTTTTCGGGACTCTCATTTGGTCCGGTGAGTCCTGTCAACGATCATGTCTTCTGCACCAGTGGTAGCGACCCGGCGGTGCAGCAGTTGATTTCGATTGGTGGCCGGCCCTTTATGGCCGCAGTAAGGCTGGAAGGAACCGAAATCCTGTTTGTGGCCAGTGAGGACGTCGCGGACCTGAACGCTGAGGTCGGCGACGCGCCCTTGGCCGAGTACTTTTCCCGGCTTGTGCCCCACGCCATGGCGCTGCGATATGCGGCCGGCGACGAGTGCTGGCGGCCATACAAAGCCCACGCTTCGATCATCATAGATGATCCGCTCCTGCGAAAGAGCTATGGGTTTCTGAATTTCGAATCTCTCCTCCGTCTCGCGGACCAGCACGATTTCCACACCACAATTGCGTTTATTCCCCGCAACTACCGGAGGAACTCGTCTCGAATCACGCGCATGTTCCAGGAGAACGCCGCGCGCCTGTCGATATGCTTCCATGGAAACGATCACACTGAGGGTGAGTTTGCGTCAACCGACCTGGTTCTCCTCAACACCTTGCTCCTGGTCGCAGAAGAGCGGATGAATTTGCACCACCAAATGACCGGCCTCCCTTGTGACAGGGTAATTGTGTTTCCGCAGGGGAACTTTTCAATAGAAGCAATGAAGGTCCTCAAATCCCATAACTTCTACGCCGCGGTGAACACGGTTCCTCACCCTGCGGAACAGCCGGTTCGGCTCACGATCGGTGAACTCGCCCAGCCTGCCGTAGTTCGATATGGAGGCTTTCCGTTATTCATTCGCAAACCTATCCTGCAAACCCAGAGCCATGACATCGCTTTCAATCTGTTCTTTGGCCGGCCCGTTCTGATCGTCGAGCACCACGAAATCTTTCAGCGTCCGGAGTCTCTGGTCGAGATCGCCGCAAGAATTAACTCTGTGGCGTCGGAAGTACATTGGTCTAACCTCGCGACCGTGGTCGGCAACTCAATTCTCAAGCGAAGAGCGCCCGATGGCACGCATCATGATGTTCGCGCTTATTCGGGTACCGTACGAATTTCGAACGACTCGGTTTCCATCAGGCGTTATTCGATCGAGTGGGGCGACTCTTGCGATGGCGCTTCGATTGAGCAAGTACTTATGGACGGAACGCCCTACTGTGGATTTGAGATCGATGATGCCGGACTCCGGCTCTCAGTGGAATTAGCTCCCGGTAGTTCGCAGACATTTTCCGTGGTTCATCGAAACGTTCACGCCACCGTTAGAAACCTCGGCCTACGCTGGAATGCTCGGGCTTTCTTACGAAGAAGGCTTTCTGAAGTCAGAGACAATTACCTCAGTAAGAACCAACGTCTCTTAACGGCTGCCAAGACGCTACAGCGGCGCTTTCTCAAAGTTTGAAGGCAAAGCCACAGGAACCCGCTCAAATTGCTCAAATCGCAATTCGCTCAACTTCATCGAGCGAAATCTCGTCCTGCAGTGTCTTGCTGCCACATGGCATTGCCGGTCAGCACGCCGGTCTTGCCGGCCGCCGTTCGGAACAAAGGCGTGTCCAGATCCCCGCCGCGTGGACCTTTTACTTCGCGCGCCTGGACGGTCGTCGTCCTATTCGCCTCGGAGCATATTCTGTTCAAATAACTGTAAACCTTGTATGGGAACTTTGAACTCGGCGTCAGGGAAGTTTCTTGCCAAGGAAAGAAGCCGTACTAGATCCGACGATCTGGTCCCACCAACCAATATCCTCAAGAAGAGCAACATGCTGCTTGAGCCTGAAAAGGTCGGCAGGATGACTGAACGAAAATTTGGCGTCCTCCGCGGCTGCGGGCCGGTAGAGAACTCCGGAGGCATCTAGGTCATTGGCCAAATTTAAATAGCTCGATAAACGCGAACGAGAAGCACGGCCCGACGACTCTGATCGCGAAAAGGTCGCAAAACAACTCCTCCGCCCAAGCGGCCAAGGCGTTTGTAATGCTGGGCCCCATGCCAGATATACCGCTAACGCCGGAAAACGCCGCGATCAGAGCGGCCCTTAAATCGGGCGCTAGCTTTGTCGCAATTTGCTTTTCAGCAAACGCATAATGAGCGAATTCATGGTGTGCCACGTGCAGGGGTTTGACCGCCTGGAGTTCGAGTGCGACATGTCGGTTCCGAGCGTCGCCCACTTAGACCCAGCGCGGCGGTTGTTGTACATGGGAAGAAGCAGGGCGAGCTGCCAGGCGATCATGCTGGCAGTCCGACAGAATGGTTTGCCCCGACGAAAGAGCTACTTGCCGGCCCCGCGCCAGTTCAGCGAAGTTGCTTTATTTTCGTATGGCCTTCCGGGGTGGCCGGCTGCCGATTTGCCATCTCCCGCCTGAATGACTTACAGTCTACAAAAATGACTGACGACATTGTTGAAAGGATAAATGGCGAAATCCACGTCTGGTGGTCCTACTTGGATCAGCCCGCAGAAGTTACTGATAAATGTTACGAGATTCTGAGCGAGCCGCAGAGGGCACGGATCAGCCGATACAAAACCGTACAGTTGAGAAACCGGCAGACCGTGTCCGATGGGTCATTGACAAGCCCGGTTGGCGGGTACTTGAATGAGGATCCTGGGCACATCGAGCTACAATTTGCCAAATTCGGAAAGCCGTTTCTCGTTCGTTCCGAAGGCGGCATCAATCTGCAGTTCAGCGTCTCCCATTCAAGTCAGATAGGCGTGTATGCTTTTGCAAGAGACAGGTTAATCGGTGTTGATGTCGAAGAAATGGTGCCGCGGGCGGATTGGGAAGGTGTCCTGGCAATGTACCTTAGCGAATACGAGAGAGGTTGGTTTTCCCGCCTTGCATCCCCGCGCAAGCCTGAAATGTCATACCGGCTCTGGACGATCAAGGAGGCCTATCTCAAGGCCGTTCGCATTGGGCTCTCCATCTCGCCGGCGGACATCGAAGTGAGCCTGGAGGGGGAGAATGAATACCGCTTTCACAGCATCAACGGCGAAAGCGAACGGGGCCGGAATTGGAAATTATCCCGTTTACCCCCGCAACAAACTTTTCGGCTTCCGTGGTGGTCGAAGCCGGCCCGACCAGGATCAGATACTTCCATTGGGAGCCGAGGCGACTGCTGAACTCGCACCTGCCATGAAGCATCTTCTCACCTTCGTGCCCGATCCGTCGCTGGAGGCCTGCGCGGAGTGCAGGATCAGCGTCCGTTCCCTGCCGTATCTGGCCGATCACGCGTTTCAAGACATGGTCGTGCTGCCCGGGTCATTCTACATTGAAATGGCGCTCTCTGTTCATCAGGAGCTTCTTGAGCGCGCCCCGGGTGTCGTGCGAAACGTGACCTTCCAGAATCCAGTCGTCCTTTCGCTGGACGATACGATCATAAGGGTTGAGGTCCGGAACAATGGTGGTGCCACCGCCGAATACACTTTCTACGAAGCCGCTGTCGAGAATGGAGGCGCTCCCCTCCGCCGCCAGTATGCTGCCAGGCTGGAGATCGACCGCAGCCCATCAGCTCTTCAAGAGTCTGCCAACGAATCATTTTCAATCGAACAGTTTCAGGCGCAGGCTCATGACGTAATCGACTCTGAGCGTTTTTACAGAGAGCTTCGTGACAACGGCAACCAGTACGGGCCCCGGTTTCGGTGTGTCTCCTCGATTTGGCGGGCGGGCAATCAGTCTCTCGGGAGACTTTCCTGGCGGCGTGCGGAAAGCGAGCCACATTGCCTGCACCCTACCCTGCTGGATTCGACGACTCAGATGCTGGCGCCCTTCATGATGGCTGGGGGCAGGACTTTCATACTACGATCAATTGAACGTATCGAGATAGCGGACCTCAATTTTCCCGATACCCTGTGGTGCCATGCCACGCTGCTGCCGGAGACTGAAGGAGAGAGCAAGGGCGTGGTCGGCAATGTTCGGGTCTTCGGCCCGTCGGGAAAGCCGTACCTGGAACTCTCCGGAGTCGCCTTCACCCTTCTGGACCACCCGGATGCCCTCGAGGAAAACACGGCGCCGAGCCTTGTAGTCGCCTCCAACTTTACGGCAGAGCCGCTCGATGATTCCCTGAAGTTCTGGGCGGCGCATTTCGGTCTTCAGGCCAACATCGAGTTTGCTCCCTACGATCAGATCTTTCAGCAGTTGCTGCAGACGGAGAGCGCGTTTCGCAGGAACAGCGGCGGGGTCAACATTATCCTGCTGCAATTGGAGAAGTGGGCTGCTGCCGAGCAAGATTGTGTCCTGGCCTTCGACAAAAACAGAGTCGAGCAGTGCTTCGGGAAGCGCAAGAGATGCATTCTGCCGAATGGCCTCGAAATCGTTCATTTGAACCAGTATGAAACGGACTACCTGTACAAAGAGATCTTTGAGGACGAATGTTATCTAAAGCACGGTATACGCCTGCCCGACGGAGCTACCGTGGTGGACATTGGGGCCAACATCGGCATGTTTTCGCTTTTCGTAATGAGCCGCTGCAGGAACCCGAGGATTTACGCGTTCGAACCGGCCACGGCTGCGTATGACCTCCTGAAGGCGAACTGCGACGCCTACGGCTCCAGCGCGCAGGCCTTTAATTTCGGCGTCTCGGACAGGCAAGGTACCGCGAGCTTTACCTTCTATGAGAATTCCTCTGTTTTCTCCGGCTTTCATTCCGGTGAAACCGAGGACCGCGAGGCTATCCAGGCGGTCGTTCGCAACATGCTCAACGCCGGATCGGTCGCCGACGAATCCCTGCAGGAATATGTCAATGAGCTCACCATCGACAGGCTTCGCTCCAGTACCCACGAGTGCCGCCTGACATCGGTGTCGGACATCATCCGCGAAAATCAGATCGACAGGATCGATCTTCTCAAAATTGATGCCGAAAAAAGCGAGCTGGACATCATCAGGGGCATCGCGGATTGCGACTGGCCGAAGATCGATCAGATCGTCATCGAAATCCACGATCCCACCCGCGAGGCGGTTCGTTGGATCAACGACCTGCTGATCCGGAAGGGATACCGCTGTGCGATCGAACAGGAAAAACTGCTCGAGCATTCCGGACTATTCAACCTTTTCGCAACCCGTGATGAGACCGGCGACAGGATGGGCTCGGATTCGGAGCGCTTCCAAACCGCCGCTCCTCCGGTGCCAATGCCGCGGCTGCCAGGCAGCCTGCAACGCAATGTCCGGGATTTCTGCGCCGCGCTGCAGTCATTCACAAGCCAGACGCCGGCGCCTCTTGTCCTCTGTTTCTGTCCGGCGAGCCCGGCCGTCGAAGCCAATGGGGAACTGAAGGTGGCGCTCGGTGACGCCGAGCGGGAATTGCTCTCACGAGCTGGCACGCTGGCGGGCGTTTCAACCATCGGTTCGGAGTCCCTGTCGCGGCGCTATCCGGTCGCCGAGTATTACGACGTTCAAGGTCATCAGTTGGGGGACATTCCCTACACACCGGAGTGCTACGCCGCCATCGGCACCGCCCTGTTCCGAACCATCTTCAACCTGAAGCGAAAGCCATTCAAAGTAATTGTGCTGGACTGCGATAACACCCTTTGGAGGGGCGTGTGTGGCGAGGATGGCCCCCGGGGAATCGCGGTCACCGAGCCTCACCGCGTTCTGCAGCAGTTCATGGTTGGTCAGATGAACGTCGGCATGCTGCTGTGCCTCTGCAGCAAGAACAGCGAAAAGGATGTGCTGGACGTATTCGATCAGCGAGCTGATATGCTCCTGAAACGCGAGCACCTGGCTTCATGGCGGATCAACTGGAGCAGCAAGTCTGAGAACATCAAATCTCTCGCGAGCGAGCTGAATCTTGCGTTGGACAGTTTTATCTTCATCGATGACAACCCTGTGGATTGCGCTGATGTGGAGATCAACTGCCCCGGTGTGTTGACTCTGCAGGTGCCGCGGGAACCTGCGTCGTTTGCCTCGTTTTTCGAGCATATCTGGGCTTTCGATCACACGGGAACGACCGAAGAGGATCGAAGCCGCACCAGGATGTATCAGGAAAACGCGCAAAGAGAGAGCTTCCGTGCGCAGACCCCTTCCCTGAATGACTTTGTCGCGGGCCTCCTGGTTCGCGTCGAAATGGCTGAAGCAACCGAGGATCAGCTCAGCCGTGTCTCGCAATTGACCTTTCGAACCAGTCAATTCAACTTCACCACGATCCGGCGCTCGGCAAGCGAAATCAGAGACTTCCGAAAGCGGGAAAACGCCGGATGCCTGGTGGTTCGGGTGGCTGATCGATTCGGGGACTATGGGCTCTCCGGTGTCGTAATGTATGAGACAGAAGCTGATCGGTTCAAGCTCGACACTTTTCTGCTGAGCTGCCGGGTCTTGGGCAGAGGAGTGGAGCACACGGTACTGTCCAGGATCGGCCAGCGGGCACTCAGTTCAGGAAAGAGGTTTGTGGAACTCACCTGCCTGCCGACGGAGAGAAATTTGCCCGCCAGGGAGTTCGTCAGCAGCCTCGGCGATCAGTATCGAAGTAAGGAAGGCGAGTCCTGGCTCTTTCCCGCCGAATACCTGGCGGGCCTCCAATACAATCCGGACGAAAAGACTCGACAAGGGAACGACAAGCCGGCAACGGCCAATGGGGAGAAGCCGCCGCTTCCACCCGCGTTTGGATTTGGCATATCTGCCCGATCGGAGCACCTCCAACGGATTGGGGAAGAGCTGTATGACATCAGCCGGGTTGCAAAAGCGATCGGTGAATTCCGGCTCCGGACACGAGGTCTTGACGAAGTGGCGGAAACAGAGCCGTCCAGCTGGCTGGAAACCGTTATCCTCAATATATGGAGAAAGGTCCTGGGCCGGCCGGGAATCGGACTGAACGTCAATTTCTTTGAGGCGGGGGGAACTTCCTTGAAGGCTGTCCAAGTGATAGCCATGATCCGGAAGGAAGTGAAGCAAATTCTGTCCATCGTCAGTCTCTTCGAGTGTCCGACGGTAAGACTTCTCGCTGCCAGACTGAGCGCAACCACCGGAAGTCCTTCCAGCGAGCCCAGCGCAGCTGGGGCTGCTCTGCGCGGGCAGCAAAGACGATCCAGGGCCATGAGGCGGACTCAATGAACTTGGGAAGAATAGGCGTTCTGGGCGCCGGGAACATCGGGGTTGGCGTCGTCACCGACCTGGTCCTTCATGGGATCCCAACGGTTGTTGTTGACCTTACAAAAGACATCCTCGAACGCGCTCAAGCCGAGGTGTTGAACAACGTACGGTTCGCTCCTCTGCTCTCCAAGACGCTGCCGCCGGCAAGCAGGGATGAGGCTTTGCAGCGCATGACCCTGACCACCGATCTGAAGGACCTGGCTTCCTGCGACTTCATCATCGAGAACGTTACCGAAGATTGGGAAATCAAAAAGCCGCTCTACAAAAAATTGGGGGAGCTGGCGCCGCCCGAGGTCTGCTTTGGAGCCAATACCTCGTGCATTTCCATCACACAAATAGGCAGCGCCTCCGGGCGTCCCGCCAATGTGGTCGGGGTTCACTTCATGAATCCGGTCCATTTGAAGCCGGCCGTCGAGGTGATCAGGGGATTCCACACCTCCGATCTGGCAGTCAGCACGTTGTTGCAACTGCTCTCTCAGCTGAAGAAGGAGGCAATCATTGTCGAGGACATGCCTGGCTTTGTTTCCAACCGGATTTCCCACTTGTTCATGAACGAGGCCGCCTTTGTCCTGCAGGACAACGTCTCCACGGCGGAGAAGATCGACATGATTTTCAAAAAGTGCTTCGGACACACGATGGGTCCTCTGGAGACTGCCGATCTGATAGGATTGGACACGGTCGTGCATTCTCTCGACGTTCTTTATGAAAGCTTCAAGGACCCGAAGTACAGATGTTGTCCGCTGCTTAGAAAGTTGGTTCATGCCGGGCATTTAGGGCGCAAAACCGGAAAGGGTTTTTATACTTATTTCGCCGGCTGATGTTCCGAAACCCCGATGCCTCCTTTCGGCTTTTCCCATAGCGTTCATTACTGGAGAGAACCCGTTGAACAACGCCGTGTATGCAGAGGAAGAAAAGAAGGTTAGGGAAACCGTTACCAACTTCCTGCTGAGCTCGATCAATATTACGAATCTGAACCACGACGATAACCTTTTTGAATTAGGCATTGTGAACTCCCTATTTGCGGTCCAGTTGGTGACGTTCCTCGAAAAGATTTTTGCGATAGAAATAGGGATGGACGATCTGGACATCGAGAATTTCAAGTCCCTTAACGCGACCACGGCTTTTGTCATGAGGAAGAACGGCTGGCAGAGGGCTGGGGCTACGCCGTGAGTTCATGGCAGCGGATCCTGTTTCTCTCAAGGCCGCCATGGTCATTTCGCGATTCGGCACTCTGACCCGCAGAGGACAGCCGAGTCCACAGGCAAGCGCTCCGATGCAATATTTATTGACCGAACAGCAAAAAGCCAGGCACGGAAATTTCAAGGCATTCGTGAACCAGAACATTGAGCCATTTGCCGAGGAATGGGATCGGGAGCAGAAGATTCCTGAGTCCGTAATATCGATGCTGGCAAAATCCGGTTATTTGGGATGCAGTCTTCCGCCCCAGTATGGAGGACAGGGATGGGACACGGTCACATTCGGCTTGCTGAATGAAGCGTTGGGAAGAGGGTCCTCCTCATTGACCATCGTGCTGACCGTCCAGGCCATGGTTTCCATGTCGCTGCTGAAGTGGGGGAGTGTGGAGCAGAAACAGAAATGGCTTCCTCTCCTTGCCAAAGGAGAGATCATCGGGGCTTTTGCCTTGACGGAGCCCGGGGCCGGAAGTGATCTCAAATCCCTGGTGACCGAATTCACTCCCTCGCAGGGTGGCGTTTTTGTTTTGAACGGCGCCAAAAAATGGATAACCTGCGCCCAGTTTGCCTCGTTATTTCTGGTATTTGGGAATCTGGGAGACCGCTCGCTGGCTTGCTTGGTGCCCAGGGAAACTCGCGGTCTCGAGGTGGAACCCATTCATGATCTGATGGGGTTCCGCGCGGCCGGTCTGGCGAAGCTTGCTTTCAAGAATGTCGAAGTTCCACTCGCCAACGTTGTCGGCAAACCCGGCTTTGCCCTGTCGCATGTCGCGCCGGTTGGCCTGCACTACGGGAGGATCAGCACCGCCTGCTCCGCCTTGGGGCTTTGCAGGGGATGCTTGGACGAGAGTGTCGACTGGGCGGCCACCCGAAAGATAGGCAATCAACCCTTGGGAGATATCGGAATGATCCGCTCGTTGATCGCCGCAATGGGCACTGACCTGGAGGCCGGCAGTTTCCTCTGCCACAGCGCCTGCCGTGCGGCAGACGCAAATCTCCCCGAAGCGTTTGAAAAAGCCCTGATGGCCAAATATTTCACTTCCAGAGCCGCCGTCAGGGCGGCCTCGAATGCAGTTCAGATCAGGGGAGCCGCTGGCTGTCACGGATCTTCCCCGGTTTCGCGCTTCTATCGTGACGCCAAGATCATGGAGATCATTGAAGGCACCACCCAGATCCATGAGCACCTTCTCGGAAGGATGTTTGTCCAGCAGGCCCGCCGGCCGGTACAGTGAACCCTTCGCTCAGCTCTGTTATGGAATCTTTTGCCCCAAGTGCCGCCAGCAAAGCAGATCTGGAGAGGATCGCTGAATTCAACCGCACCGAGGCGGCTTTCCCGGATCACACCACCATTCAGGAATTAATCGAAGCACAGTTTGCCAAATGTGCCTCCGCGACGGCCGTGATCTGTGACCACGACAAGGTCTTCGGCGTGCCCTCGCTTGCTTGTGCGCAGCTCAATGAAAAGGCCAATCAACTCGCACATCGGTTGAGAGCCACGGGTATCGGACCAGGACACATCATTGCCCTGATGGTGGAACGATCTTTCGCCATGATGATTGGGATCCTGGGGATCATCAAGGCCGGAGCCGCCTATCTGCCCTTATCGCCCGATAACCCGCCGGCCCGCACCGACTACATGCTGAAGGACGCCGACGTCAGAGTGCTGCTGGTGCGCGCCAAGACGGCCGGCAGGACGACCTTCCATGGATTGATCGTCAATCTTGACGATCCCGGAATTTATCGTGGGCCGGAGGAAAATCCGGTCATTGTCAATCAGGCGCGCGATCTCGCCTATGTGATCTATACCTCCGGCTCGACCGGCAAACCCAAGGGAGTCATGATCGAGCATCGCTCCCTGGTGAATCGCCTGCACTGGATGCAACACGGCTATCCGATCGATGGAGACGATGTCATTCTGCAGAAGACTCCCTATTACTTCGACGTTTCGGTGTGGGAGCTTTTCTGGTGGGCCCTGCAGGGCGCAAAACTCTGCTTCCTGATGCCGCGAGGTGAAGGCAATCCACTGGCCATCGTTGAAACCATCAGGAAGCACCGCGTCACCGTCCTGCACTTCGTACCGTCCATGCTGAACGTCTTCCTCGGGTATCTGGATGGAAAGGATGATCGCGTTCTGGAAGGCTTGGCATCCGTTCGACGGGTTTTTGTCAGTGGCGAAGCCCTGGTGCCCCGTCACGTCAGACAGTTCAACAACATCCTGGGAAAGAGGATCGGGGCCCGGCTGACGAATCTATACGGTCCCACCGAGGCGACGGTCGACGTCAGTTACTACGATTGCCCGCCCCACAATGATTTTGAAAAGGTTCCGATCGGCAGGCCGATCCATAACACCAGGCTCTACGTCATACGAGACGGTCGGCAGGTGGCTGTTGGCGAGGCTGGCGAGTTGTGCATTGCCGGGGTCGGGCTTGCCCGAGGCTACCTGAATAACCAGGCGTTGACCGATGAAAAGTTCGTCGACAATCCTGGCAATCCCGGCGAAAGAATCTATCGAACCGGAGATGTTGCCCGCTGGCTGCCTGACGGCAATATCGAGTACCTGGGCCGGGAGGATGATCAGGTAAAGATCCGGGGCTTGCGGATCGAACTGGGTGAGATTGAGAACACGATCAGGGATTGTCCCGGTGTTAGCGACTGCGTTTGTGTGGCCCGGAAGTACTCGGAGAACGTGATTCTGATCATCGCTTACCTGGTCTGCAGGTCGGAAGTGGAGATTGACGGTCTGAAGCAGTATCTGAAGAAGTACCTTCCCGACTACTCCATTCCCAACCACTTTGAGATACTCGATAAAATGCCGTTGACACCGAGCGGGAAGGCCGATCGCAAGGCCTTGCCGGAGCCGTCATTCAAATGAAGCCTCTATGGCAGCGCCAGCAGTGCCTTCCCTTCTCCAAATGGAGACCTGATTTCGAGGCGGCGCATGGGCTCTAACAAAGCGGTTGTGGTTGAGCTGGCGGCTCAGACGCAGACCATACGTCCCGTTGCAAGGCAAAGCCCCGCGCCTCTGACTCTGGGCGTCTCCAGGGGAGCTCCCTGAGCGAGTATGCGAGACCATCAGCCCTTTGGTGAGATGAATAACGAACTTGATATCGCGGTTGTCGGCATGGCCGGCCGCTTCCCAGGCGCGCGAAACCTCGATGAGTTTTGGCACAACTTGGTCGAAGGTGTTGAGTCGATCACCCGGTTTTCCGACGAGGAATTGCTGCGATCAGGAGTGCCCGCGGCTTGCCTGAGCAATCCGAACTACGTAAAAGCCGCGCCAATCCTGGAAGACCCGTTCCAGTTTGACGCCAATTTCTTTGGCTTCTCGCCTATGGAAGCCAGGACCATGGACCCCCAGCATCGTATTCTGCTGGAGCTGGCGCAGGAGGCGATTGAGGATGCGGGCTATGACCCGAATCGCTATTCCGGACGCATCGGCGTTTTCACCGGAGCCGCTCTCAACACCTATTTCATGGATCGCGGGCTGAGCCGCCAGTTTGCTCAGGAGTACATTCCCACCCTGATCGGTTCGGACAAGGACTTTCTCAGTACCCGGATCTCATACAAGCTCAATTTGAAGGGACCCAGTCTCACGATTCAGACAGCCTGCTCCACCTCCATGGTCGCCGTCCATTTGGCTCGCCAGAGCCTTTTGAGTGAGGAGTCGGATATGGCGCTGGCGGGGGCTATATCCGTGCGGGTCCCTCATCGGGCGGGTTACTTCTGTGATGGTGGCGGGGTGGTTTCGCCGGACGGGCATGTGAGGGCCTTTGACGCCAAGGCAAATGGAACTGTATTTGGAAGCGGCGGCGGTATTCTGGTTTTGAAGCGCCTGGCGGACGCTCTCGCAGACGGCGACAACATCCATGCCGTTATCAAGGGTTCCGCCGTTAACAATGACGGCTCGGAGAAGGCCGGTTACACCGCGCCCAGTGTCAACGGCCAGGCCGACGTAGTGGTGGAGGCACTGGCCAATGCGGGGGTCGAGGCAGACAGCATCACCTATCTCGAGGCCCACGGTTCGGGAACGCCAGTCGGGGACCCCGTCGAGATCAGGGCGTTGACCAAAGCATTTCGCACCTTCACGCAGCGTTCAGGTTACTGCGCCATCGGCTCGGTAAAAGCCAACGTGGGGCATCTCGATGCGGCGGCGGCGGTCGCCGGCATGATAAAGACCATCCTGGCCCTCAAGCATCGCACCCTTCCGCCCACCCTCCACTTCAGCCAGGCCAATCCCGAAATCGATTTCAAGAGCACTCCGTTTTACGTCAATACGCAATTGCGGAAATGGACAAGCGATGGCCCCAGAAGAGCGGGCGTCATGTCCACCGGCATGGGAGGAACGAACGCGCACATTCTGTTCGAGGAAGCGCCCGAGTTGCAGCAAGGCTCGCATATCGGTTCTTCTCACCTGCTGATCCTCTCGGCAAGGACCCCAGCGGCTCTCGACCATGCCACCGACCGCTTGCGCGAATTCCTGGAACGCAACGATTCCGCAAACATGAACGACGTGGCTCACACCTTGCGTGTCGGACGCAGGGCGTTCCCGCACAGACGGTGCCTCGTCTCTGCCAGCCGGGAGGATGCCATTGCCGCCCTGGCCCAGGAGAACTCCAGGCGCGTTCTCTCCAGCGTGAAGCAGGAATCCGCAGGACGGCCGGTGGTTTTCCTGTTTTCTGGTATCGGAGATCACTACGTCGGCATGGGCCACGGTCTCTATGAAGCGTGGGACGTATTCCGGCAGGAAGTTGATCGATGCGCGCAGATTCTCCATCCATTCCTGGGAACCGATATTCGGAAAATGATTTATCCCGATGGCCAGGAATGGAGGAGCGAGGGAAAGAGCAGGGGCATCGATCTGAAAAAGATGCTGGGGCGAAGCGCGGGTGCGCCGGAAGACCACCACACCACGGATCTGAACAAGACGCTGTTCGCCCAACCGGCATTATTCACTGTCGAATACGCGCTGGCCCGGCTTTGGCAGTCGTTGGGGATCACTCCCGCTGCCATGGTCGGCCATAGCATGGGGGAATATGTTGCGGCTTGCCTGGCCGGGGTGCTATCGCTGGAAGACGCGTTACGGATGATCACCACACGAGCCAGGCTGGTCAATGACCTGCCTCAGGGAGCCATGCTTGCCGTCACGCTTCCGGAGAAGGAAGTGCTTCCCCTGCTTACCGGAGATCTGTCCATTTCTCTGATCAATGGCCCGGCATTGTGCGTGGTCGCGGGCCCGATTGCCGCCGTGGCTGAATTTGAGCGGCTGTTGAATGAAAAGCACATCATTTCTCGGCGTGTTCAGAATGCCCATGCCTTTCATTCGAGAATGCTCAGTCCGGTTGTGAGCGCATTCGAGGAGGAAGTAAGAAAAGTCCGGCTGAACGAGCCTGGAATTCCATACATCTCAAACGTCACGGGAAGATGGATTACGGGGCGCGACGCCACCAGTCCCTCCTATTGGGCCATGCACGCCGATCACACAGCCAGGTTCAGCGATGCCCTCCAGGAGCTTTGGAGATTGAAGAATCCCATTTTGCTGGAGGCCGGGCCTGGCCGAACTCTCGGCGTGCTGGCCATGCAGCACCCCGATCGGCAAAATGCCGCGGACCCGGTAACCGTTTCCTCGCTCCGCCATCATTATGAAAACCAGTCTGATGTTGAATTTTTATTGCAGGGCATTGGCAGGCTCTGGCTCTCCGGAGTTGAGATTCGGTGGGAAAGCATGTATCCCGCGGAACGACGGCGCAGAGTATCGCTGCCAACTTATCCTTTTGAGAAGCATAACTACTGGTTAGAGGACACGCCAAGCAGTTCAAACATCGCACAAAAGGAGGAGTCGGTATCTGCAACATCCAGCCTGGACAATTGGTTCTATGCTCCGACCTGGAAACGGACGCCCTTCCCAAATGACATTGTTGATGCCGCCCATCCTCAGGCCGCCTTCTGGCTGATTGTTGCGGATCGATACGGCGGTGGCAGCCGCATGAAGTCCAAACTCGAAGCCCATGGAATGTCGGCGGCTTGCGTACGCTTTGGTGAAACGTTTGTCCGTGACACCGACGGCTCATTTGAACTGAATCCCGCTGGTATTGAGGGTTATCAGGAATTGTTCCTGGAGCTGGAACGACGAACAGCCGGCGCCCCAATTAACATCGTTCATCTGGGAAGCCTGATCAGGGAAGATGAGGAGGCCGCCCAGGCTTCTTCCGCAAACCAGAATTTTGGTTTCTACAGCCTGTTCCATATTGCACAGGCAATTGGCGAGCTCCGGACTTCCATTCCCACCACGATCGGCATTATTTCCAACCGGTTGCATTCGGTTACGGGTGAGGAAGACGTCGCTCCTGCAATGGCAACCGTGCTCGGGCCTTGCGGCGTCATTCCCCGGGAATATCCGAACGTCAAATGCTTCAATATTGATTTACCAGACAGCCAGCCGTTTGAGAGCCTCACTGACGAATGGCTCGCCAGGATTATTTCTGAATTCGCCGAAGAAAATGCCAGCCAAGTCATTGCCTATCGCGGGAAGTATCGATGGGAACGACACTTCGAACGAGTCAGGCTGAATGAGCCTCTCCCTTCTGCAGCGCCGAGCGAGGCGCCTGTAATCAGGCGTTTAAAGCCCGGCGGAGTGTACCTGATCACGGGAGGAACCGGCGGACTCGGACTGGCCATCGCCGGGTATCTTGCCAAGGCGTGCCGGCCCAGACTGGTGCTGACCAAGAAGTCCCCGTTTCCGAAAAAGTCCAGTTGGACGGAATTGGTGACGGCGGCGGATACTCCGGCCCCCGTTCTCAAGACGATCACGGCCCTTATGGAGATCGAAAGGATGGGCGCGGAGATCGATGTCGTGGTTGCGGACGTCTCCGACAGAGAACAAATGCAAACGGCTTTCGACGAAGTATTCACGAGGTACGGAACAATCAACGGGGTTATCCACGCCGCAGGTGTTGTCAGAGCGGGCTTGATTCAGGCCAAGACGAGAGAAACCGCGGATTCTGTATTGGCTCCCAAGGTATACGGCGCCATGATCCTGTTCGACCTCTTGAGGCAGGTCAAACCGGATTTCCTGGTCCTGTTCTCCTCCATTACCTCGATTCTCACCCCTTATGCGGAGTGCGACTACAGTGCTGCAAATTCCTTTCTCGATGCTTACTCCTGCTTTGCCAACGCTCATGGAGGTTTTCATACCCTCACCATCAACTGGCCGGGCTGGGGAGAAGTCGGCCAGCTGGCTGACCTTGCGACTCTGCCCGGGCTGGAGGGCTGGAAGCAGGCTGCCCTCGAAAGGGCAATCACGACAAAAGACGGGTTGGAGGCGTTCAAGCGAGCTCTAAATTCAAATCTTACCCAGGTCGTTGTCAGCCCGGAGAATCTGGAGCATCTGCTGAAAGAATCCGAAGCGGTATTCGATCCCACAAAGTACCTTTCGCAAGTGCACCCGGCAGAGAGGGCCTTTCGGCCGCCTGGAAGTCAGCAGGACGGAGCAGGCCAGCCAACCAATACAGTGGAAACGGCGCTGGCTGATATGTGGAGCAGTGTGTTTGGCCTTGATCGAATTGGCATTCATGAACATTTCTCCGATTTGGGTGGGCACTCCCTTCTGGCAATGCAGATCGTCTCCAGAATCCGGTCCTTGTATCAGATTCCTTTCACGCTCAGGGATTTCTTTGAGGCTCCCACCATTGCTCAATTGAGTTCGGTGATTCAGACAAGGATCCTCGCGGAAATCGAAGGTCTCACCGATGAACAGGCGCGTCGGCTGATTTCAAACGATTAGACACGACGGAGCTCCACCGAGGACTTGATGGAGCACCGGCCTCGTCTGCAGCCCAAGGTCAACTTTTGTTGGAAATTCGCTCCTCGAAGTCGTCTGAAGGCGCCTAGGACTATTCAAGCGACGGAGCTTGTTTCCGGATGCTCCTCAGTGGTGACCTTGGTGGCCTGCTGAGGATTGACCCATCCGGCATACCGCATTCAGGATGTACTGAAGGACATTCGTCAATATACAATGAATGCCTCTGAGCGGCACAATTATTGCCGATATTGCTCTGGGAGTGCGTCATCAACCGATCAGCCAAGAACGATGGAGTGCCTTCACGTCTTTCTCCGGAAAAGCAATCCTTGCTGGAAGAGCGTTTGGCGGCTACAGAGAAGAAGAGGGCCCCTGAAGAGCTTGTAATACCCAGACGTCCAAATCAGGACTTCGCGCCCCTTTCATTCGTTCAGCTCCAGATGTGGGTGATCGATCGGATGACGCCGGGCAATCCGGCCTATAACCTGCCGGTCGGTTATCGTCTTCGTGGACCTCTGGACGCGGCGGCTCTGGAAGACAGCTTTAATGAAGTCATTCGACGGCACGAGATACTGAGAACCACGTTCACGGTTGAAAGCGGCGAACCCCTGCAGCGCATACACCCCGAGTGCAGGATTCGGATCAACTTCGCGGAACTGGATCCGAAGACCGCAGAATCCAGACTGCAATTGCTGGCCGCGGAGGAGTCTCTCAGATCATTTGACCTGTCTCGCCTTCCTCTGATTCGCGTTTCCTTGTTCAGAGTTGGCGAAGCCGAACACGTTCTGATCATCAATCTTCACCATATAGTGGTGGATGGGATGTCCATTGGGCTCATCCTGGATGAGGTGGATGTTTTTTATCGCGCGTTCACCTCCGGTAGAACTCCTCATCCACCCCAGCTGGCCATGCAGTATCCCGACTTTGCCCTTTGGCAACGGCAAGCCATGGACAACGGAGCATATGCCGACCAGCTCAGGTTCTGGCGGAAGCAGTTGTCGGGAGAGCTTCCGGTGCTGGAATTGCCGGCCGACTCTTCCAGGCCACTCCTTCAGTCCTTCAGAGGATCCAATGTGTTTCTCAACCTTCCGCAGACGTTGGTTCGGGGCCTGACCAGTCTTGGCGCGCGCGAAGAATGCACGTTTTTCATGACCGTGCTGGCGGCCTTTCAGGCGTTACTTCATCGCTATTCCGGTGCGGAAGAAATTGTCATCGGCACCCCCATTGCACTCAGAGACCCCGGGAAAGTGGGCCTTTTGATCGGAAATTGCCTCAACATGGCAGCGCTGCGATGTGATCTTTCCGGCAATCCCGATTTCATCGAACTGCTGCGAAGGAGCCGGAACACGGCTCTGAACGCCTTTGACAATGCCGATCTGCCGTTTGAGGCCTTGATGAAATACCTGAAGGTTGAAAGGAACCCGGGCCGGAATCCTGTCTTTCAGGTCATGTTACAAGTCTTGCCCGCCATAGCCCCAAAAATCGGCGAGCTTGAAATCAGCAACTTTCAATTCGAGATGAACGCTGCTCAGTTCGACTTGAGTCTCCATTTTTATGAGCAATCCGGAGGCTACCTGGTGCGGTTCGAGTACTGCACAGACTTGTTTCGTGCAGAAACGGTCGAGAAATTCTCGTCAGCCTTTGTACGGTTGTTGCAAGCCGTTGTCACGAATCCCCAACAGAAGGTATCAAAACTCCCCATCCTGTCGGAATCGGAAAAGCACCAGGTCCTCAGGGCCTGGAACAACACATCCAGGGACTATCCTCGGCAGCAGTGCCTGCATAACCTGTTCGAAAGGACTGCAAAACGTGCGCCGAATCGCGTTGCGGTTGAATGCGCCGGCCAGTCGCTGAAGTACGGTGATTTGAATGCGAAGGCCAATCGGCTGGCCAATCACTTGCGCAAATCCGGGGTCCAACCCGAGAGTTGCGTCGGAATTTGTCTGGAACGCTCCCTTGATTTAATTGTCGCGTTGCTCGCCATTCTGAAGGCCGGGGCCGCCTACGTGCCAATGGATCCGTCATTTCCTCCTGAACGTTTGGCCTGGATGATGGAGGATGCGGGTATTTTTCTTCTGGTCACCAACACCCGTCTTCTGAAGGATTTGTCTCGACCGGGATTGAAAGCGGTTTGTCTGGATGCCGAGTGGGAGGCGATCGAACAGGGTGTCAGCGACGATCCCGGTGTTTTCCTGCCCTCGTCGAGTCTGGCTTACATCATCTACACCTCCGGTTCCACGGGAAAGCCGAAGGGGGTGATGATAGAGCATCGATCCGTGGTGAATTTCCTCTCGTCCATGCAGGAAGAGCCCGGCTTCGATGAAAACGATGTGCTGGTCGCGGTAACGACGATTTCATTTGATATTGCCGCGCTGGAGGTTTTCCTCCCGCTGATTTCGGGAGGGAGACTGGTTGTTGCCAGTAAGAATGAGGTGGTTGACGGGGCAGCGCTTTTGGGAAGGATTGCCAGCAGCGGCGCGACTGTCCTGCAGGCCACCCCGGCTACCTGGAAGCTGATGTTGGAAGCCGGCTGGGAAAGGACCGCTGGATTGAAGATGCTGTGCGGGGGGGAGTCATTGCCCCGGGAGCTCGCCAACCGCATGCTCCCGCGCGGCGCTGAGCTCTGGAACATGTACGGGCCCACGGAAACCACCATATGGTCGTCAGTGGATCGGGTTCAACCGGGGTCGGATCCAGTCCTGATCGGCCGACCAATTGCCAACACGCAGCTTTATATCGTGGACAAGCAGATGGAACCAGTGCCGCGTGGCGTGGTCGGAGAGTTGCTGATTGCTGGGGACGGATTATCCAGAGGATACCGGAACCGCCCCGACCTGACTGCGGAACGGTTTGTTGAGACCTTGTTCCTGGATCCAGGGAACCGTGTCTACAGGACCGGAGATCTGGCGAGGTTTCGTCCGGATGGCCGCGTGGAGATGCTGGGACGGCTCGATCACCAGGTGAAGGTGAGGGGATACAGGATCGAGTTAGGAGAAATCGAGAAGGTCCTGTCACAGCACCAAGCGATCAAAGACGCGGTGGTCGTGACCCAGGAAGACCAGGACGGCGACAAACGCCTTGTGGCGTATTACATCCCCGTTGCCGGTGGACGGGTGAAGTCAGGTGAACTCGGAAAGTTTCTCCAGAGGACGCTGCCCGATTACATGATTCCCGGATGTTTCGTCGAGATGGAGGCATTCCCACTCACCCCGAATGGCAAGATTGACCGTAAGGGATTTCCGAAGCCTGAAAGCATCGCCTTGGAAGCCGGCTCGCCCTTCGTGGAACCCAAAGGCGAACTGGAACTGCAGTTGGCGGACATCTGGAAGAAGGCTCTCCGAAAGCAAAACATCGGGGCCAAAGACAATTTTTTCGACCTCGGGGGGCATTCCTTGCTGGCTGCCCAGGTGTTCGCGCAGATGGATCAGCAGATCGGAGTGAAACTGCCGCTTGCCCTTTTGTTTCAGGCCCCTACCATTCGACAACTGGCTGACTTGCTTCGCCGAGAGAATTGGACACCCTCGTGGTCTTGCCTAGTCCCGATACGGCCGGGCGGGTCCAAGCCGCCTCTGTTTCTGATGCACGCCCACGGTGGCAACGTCCTCGAATACTATCCACTGGCAAACCTGCTCGGTCCGGATCAGCCCGTGTATGCCTTTCAGGCCAGAGGTCTGGATGGCCACATTGTGAAGGACTCCAAGCTGGAAGATATGGCTGCGGCGTACATCACCGAGCTCCGAACTCTTCAGCCCGAGGGTCCATATTTTTTGGGAGGCTTTTGTTTTGGCGGACTGCTTGCCTTGGAGGTTGCGCAGCAACTCACCGCGGCGGGGCAGGAGGTGGCATTGCTGGTCTTAATCCAGACGATGCATCCGGAAGCCATGCGTTTCAAGCCCGGCACCACGATCTTCCGGCGCGCATGGTATCAGGCGACCAAGCGAATCAGCCTGGAAGTGGATAATCTGTCCCACCGGCGCAAGGGATACATCGCGAACAGGCTTCGGTACTTGCATGGTGTCATTTGTGCCCGAATGACCGTTGCTGTAGATAGCCTGACCGGCCGCGAACACCAGGATCCCTCGCGGCAGCCTATGCAGTACATCCTGGAGACTCTTGCCAAGGTGCACGGAAAAGCCATCGAAGAATGGGTCCCACGTCCATATCAGGGCAGGGTCGTGCTCTTTCGCGCCAGCAAACAGTTGTCCGGATTAGTTGCCGACGAGTACCTGGGCTGGAAAAAGGTCTTCAATGGCAACCTGGAAGTCCGTGAAATTCCAGGCCATCAGCAAAATCTTTTGCTGGAGCCCAATGTCTTGCGTCTTGCCACCGAATTCACCAAGTTCTTGTGATTTGTAAGCGGCTCCCGTCCAGCAGTTCCAAACGATGCCGCTGTTGTCCAGAATCTTCTGAAACTCGGCGGCGGTCCTTTGCAGCATTTTAGGCGCTGGTCCGACGTTGGATCCCGTCGGCCGTGCGCGTGGGAGCAAATCTGTAGTCGGCAAAAGTAATCCCTATCAAGATGGCCACAAAACAAAGCGACATCACAGCACCGATTTTCTCCCCTTTGCCTCGAACCAGCTCGACTACGAATCTGTACTGTCCTTTCGGAACTTCCGCTTGCAGAAACCCCTCGTTCGAAGAGGGTCGCATCTTAACTCTTTCGCCCGAATCATCGATATAGCCCTGCCAATCGGGGTAGTAGAAATGGGCAAGTGTCACCCGACTGGGCTCGGACACATTCAATGCGATTATGACCTTACGCGGTTGCCAGTCAAGAACCGTTGCAGAACCGGGCATCCCGCTCTCTATGCCTTGCACCGTGGCAGACTTCGACCGACGACCAGCTAGCACATTTTGGAGACTCTCGACCTGGTTCTGGATAGACGTAGACTCCTTACATTTCTGGCCGGGAACTGCGGTTGCGGGCCAGAACTCACAGAGTTCTGGCCGAAATTTCGCCAGCGCCCGGTTGTCGTTCGGAAGAGATGCTGCTCGAGACGAAGAGTATTCCCTCCAACTAGCGAACACCCCGCATGCCATCCAGCTGATAATGATTGCCGCTAGGAATGCCAAGAGCATGCCGGGCCTATGTTTCGCTAGATTGTCAAGCGCGAGCGCCGACAGCGCGGCAGCACTAAGAACCAAAAGGGTTCCGAAACGCCAGGGAAAAGATACGTCGTTAAGAAACGGGACGTACTTCCAGAAGGGATAGCTGAGTTGGGTCATAAAGGCCAACCCAAAGATGGCCACACCAAGGTAGAATTTCGCGGCGGACCGATCAGGGCCTTCTGATTGACCTTGCATGCAAACCCAAAAGACCAATCCAACGAATACAACCGTTGAAACAGTCGCAAACAGCAGGAGGGCTTCAAACTTCGGGTGCATTCCTGAGTTGGGGAATAACCAGTAGCGCCGGTAGTCGTAAATACCGTTGACGAACTGGCCGAGATTTACCTTCCATTGATCGGCCAGAGCAGGCACGACATAAATCGCAGCCAGGCCGGCTCCGGTAGCCAGACCACCTACCACTCTGAGGGTCGTCTTTACTGATCCTCTGCCTCCACCGTGCAGCAATCCGGCCGCAACGATGACAGGCGTAAAACAGATCACTGTAGGCAGATGCGTCATTGCGAGCAGCGCGAAAGCTAGCGCAAGACCGAGGGGCGCCCACCTGGCATGTGTTCGAATCCCTTCTACGCAAAGCAAGATAAGGGGCAGCCAGACAAAACCCCACAACTCGGCTGCTGCGCCGCGCACATATGCATCGATGGCAAGGTGATAGGGCGCGAGGATGTATACGCATGCCCCGCAAAGGGCGGCGGTCGGATGAGTAAGCGAACGCAACCAAAAGTAGGCGGCGGCGGCCGACAGCAATATCGCCAGTACACAGCCATAGCCCGCTTGCAGCCAGCCATCGCGATCTCGCGCTGCTAGCAGGGGGCGGAAGAGACTTGCTGCATAGCTCGGAATTGAGGGGTAAAAGAAAAAGCTCGGAGACCCCAGGCCGGAATTCGCATCTGTGAGCCAGCGCGGATACCACTCGCCATTCCACAATTGATTGGAGAAAACCACTTGTCTAATGGCGTGACTGACTCCGTCGTGGGACAGGTCCGGAATGCCCCGAGAAAGCAACGGCACGCACCATAGCAGCGCAAACATGAATAACAGACACACGTGTGCCGCGATTTGACGCCACTGGGGCGGTCCACCTGGAGAAGAGATCATGTCAGTTTTGCGCAAGCGGATTTGCCTCCCGGTTCGGCACAGTGCAGTCTCTCTGACCCATCGGCAGAGGTCAGTCAATATTAACTTCCATTAAGCTTAAATGGAATCGGCACCGTGGCAGACTTCGACCGACGACCAGCTAGCACATTTTGGAGAATCTCGACCCGGTTCGGGAGAGACTCCGTCGGGAAGATCCCGGGGTAGCGGGGGCTGGTAGCAACTTGCCAAGAATCTTCGAACGAGGCTTAAGCCGAAGCAGAGGAGAGCTCAAGGGGATTGGCGCGTGAGTCCGCAAGAGCCACGACGGAGGGGTAACGCCCTCCCAGGAGACGAACTACGTTTCCCCAATCGGTTTCTTGACCATTATAATCCGGGATCAAGCCGCGGGATCAACAACCTTTCCGACGAATATGCGAAATATTGTTGCTACTACGCGGGTTTGACCGTTTATGGGGAAAGCACGCCGTCCCCGCGGAATAGGATGAAGGAATGAGCCACGACGGGATAGGGCGTAGTTTTTCGGATGTTCTGCGGAAAACCGTAGTCCCTGTTCTCCTGCTACTTTGCCTGCTCTACGGAAGTCTCGTGAACCGACAATGGCAGCCTGAATGGGATAGTGCTTTCTACATAGAGCTTTCGCGGTCTATGATATCCGGACAAGGGTTCACTTATCTCGGTCACCCCGAAACCAAGTTCCTCCCCGGTTTACCTCTGGTCCTCAGCCCTATCATACTGCTGTTCGGCAAGAACTACCTGCTTATGAACTTCTTAATGATCTTGTTTGCAGTCGCTTCGATCTGGCTGACATATAGACTTTTCTCGGAGTTCTTCTCGAGAGAATACTCGGCGCTTATCGCGATCATGACAGCGCTATCTTGGTTTGTAGTGGATCAGTCAACCTTCATCATGACGGATGTCCCCTATATGGCGCTTTCACTCGCGTCATTACTTCTTATTAACAGGCGACTCGTTAGCCAGGGGAGCATCTTGCGCTTTCTCTTGCTACCTTTGGCCATCCTCATTGCCTGCTTCGTCAGAACGGTGGGCCTGAGTCTGTTTATGGCATTTCTAGTCTTTCTCTTCCTCTTCCGCAAGAAGTTTTCCTTTCACCGCAAGAATAATCCATTGCTGTTCAGGATTGCTCTTACGTCGCTGATAGTACTTACACCGGTAGTAGTGTGGCAATTGAGGAGTAGCCGAGTAGCCATGGACAAAGAAAACTCCTTGGCCGTTCTTGACGAGTTCACTGACTACAGTAAACTAATGATGAGAAGCGATCCCTACGACCCGGAGTCGCCGCGGATAGATGTCAGATTGCTGCTGCTAAGAGCTGTCAAGAACGTCACTTACTATGCAGCTCAGGTCGATTGCGTAGTACTCGGTCTGCGGATAGACACATCGGTAGATGCATTGAGAACACATTCCAAACTGGTTTTGGCGCTTCTCGGGGTCTTGAGTCTGATCATCGTGGCTGGTTTTGTCCAAAGCTTTGTCAAGCACAGGCGGGTATTTGACATCTACGTCGTTTTCTACCTTGGGTTTTTCATCGTGTGGCCTGCAAGGGAACCTAGGTTTTTCGTGCCGATCGTTCCTTTTATACTGCACTACTTTTGGTCCGGATCACGTTGGATTCTGCATCGAGCGCTGCCCGTGAATAGGAAAATGCTATTCATGAGTGTTGCCGGCACATGTTTCGTTTGCTACTTCGTGCTCGCCAATCTCATTATCGATGTGCGGATAGTGGCTGCTCAACATCGGCAACCCTTCTACCAGAATGACTCCCCCAGTTCCATCCGCGCGATTCAGAGCTTCTTTAATGTTGTGGACTGGGTCCAGGCAAATACACCGCCGGACATCAGAGTAAGCAGCGTTATGGCTCCATGGGTAGTCTTACGTACGGAGAGGTGGTGCGTAACGTATCCGTGGGTGGAGAACCAAAGGACCATTCTCAGCTTCTTCCGGAAGGTCGGCATAGACTACCTCATTGTTGCTCCGAGCTGGCGAAACAAAGACAAGTTAGCGACCGTGTTAATCGACGCTTATCCCAAGCTATTCACCGAGGTCTTCAGAGACGGTGAAGCAAGAGTCTACAAAATAGACAAAGAAAGCTTGAACGGGATATTGGGCGGGTATAAATAGAACTGTGTAAACGGCCTGCCGCGGAAGAGCGATCGGACATTCGGATCGAAGGTGTAGATATCAGTCCCCCGGCTGTGGCTGTGGCAAATCGCCTGCTAGCTGTTTCCGGACACGCGGGCCGTGTTAGGTTTACAGTGGAGGATGTGCTGAACACTGGCGACCGAGGCAGTGACGGGAAATGCCAAGGCATTGGATCCGCGATGCTTGCCGAACACCTGTCTGATCCGAAGCCGCTTTTCAACACGATGTTTCATTGGATCTCGCACGGTGGACTTGTGTTCTTCAGCACGGACGTCGAGTCGCCACAGCGAGTACTCAACAGCGCCATGTTTTTCGCCGTACCGTGCAGGTTTAGCAAAACTCTGGTTTGGGTACGTTACGTAAGGAGTGGCACGTTCGGGGAGTATCCAGCCTGCGACTCTCGTATTAGCATGTCATTGAGCGCCCTTCCTGCAGTGAAACTTGCTGGCTAGGTCGTTTCGTTCCTTCCCCCCGACGGGAGTTCCGCAGCAACGTGAGCTATTGGCATGTAAGAAGCGAGAAGGTACCCACAATCTGCGAATTTAGACCATGATCCAGTCGCTTAACCGTTATTTTCGATACTCCAATCCGCTTCTTGATTTCACCGTTGACGGTCAACTGTCGGCAGCCCCAGGATTCTTTCGCTTCGGGCCAGATGCAATTTGCTACGGCAGGTGCTCGAAGGGGCTTCTGTCAGACAATCCCGATCAACAGCTCGATGACGTGTCCGATCATGTTCGATTGGATAACGGAAGGGTTGTGCTTCCGTTCGATCCGGAAGAGATCATCGGGAATCTCAGGAGTGAACGCTACGCCGCCCATTGTGCCCAATATGCAAGCAGCCGTGGCCTGATTCGTGATGCCTATTACCTGGTTCGCCCTTTGCTGCCTCTAGCGGTGCGCAAATGTCTTCAACGAATCTACCTGCGTGGCTGGGAAAATATGCCGTTTCCGAAATGGCCGGTTGATCGAACGGTCGATTGCCTCTTCCAAGAGTTGGTAATACTCGCACTCAAGTCGAACGGGATTGGAGAGCATCCCATTCATATGGTTCTGGCCGGATGGTGCGAACGCTTGCGCTATCATGACTCACGACGTCGAGGCCGCTCCGGGAAAACGATTCTGCTCGCAACTGATGGATCTCGATAGCTCTTTCGGTATTCCTGCGTCTTTCCAGATCGTGCCGGAGGAGCGTTATTCGGTCGAGCCAGAGTTTCTCGAGGAGATAAGGCGCAGAGGATTCGAAGTCAACGTTCAAGATCTCAACCATGATGGCAACCTGTTCCAGGACAAAGCCGAATTTGAGCGCCGCGTGAAGGAGATCAACAACTACGGCAGGGAATATCAGGCTGCGGGCTTCCGCTCAGCGGTTCTGTACAGAAACCAGGAGTGGCTTGACCGCCTGGAGTTCGAGTACGACATGTCGGTTCCGAGCGTCGCCCATTTAGACCCCCAGCGCGGCGGTTGTTGTACGATGATGCCCTACTTTGTTGGGGAGCTGGTTGAACTACCTGTCACTACAACTCAGGATCATTCGCTCTTCAATGTTTTGGATGACTGCACCATGACCCTGTGGAACCAGCAGGTCGAGCTTATCCTGAAACAGCATGGTCTGATGAACTTCATAGTTCATCCAGATTACATTCTGGGAGAGCGTGCTCAAAGCACCTATAAGAGCTTGCTGGGTTTGCTCGCAAGGTTGCGTAGAAGGCATGGTGTGTGGGTGGCGCTTCCAAGAGACGTGAGCCGCTGGTGGAGACAGCGAGACCGCATGGTTCTTACCCGTAAGGGTGGAAACTGGGCAGTCGAGGGCGAAGGCAGTGAAAGAGCACGCGTCGCTTTCGCTACCTTGCAGGATGATCGACTCGTTTATTCATTTGGTTCTGTGCAGGAATCTGACAAGACCCGCGATCTTAGCGGGGTTGGCTTTACGGCCCAAACGGGTGCCGGCGCCTTAGTCGCTGTCGGGAATGTGGAAACCCCTCGCTGATCACTTCAAAAGCAACGCCTAACAACCCGGTCGGAGTCGTGATGCGCAAGAGTGAACGGCTCCTTCCCTAAAGATGCCACTCAGCCACAGCGTAAGCCCTTTCCGCCAAGAGGAGAATGGCATGCGCGCGCTACCGATTCCGGAGATATTCTGACACCGCCAGCCATCGCGACGCAGGATCTGCTGGCGCAGGCTTTCGTACGACAAGGGGTCCAGCCGCGAGGGAGCGGCGTTGGGGCGAATCATTCTCAGGATGCCTTCTGACGCAGGTTTTCGAGGAAAGCCTGCTGCTGTTCGCCGGGCAAGAACTTGTAGTAGCGTGAGATCGGAGTTGAGCAGGATCTCCGGGTTGCCATTGTCCAAGTGCGCACCCGCGAGGAAGTCGGCGCAAATCATCTCCAGGCAGTAGCCGCTCGATTTGTCCGTGCCCAGCATCAGGGCGGCCGTCTCGATTGCCTGCTCGATGACCGGGATCTGGCTCTTGTAGACTTTGAAGTAGATCAGCTCCGACGGCTCCTCTTCCCTTCCCGTCAGTTCCTTCTCCACCTCCCGCCTGAACACTTCCCTCGGCATAAAGCGGGCTTTGTGCACCCAGGGTGCACAATCGAAGCGCTGACCCTGCGCCCGCGCCAGCTTCGCCAACTCCCTCCCTTTCGTCCAGCCGATTTCCTTGAGATCCTTCCTTACTTCCGGCGGAAGGTGCTCGTGGATGGACATCAGGTAGTACGCCTTCCTTCTCGATTCCGGGAACCGCCTCGCCAGGAACTCGTCAAATGACTTCAGATTCTCTAGCCTCCAGTACTGTCCCGCCCGCACCTCGCACAGATACCTGCCAAGCTCGACGAAACGGGTGTCGCGCTCTGCCTCTTTCTGCTTTTCCCACGCCAAGATCTCGTCGATTTTGGTGAGGACAAACAGTGCTCGCTTGCGATTGAGCTTCGGCGGCATCGGCATCGGCCTAAAACGAAAGTTCGTCAAACAGACCAAGATCGACTCCGGGTTTGCGCACAAGTCCGGCTTCGACCAAGTCGGGTTTGTCGAGGCAGAGCCCGATGAAAGGGCAGGTTGTACACGGATTCTGTGGGAAGCGGATGCCGCTATGTGGCAGGAACAGCCCGGATTCGATCCGTCGGACGGTGTCATCAACCAGGGTGGCGAACTCCTGCCGCTGTTCGTCAGAAATGGTGGCCCGGAGGTACTGGACTTCGACCAGCCGCTTGCGCACGAAGACAACTTGAGCGACTTCGTCGATCCCGGTCAGCCACGAATAGCAGACGAGTTGCGGATCCTGTGCGGAAATGCCGGCCGGCTCTTCCGGATATCGTGCCGAGGTGGTCTTCCATTCCAAAACGCAGGGTGTGCCGTCCAGTTCACCAATGGCGTCGACGTAAGCGACAAAACTGTTGCCCGAAGCCAAGGTCCGATTGAACTGAATCTGCTGGGTGCAACGAGGGCGCCGAATGCGAACCCGGGCCGTCCTGAGCAAAGCGCTCCAGCAACTGGATGCCTTGTTGCAGCATCCGGTCCCAGGTGTCGTTGCCGGAGTAGGTCAGGCCCATGTCCTTGCACAGGCCCCACTGCTCGAACAGCACCGCCGCCGGGTCTTCCCGGCGAAAAAGGGCGGCGACGGCCTGTTCGAACGCGCGGCCGAAGAGCATGGCGGCCCGAGTGTCTTTCTCTTGCCAACCGTCCAGGTAGCGGTGCCGGTAACGGCGCGGACAGCTCAGGTATTGGCTGATCTGGGTGTAGGAGTACGTCATCAAGCCACCTGTGAACCGTCCAGATTTGCCGGTGAAAGTTCCTCCCATCGGCCAGGAGCTGCAAAACCGTCGAGTCGGAGCAGGGAAGCGCCGTTGAAAAAGATGTGGTTGATGACCACGCCCTTCAGACCTACGAGCTGAGTTTCGTCCACTTCATCCCGTCCGAGCAGCTCGGTGTCGTAGCCAAAGTCGCGCAGGAACCAGTTCAACTTCCACAAGGCTTTTGGGTTGCAATAGAGGCGGCTCGAAATGACATGGGCCACAAAACGGCTGGGCTCAAGGATGGCCAGACTGAGCGTGTAGTAGGGTTTTTGCGCTTGCCAACGAAAATGGACTCGTTGCACCCGAACAAGGAAGACTCCGTCGGGGATTTCGTCGTCGGCACAGCGATCCGCGGCGTGCAAGCCAGCGATTTGACGTTTCATGCGACCACCTCCTGTTTCGGGTGGGAGTAGCTGTTGAGCTGGCAAATCAGGGCATTTCGGTCCTTCTCGGCCCAGTCGGCCAGTTGCTGGACGAAGTTCTCAACCTGTTCCCTGCTGGCCTCTCGGAGAGTTTTCGTGCCGCAGAAATCGACGGCATAGGCCTTTACCAGTTCGGGGTCGAGCTTGTGCTGGCGGATGATCTGGCAGAGCCGGTCCCGGACCTTCGGACCGCTGCCGTTCCCATTACCATTCGCCCTTTGGGGAGGAAGCTTCTCAACCGTGTTTGGAATGGTCCCACTTTCCTCGACCGAGCAAAGACCGATGCCGTAGGCCTTCCGCAGAGCGCGATTGACGGCTCGGGTCTCGGCTACGCGCATCTCGGCTCCACGGACGAGCGAGGAAACATTGGAGGGGTCGGCGTCACCATAGCCAACGAAGCCTTTACACGTTTTGGATTTATAGACCGTGGCCTCGAATGCCCATCGCTGTACAGAAGGATCAGAAAAGGTGGGTACTGGCCGCACGTTGATGCCCGCGCACCGATTCCGGCGGGCCAGCCCCAATAACCCATTGTGCGTTACGTACCATCGTCCATCGAGAAGTAGTAGGTCGCCGGAAGCGATCGACAGCAAGTATTCGCTGGTGAGTTCCTTTAGACCGTGCAATGCCGTGGGTGAAATATGGCCCCACAACTGCCTGGCAATTCTCCTGTTGCATTGAAACGTGACCAATCTTTTCATCATTTCCATTGCCTCCTGAAACGACATCCGCTGATGTTTGGGACCCAAGTCATCAATTGCCAACTGTCCGAAACCAAGCTAGAAAGAAACGAGAGGAATTTGCGTCATATCCCCCTGCGAATATTCCATATGGAATATTCTAATAGGAATAACGCCAAAACTCAAGAGAAATGTCTCACCGAAACAGGCCAAAACCCGACCTAAGGGAAATTGGTTTGAGAATTCGAGGTTTACGAGGAGACATGCGACAGGAGGAGCTTGCGTCGCAATTGGGTGTTAGCCAAGGTCAGCTCTCAAAAGTGGAGAGTGGAAAAGTTGCTCCGACACTTGAAATCCTTCTGGGCGTGGCGACCAAGTTCGGCAAAAGTCTCGATTGGATTGTTAGAGGCGAAAGCATCCAGTGAGCCGCTCCAAACAGAGTGCAGATTTGCGGGCTGCCGGTAGGCGAGGGCGTGCAGGCCTATAAGAAGGAAGGGCCCAAGTTCATGCAGGTCGCCAAGCAGAAGGCCAGGGTCAAACACCCATGACCGGGGCGGGAAAAACATCGCCCTTCATTCCCTCTACCACAGGGTCACTCCCGTACGGGCAGCGAGGCTCTGGCCAAACTTACTGATCTGGTTCGTAGGAGTGGGTCATCGGGTTGCTTGGTGCCCAGGCACCGTTAACCAGGCCAGCAACGTTGCCCGTCAGGGCGGGAACACCCTTACCACAAATCGCCGCACCTGCAGTGTGGGCGCGAAACGACAGTCCTCGCCTAGCTACGCCACTTTGCATCCGTGGCTAGCAGTGATAGCATTGACAGCATGGCGACATTAACGATTCGACAACTTGACGAGAAAACCAAGACCCGGTTGAGGGTCCGTGCTGCCCATCACGGACGTTCGATGGAGGAGGAGGCCAGGGAGATCTTGCGCTCAGCTCTAACCGCTTCCTCACCGGCAAAGGGAAACTTGGCGGAGGCCATTCAAAAACGATTTTTGGCGTTTGGCGGGCTCGAATTGGAGTTGCCGCGACGCGATGCTATGCGCCAGGCCCCGGGATTTGACGAATGATCATCCTCGACACAAACGTGCTGTCCGAGCTCATGAGGCACAAGCCCTCTCCTCGGGTTGTGACCTGGGTTGCGAAGCAACCAGCAGCAGAACTCTTTACGACGTCAATCACCGAGGCAGAAATCTTTTATGACATTGAATTGCTCACTAAGGGCAAGCGTCGCGAGGGGTTGCTGGCCGCGGCGGAAGCTATGTTTGCCGAGGATCTGGCGGGCCGAATCTTCGGGTTCGAGAGTGACGCAGCGCGAGTTTTTTCTAAGATTGCCGCTCACCGCCGTGCGCTCGGGAGACCTATCAGCCAGGCGGATGCGCAGATCGCGGCCATTGCCCAAGTGCGAGGGGCCAAGCTCGCGACGCGCAATGTTGCAGACTTCGAGGACTGTGGTCTTAATGTCGTTGACCCCTGGAACGGTTTGTGAACCTGTCTGAGACGGCCTCGTGGATATCTGGATCGCCAAGGAACCGGTCCGCAAGAGCTCGTCGAATCCGGTCGATTCTGTTTTACATGTGGTAGGCGCGCCTATACGGTCATTTTTCAGGAGACTCGTGCGTCATAGGGCGGGGACAATGTCGGTCTTTTTGAAGTCGTTCCCTTTGAAAAGGAGAGGCTCGCCAGTGAGTTTGGCGAGGGCATAGGCGAAGCAGTCACCGAAATTCAGCCCTGCCGCGTGGCGGCCCTTGCCGAAGTCGTGGAAGGCCTGGCGCGCGAGATGCGCCTGCTCGACAGTCACGGGTTCGATCACAATGCCAATGCGGCGAAACAGTGCGTCGCATTGCTGGGCGACCTCAACGCCGAATTGACTCTCGATGACAATCGAGAGTTCGACGAAATTCCCGGCGGATATACGGCAGCGCGGGGCGCGGCTGATGGCTTGGATATAGAGTTCGGCATCCGGCTCTTCCGCCAGGATGGCGACGAGCGGTGAGGAGTCGAGGATCATTTGGGAAGGCCGTGTTCGTCGTACAGGAGCTCAGCATGATCGAGATACGGACGCTTGATGTGGGCGGCTGCGCGCTTGGCAATCGCCCGGATGTCGGCGGCGAGCGTTTCGGGATCGCGCCTCTGGAGACGTTCATAGCGCTCCCGCAGAGCTTCCGTGACGGCGCGGGTCATCGTTTCGCCGGTGGCCTGGGCGATCGCCTGAGCGAGACGGTGGGCTTCCGGATCCTTGACGTTGAGGCTCATGGTGCTTCTAGCCCTCTGTACCAATCTTCTACCCTTCCTCTATGATAGCCCGTCTCCCGATTCCCAGCAAGGGGGCAGTGGCTCTTGGACGACTTGGTGGGCCGAAGGGCGGCAAGGCTCGCACCAGAAAACTGACGGCCGAAAGACGGGAACCAGCCCGTAAGGCCGTAAACGCCAGGTGGGCCAAAGCCAGGGGAAAAGCCCAGCAGAAGGACCTGCAAGACAAAACCTGATCGCCGCGAGATTCCTCCCCAAAGATTGACCTGAGACGGCCTCGGGGATATCTGGATCGCCAAAGAACCGGTCCGCAAGAGCTTGTCGAATCCGGTCGGTTCTGTTTTACATGTGGCAAGCGCGCCTCTGAAATCATTCCCCTACCCGCCCAGCCTGCTCTGCCTGAGGTTCTACCAAGGCTTTGACTATGGTAACATATATGTTACTATTGCATATGCTTGAGGTCTTTGAATTCCTCGACGCGAACGGCCGCAGCCCTTACGCCGGATGGTTTGATGGCCTGAACGCGCAGGCCGCGGCTAAGGTGGCCGTAGCCGTTGCGCGCATAGGGCAGCGCAACTTCTCTAACGTGAAAGGCGTTGGTGGCGGTGTTCATGAGTATCGGCGCTCGACTTCGGCCTGGCTACCGGATTTATTTCGGCAAGGACGGTGATCTCCTCGTCATCCTTCTTGGGGGTGGAACAAAGAAGCGGCAGCAGAGGGACATCGAGGACGCGATTGCCAGGTGGCAGGACTACAAGAAGAGAAAGGCACAGGGTGACCAGCGATGGCTCTGACACGAGCGTTCAAAGAAACAATCCAAGCGCGGGTGAAGCGTGACCCCGCTTTCCGCAAGGAACTTTTGCGCGAAGGCATCGAAAGCTTTCTCGCTGGAGACGTGGAAACGGGCAAGACGGTGCTGCGCGATTACATCAACGCTACTGTGGGATTCAACGAACTGGCCGAGGCCACCCACCGCTCTTCCAAGAGCCTGATGCGGATGCTGGGCCCGACTGGAAATCCGCAGGCGCGCAACTTGTTCGAGATCGTCCAATATCTCCAGCGCAAGGAAGGTGTTCGGTTCAAGCTGCGTGCAGCGACCGCCGGAGGCTGATCGGTAGCGGCTCGGGCAATTGACTCCATCGACGAGGAGTTGGCCCAGGGATTCAGGTTAAAAGCCCTGCGAACGCCACCGCAATCGCCGCCGGCGAAGGACTACGCTTCACACTGCACCGCCCAGTGGTCCAAGACTAGCGGATTTGGCCGTTCAAGCGTGGATCACGCCCGGCCAAGTAGAAAGAAATCTTCTTAGCGTGTAGCGCGCAAGATTTTGGCGAACTGCTTGGTACCCTACTGGGCAATATGAACCCTTTTCTGCCGCCAAACTGGGAGCGTGGGGACAGGTCTGGTCGAGGCGAACTCTACCGACCCATCAAAGTGGCAGGGGCCAGGTTCAGCTGTACTGTTGGCCATCGGCAACAAGTTCGGGAAGTCAGTGGATTGGCTACTGACCGGACAGACAGAGAGGAAATGACATCACCGGAATTCATTCGACCTGAAGTCGATGTCACGGACTGGTAACCACGGCCTGCGCCTGTCTCGAGTAGCGGCTCTCTACCCCTTGAGAATCGACCGAGGGGGTCTCCAAAGGAACGGTTGGCTTTGTCCGTCCAAAGCTGGATCACGCCCGGCACTGTAACGTTGGGCGTCCCCGATCGCAAGAAATCGCAGAGTACCAGGGCTACGCGATTATGCACTTGACACATCACACCTTTTCTGAGAGAATGGTTGCAGTGGAGAGCAGCCAATGAATCTCTTAGACGTTTACAAGGAACTGAACACCGAAGACAAGTGCCTCGCCTTCCTAGAGCATATGCGCTGGCCGGATGGCGTCAAGTGTCTTTCCTGTGAATCGCTGCGGATAACGCGGATCACCGCCAAGGGCAAGACGAACAAGAAGACGGGCAGGACTGGCCCGGATCGCAAGCTCTACCAGTGCAACGATTGTAGATTTCAGTTCACCGCCACCACGGGCACCGTCTATCACGACACGCACCTGCCCCTCAGCCAATGGTTTCTCGCCATTGCGCTGATTACCGAATCCAGAAAAGGAATCTCTGCAAACCAGCTCGCCCGCGCTCTCGGTGTGCAGTATCGCACCGCGTGGTATTTGGCGCATCGCATTCGCAAGGCGATGGTGGAAGCCAACGCGCCCAAACTGACAGGCACGGTTGAAATTGACGAGACTTACATCGGCGGAAAGAAACGCGGTCGCCGTGGCGTGAAGAAAGATAAAGACGTGGTGATGGGCATTCGGGAGCGCGGCGGCGATCTCCGCCTCTATCAGATCGAAGCCCCAAGCATTGACGCACTCTCAGAGCGGATCAAGGAAAACGTCAGCCCTGACGTGAAGCAAGTTATAACGGACGAATGGGCCGCGTATCCCGCCGCGTTCATCGCTTCCAGCATCAAGGGCGGAAAGCACGAAACCATCCGGCACAAAGATAAAATCTACGTGCGCGGCGACGTGCATACGAACACCGTGGAATCCGCATTCTCGCTGTTCAAGCGCGGCCTGACGGGAGCCTTCCACAAGGTCTCGTTAAAGCACCTGCAACGCTACTTGAATGAGTTCTCGTTCCGGTTCAACAATCGGAAAGCGGCTGATCTGTTCGGGATGACCGTACAGAGACTAGCACTGGCCGGGAACTTGCCTTATGCGAAGCTGGTGGAGGAAACACCCTTCACGCCGTTTGTGAGGCCGTAAAAGAAATTTGGTAGGCGTCTCTAGGCCGACATTTGTTTGCTAAGCTTGTGTCGCTCAAATTCGTTGAGAATCAGGGTATACATTCTACGCAGAATCATCAATAAACTCAGCACGAGAGTCGAAGCGCCCGCTACGAGAAGGAAGGTCGGCACTACTCCGATCTTGAGGTCAGTATTACTATCCCCAAGCCCAAATAACGCGCCAAGAGCGGTCGCCACAATTGCTAGAGCCACAAGAATCGAGAAGCTCAGATTGGTGGCGATCTCGCGTAGAAATGTCTTACGGAGTCGCGGAGACTGATCGCTCGGGTCGCCTTGGGTCGTGCGCAGATACGTCAGTACCATCACGAGCAAATTCAAAAGAAGAGCGACAAAGAGCGAGGAAGCGGTGAGAACGCCGGTTACTGCAACAGCCCGAAGCTGAACTTTTTCCCATGCGCCGAAGCCCGCAAGAACAAGGGGCAAGAAGAAAAAAAGCAGAATGTCGGAATATGAAAGCTTGCCAGTTGTGTAATCCCTGAGAGTCTGGATATGGTCGCGGAGGATGGGAATAACATCAATCTTCCGCAGCATGGGGTCAAGCCTTCCCGTAGAGGGCAGCGCGGTGCTCGTCGATGAGAGTAGACGCAATGTCATGGATACTTTCCAATGTCGGATGGCCTCCGACCAGTTTCACTTCGCCGGTTACATCGAAATCGGCGCGTAGTCCGCTTCGAGGGTCACCGAGATTTACAGTTCTTTCTTTCTCCCCGGTCCTTGTCTTGATCTTTACGTTGTTGACCTCGAAAGGTATATCAAAAAACTCAACGAGATCCAGGGGCGATCCAGTTCCTCGGATGATTTGAAGAATCGGACTGTGAAAAGGAAATCCCACTTCTTTAAGCTTGACTGTAAAATCTAGGCTCCCTTCTTGGGTGGGCGCACCGGATTTGCGGATTACATCCGCGATATCGGGCGATAGTTCGTAGCGAATGAAATGGATTTCAGTCAACTGCGAATTCTTGCCCACGTACTGCTCGATCACTTCTTTGGTGGCCACTAGATTCAGGGCTAGAATCAGGTCCGGAAATTGTTTCTTGATCTCTTTGGTGAGGAAACTACTCAGAGCGCTGTGAATACTGAAAATTCCCGTTCGCTGGATCGCAAGGATGCCCTTGTCTCTGCCCTGAGGAAGATCAAAATGAAAATAGAAGGGCATCATGTCGGCATGGTACTCGCGCTTCTTAAACGCGAGGGTGTTGGCGCGCACGTCACGCACATCCATCGTAAGTCCGTAAGCCCCCATTCTAATGATGCCATAGATTTGACGGCCATTTGCATGAATCTCCGCGACCTCTAGTGTCTGCTGCGATTCCTTATCGTTGTCTGGCTTCTTCCTCAGGACTCCAAGAATGCGTTGGAGCGTGTCGAACAGATCATCATCATTGTCGCCAAAACAGTCGATTTGATCGAATTCTTTCTCGCGTACCCGCCTTATGCGTACATGATGCATCGCCAATGAAATACTGTTCACGAATTTGCCTCCTTGAAAGCTGCGGGCCGGGGCGGGTGTTCAAGGCATCCCGCCCGGCGAATCCGCTGGGGCTGGCAGGGAGCGACCCGACCAGTACCGATAATAACTGATCTTCAGGCTGCACTTGCGATAAATGCTGATTGGGAAGGAATTAACCTATTTCTGCGGCGGGATCAGCTTCTCCGGCTTCTTCTTGCCGACCTTCACGTCTTCCCGCTTCAGGGGCTTGGAGTGGAGCAGGTTTTTGACAATTCCCTCGAATTGAGCGCGATCCACTTTCAGACTTTTCTTCGGCAAAATGATCTCCAATTCCATTGACACCTGATCTAGTCGCGTGAACCTAGCTCTGGACGGGGTTGTTGACGCTTTGTTCCTGTCGAAAAGCTGTTGACTGATCTGTACAAATCCGGTGCTTATTTACGGCTGCGACACTATGTTTGCTTGCCGCATTGCGCTACTATGCGGCGCATGGCGGAGGAGATGAGCAAACCGCTAGCTCAACGGCCTTAAAAGCCGCTGACTCTCACAGGTCTTGTGGGTTCAACTCCCACCTCCTCCGCACCCGACAACTATTCTCTTTCAGCGAAGCATCTGTCAATCCGTTTACGAAAGGATAACGTCCATGGCATCTCAGCCAATGACCCCTCCGAACATACCAAACGAACTCACCGGTCTTTCATTGATTGTTAACGAGCTCCGCGCGATCCGTATCGAACTCGCGGAGATCAATAAATCTCTCGTCAACTTGGCGGCACGTCTGCATCCTCCTGGCGCTGCTTAATAGCATCCTGCGCGCATTGCCGCTCAAACTCAATAGCCGCCGATGCGCGGTGCAGTCGTAGCAGCCGGGCAATCGCTAATGCGGTCATAGCAGTACTGTCGTCGCACTCATCCAATACGCGAATGATCTCCTCCGCAAGCTGAATCGGATGCGCCCCGTCACGGTTTTCTGACATTACCGTCTCCCATATGCTGCGTCAAATGCACAATCATGCAGGGCTATTGACATTCGCCTTGTGTTCGCCTAAGATCAGTGTGTGCACAACGCTTCCCATCCTCCATTTGTGCCCGAGACTGGCCGCAACCAATAAGAGTTTCATCGTCGGCATTGGTTCTTGAGTGGAGCAGGGTACCGAGCCCCAAGTTTGTGCAACCCGGTTGCACAGCGACGCCAACCGAATCCCAAACGGGCGCCGGGAGGGCCCATTTTAAGTTGAGCAACTCCTGGAGAAAGGCTACGTCGCCTCCTAGGGACCCGGCAGCCCAAAGTTTCCTGTTGCATTTCATGGCATGAAATGATTTATTTCACGATATGGAAAGAATCAAGCCGCGCTGGTTTCGACGCAATCTCCAAACGGCTCTCCGGGTCTTGCCCGTCTCTGTACTAACGGGTGCACGGCAGACAGGCAAGACCACGCTAACGCAGGCGATTGAGCCAGCACGGGCGTATTTCACTCTCGATGATGTGGGTGTGCTCGATCAGGCCGAGCGTAATCCAGACTCGCTGCTCCCTACGCGCCCCGTCATCCTGGATGAGGTGCATCGGTTCTCTTCGACTATCAATCAACTCTCTTCGGTATGGCCTTCCTGAAGCAGTACGAGCGCCAGCCTTTGAATCAGGGATTTGGAAAGCGTCAGCAAACTACCGCGCCCAAGCCCGCCGCTGCCCTGGAGCGGAAATGTGAGCGGGAGTTAAACCATGAAAACACGGAATCAGAAATCACGGAATCAGAGGTCCATGACTCGGAAGTTGGGGCTCGGCGCCCTGGCCCTGGCGGGCCTGGCGCTGGTCCTCGTACACAAGGGCGTCCCACGCGTGTGGGCTCGGACTGGCAGCGAGAGCAAGCCCGTCCTCATCAACCAGGCCATCGACGAAAACCAACTGATCAGCGTGGGGGGCACGCGTAGGGAAGCCAACGCCAAAAACGACCGCGGCCGCGTGGAAGACAGCTTCCCCATGGAACACATGCTGCTGCAGTTGAAGCGGGCGCCCAACTTGGAGCGGGAGTTCGACCAATACATCGACAGCCTCACCGACAAGCGTTCGCCCAATTTCCACCACTGGATCATGGCGGCAGAACAGGGAGAGAAGTACAGTCTGGCGCAGCAGGACATCGACTCCATCACGGGCTTTCTTCGGTCGCACGGCTTCACCATCGATTCCGTCTACCCCAACCGCATGGTGATCGAATTCTCCGGCACGGCAGGCGAAATCCGCGAAGCCTTCCATACCGAGATCCACTACCTCGAGGTGCGGGGTGAGCAGCACTTCGCCAACATGAGCGATCCGCAGATTCCCCGCGCGCTCGCGCCCGCCGTTGTCGGTGTCGTCTCCATGCACAACTTCAAGCCGCAGCAGATGCGCGTCCCGCGCGTTCGCTCGGACTATACGTTCTCCGGCTGCGGCGGTCACTGCTACTCGCTGGTGCCGGCGGACTTCCAGACCATCTATAACCTGAATCCTCTCTACCAAGACGGAATCAACGGTAAAGGCCAGACCATCACTGTGGTAGAGGACAGCGACACCTACACCCCGTCGGGGGGCACGAACGATGTAATCTTCTACCGCAATACTTTTCTCAGCAAGTGGTCGGGCACGGTGACAACCGTGCATCCGGCTGGCAGCGCCGCTTGTACCGATCCGGGCACCAACGAGGCTGACGGTGAAGCCGACCTGGATGCGGAGGTCGCCAGCGCCATAGCACCCAACGCAGCCATCGAGGTAGCGGCCTGCGCTGATACCACCACCTTCGGCGGCCTTCTTGCCATCGAGAACCTCGTCAACTCCGCCACCCCTCCAGCGATCATCAGCCAGAGTTACGGCGTTTGCGAGGCGGCTAACTTTTTGCCATCGAACGCCGCGTTCTATACGGCCTTTCAGACGGCCGCGGCGGCGGGCACCTCCGTCTTCGTTTCTGCCGGCGATGCGGGCGGGGCCGCCTGCGCCCCGGAATTCCATTACGGTGGGAGCCATTACGCCTATTCTGGTATCGGCGTTACCGGCTGGGGTGAAACACCCTACAACGTCGCGGTGGGCGGCACAGACTTCGAGGACGCGTACAACGCTAAGGAGGTCGGGACCCCCGTCAGCACTTACTGGAGCTCGACCAACACGGCCACCGACGGCTCGGCAAAGTCTTACATTCCAGAGATTCCGTGGAATGATTCCTGTGCCGGCTACTTACTCTACAATTACGAGGGATTTACAGCCCCATACGGCACCACCGGCTTCTGCAACAGCACTATTGGCAAGGCAGACTTCCTATCCACGGCCGCGGGCGGCGGCGGCCCGAGCGGCTGCGCCACCGGGGGAGGAGGAACCAACCAGACCAGCTATCTCGAGGTGGACGGCACGTGCACGGGGTATCCCAAGCCCTCGTGGCAGTCCGGCATCTTCGGTAATCCTGCCGACGGCGTACGCGATGTTCCGGACGTTTCGCTCTTTGCCGCGAACGGCCTCTGGGGGCATTACGCCACCATCTGCTGGTCCGACCCCACTTACAAAAGCGACGGCTCAGCTCCCTGCTCCGGTGCGCCCAGTACCTGGAGCGGTCTTGGTGGAACCTCTGTCGCTGCGCCGATGATGGCCGCCATCCAGGCCCTGGTCAACGAGAAGTGGGGCACCTCGTGGCAGACCTTGGGTGGTCCGCGCAGCGGCAATCCTAACCCCATCTACTACCAAATCGCGAAGGCCGAGTTCGGCGCGACCGGCAACAGCTCCTGCTACTCCATCAACCAGCCGCCGCGGCGAGGATTGGCATCCTCGTGCGTGTTCTACGACATAACCCAGGGCGACAACGACGTGGACTGCAGGGCCGACGGCGCAGGTCACAGAGTAGGTTGCTACGTGCCTTCGAGCACCAATGGTTCAATAGGCACGCAAGCGCTGACGACGGGTACCATTATTGCGAGCGGCTCAGGCTACACCAGCGCCCCTACTTGCACGCTCGGCGCCCCGAGTAACCTCAACAAATACCTCTCACCTACGAACACAACTATTTGGGCCGGTGGAACGCAGGCGACCTGTACGGCTACGATATCGGGCGGAACTGTGACTGGCATCACCTTCACTAATACTGGCCAGGGATATACGGGAGGCATGAGTTGCACGTTGACGGGCGGTGGAGGGTCGGGCGCTACTTGCTCGGCTTCGCCGTCCGTCGGGACTGCTGCATCAGCGTACCAGCCGGCGTACGGTGCTACTCCTGGCTGGGATTTCGCCACCGGACTCGGCAGCGTGAATGCTTACAACCTCGTTTTCAACAGCGCCTGGAACACCTTGCGCACTGATTACACTCTTACCGTTACTGTCAGTGGATCGGGGGGATCTATTTCTAGTAGTCCATTGGGAATCTCTTCTTGTACTTCAAGTGGAGGAACATGTTCTGCCAGCTATTCTAGCGGAACCGTTGTAACTCTCACAGAGACTCCTAGTACAAACTACTACTTCTCGGGATGGAGCGGAGGTGGATGTTCAGGAACAGCGACTACATGTGCAGTTACAATGAGTGCGGCAGAAGCAGTAACAGCGACATTTGCAGCTAACTGCCCCTCGCCTACTGCCGTTGGGCCGTACACCTTCTGCAATGAGGCTTACAATGACGTAACCTCATCGACTACATCCTCCGTCACTCTTAGACCCGCTCCGGGCAACGGAGTTGAAGTGTTTGCACAGTATTGCAACAGTTCCGCCTCGTGCGGCGTTGCACCGACTCAAACCGCCACGATTGGAGATAATATAAACTCGCGCGAAACGTGCTTTACGGAGGCTCCGCACTCTCCGTATGCCATGAGCAATACATCGGTTCCGGATTACCAAACATTCTATGCTTGGTATTGTCCGTCGATTCCGGCCGGAGTCACTACGTTCACGGTCACCACAAGCGCTACCGCAGGCTATCTGCAACTCGATGTGATTGAGTGGAAAGCAGGCAGTATTGCCTCCTCCAACTATTTCGAGAGTGTAGACAACATCGTCAACAGCGACGGCACAGCTGGAACTACAGCAACGGTATCCACTAGTGGTCCCACAGTCAACGCCAATGATCTCATTACGGCTACGATTGCTACCTGCGGAGCGTCGATTCCTGGAGTAGTCGGGGTTGGGTATACGGGAATCATCGTCAATCCCCACGGCACACCGGGGCATATAACAGAAGCGAAGGCAGTAACATCTACAGGAATGCAGACGGCAACGACAACATGGTCAAGCGGAACTGCGCCCAGTAAGTGCTCTCTGAACGGTACGGGTAGCAACGACACTTGGTTTGGGATAATCGTGCCGTTGATCGGTGCAAAGTAAGGAAAGGCAGGCAGCCGGCAGAAAAGAAGCGAGGATCAAAACCATGAAAAGCACAAGCGCGTCGGTTTCGCGGCTGGCGGTAATGCTCGTCATTCTGGCTATGAGTCCAGTCTCAACGGTTCTGATGAACGGCCAGGAGGCGCAGGGGAGGCAGGCGAAAGGTGTGCCCTCGGACTGGACTCACCAGCACCTGGTCTTTTCTCATCCCGGCAAGACCGATGAGGCTATTCGAAACGGCACTTACGGCCGCTGGCTCAAGATCGCCACCGATCCCCGCTACATTATGCAGTAGCAGAAGCGAAGCGCAAATGCTTCAGGCACCACCCTCCATAGCTCATCACAGGACGTATCCGCGGCGAAGCCGGTGGCGCTCGAGTCCAGGGCCGAGCAGGCTGACGCTGGCGTCCAGGCGCGCGAAGAAGTCGCCGGGGCCATCGAGATGAGCCTCGAAGAACGAGAGGCCGCTCAGGTTGGCAACCGCCGGCTGCCCTCCGGGCTTGCCCGGGCCATCATACCTCCTCCAATCAAACAGGCCGACGCGGCCCTCGAGCCCAGGACGACAAAGAAGAAAAAGCGCAAGCGCATCAAAAAAGACTGGAGCGAGACCCTGGGCAGCAACGGGACCACAGGCTTGGGTGAATTGTGAGTTTTCGGCAAGCGTGCGTGACGACCGCTAACCCGCCCTGTTACGTTTGTTGAGCCGCGGACGAGCGGTCGAGAGCGAAGCGCATGAGCAGCACAGTGATCCCCGAGCCAATCGCGCAGTTACAGCGCCAGCTGGATCAGATTCGTAGCACCCAACCGCGGGGGAAGAAGCTGCCGGATTCGGTGTGGCAAGCCGCAGTCGAACTGGCGCGGGAACACGGCGTGTATTCCGTCGCGCACCCGTTACGGCTGGACTATACGGGGCTGAAGAAACGGCTCGGCGGAGTTTCCCATCACCGACGAAAAGCACGCAAGCCGGCATTCGTCGAACTGATCGCGCCACCTTCAGCGATGCTGCGAGAGTGCGTGATCGAGTTCGAGTCGTTGCACGGAGGTAAGGTGCGCATTCAGTGGAAAGCTGCCGCACCGCCCGATTGGACGAGCCTGCTGCGGGCCTGGCGGGAAGCCGAGAGATGATTCAGATCACGGCGCAGATGCGCGTGCTGGTAGCCATCGAGCCGGTCGATGGAAGAAAGGGTATCGACTCTCTCTCGCGACTCTGCCAGGAGAAACTAGCCGAGGATCCTTTTTCCGGCTGTGTGTTCGTGTTTCGGAGCCGCAGCGGGACGGCGATCCGACTACTCAGCTATGACGGCCAGGGATACTGGCTGGCCCAAAAGCGTCTTTCGCGAGGACGATTCGTGTGGTGGCCGGAAGGATCCGGAGCAGCCAAGGCACTGGAAGCCTATGAGGTGCAGTTGCTGATGGCGGCGGGCGATGTGTCGCGCGTGCGCGCGGCGCCGATGTGGCGGCGAGTGAGCGTGCTGAAGTAATCAACCTCGCAAAAAACACGGCGTCACCCCTTGCGTTCCAAGAAAAACCAGTTCATACTGCTGATCGATGGTCGAGTTCAGATATCGGGGCCGGAAGATCAGTCAGGAAGACATCCTTTATATACGCGCACTGATCGAGCAGCACCCGCAGGAAAGCCGCCGCACACTATCGACCAAGCTCTGCGCAGCCTGGCAGTGGCGCCAGGCCAATGGAGCGTTGCGCGACATGGTGTGCCGCGGCCTGTTGCTGATGCTGGACCGTGCCGGCCAGATCGAGTTGCCGCCGGTGAGTTACGTGCGGCATAACCCGCTGGCCAACCGAGCCAGACCGGAGCCGGCGCGGATCGATACCACACCCATCGAAGGCCGTCTGTGCAACCTCCAGCCGCTGGAGTTCGAACTGGTTCGTCGCACCGGGAAAGAGCCGTTGTGGAACAGTTTGCTGGAGGAACATCATTACCTCGGCTACGAGCAGCCGGTGGGAGAACACCTGAAGTACATGGTGTGGGGGCAAGGGCGGCCGGTCGCCTGTCTGGCATGGTCCTCGGCCGTGCGGCATCTGGGCAGTCGCGACCGCTACATTGGCTGGAGCGCCGAAGCCCGTCGTCGTAATGTCCGCTTCCTCGCCTACAACACGCGATTTTTAATCTTGCCATGGGTAAAGGTGGAACACCTGGCGTCGCATATCCTGGGCCGCATGGCGTTGCGGATCTCCGCTGATTGGCAGCGGATCTACGGGCATCCGATTTACTTCCTGGAGACGTTTGTGGATCCGGAACGATTCCGCGGAACCTGTTACCGTGCGGCCAACTGGGTAGTGTTGGGCAAGACGACAGGACGGGGCAAGCAATCCAACAGCTACGTGCCGAACCGGTCGATCAAAGAGGTTCTGGGATATCCGTTGGCGAAGCAGTTTCGCGACCTGCTCATGGGGCGAGGATGAAAACCGCCAGACGACGTGTCGATGTGAATCTGGAGGAACTGGACCGGGTGCTGGACGGAGCGCGGCAAGCGCCGTTGAGCGAGGACGATTACGAGAAGCTCAAGGACGCATTGCATGCGCTGGCGGCGATGCTGGTGCGGCCGCGCAACACGGAGAAGACCAGCGCGGTGTTGGAAAAAATGGAAGGTGCGGAAACTGGTGCCGAGACTCAGTCGGAGAGCAACGCTTCCCCAGCGCCCGGACATGGACGCAATGGTGCTGGGGCGTTTGTCAGTTCGCGGAAGATTGCGATTGCGCACCCGAAGTTGAAGCACGGGGATCGCTGCCCGGAGTGCGAGAAAGGCAACGTATACGGGCAGAAAGATCCGAAAGTGCTGGTGCGGATGGTGGGGCAGGCGCCACTGGCGGCCACCGTCTACTCGCTCGAACGGCTGCGTTGCGGTGCGTGTGGGCAGATGTTTACCGCACAAGAACCGGAAGGCGTAGGTCCGGAAAAGTATGACGAGACGGCGGCAGCGATGATCGCGCAACTCAAGTACGGCAGCGGGACCCCGTTCTACCGGTTGGAACAACTCCAAGGTCAGCTGGGGATTCCGTTACCGGCGGCGACGCAATGGGAGGTTGTCGAAGAGGCGGCCGAGTTACTCAAACCAGCGCGTGACGAGTTAATCCGGCAGGCCGCGCAGGGTGAGGTGGTACACAACGACGACACCAGCATGCGCGTGTTACGGCTCACGCGCGAACCGTCGGACGAGCGCACGGGCGTATTCACCAGCGGCATCGTGTCCACCGGCGAGGGCTGGAAGATTGCGCTGTACTTCACCGGACCCCAGCATGCCGGCGAGAACCTCGCCGATGTGTTGCAGCAGCGTGCCCAGCACGCGGGCCCGCCCATTCAGATGTGTGACGCGCTCTCGCGCAATGTTCCGAAGTTGGCGGCGGGGGTGGAGATTTTGCTGGCGAACTGCCTTGCCCATGGAAGAAGACAGTTCGTGGAAGTCGCGGCGAACTTCCCCGACCAATGTCGCTATGTACTGGAGATGCTGGGCCAGGTGTATGGTCACGAGGCCGAAGCGCGGGAGCGTGGTCTGAGGCCGGAAGAGCGCCTGCAGTTTCATCAGGAGCACAGCGCCCCGGTGATGGAGCAACTCCATCACTGGCTGGAGGCACAGTTTGCCGAGCGCAAGACGGAGCCGAACTCGGGGCTGGGCAAGGCGATCACGTACTTACTGCGACACTGGCGGCCTTTGACGCTGTTTCTCCGGCAAGCCGGAGCGCCGTTAGACAACAACCTCGTCGAAAGGGCACTGAAGCGGGCGGTTCTGCACCGGAAGAATGCCTTGTTCTATCGGACGCTGAACGGGGCGGAGGTGGGCGACCTGTTCATGAGCTTGATTCACACCTCCCAGTTGTGCGGCGCCAACTCCTTCGACTACCTGACCGAGTTGCAGCGCCACACCCAGGAACTGGCGACCAAGCCCGGGGAGTGGATGCCGTGGAACTATCGCGAGACGCTGGAGCGAATCGTAGCCCTCTCCGATTCCGCGTAGAGCTAGGATGAATCACTCATGGCCGGAAACACCAAACGTCCATCAAAATCGCATCCCACGTGGACCGATGTCAAAGCAAAACTCGCGGATTTCGACCGTGCAGCATTGCTAGGCTTGATCCAAAATCTCTACAGTGCGCACAAGGACAATCGGATCTTTCTTCATTCCCGCTTTGGCTTGGGCGGAGACGTGCTGGAACCGTACAAGAAAATCATTGATCGGTGGCTTTGGCCTGACGTGCTCCGGAAGCAGGACACCTCTGTCTCCCAAGCCAAGCAGGCCATCTCTGATTACAAAAAGGCAATTGGCGATCCTGAGGGAGTGGCCGAGTTAATGGTTTTCTACTGCGAGCAAGCCGCAGGGTTCTGCGACGACATTTGCAGCGATGATGAGGGATACTTCGATGCACTGGTGCGCATGTTCGAGCACGCCCTCAAGTTCGCCAACGCACTCTCGCCCGACCGCCGGGATGACCTGGTCTCCAGGTTAGATCGTGTGCGCACCATTAGCCATGACTTCGGCTATGGCGTCGGAGATGACATGGATTTCCTTCTTCCGAAGTACACCCGGAGTTAGCGCTCATCGTCCTTGAATCCTGAATTACTACTCGCTTCTGTACCAGGGTTCCGCAGGCTTGCCGAAAACACACGGTGAATTCCCGGCCACCTTCACCACCGGCGCGACGAGTTGCAGCGATTTCGTCGTCTTCAACACGGGCCTGGCCGGGGCGCCCGGGCCGTCCGGGCAGGCAAGCATCATCGCCTATGACAATCTCTACTCGAGCTGTAACGGCGGCACTACTCCTACAGTTTATTGGGCCTACAATACGGGCGGGACCGTCGTTACCTCGGTGGTCCTCTCTATCGACGGCACGCAGGTGGCCTTTGTCCAGAGCAACTCCAGCGGCGTGGCGAGCCTTGTCCTGCTAAGGTGGAAGGCCTCAATCGGGACTCTCACCGCCCCGGCCAGCCCCACATCGGAAGCCGCCGGATCGTATAACGGCTGCACTGCGCCCTGCATGACCACGTTGACGTTTAGCGGGAGTCCCCGCCCCAGCGACACGTACTCATCGCCGTTCGTCGATTACGGCACCAGCACGGCCTACGTCGGCGATGATGCTGGGAGCCTGCACAAATTCACGAACATCTTCGCGTCAGGCACTCCAGCAGAGGCCAAGAGCCCCTGGCCGGTGGCGGTGAATTCGAACGCTTCGCTCGCCAGCCCCGTTTACGATACCGTGAGCGGGGACATCTTTGTGGGCGACTATCTCTTCAGTTCGTCATCGAGGTGCGAGCCTTCGGCCACCAACTTAAACAGCTCTTGTGGATACCTTTACTCCATTAATTCCTCATCAGGAACAGTCACCAGGTCGGCGCAGTTGGACTACAATTTCGGGATTATGGACGGCCCCGTCATTGACTCAAGTGCCCGAGAGGTCTACGTCTTCGCGGGGGACGATGGTTCGACCATCTGCACCGCGTCCACACACCCTCACCCTGCGCCGCCGTCTACCAATTCCCGATGAGTTTCAGCGCCGGCGCCAGCGGAACCAAAGCCACAGTGGGCGCAGGCTACGAATTCCTGATGTCTGGCACCTTCGATAACGCTTACTTCACCTCGTCCGCCCGCACCGGGCACCTCTACGTGGTTGGAAACACCGGCCCCGCGAACAACACCTTGTACCAGGTATCCATCACCAGCAACATCATGAGCACCAGCACCATCGCGGGCCCCGAAGTGTCCAACAGCTACACCAACAGCTATTACGCCGCCGGCCTTCAGGTCGCTGAGTTCTACGCCGGCGGCACCAACGACTACATTTTCCTGAGTGTGCTGGCTTACGGTTCTCCGAGCGACTGCACCGCGCCCTCGCTCAGCAATGGCTGCGTCATTGGCTACAACGTGAACAGCGGCACGATCAGCGGGAGCACGGCACCGACCGGGGCGGCCCCTGAAGCGGGCGGCACGAGCGGGATCGTGATCGATAGCGGCGCCACAGGCGCGCAGAACATCTATTTCTCGACGCTCCTCAACCAAAACTGCACGACCTCCGACGTCACGGGCGGCTGTGCCATACAAACCTTGCAGTCGGCGCCCTAGAGCGGGGCTAACAGGCGAGTCCGGAGCAAGCAATTCTAGGTGTTGGGCACAAGCAGGCCAATCAAGGCCGTATCGTGTATTAGGGGCAACTCTCGCGCCGGTCGCGGCGGAGCGCAATACAGCATCCGCGTCAACGACCAGTGGCGTGTTTGCTTCGAATGGCCAGAACGTTCCCCCGGTCCGGCGAATGTTGAAATTGTCGATTACCACTAGGAGTCGGTTGCCAGTAGGAAAGGAACGACGAAAGGAACGAACATGCCACTGCTCGCGATCCGTCCCCGGAGAACATTTGGCCGAGGAATTGAAGGAACTCAACATGAGCGCCGCCTCGCTGGCACGCCACCTGCAGGTCCCAACCAATCGCATCACCCAGATTCTGAACGGACGCCGGGACGTCACGGCCGACACGGCGTTGCGCTTGGCGCATTTCTTCAGCACCGGTGCCGAATTCTGGATCAATCTGCAAGGCCTCTACGATCTGCGCATCGCCCAGCAGGAAGCCGGAAAAACCATCAAGGCCCTTCCCACCCTCAAGCGCATGACCGCCGTCCACGCGTAGACTCGGAGCCTTCGACAAGTTAGCCGAGTCGCCCGTCTTCCGCGACGAGGTGTCAAAGCAAGAGTCCGCAATGAGGGATGCCGACAAACTATTTTAATTACAACAACTTAGCGCGTGCGCCCCCCTGGCCAAGGGCGAATCTTACTATTAGAATTGCTATTATTTATCTTGACATAATTGTTAATAAACGCGACAATGGAAACAGCCCTGAGGGGAGCAGTTTATGCGGTCAACATTGCGGAAAACCCGGTCGTTTTCACTGGATCCAACGGTTCTGGCCGAGCTAGAACGGACAAAAGGCAGCGTCTCCGCCAGCGAGCGCGTCAACCAGTTGCTGAAGCAGGGGTTGGAGATGGAGCGCAAGGCTAACCTGGATCAGGAGGCTGCAACATTCTTCAGGAGTACTCCCGATGACCGCGACGAGCGGCGTGCTTTCCAGAAGGCCAATGCTAGCAGCTGGGCACGTAAATGACAGCGTGGAAAAGAGGGCTTAAACCGTCGGGCTGGTTTCCTCGCCGAGCAGAGGTCTGCCTCATAAGCCTTGACAAGGAACGACCAGCTCTAATCATCTCCAATGATAGCCTGAACGCTCACTCCCTCGATGTGTGCGTGATACCGATCTCGACAGTTGAGCACAAGGCTTTTTCGCTGCGCCCGAGACTACAGTTGGGCGAGGGTGGGCTGCATAACGAATCGTGGGTCAAGTGCGACCAGCCTACGACGGTCGAGAAACAGCTTCTGGTTTACCCACCTTTAGGAACCCTTTCGGCAGAGAGCATGCGGACGGTTGAAGTTGCCGTGAAGGCAGCACTCGAACTCCCCTAACCGGTTTTAGTTAGAGAGGCACTCGACCATACTCGAATAATTGTTCGAGTACGACGAGATATTTGTCAAGAGAGGATAGGACCGTATATGAGCGGACAGGCGGTCAAGAGCTTTCAGATGACTTGGGCATCATTTTTCGCAAAGATCTTGAATTGCCTATTAGCGGCTATGATCTTCCGCTTGATCGCGGGTGGGCGCCCGCCAGGAAGTCGGCGCAGATCATCTCCAGACAGTAGCCTCGCGATTTATCCGACCCGAGCATCCGCGCTGCCGTCTCGATTGCCTGCTCGATGACCGGGATCTGGTTCTTGTAGACCTTGAAGTTAGATCAGCTCCGACTTCCCGTCAGTTCCTTCTCCACCGCCCGCCTAAAGTCCTCCTTCGGCAGGGCACGGGCTTTGTGCAACCAGGTTGCACCACGCGTAAGAAAGCTCTTACCAGCGCGTGAGGTTTTGACGAACCCCAGCTGTGTCCCCGTTTACTTGACTCATAGTTATGAGTCAGAGAGACTCATCATATGGCTAAGAGACTACAAGTGATTCTGAAGGATCCGGAATATCGAGACATTCAGCGCGTGGCGCGTTCGCGCCACATGTCTATCGCCGAGTGGGTCCGGCAAGCGCTGGATCTAGCACGCCGCCGAGAGCCTCTGGGCAGCATCGGGAAGAAGCTCGAAATCATCCAAAGGGCGGCCCAGCATGACTATCCTGTCGGTGACATCGACGGCATGCTGGCCGAGATCGAAGCAGGATACGGAACCGGTGCACGTTCGTGATTTTGGTCGACTCAAATATCCCGATGTATCTGGTCGGCGCACCTCATCCTCACAAAGCTGACGCGCAGCGTTTGCTCGAGAAGCTGATCACCGACCGTCAGCGTCTTGTTACCGATGCCGAGGTCTTGCAGGAAATCCTGCACGGATATGTCGCAATCGATCGCCGCGACGCAATCCAGCCAGCTTTCGACGCTCTGCTCGGTGTAGTAGATCAGGTGCTGGCGGTAGACGGCATGGTGGTGCAGCGTGCGAAGCAGATTGTTCTAGGGTATCGAAAGCTGTCTGCCCGTGACGCGGTGCATCTATCCGTCATGGAACAAAATGGAATCGAGCGAATCTTAAGTTTCGACTCTGGCTTCGACGCGTTCCCTCGTATTACGCGCCTATCGTAACCGCTTGCGGACAAAGACCACTTGTGCGACTTCTGAGATGCCGGCCATCCAGGAGTAGCAGACGAGTTGGCAGGACGTCACGGCTTGGCTGTGTGGGCGCAATCGGGAAAGACATCCGTATTGATTGAATGCCTTTTCCTCCCGAATCAGGTATTGCTCGCTTCCACCTGCACCTTGGGGGAAGGGAGGACTCGATGGTTGCGCAGGTCATGCTGCTAGAGTAAGGAAAATGTACTAAGGTAAGGAAGCAGGAGATCGGAATGCAGAAGCAAGCGAGGATCACAAGCAAAGGGCAAATCACTGTGCCCCGTGAGGTGCGGCGCGTCCTTGGCGTGCGTGCGGGTGATCGCCTATTGTTTGAGAGCGATGGAAAGGGTGTTCGCGTCCGGCCTGTCCGCAGCAAGAGCACGTTCTCGAAGTACCGCGGTATCGGCAATCCGGAGATCGGGTCTGGCAGAAGAAGCATTAGTCGGTGGCTGCGAGAGCTGCGCGGACAATGACCACCGCCATTGATACCAATGTTGTTGTCGCATTGTGGGACAAAGATCCCACCCTCAGCTTGGCCGCACAGATGGCTGTGGAGGCAGCATTCAATCGGGGAAGCTTGGTGGTGGCGGCACTGGTTTTTTGCGGAGTTAATTGCTGCCCCAGGCCGGACCGAGACCTTCGTGAGTTCATTTCTCGAAGAGACTGGAATTGCCATTGATTGGGATTTGGGTGAAGCAGTGTGGCGTTCTGCCGGGCGGGCGTTCCAATGTTACGCGGAACGCCGACGTAAACAACGTGATTCCGGCAGTCAACGCATTCTTGCTGACTTCCTGATAGGGGCTCACGCTCAAACTCGGAGCTACCGGCTGTTGATTCTGGATGAACGCCTGTACAAGGCAGCGTTTCCAACCCTGACAATAGAGACTATCTAGAAGTTGCCGCGTTGGGTGGAACAGAGGTTTGTCGAGAATGTCTTTTCCTGAGCCCAGGTTCTCGGCCGGTGGTGGCAAAGTTTACGGGGTTGGAATCACGGCCTGGGCTTGATTCGAGTATCCGCTCTCATTCGAGTTGCCATCCACGGCCGTGGCTACGTCGTAGTAGGTCTGGCCGGAGACGACCGTGTTGCCGGTGTATGTGGTCGTATCATCGAGCGAAGTGTTGGCTGTTCTTTATTCAAGCGCTTGTTCGCGCGATTCCCGCCTATCAGGCTGCTGAAAAAGTATTTTCCGGGCTCATTTCGGACAGAAAGTGGCTTGCAGGTACTTGAATCTTCGTTCGCCGGAATGATCGAAATTACCAAGTTGGTTCATTTTTCAGCAGACTGCTATGGATATCCCGCACTTAAATGTCACTACGGAAGTCGGCGACTGTATCATGGCAATGTAGCGACGAGGAGGACAGCGTGGGAAAGCCTCGGCGATCACGCAAAACCGGCCAATGAGTATCACCTGAAAACCGGCCAACGAGAATAGCGTCCGGGACATTGACTCCCGCAGGGGCTTGTAGCCTCCGTGGGCATGGCCAATGTCTTGAACGAAGAGAAGAAACAGCAAGTTTTAGCTCTGGGACGGCTGGGATGGTCGCTGCGGCGCATCCAGCAAGAGACCCGCATCCGTCGCGAAACCGCCAGCCAGTACCTGAAAGCAGCTGGGATTGCCGTGCGTCTGCCCGGAGGCTGGGGGCGGCGAGCGGCAAAACCGGTGATCGCGGTGGTTCCCGACCGCAACTGCAACCCCAAAACCAACCCCGAAAACCTTCCTACTAAGGGAGAAGCAACTTCAAAACCGGCCCACGAGGTGATCACCGACCTCGGCCCATCCCAACTAGACGAAGTGGGCGCTCTTTTCCCGGAAAGAGAGCGGGAACAGGCTGCATCTCCACAGCGCAGTCCCAGCGCCAGCGCCTGCATAGCCTATCCGAGGTCATCGAGTCGGGACTCAGCCGAGGCCGCAATGCCGTGGCGATCTGGCAGGACCTGGTCTCCGAGTACGGTTTCGCCAGCAGCTACCAGAGCGTGCAGCGCTTCGCGCGCAAGCTGCGCGGCACCCAAGCGCCTGAAGCTCGTGTGGTGATCGTCACCGCTCCCGGTCAGGAAGCGCAAGTCGATTACGGCACCGGCCCCATGGTGCGCGATCCCGAGACCCGCAAGTACCGGCGCACGCGGCTGTTCGTGATGACGCTGGGCTGCAGTCGCAAGTCGGTTCGCCTGCTCGCCTTCCGGTCCAGCGCCCGCATCTGGGCGGAACTGCACGAACGCGCCTTCCGCCGATTCGGCGGGGCCACGCGTATCGTGGTTCACGACAATCTGCGCGAGGGCGTGCTGGTCCCCGACATCTACGATCCCACACTCAATCCCCTCTACCGCGATGTGCTGGCGCACTACGGCGCGGTCGCCATGCCGTGTCGTGTCCAAGATCCAGATCGCAAAGGCAAAGTCGAGTCCGGCGTCGGCCACGCGCAGCGAACCCCGCTGAAGGGTTTGCGCTTCGAGAGTCTGGAAGAAGCGCAAGCCTACCTGGATCGCTGGGAAGAGCGCTGGGCCGACACGCGCATTCACGGCACCACCAAACGCCAAGTCACGGCCATGTTCGCCGAAGAGAAACCGTTCCTGCTTCCACTGCCGGTCGAACCCTTCCGCTATTACCAGTATGGCGAACGCAGCGTGCATCTGGACGGTTGCGTCGAAGTCGAAGCTGCCTACTACGGCGCTCCACCGGGCTGGATCGGACGCGTGGTGCGCGTGCAGTGGGATGAGGTGTTCGTCCGCCTACTCGATCCCAAGACCGGCCAACTGCTGCGCGAACACCTGCGCCAAAAGCGCGGCTGGTATCGCATCAAGCCCGAGGACCACTCCAAGCGAACCCCGCTCCGCACTTCCCAACTGCTATGGCGAGCGGGCCGCGCCGGCACGCACATCGGCACGCTCGGTGAGGCCATCCATCGCCAGCAGGGAGAAGTCGGTGTGCGCCGCATCCTCGGCGTTCTCTCCTTGGCCAAGAAGTACGGCGCAGCCGCGGTCGATGAAGCCTGCGCTGCCGCGCTGGAGATGGGAGTGCAGGAATACCGCTTCGTCCGCCGCTATCTGGAACGCTGTCCGCAAGCCCCACTCAGTTTGCAGCAAGTCGATCCCCTGATTCGCGAGCTGGTGCAGTATCGCGACCTTATCAATCACCGAACCAAGGAGCTGGAAGAATGAATCTCATCGAACTCGCACGTGCTCTCAAACAACTTCGCCTCGGCGGGATGGCCGCCACGCTGGAGACTCGTCTGCGTCAGGCGCAAACCGAACCGCTCGCCCCCCTCGACCTGATCTCCTGCCTGGTCTCCGACGAACTGGCCCGACGTGGCGAGCGACTGCTGGAGCGACGGAAAAAGCAAGCCCAGTTCCGCGACGCCCAAAAGTCCCTCGACAACTTCGACTTCAACTTCAACAAGAAGATGAATCGCAGCCTGGTCTTCGACCTCGCTACTGGCGCCTTCATCGCCCGCCACGAAGACGCCTTGTTTTTAGGTCCGCCCGGTACCGGCAAGAGCCACTTGGCCCAGGCCATCGGCCAGTCTGCCATCCAGCAGGGATACCGCGTGCTCTACCGCGGAACCCACACCGTGCTCGATGAACTAGCCGACGCCACGCTCGACGGCACGCGCAAAGAGCACATGGAGTTCCTGGTGACCGTGCCCTTGCTGATCATCGACGATCTGGGAATGCGCAAGCTGCCGCTCACCGCCGCCGAAGAACTGCTGGAAATCATCCTGCGCCGCTACGAGCGCGCCAGCACTATGTTGACCTCCAACCGTCCGGTAGAAGACTGGGGCAAACTGCTGGGTGACGCGGCCGCCGGGAGCGCGATGCTCGACCGCTTGCTGCACCACGGCCACGTGCTCAAGTGCGGCCCGCGGAGCTGGAGAACCAAAACCGACTTGCCACCACAGGAGGCGGCAGGGTAGAACAATCTCAGTCCTGGACGGCTACTTCCGTTGGCCGGTTTTGAAGCGATAACCGTTGGCCGCTTTTGAAGTGATCACTGAGGGGAAAGAAGTTCGCTCTTCTTGGGTGCTTGGCGATTGCTATTCAGTTGCCCGTTTCGCAGGCAACCGCGCATACCCGATCCATCACTAACGGCAAGTTCACATACGTAGGCACAGGCACTCAGACTAACAGTGACGGCACTGTCGTAGGGGTGAGTAGTTACGAACTCCGGTTGCAGTCAGTAAACGCTACGTCTTGCTACTGAATCCTCTGATGTTGGCCGACGGCTTCATTCGGAACCGCTGCGCAATGGGGTCACCGAACTGCTTAGGGCCCTCGACCGTGAAGACACGGAAGACGACGAAGAATCCGGCAAAGCCAAGTCGAGGTTTGCGCTTCAGCACGCTGGCCATCTGAAGAAGCGGCGATGGAAGAGGAAGAAGGATCCTTGGAGCTAAGAGCAGCTACTCGCTGACATGGTATGGCGCGCTCATCAGCTCGCCCGCTGCAATGCTCATAGGTGCGGGCATAGGATTCGTTCTAGGGTTTATTTTCACGCTCAAGTGAAACTGAGACACTACCGAAAATTGTTTCACATTGACGCGAACAGGGAAGGGGGACAATGGCAGGCCGTCTTTTGGGTCAAGAAGGAGATTCCGGCTTACGGTCCGCGCGTGAGGCCCTCCAGCGCCCCGATGGACGGCGGCTTGCTACCGTCTAACTCGGGATTGGTATAGTTCATAGTGCCACCAAGGTAGCCCCCGGATACTCGATTGCCAGGAGAATTCGCTTGGGTTTGTCCGTTAGCATTTATGGGTTAGGATACGTCGGGTCGGTCTCGGCCGCTTGCTTCGCCTCCATGGGCCATAAAGTCATCGGCGTTGACGTAAGCCGCGCCAAAGTTGAGATGATGGACTCGGGCCGCACCCCGATCATCGAAGCACGCATGACCGAAATGGTCGCCGAAGCGCACCGCGCCGAACTGCTGCACGCGACTACCGACGCCACCGCCGCCGTGCTGAATTCCGAAGTCTCGTTTGTCTGCGTCGGAACGCCCAGCTTGAAAAATGGCAAGCTCGACCTCAGCCACATCGAGCACGTTGCCAGGGAAATCGGCGCTGCCCTCCGCCAGAAAAAATCGCCGCACGTTTTTGTTCTGCGGAGCACGGTGCTGGCCGGAACAACCGAGACGGTGGTGCTGCCCATTCTCGAAAAAGAAAGCGGCAAGAAATGCGGCCGGGATTTCACTGTTTGCTATAACCCCGAGTTCATGCGCGAAGGCAGCGCGGTCGCCGACTTCCTGAACCCGCCCTATACCATTCTCGGAGCCAGCGACACCCAATACCTCACGCCGCTGCGCGAACTTTACAAGCAGACTCCCGGCACTCTCTACGAGACGACCATTCCGGTCGCCGAGATGGTCAAGTATTTCTCCAACTGCTATCACGCGCTCAAAGTCGGTTTCGCCAACGAAATGGGAACCATGTGCAAGCATCTCGGCGTTGACGCGCACGCGGTCACTAAGATTTTCACCTCCGACACCAAGCTGAACATTTCCCCCGCCTATCTTTCCCCGGGCTTCGCTTTCGGCGGTTCCTGTCTTCCGAAAGATCTGCGCGCCATCACCTACAAAGCCAAAGAACTCGATCTCAAGCTTCCCTTGCTCGAATCGCTCATGCCGAGCAACGCCGAGCACGTCGATCGTGCCGTGGAAATGGTGCTGAGCACGGGCAAAAAGAAAATTGCGCAGCTCGGCCTGAGCTTCAAAGCTGGCACCGACGATCTGCGCGAGAGCCCGCAGGTGCAGTTGATCAAGCGCCTCATGGGTGAGGGCCTCGAAGTCAAAGTCTGGGATGAGGATGTCTCTCTCGGCCGCCTCGCCGGTGCCAATCGTCAGTACATCGAAGAGGTCATCCCGCATATCGGATCCGTGCTCTCCGCCGACCTCGAAGGCGTACTAAGCACCGCCGAAGTCGTGATCCTCGGCAACAAATCGGCGAGCAAAGATCAGCTTGCCAAGTACCTTCGGCCGGAACAGATTGTGATTGACCTCATCCACCTGGATAAGACGCGGCGTCCAGAAGGCGCCCAGATATATGAAGGAATCTGCTGGTAGAAAGTTGCCGTTAACGATGCGGCCGGAAAAAGAATGAAGTTCTATCCCATCGACATCAAAGCCGCTGACTAGGGGCAACTCTCGCGCCGGTCGCGGCGGAGCGCGTGGTTCCCCGGTTTCCTTACCAATATTTCCATCTGGTACTGGCACACCAAGAATAAAGAGAAGCGGGTGGATCGTGGTCCAGTCGGCAGCGGAATCCGTCTATAAACTGGCTGGGATAAGGGAGAGGTGTTGCAAGAGTAGGCCACAAATGGGGCAACTTTGGGCTGTGCTGCTGCGGATGAAGACCGTCGGGAGTCCCCGATGAAAAATCGTTTTACGGTGTCGCGAACAAGCGAAACGGGTGTACCATGGTGTCGTTTTCGAGGTCAAAAAGGAAATTCCGGTCAAAATGAAAGAGGCGCTACTCACCGGAGCATTGGACCGCTTCGGACAGATGCTGGACGAGGCCTACACCAACAAGAAGTTGATGAATCCGCATGTTGCGGAAAACACGACAGCTGACCTGCTCTACGAGGCAGCCAAGAAACGCGGCGCTATAGGCGGCAAGCTACTGGGAGCCGGCGGCGGCTACCTTCTCTTGTTCTGCGAGACGGGAAAGCAGCATGAGGTCCGTGAGGCGCTGGAACAGCTCGGCGGACAATTCATCGATTTCTCATTCGAAGGCGGCGGTCTCCAGGTGTGGCGGAGCAACTCACGATGAATTCAGCCGTCATCTTGGCGGGTGGCCTGGGCACACGTCTGCGCACCGTGTTGCCCGATCGGCCGAAGGTGCTCGCGCCTGTTGCCGGACGACACTTCCTGTCTTACTTGCTTGACCAACTCGCCGATGCTGGCTTTCGCGATGTGGTTCTGTGCACCGGGTATATGGGCGAGCAGGTGCGCCGGGTTTTCGGTAGTCGCTTTCGCCATCTCGAGCTTCGCTATTCTCAGGAAACGCAGCCTCGGGGCACTGCGGGTGCGTTGCTTGACGCGCTTTCACTGCTGCGCGGTGATAGCGTGCTGGTACTCAACGGCGATTCCTACTGTCAAACCGATATAGCGGCGTTCCTGCAGTGGCACCGGAGCAAGGGCTCACAGGCTTCCCTGGTATTGACCCACCTACCGGACATCTCTCGATTCGGCAGCGTCGAATTCGACGGCGAACACCGCATCCTGCGTTTCGGGGAAAAAAGCAACTCCGGTTCAGGATGGATCAACGCCGGAGTTTACGCAATTTCGAAACACCTGATTGCAGGAATCCCGGGTTCAGCGCCGGTGTCGCTCGAGCGGGAGTGTTTTCCAGCCTGGATTGAAAAGGGCATGTTTGGATATCCGACTGACAGACAATTCCTCGACATAGGGACGCCTGATACTTTGCGCGCAGCACAGCAGTTTTTCGCGCCCACGCCGGGCTTCTCTGCCCTTAACGGGCACGGGCCGCGCTGTGCGATTCTCGATCGAGACGGCACGTTGATTACCGAGCGGAACTATCTCCGAGATCCTTCCGAAGTGGAGTTGCTCGCCGGAGCTCCCGGCGCAATCAGGCAATTGCGCAACCTCGGGCTTAGCATCGTGCTGGCGACCAATCAATCCGGAATCGCCCGGGGTTTATTTGACGAGCAGCAACTTTACCAAATTCATGAGCGGCTCCGTGCCATGTTGGGTGACGCGGACGCTGCTCTGGATGCCATCTACTACTGTCCGCATCTGCCGGAACAGGGCTGCGCATGCCGTAAGCCGCAACCAGGAATGATCGCGCGTGCCGCTCGCGATCTCGGTTTTGATCCGCGTGACTCGTTCGTGGTCGGCGATATGGCGTGTGACGTGGAACTAGGCGGTCGAGTCGGCGCCACCACCGTGCTGGTGTGCACCGGCTATGGGCGAGAGACATTGTCAGCCGGATTGAAAGCTGATTACACAGTACAGGATCTGGGTGAGGCAGCAGCCGTGATTGCCCGCCACATCAAGCCCGATGCACCGTCAGCCGGCAGCTAAAGGGGAAACGATGTCAGATACAACCATAGGAACCGGTGGGGAAGACGAGAATCAGGAACTGCGTTGCGCCCGCGAATACATGCAAGCCAGTGTGCGCACCAAGCTGCTAACTGCTGAGCGTTGCCTACCTTCCGTCGTCGAAGCCGCCCATCTCATTGCCGTATCGTTGCGCAAAGCAGGAAAACTGCTGATTTGCGGCAACGGGGGGAGTGCGGCGGACAGCCAGCATTTGGCTGCGGAGTTGGTCAGCAGCTTGTACAAGGGCCGGAGCCGTCCCGCGATTTCAGCTATAGCATTAACCACGGACACCTCCATACTGACCGCGATTGGAAACGATTTCGGGTATGCCAGAGTTTTCGAGCGGCAGGTCGAAGCTTTGGGACGGGAGGGTGATGTCATCCTCGGGATCAGCACCAGCGGCAATTCAGAGAACGTGGTGCGCGCCTTGGATTGCGGTCGCCGGAGGCGGATGAAGAGCATTGCCTTGACTGGTGGCGCCGGGGGCAAACTCGACGATGTGGCGGATGTGGTTATCTGCATTCCCAGCGAGGACACTCAGCACATCCAGGAAGCGCATCTCGCTCTGGAGCACTTGCTATGCGTGCTCGTCGAGCAGAAGCTGTTTAACAGCGATGGCTCTAGTTGACGCTCGCGCACTAGTTCGAGGGATCCTCCGGACATTCTGTATCTATCAACCTTCTGTCCTGCGGCTTCGGGAGAGTCTCTGATTTCTATCGCCGCAGCAGGCGACGGCAGAAGCCTGCCGTTGGTCGTGCCGTCGGGCAGTCCTTGCAACATGCGCCGACCAACCCCCGCAGACGCATCGTCTCTGACATCACAACCACCAAACCGGGAGACGGACGAAGTGGTTGATACGGATTTACATGCGTACGACGCCACTCCTTGCAGGAGCTTTACAACTCAAACCAGGCGAGCGGCGGACGCGACCACTTTGGAGCCGGAAACAAATTCATCACACTAAGATATCCGTTTTTACTTGGATTCCTGAGAGTACCGCACGCGACGGCTAGTGCTCGGAGCCTTCGACAAGTTAGCCGAGTCGCCCGTCTTCCGCGACGAGGTGTCAAAGCAAGGGTCTGCAATGAGGGATGCCGACAAGCTATTTTAATTACAACAACTTAGCGCGTGCGCCCCCCTGGCCAAGGGCGAATCTTATTAGAATTGCTATTATTTATCTTGACATAATTGTTAATAAACGCGACAATGGAAACAGCCCTGAGGGGAGCAGTTTATGCGGTCAACATTGCGGAAAACCCGGTCGTTTTCACTGGATCCAACGGTTCTGGCCGAGCTAGAACGGACAAAAGGCAGCGTCTCCGCCAGCGAGCGCGTCAACCAGTTGCTGAAGCAGGGGTTGGAGATGGAGCGCAAGGCTAACCTGGATCAGGAGGCTGCAACATTCTTCAGGAGTACTCCCGATGACCGCGACGAGCGGCGTGCTTTCCAGAAGGCCAATGCTAGCAGCTGGGCACGTAAATGACAGCGTGGAAAAGAGGGCTTAAACCGTCGGGCTGGTTTCCTCGCCGAGCAGAGGTCTGCCTCATAAGCCTTGACAAGGAACGACCAGCTCTAATCATCTCCAATGATAGTCTGAACGCTCACTCCCTCGATGTGTGCGTGATACCGATCTCGACAGTTGAGCACAAGGCTTTTTCGCTGCGCCCGAGACTACAGTTGGGCGAGGGTGGGCTGCATAACGAATCGTGGGTCAAGTGCGACCAGCCTACGACGGTCGAGAAACAGCTTCTGGTTTACCCACCTTTAGGAACCCTTTCGGCAGAGAGCATGCGGACGGTTGAAGTTGCCGTGAAGGCAGCACTCGAACTCCCCTAACCGGTTTTAGGTTAGAGAGGCCCGCTTCCAAGAATGTCAACCGCTGCTCCCGCATCTCGCTTGCGGTCTCGTTCGAAGCGCGCCGCTTACCGTTTGCACCCATTCCTCGGGTGCTTGGCGATTGCTATTCGGTTGCCCGTTTCGCAGGCAACCGCGCATACCCGATCCATCACTATCGGCAACTTCACCTACGTGGGTACAGGCACCCAGACGAACGGTGACGCCACTGTCCCAGGGGTGAGTAGTTACAAACTCCGCGCTGGCACAACAGGTATCACGATGGAGTCGATCTCTTTCAGCAACGTGAGCTCGCTCGCTAAGGTGTCCCACGTCAGCAGAAATGGGACAGTTTGAGACCGGAAGTTTCTGCTAACGTCATGGCGGGTCGATCAACAACAATACTCCCCCACCCTAGCCCGGTCTGAGTCGTGGGGCGCAAGAGTGAACGGCTCCTTCCTAGCCTGGATGATTCAGTGCGCTGTGAAAAGGCGCTGGTCCACAGCGGGTGGAAGGCGACTCGGCGTGCGTGCAGGGCGTCGGGCCATGCTCAATCATCCAAAGCTAATTTGGACGGGTGTAAGATCATTTAATTTCAGATAATTTAAATCTAGGTTGTCGTTGATCGGAGAATCTGTGAACGTATTTCACATCGTGGGCGCGCGCCCCAACTTCATGAAAGTCGCGCCCGTGATGAGCGCGCTCCAAACGCGCAAGCACGTGGTGCAGACCCTGGTCCACACCGGCCAGCACTACGATGCGAATATGTCGGACGTGTTTTTTGAGCAGCTTGGCATCCCGGCTCCGGATGTGAACCTGGCGGTGGGCTCTGGGACGCATGCGCGGCAGACGGCCGAAATCATGACTCGGTTCGAGCCGGTGCTGCTCGAACGCCAGCCCGACATTGTGCTGGTCTATGGCGACGTCAACTCAACGGTCGCCACCGCTCTGGTCTGCGCCAAGCTCGGAGTGCGCGTCGGCCACGTCGAAGCCGGACTGCGCTCCTTCGACCGCACCATGCCGGAGGAAATCAACCGGCTGGTCACCGATCAGCTCGCAGATCTGCTGTTTACGCCTTCCGAGGACGGAGATGTCAATCTTCAGAAAGAGGGAATTCCCGCCGAAAAGATCTTCCGCGTCGGCAATGTGATGATCGATTCGCTGGTGAAGCTCCTGCCCATAGCGCAGCGGCAAAGCAAGAACGGTCTTCCCGAACGCTATGCGCTGGTCACACTGCATCGGCCGGCCAACGTCGATCACAGCACCACGCTGAAACGCCTCCTGCAGTCGCTCCTCGAAGTGAATCGTGATCTTGCTGTCATCTTTCCCGCTCACCCCAGAACACGGCAGAGAATTTCTGATTTAGGTTTAAATGCCGAGCAATTGCGCGTGCTCGATCCGCTGTCGTATGTGGACTTTCTTGGCCTGCAATCGCGTGCCACCGTGGTGATTACCGATTCCGGAGGCATTCAGGAAGAGACTACTTATCTGGGTGTGCCGTGCCTGACCCTGCGCGAGAACACCGAACGTCCAGTCACAGTCACTTTCGGAACCAACGTTCTCGTCGGACGCGATCCCGACAAACTTCGGTCCGAACTCGCCCGAGTCCTCGCCGGCCAGGCAAAGAAGGGAACCATCCCTCCTCTTTGGGACGGTCACGCGGGCGAACGAATCGCCGCCCTCCTCGCTGACGAGCAGCCCGGAACGATTCCTGAGGGGACTGGTGGGGCTCGCTTTGCAGCATGCAGGCCGCAAGCTGGGAAACGTGACCGCCGTGGACCACGATCATGAAAACGACTAGTGACCAGGACCAGGTAAGATGAAGGAAGTCAGCGCGCTTGCCGGTAACCGGAAGCAACGCCCCGACACTTCGTGGCCGCAAGCCCCGTCCACGCCGGCGTTTCCCACCGGACGCGTTGACGTCTGGAGAGTGCGTCTTGACGAACCGGCGACCGCAAGCGCCGAGGGCAGCGTCCTGTCTCCCGATGAGATCGTCCGCGCCGGCCGATTTCACTTCGAGAAAGATCGGATTCACTTCACTCACTGCCGTTCTGCACTTCGAGCTTTGCTTGCCGGTTACCTGGCGATTCCTGCGACCGAGATTCGGTTCGAGTATCTGACCAGCGGCAAGCCTCGGCTCCGAGCGGAGCAGAATCCACACGCGCTGCAGTTCAACGTATCCCACTCGGCGAACATGGCGTTGATAGCAGTTGGCTCTGAGCACCGGCTAGGCGTCGATATCGAAAAAATCCGCGGCGACGTCAACACCGCATCGCTGGCTGAGCGATTCTTCTCGCTTCGCGAACGGGCCGGCCTGCAGGCGCTGCCGGATCGTCTTCGCGTGCCGGGCTTCTTTGCCTGCTGGACGCGTAAAGAAGCCTTCCTGAAGGCCACCGGTGACGGCCTTTCTTTTCCACTGGCGGATTTTTCCGTCACCACACACCCCGACCTCGATCCTGAACTTGAAGAAATCAATGGAAACACGGAAGCCGGGAAACTATGGTTTCTGGCAGACCTCGTCGTCGTCGATGGCTACCGCGCGACGGTGGCTCTCGATCGCTGTCATTCTCGCCTGGAAACGTATTCTTGGAACTGAGCCTGCGCGCGTCATGGCGGCCCGGTAAGAAAGCGCCCCACAACCTAGTCAGAGTCGTGGGGCGAAAAAGTGAACAGCCCCTCCCCCAGAAGTGCCGTTCGGGGCACAGCGTAAGACCTTTCCGCCAAGAGAAGAATGGCACGAACGTGCTAGAGAGTTTGGCACAAACGTGCCAGTCACGGCCGTATCGTGTTTTAGGGGAAACATCCGCGCCAGTCGAGGCGGAGCGCGTGGTTCCTCGGTTTCGTTACCAATATCACCATCGGGTGCTGGCGCCCCAAGAATAAAGAGAAGCCGGGATCAAGAGAAGCGGGTGGAACTATCCCCACCAAATGCTTGGTTCGCCGGAATGATCGAAATTACCAAGTTGGTTCATTTCTCAGTAGACTGCTATGAATATCCAGCATCAAATGTGACTATGGAGCCGACGACTCTATCATGGCAATGTAGCGACGAGGGGTGACAGCGTGGGAAAGAATTTCGTTCTTCTTGCGTGCTTGGCGATTGCTATTGGGGTGCCCGTTTCGCGCGCAGCCGCGCATACCCGATCCATCACTATCGGCAAGTTCATCTACAGAGGTACAGACGCCCAGACGGGGGTGAGTAGCTACGAACTCCCCCTCAACACAACAGGCGTCACGACGGAGCCGATCTCCTTTAGCAACGTGATCTTGTTCGTTAAGGGAACCAAGCAGGGTAGCGGCCCAATCACCACTGGCCTTGGATGCGGCCTACCACCTTATGAGGCTCCATGCGAGTTACGTTTCGAGGGAGGCCCGGACTTTGTTCTGGCGCCGTGCGCAAAGCTGAACAAAGAGCAAGAATTGATGCAAACCTGCATTTCCATAGCAGTGCAACTGGTGTCCTCGACAGGGAAGAATTTCAGCTTGGCCCTGGCGAATGGTAACAAGTTCTGTGCCTACGCAATAAACAACATCTTTCTGCTCCCAAAGCCGGGCCATGCCGTTCTAGAGCCTCGGTGCGATGCGCAAGGCTTCTGCAAGGGTGCCTCAGTACCCGTCGTCTTGCGTGCTGCACCACGAAAAAGTTGCAGTCAGTAAACCGAGGCCTTCTAAGCATGCCGGTTTAAGAAACAAAGAAGTCCTGCACGATTCCCAAAGCAATCTGCGGTCCACAGCGCTGCACAAAGGTAAGGAGTTCCTACCGACCAAAGGCACCGGGTATCGTGCCCGCCCCGTTGAAGTCGGAGTCAAATGACCACATCCTCGATCGACCGCCGCGGGCTGGCACGGCCTGTCAAGGTTGGATAACCCATATAGAAAACGAAGGTCGGCTGCCACGCGGCATCGCCCATGACATCGGCAAGCAGTGCAGTGTGGCGCGGCTTTTTTCCCAGTGCTTTTTCGTGGTCGATCATTTCCACTGCCTCATTGCATGGCCGTCCGGCCACGCCACGCGTCGTCGCCAGCAAATGCGCTCGCTGCCAGGTTCGTCCTGCGCGTAAACAGTGTTCCCGGTCATAACGGTCATGTACCGCAATGATTCCCATCAGGGGCGCGCTCAGCATCAGTTTCGAGTACCCGTCCTTTTCTCCGCGCGAGGCCAGCCGCCGCAGCATCCACACCGGCATCGTCTTAGCCATTGCAGTCGCGATTGGAGGCTGCCCGAAGGCGTCAATCGTGAGGCCATCGCGAAATTTCTGGACATCGCTCCAGTGGTTCCGAAACCATGGCCCGCTGCCACGCTTGACCTCCGGGTCGGCATAGATTTCATCGTTCGCCGCCGAGGTTATTTCCACGAGCTTTTTTCGGTCCGCCTCCGCCGTGAAGAGAAAAAGCTTGACGTCCGCATCGTCGCTGGCTTCACGGCTCAGAGTGTCGACGAACTCCGGCGGGATCGCTTTCTGAGGGTGGTAGGCACTGCGGTTCGTATGGCGCCGCGGGATCGCTTCATAGAGCTCGCTTTCCTCGGGTTTGCTCGCAGCGAGATCTACGCGCGCCAGCAGCTCCGGTTTGGGTTCGGCGGGAATCGGCCCCAGCTTTCCTGGAAGGAGCGTCACGGTGCCTGCGTAGCCGTTGGCAGCCGCAGCCAGCATCAGGTTCTCGAGAGCGCAGCCCATCCCGATGTGCTCTTCGCGCAGATAGGGATCAAGCGCGCCGACATTCCTCTTCGTGTCGATGTACAGCTCAATCGACGAATTCGTCACCTTGAAGAGCCAGGGTTGCGTGTTGTGAGGGCTCGCAGCTAGAATCGCGGCGCGCACCAGCGCCAGAACTCCATCGCCCGAATCGCTGCGCCAATCTTTCTTGCGCCAGTCTTTCCTGCGCCAGTCTTTCCATGGTTCGTAAGCCGTTCCTTCGCCGACGCTAAAGACGCCCTGATCGTAGGCGCGCCAGACTCCACCGCCCACAACGACGACGGTAACAACCCCCGTCCCCTGCAGGAATGATCTGCGTTGCATAGAACACCCGTTGCCCGAGCCTTGTCCGGCGAAGACGCGGCGGCACCGCAACTATATCAGCGACCGCGCTAGGCGCTGCGCTTGGCTGCGCGGCTGGACAATATCTTCGGTTGCTGCACAGACCACCGGCCCAGTCGGAACCTTTTTTCATAGCCTGTGGACTTGTTGGAAATCGCCACGGCCAGATTGCCGCTACTGTCACAAGTGTAGGTTTCCTCAACCACAAAGTTCGACGTTGTGGTGGTTCGCCTCACCGACACGGCAGCCAGGTCCGCCCGCTCCTCAAGACCCGGGTCGAACGGGAATCGGATGTCGTCCCAATCGGTAATTTCTCCTACCGGCCGGCCGTCCTGCGCCAGCCGTGCGCATTCCAGATAACGGAAATGTCCGACGTTGTGGGCCGGACGGTAAGAACGTACGCTCCGTAGCGGCGGTTGTTTGGGGCCCGGCAACTCCGTGCCGCGGGAAAATACAAGATCGAACACCACGCCGCGCCCTTCGTCCGCCTCCCGCCACAATCCGAAATTCCGCATGAACCGGTCGCGCAGGACGCAGCCGGATTGAGTATCGGCCCGGATCGCCAATCCGATGGCCGTCGCTGATCGCATGTAGGCCGAGCGTTGCACGCGCCTGCCATAACTCTCCCGCAGTATGCGCGCCACCGGTGGCAACTCCGAACCGCCGCCCGTGACATACAGGGAATCGATCGGGCGCTCCGGGTGCGCCGCCAGCAATTCATCAACCACCCGGCGTGTGGACTCGATCAGCGGCCTGCACCGTTCGTAAAAAACGTTCGCGCTCACTGGGACCTCGCGCCAGTTGTGCCGTACACGTTCGAGATCGACGGTCAGTTTGCGCGTGTTGGGACTGAGCGCTTCCTTCCTCTCGCGGCACTCGTCCAGCAGGATGAACCACTCAGCCGCGGAGAGGCTGTCCCTTTCGTTGAGAGAGATCCCGGCGGCCTCCAGCGCAAGCTCCGCCAGAATCTCGTCAAAGTCGTCACCGCCCAAAGTTGGAATGCCGTCGGAGGCGACAATGGAGTGCTCGCCGTCGCCGAGCTCGACGAGCGAAGCGTCAAACGTGCCGCCTCCCAAATCGTAGACCAGGAGCCGGCCCCCGGAGCGGCCCTTGCGGTTCACCAGGTCGCGATGGGCAAATTCAACCGCAGCCGCGGAGGGTTCGTTCAATAGTCCCAAAACCTCAAACCCCGCCTCGCGAGCGGCTTCGGTGGTAAGAAAGCGCTGATTGCTGTTCGCATTTGCCGGTACTCCCAGCATCACCTCCAAGGGCTTGTTCCCATCGTCCGGCAAGGGCAGGGTGGAATGTTCGCGCAGTTGCACGCGCAAAGCCCCCATCATTTCCTGCAACAGCTTCGTGACCTCAAACGTCTGGCCCCCGATTTCTATCCCGGTCCGAGGGCCGGCGTCCTTTAGACAACGTTTCAGAGAGCGAATGATTGTCCAGCCCGGTTGCCCTTGCGCAAGCCAGGCGTCCCATCCGTAAACGCGCGTTTCTCCCCGCACGCCTATGAGCGGAGGAAACCAGTCGCGGGCGTGCCCGTCCGGGGTTTCGAAGTTGACGAGCGGATAGTTACCCCGGTCCACGGCCGCAGCCACGATCCGGGTCGTACCGAAATCTATGCCGACTTTCACCGATGAATAAACTCCATTCTGAAGCAATGCCTGGGTTAAGAACCAAGCAGGGTTCCTGAGAAGAGAACTGCCCTGTATTTTTACTGTTATTCTAGACTGAAAGTTTCTTTCTTGCGCAAAAGGTTCAGAATGGATGGCCGACGAGGAAAAGCCGCTGGGGCGGCGGACGCTACGCGTGGGGTGGACCCATAACATGACGACACGAAATCAAGTTCTGGCCTTCGCCTTTCTGTGTGCTGGGTCGATCTTGTTCTGGTGGCATCCTCTGGTCATGACGCTGGGGCTGGCACTTGCGAACGAGGCCTACACGCACATCCTTTTGATTCTCCCCCTGAGTGCCGCGCTCATTTACCTCGATTCGAAACAACCGGGGTCGAAATACGGGGATTCGAAAGCGCTCCGGATCGATCCGCAGCCGAGCCCTCGCATCGGCGCGGTTCTGCTGGCTCTGGCGTTGCTGATCGGTTGTTATGCGAGTTGGGGGATGGCTGCCGCGCCCGACTATATACGGCTATCGCTCGCTATGTTCGCCCTCGTTACCTGGTGGATCGCCACCGTCTTATTGTGTTTTGGAGCGAGAACTTTTCAGTTGTTTCTGTTTCCTTTTTGCTTTCTGTTCCTGATGGTCCCCATCCCCCAGTCTGCTTTGAGCTGGATCGTCGAATTCTTGCAACAACAGTCTGCGTTAGCGGCGCGAATCATGTTTCGGGCGGTTGGGGTTGCGGTGACGCAGGATGGAATCATGTTGTCTATCCCGGGACTGGATATCGAAGTCGCACGCGAGTGCAGCAGTATTCGGTCCAGTCTAATGCTGTTCGTCAGCACCATGGTTTTAGCTCATCTGTTTCTGCGCTCATGGTGGCGGAAAGCTCTGCTCGTTGTGGCGGCGATTCCGCTGTCTGTGGCAAAGAACGGACTCCGCATTTTCACGATTGCAGAGCTCGGAACTCGAGTGGACCCGGGGTTCCTCGACGGGAACCTCCATCACCACGGAGGGATCGTTTTCTTTGGTATTGCGGTGGTTGCGGTGGTGGCGTTGCTGTGGATCCTGCGGCGAACGGAGTTCCGAATGCCGTTGGAGCACTCAGTTGAATCGACGCGTTAGACGCGGTCGGCCTGGGCATCGACCATTGAAGATCGTCGCAGGCCCGATTAGGCAGACTGCCAAGCTCGTTCGCGCACATCCGAGTGGTGGGCTGCGATCCGGAAAAGCAGCGTATGGAATTGTCGCGAGTGCTTAGCGGGAAAGCGAAGACGGGAACTGTGCCGCCGCTTTGGGAGGGATGCGCGGGTGAGCGCATCGCCGATATTCTGGTTGGGCGACCCTTGCCGGAGCCAGCTGTTATTTAGCCGGCCCGCCCGCGGCTCCCACCTCCGTTCCTAATTACCAGTGATCTTGACTGACCACCTCTGCCGATGGGTCAGAAAGACTGGTCAGCGAAGTCCGGCTTTGTGGAGCGTCGAAGCATTACTAACAAACGAGGGTGCAGTAGGCGATGGACCCGACCAGGGTCACAGCGGCGGTGCCGACTCCGTCCCACCCGCTCCAAATTCTCTGCCTTGGCGATCGAGAACCAGCGGCACGATTGCCCGCTCGACCGGCATGAAACAGGGCCAAAGCACAGACAAGAAATGGACCCACTTTGCGAGCGAACATACTCGCAAAGCAGGCCCATTTTTTGTGCCGTTATGAATTTACGATTGCGGCGTCGGCTTCGCTAACCTGGACCGGAGGAACATGGCCCCGAAACATGTGAGCCCGGCTCCGAGAAGGTAGATCGCAGTCGAGCCGCCCTCCGGCACCGACGACGTCCGCGGACAATGCTTATCCTTGCCCCTATCCCAATCCCAATCGTGCCGATCGGATCGATCAGCAAACGTGGCGGGTGCCAGGCAACAAAGCACGACAGCTGCCAGCCACCACTTTCCTTTATTATTGTTCATTAGGTACTCCCTTTCATTCATTGAGCTAACGAACCACTTGGAAAGGGGAGTATCGGGGGGATATTAACTTCCGGGCGATTCTCTTGACTCTTCCACAATTTAACTGTCTCTGATAACCTGCTGTCAAGATGATAGTTTTTGCGACAGTTGCACGAAAATGCAACCTTCCGCATCTGCCTTCGTGTGGCCCAATTCCCTCAAAACAAAGGGCTAACGACTATAATCGATAGGCGACAACGATAAGCAGTCAACGGCAGGCAATCAACGGCAGGCAATCAATGAGAACCAACTCATCCCGGCTCTTACTGGTGGTATGTGCTCTGCTTTGCATCGGCCTCGCATGCTGTCACAAAGCCCCGCCTCACAGCGTTACGCTCATGTGGGAAGCGCCCCCGGCCGTCCCGGGAGTCTCGGTCGTCGGCTACAACGTGTATCGGAGCACGACCTCGGGCAATCAATTCGTGAAAATCGCCTCCCGAGTCCCAGGCCCACCGTATGAAGATCGCCTGGTGGTCAGTGGCCGCACTTATTTCTACGTTGTGACCGCTCTGGATCAAGCCGGCCACGAGAGCAGGTTCTCCGGCGAAATACGAGCCACGATTCCCTGAGTCGGCTGGGCGGGGATTAACTGGTCAAAAGCTGCTGGTCTAAAGTTGGCCGGTCTAGAGTTGGCCGGCCATGCTGGAGCGCGATGCTACGGAGTCGGAATGACGGCCTGAGCCTGATTCGAGTATCCGCCCTCCTGCAAACTGGCATTCACGGTCGTGGTTACGTAGTAGTAAGTCTGGCCGGAAACGACTGTGCTGTCGGTGTAGGCGGTTGTCCCATCCAGCGACGTGTTGATCATCGTGTATCCACTACCAGACGTGGTGCTGCGGTATATGTTGTAGCCGACTGCGTCAGCCGAGGCGGTCCAGCTGAGGTCCACGATGTGCTGAATTGGCGCCGTTCCCGTGCCGGTCACCGTTTCCACGGCGGGCGAGTTCGAGGCGTTGCTGGAAAATGACAAAGAAGCCGAAGCCGCTCCGCTCGCCCGCGGCGTAAAAGTGACGGTGAAGGTAGCGGATTGACCGGAGGGGATCGTTGCCGGCAGCGCAATTCCGGAGAGCACAAACTCGCCGCTGTTAATACTTGCCGGTGACACCGTGACCGGCGCGCCGCTGGCGGTCAGGCTGCCGTTGAGCTTCGAACTCGACCCGACGACCACGTTGCCAAAGCTGAGACTGGTTGGAGACACCCCTAACTGGCCCGCGACCGTTCCGGTCCCGGAGAGCGCTATATTGAGCGGCGAGTTCGATGCGTTCGATACCACGGACAGGCTTCCGCTCGTCGCACCGGCACTGGCCGGCGTAAAAGTCGCGGTAAACGTCACGCTTTGGTTTGCCGTGAGATTGATAGGGAAGTTGTTCAACCCACTGACCGAGAAGGCCGCCCCAGTCACATTCACTTGCGAGATGGCGACAGTCGATCCACCGGTGTTAGTAAGCGTTTCAGACAAGTTCGTGCGGTTGCCGACCTGGGTACTGCTGAACGCAAGGCTGGTTGGATTTGAATTCAGCGCGCCGGGCGCCAGACCCGTGCCCGAGAGCGAAATGCTGAGCGGCGAGTTGGAGCCGCCGGAGACGATGCTCAACGTTCCACTGGCAGCGCCTGCGACGGATGGAGCAAAGGTTGCGTTGAAAGTGGCGCTCTGATTGGCGGCGAGGGTCACCGGTAGATTCGGTCCGCTGACCGAGAAGCCGGTTCCGCTCGCCGTCGCCTGCGAGATCGTTACGGCGGAGCCGCTTGTGTTGGTTAGAGTCTCGGACTGACTGTTGCTGCTGCCCACCTGAATACTCCCGAATGCCAGGCTGGAAGGATTGGGAGAGAGTGCTCCCTGGAGCCACTCCCTCGCCAGAGAAGGGAAGCACTACCGTGCTGTTTACCTGGTTTGCGCTGGTCGCAAACGTGACGCTGCCGCTGAAATTCCCGCTTCCGGTGGGCGCGAAAGTGATCGCCGCCGAAGTCGAGTTTCCGGTGTGCAGCGTGAGCGGAAGGGCGAGGTTGCTCATCGAAAATCCTGCGCCGCTCAGCGTCGCCCGGGTGATGGTGAGATCCGCCCCACCGCTGTTCGAAAGAGTCACAGTGCTGGTCTGGCTGGACCCAACCTTGGTGCTTCCAAATGTAACTTGCGACGGACTGGGTGAAAGCGCTCCAGCGGTGGCTGTGCCGGGCGAGCCTGAGGCGAGGCCCCCACACCCAGCGAGCAGCAACAAGCTGCCCGCAATCACGATCGAAATAGCCAAGCGACGATGCACGGAATGAGCGTTCAAAGAACCTCTGTTTTGGCGATGCGGCATCCTAATACAAACGGGGGGGATTTCGGGTTCCCCATGCCCAAACTATTTTTCAGCCTGACAAGACCAGTGTCGCGCCTGGCTGCCGCCGGCCATAGATTGCGAAAGGCCCAGCTGGGCGCGGCATTTGGCCAAGTTCTGGGATGAACTGCGGTGCCAAAGCAAGAACCAGCCGCTATAGCCGGAAGCTATTGCAAAGGTGGATATGGATAAAGAGCGTTCACGCCGAGATGACACTGCCAAGGTCATTTGAGCGGATTTTGCCTGGCGGACAGGACATCGCCGGCAATGTCACGGCAATGTGCTGAGCATTGATGTGCAGAACATTGCATATGCCCACATTCCGCACAAGATGGTCGACGTTGCCAGGGGACCGCTTTCCTGACTAATTCATTAGCTTTCTGTCTACTTTCGCGAGTGCTTTCCCGTGGCAGCGGGTTTAACATGGAAGAGACTTGAGCGCTGGATGGCAAGGTGCGTGCATCTAACAATAGGTGTCTCGAAGTTGCCGGAGCATGGGTCACAGGCAGGGGATCAAGCAGGGGATCAAGAAAAAAAGATGAGATTTTCGTTGGCGGTTGTGGTCGTATTCGTGGGTATCGGCGTCAGCGGCTTGGCGCAGCAAAACAACACATTCAAGGTTAAGCATTCAACCCCAGAAAAGGCACCGAAGGCAAGCGCGCCCATGGGCAAGACGGCGGGCCCGGCAACGCCTTCCTCTGCCAATGCCAAGAATTTGCAAGCGATAGAGCATCAGACCGCCAAGACCACCGCGTCGTCGGGATCTGCGGGAAAGCCTTCTGGATCTGCGGGAAAGAAGCCACCCGCGCTGAAGCCGGTAAAAGACAAGCCCAATCCGCCGATCAACTTTAGTGGTACGGGCGGCGGAAAAAGTGCAGGAACGACCAACCCATCGAACTCCCGCAAAGGGCGGGTGAGGCAGAAACACACGCGCCAACAGTAGAGAGACCCCTTCAACCCAAGATTCATCGCCTAACGGTTGAGCGATCCGGGGCCGGAACTGCCTGTGCAGCAGTTCTAGCCCTGGGTTCTTTAAACGAGTACTTCAACAGGCAATACAAGGCGCGCACGCCGTCTTTCCATCCGATCTTCTTGCCCTCTTCGTACGTCCGCCCCCAGTAACTGATTCCCACTTCATAAATGCGCAGGTGTCGCCGCGCAACTTTCACCGTGATCTCGGGCTCGAAGCCGAAACGATTCTCCTCGATCGGGATCGCCTGAATGATTTCGCGCCGGAAGACCTTGTAGCAGGTTTCCATGTCGGAAAGATTGATGTTGGTGAGGCAATTGGAAAGCAGAGTGAGAGCCCGGTTGCCGACCGAATGCCAGAAGTACAACACCCGATGCGGCGCGCTGCCCAGAAAGCGTGAGCCAAAAACTACATCCGCTTTGCCCTGGATCAAGGGCTCGAGCATCAGCGGATACTCCGCCGGATCGTATTCCAGGTCGGCGTCCTGAATAATGACGAAGTCCCCCGTGGCTTCCTGAATGCCGCGGCGCAGTGCCGCTCCTTTACCCATGTTGTACGGCTGAAGAACGACGCGGATTTGCGGATGCTCAGACTGCAGTTCGGCCAGAATCTCGCTCGAGCCATCCCGTGAGCCGTCGTCCACGCAGATCAGCTCGATCTCCAAGGGGACCGAGAGAACTTTCCCGACCACCTCTCGAAGCGTAGCGCGTTCGTTATATACCGGCATCACGACGGAAAGTTTCATACATCGAGATCGTAACAACGCGCCCTCTCCAAGCACAACTGATCGTCACGGCACTCAACCACGCCCAGAGCTATACTCACCTGTCGCGCGAGAAACTGGATCGCCCATCTCGCCCGGCACGGACGTCGCAAACGTTGTAACAACGGAACCATGAGGGCTTCCCGCAATCTCAAGTTCCTCGCAG
>CAWCRQ010000116.1:0-40199 GCA_963797885.1 uncultured Acidobacteriaceae bacterium | reverse complement strand
TTGAGATTCGTATCAGGGCACGCCTTCTTCAGGCGTGCCGCAAGTGGATTGGTATCACCGCGCCTTCAGGCGCTGGATTTCGAAATTCGAGTTTCACCCCGGACTGATAAGTGTTTCGCACCATTCTCATGCTGCTGTTTTGGGCCGCCGCGCTGCCCGTCGCCGCGCTCGTGGGCTTTCCCTGGACCTATCTGACCAAAGACATCAACTTTTTGTATCGCACCTGCATGTGGTCGGCATTCACCGGCGTGCGCATCGCAGGCGTACAGGTGCGGACGCTGGGACTCGACAAAATCGATCCGGCGCGAACGTATATCTTCATGTCGAATCACATCTCCAATCTCGATCCGCCCCTTACCCTCCCGCTGATCCCGCGCCGCACGTCGGTGATGGTGAAGAAGGGGTTGTTCAAGGTTCCAATTCTCGGCCGGATCATGCTGATCGGATCGCTCGTGCCCGTTGACCGCGGAAATCGCGAGGCTGGCATCGCGGCCGTGCGCGACGCGCTCCGAGCCATCGAGCAGGGCCTGAACATGACCATCTACGTGGAAGGCAAGCGCTCGTTCGATGGCAAGCTGCTGCCCTTCAAAAAAGGTCCGTTCTATCTCGCCCAGGAGTGCAACGTGCCAATCGTGCCGATCACAATTTCAGGCACCGAAGAAGTCATGCCAAAAGCGCGCTTTGCGATTCGTCCGGGAACAGTGACGGTGCAGTTTCACGATCCCATAGAGCCCGCCGATTTCGGAGAACGCGATTCCCTGATGGCCAAAGTGCGCGTCGCGATCAATAGCGGGCTTCCGGCGGAGTTGCGAGAATAGTCGTTGGTCGGCGGTCGTTAGTCGTTGGCGAGCCTGCTAACGACTAACGACTAACGACCAGCGACCAGCGACCAACGACTGACTTCTTGCAAACATTCAACGCCGCTGTGCTATAGTGTTACCAGGTAACACCGTGGAGCACCCACCATGCCGAAGCCTTCCACAACCAGCCTGAAGCTCGACGGCGAGACCAAGGAGCGCATACAGCGTCTCGCCTCGGTCCGACGCCGGTCGCCGCACTGGGTTATGCGCGAAGCGATCGAGCAGTATGTCGAACGCGAAGAGAAGCGCGAAAAATTCCGGCAGGACGCGCTAGCCGCCTGGACTCATTACCAGACCACCGGCCTCCACGCCACGGCCGAAGAAGCCGATGCCTGGCTGGCCAAGCTCGAAGCGGGCAAGGACGCCGCTCCTCCTAAATGCCACCGCTGAAGTGGTCGCAACCCGCGCTGCTGGATGTGGCGCGTCTCCATGCGGTCTTAGTCCCTGCTCCCAAGAGCCGGGATGCGGCCCAGCGCGCGGTCAAGGCAATCCGGCAGGGCGTGAAAGCGCTTGGCAAGCACCCGGGAATTGGCCGCCCAGTCGAAGAACTGCCACTGGAGTTCCGCGAGTGGGTGATTGAATTCGGGAGTGGAGCCTATGTCGCTCTCTATCATTACGACGGAAAACAGATCGTGATCCTGGCAGTTCGCCACGGACGGGAAGCCGGATACTGAGTTCCCGGACGGTCGGCGGAAACGCTCGCCTGTTTACTCCTAGGTTATTAACCCGTGTTTACCACTACCCCCCTCCCCCCGATCTCCTGGAATCATGGGGTTAGGGGGATTCTTCCCGCCAAAATCTAGAGAGCAAAGGACTTATTTTCAAAATATTACGGAATAAGGACTTAGCTCGATTCTGCTCCTAATTCTACTGAAAGCTGTAGTTTCGGCAGATTTCTGACGCCCGCTCGTTGCTTCATAAATAGTTATCAAAGAGTAACTGAGAAATGGGGCTAGGGCGGCTTCGAGGGCCGTCTTGGTTGACGGGCACAGCTCGGCCCTGCCACAGGTCGATCTCCATTGTCGCCGACGTGCGGATAGAAGTCTGTGATGGGCGGCCCGGGCGTTTGTGATGAAAAAAGGTCAACGGCCCCGCCCAAGCGAAGCTTGGACGGGCCACCCGCCCGGGGAAAGGACGGTAGTAAAATTGACAAGCAAGCTATGGCAACCACGATCAGTCAATCATTTCTGACATTCAAGGAAAATCTTGAGATAACTGGCCTGCAAACCTCCACGGTTTCCACGCGCCAGAAGAGTATTAGGGACGTTGTCGAGGCGGGTCTGAAGGTAAGCGATTCTTTTCTTGCCGGGTCGTACGCACGAAGCACAATGATTGCCCCTTTGAAAGAAGCGGACATTGACGTCTTTGTAGTGTTGAACCCTGAATACTTCTACAACTACGACAAGGGCGCAAACGGTGGCCAAGCTGGCCTACTGGATTTGGTCAAGCGCACACTTAAAAAAACCTACACCAGAACTCCAGACATAAGCAGAAACGGACAGGCAGTCAGTCTCCGATTCGAGGATTTTGAGGTTGACGTAGTGCCAGCATTCATTCGACAGGGCGGCGGATATCTGATTCCAAATTCCATTTCGCAAAGTTGGATATCCACTGACCCACTGAAGCACGTCGATATTATGAGTGCGGCGAATAAATGGCACCGCGGAGATCTAGTGCCGCTGATTAAGATGATTAAGAGTTGGAACCGAAAGATCGGCAAACACTTTCGTTCTTTCCATCTGGAAGTGCTTGCCTTGAAAATTCTTGATAACGTCACGATTTCAGATTTCCCTTCGGGGGCGCGGTTCTTCTTTGACAAGGGCCGGGATCTTATCAAGCAACAAAACGCAGACCCCGCAGGTTACGGTGACGACGTTGGAAGGTATATCAATACGTCGGGCGCGATTCAGGAGGCCACGTCGCGATTTCAGACCGCATACGACCGAGCCTTAAAGGCTGAGGATTTTGCTCGGCGCGGCTACATCAAGCAGGCCGTGGAAGTGTGGATTATGGTCTTTGGAGATTACTTTCCGTCCTATGGCTAATCAACTTGCAACCGCCGAGGTGATCGTCTCAAGAACCAAAGATGAGGTCATCAAGGAAGCCAAACGTATCGAGGAAGCGCTCCTTTTTTCGTCCAAGAAACATTTCGTGGCTGCTCAAGGGTGTTCGGTTTTTCACTTTTGTCTGGGTCTGCCGATGGTTGTCCTGTCTGGTGTAGCAGGAGCAGCCGCATTTGCCCAATTCGATAAAGGCCATACAATCGCAGGTTACATTTCAATCGTCGTGGCTGCGCTTTCGGCCGTTATGACTTTCTTAAATCCCAATGCGAAAGCGGCTGCACATTTGCAAGCTGGCAACGGCTACGATTCTTTAATGAACCGGGTTAGGATTTTCTGGTCTATTGATTGCTGGCGGGACGAATCGGAACAGGTTCTAACTGAAAAGCTGAAATACTTTTCTGAGCAAAAGGACCACCTCAATCAGAGTTCTCCGCAGCCACCGTGGTGGGCGTATCCGATAGCCAAGCGAGGAATAGAGGCTGGCCAAGGAGATTACGCGGTCGACAGGTCGCTTCCGAGCGGCAATAAGTAACAAAAAGAAGCCTGCCACCCGCGCTGACACTTCGTTTAGAGTGCAGGGGTCCTTCGACTACGTAGCTGCTTCGCTTTGCGAAGCGGCTACTCCGCTCAGGATGACAGTTTATTGTGAAGGTGCGGCGAGCCGACTCACTCCCGTTCCGACAACTTTCTTACCGCCTTGGCGATCTCCGGCAGCTTGGCGTAGGCGGCGCAGCACCTCAACCACAATTTGTGATCGATGGCGGGGGCGCCGCCGAGTGCCCCATCCTTTTCGCGTACTTTGCGAAAAGGGTGGGTGATGGGGATCATCGGTGCGCGCTACGATCGGGGGCGCGGCAGGAGTCAGCTAAAGATCACAAGATCACAAGCGGTGGGCGCAGAATCCCACCCTTCAAAAACCAAAGGGTGGGGCACCCGGCGGATTGGGGCGGTCAGCGAAAGATCACAAGCGGTGGGGGCAGAATCCCACCCTTCAAAAGACGAAGGGTGGGGCACCCGGCGAAGGGCGGGGCTCTTAGGCGCGCCGCCGGATGGTGGGGAAGATCCCCTGCTTTTCGCGTCTGGTTGCTGTCCAGTGCGATTCGATCTCGATTACTCCCTCTTCTCCGGTTACGAGTCAAAGACGGCGGACAGGAGTGTCCGCTCTACACAAACCGGCCCTCCGGACGCTCCACCAATCCGCGCTCTACTGGGTTATGGGGGAACGCCCTGACACTTCGCTTGCAGTGTAGGGGTCCTTCGACTACGTAGCTGCTTCGCTTCGCGAAGCGGCTACTCCGCTCAGGATGACATTTTTTTGTAGGAACCTGGCGAGGCGACTTACTCCCACCCCGACACCTTCCTTACTGCCTTGGCAATCTCTGGCGGCTAGGCGGGCGGCCCGTCCTATCGCGAGTGCGCGACGAGGTAGGGTTTCACGAACCGGAGCGATCCTTGTCCTTGAGCCACGCCGCCTTATCGTCTGCAAGACGCGCACGCAGCTTGTCTCCCGCTATGCCTTCGCCCGGGTCGAGCTGGGCTAGGCCGCGCTCGATCTTGGCGCTGATCGCGTCTTTATTTTCCTGCAGCCAGACCTCGCGTTCGCTTTGTATTTCCAGGGCATCGAAGAGCACGTCTTCCACGCTCTCAAACGCGCCGCTATGCAACCGCTGCTGAATGAGCGCCTCGATTTCCGGACGTTTTATTTCGATGGTCACAGCGCAACCCTCTGGCAACTGTTCTGCCCCCACCCTACCGCCGGGCTGGCTTTCGGTCAACCGGGAATAGCTTTTTCATCGCTAACAAGCCGAGTCTATCTGCTGCGAAGGGTGGGGCACTCTGCTCTAGCACAGAAGCAGAACGCGCCCACCCTTACTCCCTGGAATCGACTCGACGGCCCCGCGAGGCGACGAGGGGGTCTGCTCTGCAGGACCGGAGAGCCGTGAGAGATGCGGGTCACGATACAGCTACCCGTTCCTCGTGGAGCGGGTTCGCATCTTTTGTTCGGAATTCGTAACGGCAGTCTGCAATTGCCCTTGCCCAGGACTAAGGGTACTTCGCGATGCGCCTCGCGCAGCAAAATGCATGGGTCCTTCGCTTCGCTCAGGATGACAAATTTGGCGGGTGGGCCACCCGCCGTTTGTGATGAAAAAGGTAGGGGTCGGATTGGGGCGGTCAGCGAAAGATCACTAGCGGTGGGCACAGAATCCCACCCTTCAAAAAACGAAGGGTGGGGCACCCGGGAGTGTCCGCTCCACACGGGTCGCGGGGAGAATGCCTTGACACTGCGCTGGGAGTGTTGGGCGGGTAGGGGTCCTTCGACTACGTCGCTGCTTCGCTTCGCGAAGCGGCTCCTCCGCTCAGGATGACACTTTATCGTAAGGACTTGTTGAGCCGACTTACTCACGCTCCGCCAACTTTCTTACTGCTTTGGCTATCTCTGGGAGCTTGGCGTAGGCGGCGCAGCACCTCAACCACAATTTGTGATCGATGGCAGGGGCGCCGCTGACCATGGCTCCGGCGGGAACGTCGTGGGGGATGCCGCTTTGGGCTATGGCTATGGCTCCGTCTCCGATTTTTACGTGGCCGCTTACGCCTACTTGGCCGGCTAGGATTACGTTGTTGCCTACGTCGGTGGTGCCGGCTAGGCCTACCTGGGCGCAGACGAGCGTGTCGTGGCCTATGGTGCAGCTGTGGCCTATGTGGACGAGGTTGTCTAGTTTCGCGCCTTGTCCTATGCGGGTCTCGCCTATGCTGGCTCGGTCGATGCAGGTGTTGGCTTGGAGTTCGGCATCGCTCTCTACTACTACGTTGCCGGACTGGACGATTTTGTGCCAGTGTCCGTTATCTTCATTCTTGGCGAAGCCGAAACCGTCGCAGCCTACTATGGCTCCATTCTGCAGCAGCACATTGTCTCCTAGTTGGCAGAATTCTCTTACTACGGCGTGGGCGTGGGCGAAGAAATTGTTGCCTATGGTTACTCCGCGATAGATGACTACGTGGGCCAGGAGGACGGCGTTGTCTCCGATTACGACGTCTTCGTCGATCACTACGTAGGGGCCCAGATGCGCATTCTTGCCTAGCTTCTTCATTGCTGTGGGATGAACTACCGCGGTGGGGTGGATTCCGGGGGCGTAGCGCGGCGGCTGGTAGAAAAGCTCGATGGCCTTCGCCCAGGCTAGATACGGGTTCTTGCTACGTAGCATTCCGGTGGAGATGGCGGGGAAATTTTCCGCTACTATCACCGCCGAAGCTTTCGTTGACTTCGCGGCGGCGTTGTACTTGGGATTCGACACGAAGGTTAGTTGGCCTGGGCTTGCTTGTTCGATGCCGGCCACGCCGGTGATTTCGGTTTCGGGTGGGGCGTTGTCGATGCGGGCATTTAGGGCTTTTGCGATGTCGGATAGTTTCATGGCGGTGTCTCGGGAAATTGTAGCGGAAGGCGGGCGCGGCGGTGCGGCGGGTGGATAGTTTGCGGCGAGGGCCGAGCTGCGCTCGGCTTGGACGGCCGGGGGCGGCCGTCCCTACGCGAGCTACTGCTCGAACAGGGTTACTTGGCGCGTATCGGGCTGGCCGCCTTTGCGGCGGCGGTTGGCTGCTCCTATTACCGCTAGGACCGTCACTGATGTCAGCGCTTCTCGGGGCACGAACACCCGCTGTGTGTTCGAGCGCAGGTCGGGAGGGTTCACTAGAAATCCTTCGGCGGGATTTTGCGTCAGGTCGTTGGGCAGGATGCCTTCAATCACTTCGCTGTCCTTGAACTTCAGGCGCACCCACAGGCCTTCGGTGCGGGGGCGGGTGGTGAAAGTCTTGCGGAGCATCAAGTCGGTATCGGAAAACTCGCGGACAAAATAAACGGCCTTGATTTCTCGCAGGTCGATGGCTACCACGTTGCCGGAAGTGTTGAGGAGTTCTAGCTTGCCCTGCACCACAAAGTTGGCGGGCGCGACGAAACCGCTGACCGAGTCGCGGTCGTGCTTCCGCACGATTACTTTCTTGTGGGTCGAGGGCATGGGGCTAGGAACGCTTTCAAAGCTCGGACCGAATAATGCTCGGAACTAATAACGCTCGGACCTGATAGCGCAGTCGGGGGCGGCCATGGAAGCTCCAGATGCGATTCTCGCACTTTCCCGATGAATTCGGACAGTTTGTGCCTTCACAGTAGCCAAACGGTAAACCTTTGTGTTACTTTCTCTGTTTACTGGGATGGCCGGAGTGCGGTATAAGTCTAATGTCTAGAGGGAGTTAGATTCTGCCGGCGGGCAGCTCGCCAAGTTTGGAGCGGCTCCTCTGTGGAAATCCTGTGAATAACGCCCCGGGCGAGCCCTGCGAAGGGCCACCGCCAGACGACTAGGAAGGCATGGCCGATTACCTATACACGCTGGAAACCCGGCTCTCGCCGGATCAACAAAAGGCAGTCGGTCTCGTCTTAGATGCCGCCAAGGCGGCGGGGATGAACCTGTATCTGACCGGCGGCGCCATCCGCGACATCGTTACCGGCTTTCCCATCCGCGATTTGGATTTCACGGTTCAGGGCAACGCGCTCAAGCTGCAAAAGGATCTGGAGCGGGCGGGAGCGGTGGTGGGTGACGCCGACGACGAGACGCGAAGCCTGCTGCTGACGCTGCCTGGCGGGGTTCGCGCCGAAATTGCGATGGCGCGCTCGGAGCGCTACGACAAGCCCGGGAAGCCTCCGCAGATGGCTCCGGCCACAATCATTGAAGATCTTCGCCGCCGCGATTTTACGGTTAACGCGATGGCCCTGTCGCTGAACGAGGGATCGCGGGGGCTGTTGATGGATCCGTTCAACGGCGTGGCTGACATCGAAGCGAAAGTGATCCGCGTGTTGCATAACTACGCGTTTCTTGAGGATCCGTCGCGGATGATCCGCGCCACGCGCTTCACCACGCGCTTTCACTGGCCGCTTGAGGAACGGACCTTGGCGCGTTACGAATCGGGGAAAGAAAATGGCTACATCGAGTATATCCGGAGTTCGAGCATCGGATACGAGATCGAGCAGTTGGCGTACGAGGACGATCCGCAAGGCGTTCTGAAGGCGTATGAAAAAGAGGGATGGCTGAAAGTGCTGAATCCGCGCTGGAGCACGGCCAAAGTGGACACGGCCGGCTTGGGCGCGCTGATGAAAACCCGGCAGCAAATGAACGACCTTGGCTATAGTCCGGAAGTCGCGCCCCTGGTGCTGCATTTCCTCACCGAGCGGCTGGGCGACAAGGATATTTCGGATTTGCGGCGGGCGATTCCGCGCAAGGATCTGGTCGAGGCCTGGAAGGATCTGGATTCGAACGCCCACAGTCTGGCCAAACGCTTGTCGGGCAAGGAAGCGGCCACCCCGTCGCGGACGTGGCAACTGCTGTCGTCGGCGCGTCCGGAGATGATTTTGTTTCTGGCGATTACGGCGCGGCAGCAGGCGGTGGTGCAGAAGATCAAGAATTTCTTCACTAAGTGGCGGCAAATGCAGCAGAAGATTCCGTTGCCGGAGATGACGGAACTCCGCATCACGCCGCAGATGGCGGCGTATCCGAAGATCGCGAACGATGTGTTTATGCTGTTGTTGGATGGCAAGCTGCGATCGCGGACGGAGACGCTGAAGTTTCTTAAGCCGCTGGCTCCGCCACCTCCGCCACCTCCACCACCTCCGCCGACAAAGCGGGGCAGAGGAGCCAAGGTTGCGGCCGCTGCTCCTGCGGCGGCTAGCATGAAGGCGGGTGCTAAGGGGAAAGGAAAAGTTGCGGCCGCGGCTCCGGCAACCCCGGCACAGATGAAGTCCGCCCCGGCGGCGAAGCCTGTGATGGCGGCGAAGCCCGCTCCTGCAAAGCTGGCGAAGCCCGCCGCGGTTGCCAAGGCGGGCAAGCCCATCAAGAAGCCGAGCAAACCTGCCAAGCCTACGAAGCGGGCCGCTAAAAGGAAGGCAAAGGCCACTAGCAAGGCCAAGAAGAAGCGCAAATAACGCGGGTTTTCGGGGCGTTGTGAACCTGGCTGCGGGCTATTCGGTGCTTGGCCCCTAAAGCGGCATCTTCTTCCGAAGAACTTGCGGTATCGCTAAAGCGATACCCTGATACGAAGCCGCTTAAACCTGCGGCATCGCTAAAGCTCTTATCCTGATACGAAGCCGACGTGAACTTTCTCCGCATCGGGACGAGTCAAACTAGGCTATAATGTGGATTATGCGGCGCTGGGTGTCCATAGCGACGTTCAGCCTGATTCTGGTCGCGCTGCCGGTGTGGGCGCAACGGCATGGCGGCGGTGGAGGCGGCGGTGCCCATTTCGCCTCGCGTGGCGGGTCTGCCATACACTCTTCCGGCATACATTCCTCGGGCATACGCTCCTCCGGCTCGTTTCGCGGCGGTAGTTTTGGGCGCGGTTCCGGGATTCGTATTCGGACTGGAAACCGTTACTACAATCAGCGAGGCTTCTACGGGCGACGGGGCTATTCCCCTTATTACCCATACGCGGGATACTATCCCTACGGCTATTACGGCTGGTACGATGATCCTCTCGCTTATAACACGGACAGCGAAGATCAGGATTCATATGCCGGTGCTTCTTATCCTGCTCCCTATCCGGAGAACGACAGCGGATTGCAGCGCGATGTGCAGGCGCTGAACGGAAAGATCGACCGGCTGCAAGCCGATGTCGAAGCGCGCAATCGACCGAAGACCGACCTGGAACCCGCGACGGCGCTGGTTTTCCGCGACCAGCATATTGAAGAAGTGCGCAATTACGCGATCGCGGGTGAAACGCTCTGGATACTCAATGCGCAAGCTGCGAAGAAAATTCCGCTCGCCCAGCTGGATCTTCCTGCCACGGTCAAAATGAATGACGATCGCGGCGTGGGTTTTCAAGTGCCGAGATAACGCTTCAGTTAGTATGCGCGAAGTAGCGATTCTTGCTGTCTTGTGTTTCTGCTCCCTTGATATTCACGCGCAAGCCATGAATGGGTTCCCGAAGCGTAAGCAAGAACTCCAGGCTATCCTCGACTATATTTCTTCCAGTTGGAGCGTCTTAAGCCGTTCGACCACGACTTGCGAGGGGATTACCGACCCCAAGCTCACCGAGAGTGCCACACTCTATCTACCGGCAGATCTGGCAATGCCCGCCGCATTACAGAAACTTTCGCGGGAGTGCAACGTGCGCGTGGAACATCTACCCCACATCATTCACGGGCCTGGGCAGGTGACGGGGGACGGGATTCATCCACCCGGCTTGCTCTTCCTGGAAAATCCCTACGTCGTGCCGGGCGGACGATTCAACGAGATGTATGGCTGGGATAGTTACTTTATTATTCGGGGACTACTGCGGGTGGGAAAGGTCGAGCTGGCGCGGGGCATGGTGGAAAACTTTTTCTTTGAAATCGAGCACTACGGCGCCGTCTTGAACGCCAATCGAACTTATTACCTCACGCGTTCTCAGCCTCCCTTTCTGAGTTCAATGATCATCGCGGTGTACGAAGCGGAGAAGGCGCGCGGGCATGAGGATTTGACCTGGCTGGCGAAGGCTTATCACTATGCGAATAGGGACTATGAAATGTGGCTGCGGGCGCCACATTTGGCGGGAGCTACCGGGTTGTCGCGGTACTACGATTTTGGCGAGGGGCCGGTCCCGGAGGGATTGCACGATGAGACCGGCTATTACCACGACGTGCTGGCATATTTTGTCAAGCAGACGAAGCAAAGTCCGTACCTGGTGGAAGCGGAAACGGCTGAAGCGCTCAAGCACCCTGAGTATTCACTGCGGCTCTGTGCAGACGATTCGCCCGAGTCCGATTCAAAATGCGTTCAGATCAAACACGTCGCCCTCAGCGACGAATATTACAAGGGCGATCGCAGCATGCGGGAATCGGGGTTTGATATTTCCTTTCGTTTCGGACCTTATGGGGCGGAGACCGACCATTATGCTCCCGTTTGTCTCAATAGTTTGCTGTACAAGACAGAAACTGACCTGGAGACAATCAGCAAGTGGTTGGGGGACCGGCCCGCCGGCGCACAGTGGCATCAACGGGCAGAGAAACGCAAAAGGATCATGCGTAGACTGCTGTGGGACCGCCGGCGCGGTCTGTTCTTTGACTACGACTTTGAAAAAAAGAAGCTGTCTTCGTATGAGTATGCCACTACGTTCTACCCACTGTGGGTGGGGCTGGCTAGCGCTGTGCAAGCGAAGGCTGTGGTCGAGAACCTTGAGCTGTTCGAACGGCGAGGAGGGCTAGCCACGAGCACGAAGGAAACCGGCGTGCAATGGGACTATCCGTATGGCTGGGCGCCCATTCAGTTGCTCGCCGTCGAAGGATTGCGACGGTATGGGTACAACCTGGAAGCGGACCGCATCTCCTGCGAATTTCTGTCGATGGTGCTGGATAATTTCGCGCGCGACGGGACGATTCGCGAGAAATATGATGTGGTCTCGGACTCCTCGAACATACAAGTGGCGGAAGGATACAGGGACAACATCGTGGGGTTCGGATGGACGAATGGGGTTTTTCTGGAGCTGCTGAATGGGCTGCCAGCAGAGCGGCTTGGCCGATGCGAACAACTCCACTGACCTGACCTATCAGATGGAGTGGAAATTGAGCCACGTGGCTGGGATTGCACCACTTTCAGGCATTGCGCGATTTCCTCCAGCCATTAGAATGAAACCCAAGTCTTCATGAGCCAAAACCAATTCGTCCACCTGCATGTGCATAGCGATTACTCTCTGCTCGACGGCGCTTGCGACGTCGAAAAGCTCGTAGACCGGGTTCATCAACTGGGCATGCCCGCGGTGGCCATGACCGACCACGGCAATATTTTTGGCGCGGTGCATTTTGTGAATGCCGCGCACAAGGTTGGGGTCAAACCGATCGTCGGCTGCGAACTCTACATCTGCAAAAAAGACGATCACGACATTACGCGCACTCCGCCCGACGGGGACACGTATAACCACCTGCTGGTGCTGGCCGAAAATGAAGAGGGCTACCGCAACCTGGTTAAGATCACGTCGGAAGCCTCGCTGCACGGCTTCTATTACAAGCCTCGGGTGAGCAAGAAATTTCTGGCTGAGCATGCGAAGGGGCTGATTGGGCTTTCCGGATGCCTGAAGGGCGAAGTGGCCGAGCGGTTGACGGAAGGGAACTACGACGCGGCGCGGTCGGCTGCCGGCTTCTATCGCGACCTTTTCGGCAAAGAGAACTTCTTCCTGGAGATTCAGGACCAGGGTCTGGAGATGGAGCAGCGTATCCGCTCAGGGTTATTTCAGCTCGAAAAAGATCTCGGGCTGCCGATGGTCGCGACCAACGACAGCCACTACCTGTGCGAAGACGACGCGCACGCCCAGGATGTGATGTTGTGCATTCAGACGGGGAAGTCCATCCAGGAAACCAACCGGATGAAGTTCGAGGGCACGCAGTTTTACATCAAGAACGGCGACGAGATGTTGCGCATGTTCGAGGACGCGCCCCAGGTGCTTTTGCGCACGCTCGATATTGCCGAGCGCTGCAACCTTCGATTGGAAAAAGTTCCCAGCCCGTTTCCGCACTTTGACGTTCCGGAGGGATTTACTCTCGACAGTTATTTCGAGCACATCACGCGGCAAGGATTTGCCCGGCGCATGGAGAACCTGCGGACAGCGGCGGCGAGCGGCCGGCTCAAGCATTCTCTTGCCGACTACGAACAGCGACTAGCGCGCGAGATCGGCATCATTCAGCAGATGAAGTTCTCGGGCTATTTCCTGATCGTTTGGGACTTCATTCGCTATGCCCGCGAACGCGGCATTCCTGTGGGGCCGGGGCGCGGATCGGCGGCGGGCGCGGTGGTCGCGTATTCGCTGGGGATTACCGACATCGATCCGCTGCAGCATGAACTTCTGTTCGAGCGCTTTCTGAACCCGGAACGCATTTCCATGCCGGATATCGATATCGATTTCTGCATGAACCGTCGCGGTGAAGTGATCGAATATGTCACCAATAAGTATGGACGGGAAAATGTTGCGCAGATCATCACGTTTGGCACGATGGCGGCCAAAGCCGCGATCAAGGATGTTGGCCGCGTCATGGACATGCCCTACAGCGACGTGGACCGGATCGCGAAGATGGTGCCGACCACGCTGAATATCAAACTGGACGACGCGCTCAAGGAGTCCGTGGCGCTGCAGGAGGCTTACCAGAAAGATCCGCAGGTGCGGCAGTTGCTCGACACGGCGCGGAAGCTGGAGGGTTTGGTGCGGAATTCCGGTGTACACGCCGCGGGCGTTGTGATTTCTCCGCGACCGTTGATTGAGTTGGTGCCGCTGCACAAAACCAAGAACGACGAAATCGTTACCGCCTTCGACATGGTGGCCATCGAAAAGATGGGCCTGCTGAAAATGGATTTTCTCGGGCTGACGACGCTCACCATTCTCGACGACACACTGAAACTGATCGCGCAGAAGGGGACGAGTCTGAAGCTGGACGACATCCCGCTTGAAGACGAGGAAACATATCAGAAAGTGTTCCATCGCGGATTAACATCTGGCGTGTTTCAGTTTGAGTCGCACGGCATGCGCGATGTGCTGCGGCGTTACCAGCCAAACTCAATCGAGCACCTGACAGCGCTCAATGCGCTCTATCGTCCCGGCCCGATGGGCATGATTGACGATTTCATCGAGCGCAAACACGGGCGCCGCAAAATCGAATATGAATTGCCCGAATTGAAAGAGATCCTGCAGGAGACGCTCGGCGTCTTCGTCTATCAGGAACAGGTAATGCAAGCGGCCAACAAACTCGCGGGCTACTCCCTAGGAGAAGCCGATCTGCTGCGCCGCGCGATGGGAAAGAAAAAGCCCGAGGAAATGGCGGCGCAGCGGGAACGCTTTGTGCAGGGAGCGACGCAGCGCGGCTTTCCGCCGAAGAAGATCGAGAAGATTTTCGATCTGATGGCGCAGTTTGCGGGATACGGTTTCAATAAGTCGCACTCGGCGGCGTACGCGCTGCTGGCGTATCACACGGCTTACTTGAAGACGCATTTTCCGATCGACTTCATGGCGGCGCTGCTGACTTCGGTGACGGGCAGCACGGATGACGTGGTGAAGTACATCAACGAATGCCGCGAGATGGGAATTGCGGTCGAGCCCCCGGACATCAACGTCAGCGATGCGAATTTTACGCCGCACGGGCAAGCGATCCGGTTTGGTCTGGCGGCGGTGAAGAACGTTGGTGGAAATGCGATCGAATCCATTGTCGCGGCGCGGAAGAAGCTCGGACGGAATTTCAAGTCGTTTTACGAATTCTGCGAAGAAGTGGACTTGCGGCTGCTGAACAAGCGCGTGCTGGAGTCGCTGATCAAGAGCGGAGCCATGGACGGTTTCGGACGCCGGGCGCAGCTCATGCAGGCGCTCGATTCGGCGATCGAGCAGGCGCAGAAGACGCAACGCGACGCGGAGTCGGGACAACACGGGCTGTTTGGCGTGTTTGCGGATGAAACCGCGCAGGCGGCGACCGACGCGCTCCCCAACGTGCCGGACTGGGATGAACAGACGCGCCTCGGGGCGGAGAAAGAGATCCTCGGATTTTTTATTACGGGGCATCCGATGGAAAAGTACAAGGAAAAGCTTGCCGACCTGAACGCGCTTTCAACCGAAGATATTGCGGCCATGAAGAAATCCACCGGCAAGGATGAGAACATCGCGACGGCGGGTTTGATTTCGGGGCTGCGAGTGGCAAAGTCACGAAGAGGTGAGTTGTGGGCGCAAGCGGCGCTTGAAGACATGTTGGGAAAAGTCGAGTTGCTGGTCTTTCCCGAGGCCTACAAGAAACTTGCGGAGAAGGTGAAGCTCGAGGTTCCGGTGCTGATTCGTGGTGGCGTGCGCATTGAAGAAGGCGCGAATCCGAAAGTCACGGCCAACGAAATCATTCCTCTGGACGAAGCTCGCGTGCCGCTGCCGAAGGCGCTGCGCATACGGATTCCTCTCGAGAGCGCGACTGGCAGCACGGTCGATGCGCTGCACACGTTGTTTAGCGAGCGCAAGGGCGAGGCGAAGGTGCTCTTCGACGTGGAGCGGGAAGGCGATTTCATGGTGGTGATGGAAGCCGAAGGCTATAATGTGATGCCGGACCGTAGTTTCTTGGGCCGTGTGGAAGAGCTGTGCGGGCGCGGCAGCGTGCGCGTCATCAGTTGATGAGTAACATGGTGGAGCGACGGGCGTCTCGCCCGTCCAGCAGTATTGTGGCCGGGCGAGGACGCCCGGCTCTCCACCGGCAAGTTGCCGATGAGACGAGCGAAAATAAAACGGGCGGGGAAGTCAGATCGTACCGCGAACAATGGCGCGAAGAATGCCGCCATCGCGGGAACGGACTTTATGCTCTCGATCGTGGAGGCTCATCATACCCGACAGAATGAGAACGTCATCAAAATGGATTCTGGATTGAAGGCGCAGAAAGAACTGGAAAAAATCGAGGGGCAGATCACGCGGCTGAAGTCGCTGGAGGGGGAGAACGCGGAAACGCTCCGCCAAATCCAGCAATTGCACGAGCGGGTGAGCGACCTTCGCCGGGAGATTTCTTCGCGGCTGAACGCGTGGGGGCGAACAGAACTGGCGCGTCATCCGCAGCGCCCCTACACGCTGGATTATATCGAGCGCATTTTCACCGACTGGAGCGAAATTCGCGGCGATCGGGGCTTCCGCGACGATCCGGCAATTGTTTGCGGGATGGCTCGCTTTCACGGCGCAGAAGTGATCGTGATCGGCCAGCAGAAAGCGCGCGATGCGAAACAGCGGGTGTACCGAAACTTTGGCATGCCGCACCCGGAAGGATATCGGAAAGCGCTGCGAGTGATGAAGATTGCGGAGAAATTTAAGCGGCCGATTTTTACGTTTGTAGATACCGACGGCGCCTATCCCGGACTGCACGCCGAAGAGCGTGGCCAGGGAGAAGCCATTGCCCGCAACCTGCTGGAGATGGCGCGGCTGGAAGTGCCGATCGTGGCCACCGTGATTGGCGTTGGCGGCAGCGGCGGGGCGCTGGCGATTGCCGTGGCCGACCGCGTGCTGATGCTGGAAAATTCGGTTTACTCGGTGATTTCTCCGGAGGGTTGCGCGTCGATCATGTGGCGCGATGCCAGCAAGAAGGATCTGGCGGCGGAGGCGATGAAGATCACCGCGGAAGATTTAAGCAAACTGGGCTGCATTGACGGCATCGTCCCTGAGCCCGCCGGAGGCGCGCATACCGACCATGCGCAGGCAGCGGCGTTGCTGGATGCAGCCCTGCAGCAGCATCTGGCCGCGGTAGGGCAACTGCCAGTCGGGGATTTGCTGGAAGCCCGCTACAAGAAATTCCGCAACATGGCGCAGTTCTTCCAGGTGGAAGCGTAAGCAGTAAGGTCAACGACGCACCGCGAGCGATCATGAAGGCGGTGCCGCGGCGAAAAGCGGCAACGAGTTCGAACTAGTACCGTGACCGTGTGATCTCTACTACTGAGTTGATCCGATGTGCTATGACTGTAGCGCCGCCGTCCCGGCGGCTGTCCGGCGGGCATCCCCGCCCGCGCCGAGGGCGCGACGCCCTCGGGACAGCCGGCAAGATGCCGGCGCTACAATTCACTTTTCCCCAGCTTCCTAGAGGATTGGCAAATGCAGACAGGGCTGCACCAGGAAATCCAGCTGGTTGATTTGCTGTAAGGCCTGCTCCACCAGCGACGCCTTGCATTCCTCCAGCGTAATCAGAAAGGGCAGGTGTGATTTCGGGCAGTCCGGTTTCTGCAGCACGGAGTCGATGTTGATGCCGCACTCGGAGAGAATTGTGGCGAGGCTGGCGATGATGCCCGGCCGGTCCTTCACCAGAAAGCGCAGATAGTGTTTGGCAGTGAAATCGGCGGTGACGGTGGGCGTTTTCTCCGCCGGCTGTCCGGCGTAACTCGTCCCGGCTTGCTTGGAACGAGCGATGGCCAAAATGTCGGACACGACCGCAACCGCGGTTGGATTGCCGCCTGCGCCGTGGCCTCCAAAGACGGTCTCGCCACCGTAGGTTCCGGTCGCCACCACCAGATTTTGGCTGCCTTCCACGCGCGCCAAGGGCGAGGAGAGTTTGACCAGGGCGGGCTGGACCGCAGCAAACAAGAGGTCCCCTTTCGACTTTGCTCTAAGCTCTGCCCAGGAGATCTGGCGAATCGTGCAACCCAGTTGGTTCGCGTATTCAAAATCAACCGAGTCGATCGCTGAAATGGAGCGCGCCACGATGCTCTCGGGCCTGACATTGCAATGCAGTCCGACTCGCGCCAGGATGGCGAGCTTGGCCCGCGCGTCCAGGCCTTCGATGTCTTCCGTGGGATCGGCCTCGGCGAAGCCCAGCTTCTGCGCCTCCCGCAGAGCGGTGGCGAAGGGAATGCCGTTGCTCTCGATCTGGCTGAGAATGTAGTTGCAAGTGCCGTTGAGAATGCCACAGATCTTGAACAGTTCATCGCCGGCCAATCCCTCATGCAATCCGGAAATCACCGGCACGCCGCCCGCGACCGACGCGCCAAAAACAATTTTCTGTTTCATCTGCCGCGCCAGGCTGACCAACTCGGGGCCGCAGTGCGCGATCAACTGCTTGTTGGCTGTGACCACAGATTTGCCCGACGCCAGCGCGCGCCGGATCCAGTCTTCCGTGGGCTGAAGGCCGCCCATCACCTCGACCACGATATCCACGTCGGAAGATAGAACATCGTCGATATTCTCCGTCCACTGTACGGAGGACGGAAGCCAGTCCACTTTTTTCCGCGCCACGTTGCGATTGAGAACGTGCGTCAGGTGCAGGTGGGTGTTGGAGCGCTCGCAGAGAATTCTCGCCACGGAACTCCCGACCGTCCCGAAGCCGACGAGAGCCACCTTGCAGTTTTGCGCGCCAACGTTTTTAGCGCTTACTTGTTTTGCGCCAACGACGGCGCTGTTGCCGGTGGAATCGAGTTTTGGGGTGCCTGTCATTCCATCTCCCGTGGTTCAGACTATGTTTCGGACTGTCTTTCTCCCTATGGCTTGGTGGGCCGCAGCCAGGTTCCAGCCTCGCGGGCGGCAAACCGGTTTTTCCCGCCTCGGTCCATTATCGCCGAAGCAACATCGCGGATGCGGCACAATTACGCCGTGATGCTCGATACGCGTGCGAGGAAAAGGATCCCCTGCTAATCGCGGAGAGTCGGCTCGGTGTTGCTCCGTGCCTGGCTATGGCTGTTCTGGTTACGTCGCACTGCTTTCGAGCGCGTATAATGCATCTAATAAAGAGTTTTCACTCTTCACTCCGCAAGACTTCCGGGCGATGGGGTTTGCCCGGTCAACAATTAATTGGGATTAGACCAGAAAGGTATAGGGATGGCCACTACTGATGTCGTGCCCCAGGAATTGTCCGGCCAAGTGGGGCAAAGGCGTGTCATTAATGACATGAGTATTCAGGTTGCTACGGTGAATGGTTCGGGATCGCAGAGTTCCAACACGGTTTTGATGCGCAGCATTTTTCAGATGGGCGTGCCGATTTCGGGGAAGAACCTGTTTCCTTCGAACATTGCGGGGCTGCCGACTTGGTTCACGATCCGCGCCAGTAAAGATGGGTACATCGCGCGCAAGAAGGAAATCGACCTGCTTATCGCGATGAATGCGGAGACGGCGCAGGATGATGTGAAGACGCTGGCGCCGGGCGCTTCCGTGCTCTACGACGAGCCGCTGGCACTCGACAAGGTGCGCGACGATCTGATTTATTACGCTGTGCCTTACGACAAGCTGGCGGCGACGGTGGGTGCGGAAGCCAAGCTGCGCAAGCTGATCAAGAACATGATCTATGTCGGAGCGGCGGCGCAATTGCTGGAAATCGATTTTGCCGAGGTGGAGAAGGCGATTCGCAAGCAGTTCGCGAAGAAAGCGAAAGCGGCAACCTTGAACCTGGCGGCTGCCAAGGCGGGGCACGATTATGCCGGCGCTAACTTGAAGAAGCGCGATCCGTTCTATATCGCGCGCATGGACAAGACGAAGGGCAAGATCATCATCGACGGCAATTCTGCCGCCGCCATGGGATGCATGTTTGCCGGTTGCACGGTGGTGACTTGGTACCCGATCACGCCTTCATCATCGCTGGTCGAGACGATGATTGAGTACATGAAGGAATACCGCGTCGGGCCGGATGGGAAGGCGACTTTTGCCATCGTGCAAGCCGAAGACGAACTGGCGGCGGTGGGCATGGTGATTGGGGCGGCTTGGGCGGGTGCGCGCTCGATGACTGCGACAGCGGGTCCGGGCATCTCGCTGATGTCCGAGTTCACCGGACTGGCGTATTACGTGGAAGTTCCCGCAGTGATCTGGAACATTCAGCGCGTCGGGCCTTCGACTGGCTTACCCACTCGCACTGCGCAAGGCGACGTGCTCTCGACGGCATTTCTGAGCCACGGCGACACCAAGCACATCATGCTGTTTCCAAATTCGGCCAGCGAGTGCTTCACCATGGCGCAGGATGCTTTTGATCTGGCCGAGCGTTTCCAGACGCCGGTGTTCGTCATGTCGGATCTCGACCTGGGGATGAATAACTGGATGTCGGATCCGTTTCCTTATCCCGACAAGCCGATTGATCGCGGAAAAGTTTTGAGCAAGGCGGATCTTGAGAAGATCGGCGGTTTTTCCCGCTACGACGATGTGGATGGAGATGGCGTCGGTTATCGCACGCTGCCGGGCACGGATCATCCCGCAGCGGCATATTTTACGCGCGGCAGCGGCCACAACGAGAGGGGACAGTACAGCGAGCGTCCTGACGATTTCGAACGGAACATGGAACGGATCAACAAGAAGTTCGAGACCTCCCGGTCGTTCGTTCCGCGACCGGAAGTGGCGGGCGGCGGCGCGGCGAAGATCGGCATCATTGCTTATGGCACGTCGCACTGGGCGATCGTCGAATCGCGCGATCAATTGTTTAAAGAGCACAAGCTGGAAACGGATTATCTTCGCGTGCGGTCGTATCCGTTTACGCGCGAGGTTCACGACTTCATTGAGCGGCACGAGCGCGTGTATGTGGTGGAGCAAAACCGCGACGGGCAGATGGCAAGCCTGCTTAAGCTCGACATCAAACCGGAATTGACGCCGCGTTTGCGCTCGATTTGCCATATCCACGGATTGCCCATCGACGCGCATTCCGTGACCGACGAACTGGTGATGATGGAGGGCAAGTAACATGGGGAACACACCTACTAACACGGCGGCTACAACTCCTACTCCTCCTCTTACTCCAAAGATTAACCGCATTGGGCTACAGGTGGTCGACTATCGTGGGGGGAAGACGACGCTCTGCGCCGGTTGCGGGCATAACGCGATTTCCGAACGCATCATTGACGCGATGTATGAGATGGGAGTGCAGCCCGAGCGGGTTGCGAAGTTCAGCGGCATCGGCTGCTCGTCGAAGAGCCCGGCTTATTTTATGAACCGCTCGCATAGCTTTAACTCCGTGCATGGCCGCATGCCTTCGATAGCGACGGGGGCGATGCTGGCGAACAGGAACCTGATCGCGCTGGGTGTAACCGGCGACGGCGACACGGTTTCGATCGGAGCGGGGCAGTTTGTCCATTTGATGCGGCGTAATCTGCCGATCATCTACATCATCGAGGACAACGGTTGTTACGGTCTGACGAAAGGGCAGTTTTCCGCGACCGCCGATCTGGGGTCCACGCTGAAGAGTGGCGTGGTGAACGACCTTCCTCCGGTTGATACCTGCGCCATGGCTATTCAGTTGGGAGCAACGTTTGTGGGCCGGTCGTTCTCCGGCGACAAACGGCAGCTTCACACCATGCTCAAGGCCGCCATCGCGCACAATGGCACGGTGATGCTCGACGTGGTTTCGCCGTGCGTGACCTTCAACGACCACGAGGGCTCGACCAAATCTTACAAATACATGCAGGCTCATGACGAGCCACTGCAGGAACTCAGCTTTGTGCCGTCGTTTGAGGAAATCAACGTTGACTACGATCATGGGACGACGCTTGAAGTTACGATGCACGACGGATCAAGCCTGCGGCTGCGAAAGCTTGAGCAGGAGTACGATCCGACGGATAAGATTCAGGCGGTGAGACGGCTAATGGAATCGCATGCGCAGGGTGAAGTGCTGACCGGCGTGTTCTACATCAATGAAAAAGCGCCGAGCTTTATCGACTTACTGAACATCACGGATCATCCGCTGGCGACCTTGCCGGAATCGGTAACACGGCCGAGCCGGGAAGTGCTGGCGAAGTGCATGGAAGAGCTGCAATAGAGTGCTGCTACAGATGGCAAGAATTGGGCCGGTCCGGTTTGGGACCGGCCCGACTTGTTTAGCTTGAATCTTTAGCTCGAATCTTTGACGCGAGTTCAAGATGGCTGTGAGCACAGTTAGGCTGCCGAGCTGCGCTCGGCTTGGACGGCCGGGGGCGGCCGTCCCTACGCAAACCTGGACGGGCGAGGTCGCCCGTCCCCCACACGGTTTCTTCAGTTCTTCCTCCTACGAGTGCTCGGGGCTGTGGCCGGGCTCGGGGAAATCACTGTCGGCTCCGTCTTGGATGGGGTCGGGGTTGCGGTGCCCGAGCTGGCCTTGCATGGAGTTGTTGCCGCTTTGGGTACGCTCGTCAGGCTCCTGAGAACCCTTTCCGCGGTCGGAATCATTGAGAAGATGATCGCTTTTGCTTTTCGGCATGGCAGGCCTCTCGGTGTGCGTGCGTTAGTAAATAATAATTACAGGGTCAGGTTACGCCGAAAGCTCGCAGCGGGCAATGTCCGTGTTGTACTGTCCGTTTGCACCTCCACCCCATCACGCCAAAAGCGGGCGTGCCGGGGACCCCGGTGCTGCAAGTTATTGTGATGATTAGGATGGGTAAATTTAATACTCGATTAACCTGATCCTGAATCTAATATTGGATATGACTAGCAATTTTCGTAAACATTATTTGTTTGCCAGCGACTTCGATCAGACGTTGACCTTCAACGATACGGGCTATGTACTGAGCGAACTGCTCGGCATTTCTGTCAAGGAATTCGAGCGCAAGGCCAAGGGCATGGCGAAGCTGAACCTGGTTCAACAAGGCGCCGAACTTTCTTATTTACTCTTGCACGATCCCGAGTTCCATTCGCGCGTCCGGCGCGATCACCTGTTCGAGGTGGGCAAGCGCATTCGCCTCAAGGAAAACATCAAGCAGATTTACGAGATACTCGACCGTCGGATCGACGGATTTCACTTTGATTTTTACGTGCTCTCGGCGGCGCCGGTAGAGGTGATCCAATCGGCGCTGGAGGGGATCGTGCCGGAGGACCACATCTTTGGCACCGAGTTCAAGTACAACGCTTCCGGCGAGATCGAAAGTCTGGTGCGAGCTACGGCGGGCTACGGAAAAGTCACGCGGCTGGATCAGCTGGAAGAACAGCTTGGCATTCCGGCAGACCATGTGGTCTACGTCGGCGACGGGAGTTCCGACATTCACGTCATGCTGCACGTGAACCGGCGCGATGGCTTCACGGTTGCCGTGTCGGAATCGAAGCTGGTAGCACAGATCGCGAAGCGGACGGTGCTCGGCGACAACGCCCTGGCAACGCTGGTGCCGATTCTGGAGGAGATTGCTGGCTGGCAGCGGCCGCAGATCCGGCAGCTATTCGAATCGTACGGCTTCCTGATTCAGGGATGGGATCGGGTGCAGACCGATTGGGTCACGCTGCGGCCAAGCGGGGTGGTGGCGGAGAAGGCGACCGCGGCGGCAGTAAAGTGAACCTCAAACCAATTCACCGCAGAGACGCCGAGGGCGCCGAGAAATTCTGGAGCAATTTCCTTTGCGCTTTCGCGCGCCCTGCCGTGAATATTTTGGCGGCAACGAGAACCCACTCATCGCAGAAAACGCGATGAGTGGGGCACCGGGTTTAGATGGCTCCTAACGGCTTTTCGGTGGCCCTAGTTTCCGCAATCTGTCCCGGGCTTGTATGGCTTCGTTCGTGCGTGGATAGCGCTGGATTACGTGCCTCAATTCTTGTGTGCCCTCGTCTTCCTTTCCCATTTCGAGGAGCGCGAATCCCTTCTTGAGCTGCGCGGCGGCAGCCTTGTTTCCGCTGGGGAAATTCTGCAGGACCAGACCGTAGCTCGCGACAGCTTTCTGGTAATCGCCGGCCTTGAACTGAATTTCGGCTAGATAGAAATATGCGTTTCCGGACAGGTCGGTGTTGGGGTAGAACTTGATGTAGTCGTTGAATTCCTGGGCGGCCAGATCGTTCTTCCCGCCGTTGTAGTCGCGCAGGGCGTTGTTGTAGAGCACGTCGGGCGGAGGCGCCTGAGCGATCGCCTGGGCCTGCTGCTGCGCTTGCGTCTGTTGCGCGGCCATGGACTGCTGCGCCGCTTGCATGTCCTCGAATTCCTTGCTCAGCTTGGCGAGGCGGACTTTGAGTTCGTCCATGGTGTCGTTGAGCGCCTGAATCTGCCCGGAGATCTGGTCGACTTGTGCGGCGCGATCCTGCTGTTGTTTGTTGACGGAAGTTTGCAACTCGCCGATGGCGGCGCTCACTTTATTGGCGGCGTCGGTGTTGTGCTCGAGCAGATTCTTCATGACGCCCATGCGCTCGTCAAAGGATCGCATCATCGTGGTCATCTGCTGCTGCAACTGGGTGACCTGGGTTTGAAGTTCGATGATTTCCTTGCTGGCGCCGTAGGCGGGAGTGATCCAGAGGGTGAGGAAGAGCGCCAGGAACAGCGCAAGAACGAGCCGAATACGATCGGATTTCATAGTTACTCCATTAATTTAGATGTCAACACGCCGCCGAGCGTCCAGCGGATATGTGAGAAATCGAGGACGGCTGCCGCAGCGGCTAAACAGGTTGCTGAAAAAGTCGTGTTTCGTGCTGAAGTCGCCCTCAGCGGCTAAAGCCGTCGATGAAAGCAAGCCAGTGATCGCAGCGCTGAAGCGCTGCGCCACCCAAAATCAAACGCGAGCCTGAGTTTTTCAGCACTCCGTAAAGCCGCGCCCCCTTCAAAACTAAGTCGAGCCTCGAGTTTCTCCGGAGCTGTTACAAGGGCGGCCGCAGCCGCCCTTAGTTTATTTTTCGTACACGAAGTGTCCGCGGCGGTTTTGCTGCCAGCAGCTTTCATTCGACTCGGTGCAGAAGGGTTTCTCCTTGCCGTAGCTGAAGGTCTTGATACGAGCGCCGGCCACTCCAGCCTGGATGAGCGCATTCTTCACCGCGTCCGCGCGATTGGTGCCCAGGGCGAGGTTATATTCGGTGGAGCCGCGCTCGTCGCAGTGTCCCTCGATAGTGATGTGGATATTGGGATGCTGTTGCAGGAACTGTGCGTCGCGCTGCAAGGAGCCTTGCTCGGAGGCGCGCACATCGTACTTGTCGTAATCGAAGTAAATGTCCTTCACGTTTTGCGCGAAGAGTTCCTGTTCTGTGAGATTGGCAACTGGCGGCGGCGGGGGTGCGCGGTTTACGGTCACGCGAGCGGTGGCGTCCTGGGTTCCGCCGGCGCCTTTTGCGACCAGATGATAGGTGGTTGAGTCGGCCGGAGTAACCTGACGCGAGCCGCTTGGGTTCACGGGGCCGATGCCGTCGATGCTGACGTCGGTCGCGTTCGTCGTCTGCCAGGTCAAAGTTGTCGATTGGCCCGGGTCGATCGTATTCGGGTTCGCCGACAGCGAGGCGGTGGGAGCGGCTACTGTGGGTGGCGGCGGGGGTGGCGGCGGGGCGACTTTCTTGTGGCATGCGCCCAGGAACATGATCGTGACAAGCGCAAATACGAGGATAGCCCATCTCGTTGTCGTTGTTGTCGTTGTTGTCGTTGTTATTGCGTGCTTCACTGATTCCTCCAGTTTTCTGTGCGCCCGCATTGTGGCATGCAATTGGCAGATTCACGGCAGGGCGCACTCTGGGCCAGCCGCAAAACCGTGTTTCTCAACAACCCGTGGTGAAACTCCAAATCTCTGACCTCAGCGCCTGAAGGCGCTTCATGACTTAGCTCCTGCGGCACGCCTAAAGGCGTGCCCTGATACGAACCTCACTAGCCACCACAGGATGTCAACCAATCTACTTCCAACTCCAGTTGGGCTGCGTGTTGGCGCCCGTAAAAGTCAGTTGCTTCACATTGGTGCCGTCCGCCAGCATGGTCCATATCTGGTCGCTGCCGGAGCGGTGAGACTGAAACACAATGTGCCGCCCGTCGGGAGACCAGCAGGGAAAATCGTTGCGCCCCGCGTCGTGGGTGAGCTGCACCCACTGCTTGCTGGCGACGTCCATCAGATAGAGGTCGTTGGAACCCGGCTCTCCGGGGCCGTACTTGCGCATCCAGGAGAAGGTCAGAAACTGGCCATTCGGAGACCAGTTGGGAGAAACCGCGTAGCCTTGATCGGTGACGCGCTGCAGGTTGGTGCCGTCGGCTTCCATGGTATAGATCTGCGGCAGGCCGGTGCGTCCGCTGACGAAAGCGATCTGGGCGCCGGTCTTGCGGTTCCAGGTGGGCGAAACGTCCGGGCCTTTATCGTTGGTCAGGCGGAGCGAGTTTCCTCCGGATGCGTCCACCACGAAAATGTTGGGATAGCCGTTGCGCGAGGAGGAGAACGCGATTTTGCCCTCGGGCGACCAGGAAGGCGAAAGGTTCATGCCTCCGAAACGCGGGAAGGTGACCATGCGGCTGAGATCGAATGAGTACATCATGATTTCCCAACCGCCCTTGTTGATCGAGCTGAAGGCCAGCCGCGAACCATCGGGCGAGATGCGCGGCGACAGGGAAATGCTTCCCAGGTGCGTGATCTGCTGCTGGTTGGCTCCATCGTAGTCCATCATCCAGACTTCTTTGTGGCCGGTGCGCTCGCTGACGAAATAAATCTTGGTCTCGGCGATTCCCGGTACGCCTCCGCCCAGGCGGAATATGATTTCGTCGGCGAAGCGGTGTGCGATGACGCGCACGGCGTCGGTTGTCGCATTGTCGGTGTACTGCTTGCCGAGCACTTGCGGCGACTTCTCATTCTTTACGTCGTAGAGCCAACCCTGTACCGTAGCTTTGCCGGCGGCTGCGCCCAGGTTGCCGAACGCGAGCATGGAGGTGTTGGGCGGCGGGGAATTCCACGCCGTGAAGTTGACTTCGGAGGGTTGGCCCGGCTCCTGCAGCGGATAGAAACTCTTGGAGACAAGATCGAAGATTCCGGCGTTGTCGAGGTCGTTCCAGAGCGTGTCGTTGAAGGTCTTCAGAAGGTTGGCGTTGTTGGCGTCGGAGGTCGAGGACTTGAAGTCAGATGCGGCCAGGCGTACGCGCTCGACGCCGAGCCCGGTGCCGGTGCGAATCCAGTCCTGCGCGGAGCTGGTGGCCGCCAGCAGAAGCAGCCAGACAAATGCGATTACAGCGTGAGGACGAATTGGTCGAGCCGCGTTACTCAATTTTGTGCTCCTGTTGAGTCGTTGGTCGTCGGTCATTGGTCGTCGGCAAGCCGTAGCAAGACTCCAATCTCTGGCCTCAGCGCCTGAAGGCGCTTTCATAACTCAGACCCTGCGGTACGCCTGAAGGCGTGCCCTGATACGAACCGTATTCGCACTGCGGATCGTTTGCAAACCCTCCGAACGACTAACGACTGACGACCAAAGACCGACCTACCGCTTGTAGTCGAACCAGAATTCTACCGACACTTTGCTTCCGGAGTAATCCGCCGGCAGCGGGCCGAAGCTATCAATGCGTTGAAGCGCGCGGACCGCCGACTGGTCCAGCGACGGCACACCGCTCGACTGCTCGATTTGGACATTCAACGGGTGACCGTCGCGTGCGATATCAAATGTCAGATAAACGCGCTTCGCCTCCGCGATGCGCGGGTCCACTTCATACTTCAACCAGTTTTCGGTGACTTTCCTCTGCACGGTTTGTACGTACCAGGAATATCGGCTGCCGAAATCGCCGCCACTTCCGGTAAATCCAAATCCGCCCTTGGCGCCTCCCGCGCTCATGGTGTAGGGGCCGCTGACCGGGCCACCCTCGCCATACGGAATTTGATTCGACTCGGGTGGTTGTGGTTCGGGCTTTCTTTTGGTAGCGCTGGTCACCGGCTTGGGCTTGACCTTCGTGTTCTTGTCGGGAATCGGAATCGCTTCCGGTTCCTTTTCCTGAACCATGGGCTGCGACTTCGAAAGACCCTTGGATTCGGTTGCCAGGACATTTGTTGTCTCTGTGGGATTAGCGGGCAAGGGAACCGAACTGACGAGGGTTGCTCCCATGGCATCTCCGCCGCCGCCGCTGCCCCAGCCTTCACCACGAAAGCCGTGAATAAACATTGCGTAGAGCGTGACGAAGGCCGCGAAGGCCAGATGCAGTCCGAGCGACCAGGCCAGCGGCCGGCGCAGTTGGCCGTGTTCGGAGTAAATGTCGAAGTCGTCCATGCGAAGATCAGTCATGTGAAGATCAGTGATGGCCGGCATGGGTATCTATCGGCTGCGTAACGATGCTGACGTTGCTGATGCCCGCCTGCTTGATGGCGTCCATTACGGTGGCGAAGGCGCCAAACGGAACATCTTCGTCGGAGCGCAAGAAGATCGACTGGTGTTGCGGGTCGCGAATCCTCTGCTTCAAGCGCGCTCCAATCTCGTTGATGTTAATGGGATCGTTGCCGAGAAAGACTTTTTGCGACTTGTCGATGCTGATGACCAGCCGTTCTTCGGTGATCTCCTTGACGGTGCGGGTGTGGGGCACGTTGACTTCGATTCCGGACTGCAGTATCGGCGCGGTCACCATGAAAATGATGAGCAGCACCAGCACGACATCCACCAGGGGCGTGACGTTGATGTCGGCGAGCGCGGTCTGGGTACGTCCGTTGGCGGATGTGAAGGCCATTAGCGCCGCACCTCGGTGACTTGTGGGGCCTGTTGCCGCTCCACTAGATTCAGCATCTCCAAAGCGAAGTCGTCGTTGCGCGAGGCCATTTCACGAATGGAGCCAATGATGAGATTGTAGGCGATCACCGCTGGGATGGCGGCGGCCAGGCCGGCGGCGGTGGTGACCAGAGCTTCGGAGATGCCGGGAGCGACCGCGCGCAAAGTCGCCGCACCAGCGGTGCCCAGGCCATGGAATGCGTCGATGATTCCCCAGACGGTTCCAAACAGTCCAATGAACGGCGTAACGGCGCCCGTGATCGCCAGCCAGGGGACATTGCGTTCGAGGCGTGTGACCTCCTCTGACGATGCGATCTGCATGGCGCGCTGAATGGCCACGAGGTTGTGGATGCCGCCCGTCATTCCCATCTGGCGTTTGAACTCCGCAACTGCGCCTTCAAATACTCCCACCAGCGGGCTGGGACGAAACTGGTCGGCAACCGAGGCAACGTCCTGCATGCGCTGCGCCTTGCGGAAGACGCGGACGAAGCGTCCGCTTTGCCTGCGCGCGCGGCGGATGAGCCGCCACTTGGAAAGAATCACGGCCCAGGAGAGCACACTGAACACGAGGAGCAAGAGAAGGACGGTCTTGGCGACCGGACCAGTCTGAAGGACGAGATCAACGATTTCGCCGCCGACAAACAACAGGAGGAGCGAAGAAAAATGCATCGGTTTAGGGAGAACCCCTGTTCAAGATTATAGACCAGGGCGGCGGCGCGTCTCGCCAGGGTACCGCATCGGTCAATGCGGTTGCTTGCGTCTGGGTTGGGCTTAGACGGCTATTAGTTCGGAATCACTGCCTTCGCTATACTTGAATAAGCGCTTTCCTCACCTTCGGCGTTTACGGCAGTTGCGACGTAATAGTAGGTCTTTCCGGACACAACCGTGTTGTCTGTATAGTTGGTCGAGGCCTCCAAGGCGGTATTGATCATCTCGTAAGGGCCTCCCGAGACTGTGCTGCGGAATATGTTGTATCCCACCGGTTTCCCGGCCCCTGCATTCCAGGAAAGAGAGACATAATGGGAACTCTGAGCCACGCCCGTACCGGTCAACTGCTCGACGGTGGGTGAGCTTGCTGCATTGCTGATGAACCCCGCTTTGCCGGAGGCGGCGCCGGAGGCGTTCGGCGTGAATTTAATCGTGACGGCGACGCTCTCCCCAGCCGCAATGGTTGCGGGCAGAGTGAGCCCGGATAGGGCAAATTCCGAACTCGTCGACGTGTCCGACGAGATGGTTACGGCAGCGCTCGAGGCGGTGAGCGTAGCCTGCAGGCTGGCACTCGACCCCACGATGACGTTACCGAAATTGAGCGTTGCAGGCGTCACTCCCAGTACCGGTACCGCGCTGTTTTTGGGCACGCCGGTCCCCGTGAGATCAATTGAGAGTGAAGAATCCTTAGCCGTACTCTGGAGCGTCATGACCCCGGTGGTGTATCCACTGGCAGTCGGCTTGAAGATGACGGGCAACGCGAGGCTCGCTCCGGGCTTGACCTCGATCGGCAGGGTGAAAGTGCCGTACCAGAACGCGCTGCTCCCACTTCTCGATTTGTACGTGATGCTCAGCGTCTTGTTCCCGGTGTTCGTGAGTTGGATGGAATAGGTACTGGAACTGCCAATCGCAACATTACCGAAGGCATGACTGCAAGGGTTGCATTGAAGTTCCTGGGCGGAGGCGAATGCAGGCACCAGCCAAAAGAGCAGGCCTGCGATTAAGACGGGGGAGAATGATCGCATGAATGAATCTTCACCGAGCGCTCGCTCTGGAAGCAAAATCAGAAGTGCATCTGGCGAATGACTGGTACTAGTCATTTTGGGCACGGGGCGGCCTGTTTCGCGCACCCCGGCGGAGGCGGTCTGTGCTATCCTGCGCGTAAATTAAGGATTGCGCAGATTAAAGATTGATGAACTAAGATCGCTGAATTCAAGATTGGCGGATTAAAGATTGCCGTGAATTCTAAAGATCCATATGAACTTCGGTAACTAAAGAGCGAAGGACCCTTGTGCTGGTTGAACTTCGACTCGAAAATTACGCGGTGATCGACAATGTCGTGATCGAATTCGCGGCGGGGCTGAATCTTCTGACCGGCGAGACCGGGGCGGGGAAGTCGATTCTGATTGACGCGCTGGGATTGCTGCTGGGGGAAAAAGCGTCCTCGGAAGTGATCCGCACGGGCGCGGAGCGGGCCGTGGTCGCGGCGGTGTTTGAGAGCGACGGAGCGGCGGCGCGTTTCATCGCAGGGATACTGGAGACGAACGGTCTGGATGCGGAGAACGGCTCATTGATTCTGCGGCGCGAGATTGCTCCCGGCGGCAAGGGGCGCGTCTTCATCAACAATCAGCCCGCGACGGTGGCGGTGCTGAAACAGATTGCGCCGCACCTGGCGGTGATCCACGCGCAGAATGAATCTATCGTAAACTTCGATGCCGCGGCGCGGCAGGAGCTGCTTGATGCTTATGCCGGAGTCGAGTTGAAAGAAGTATCCAGCGCGTTCGCGCACTGGAAGCAGATTCGCGGGCGCATCGACGAACTCGAACAGGACGAGCAGGATCGTATGCGGCTTCTGGACCTGTGGAATTTCCAGTGCCGTGAAATCGAAGAGGCGCGGCTGCGGGCGGGGGACGGTCCGCAAGAAGATGAGCAACTGGAAGCCGAAAAGCGCGTTTTAGCCAATGCCGAGAAAATTTACGGCGCAGCCATCAATGCCTTCGACCTGCTGTATGAGGGCAACGCCTCCACTTCGTCGAGCCTGCGTGCCGCGCAGAAGCACCTCGAAGAGCTGGCTCGTTATGAGCCGAAGTTTCAGGAAGCGCTCGCGGAGTTGGAGTCGGCGCGCATCAGCGTCGAAGATGTGGGGGCGACGCTGCGCGATTATGCCGGAGGAATCCAGGCATCGCCCGAGCGTCTCGCGGAAATCGAAGAGCGGCTGGCGCTGCTGGATCGTCTGAAGCGGAAGTATGGGCCTACGCTCGCGGAGACCATTGCTTTTGGCGACGACATACGGCGCAAACTTTTGGAGATGGAGAATAAAGATCAGGTACTACTTGAGCTGCGGGCGATGCTGGCCGTGGCTGCCGACGAGTATCGCAAAGCCGCCCGCAGCGTCTCGCGCAAACGCCTGGAGGCGGGACGGAAACTGGAGAAGCTGGTCGAGGCCGAGATCAACGACCTTGCCATGCGCGCAACTTTTCGCATTGCGGTAGAAGAGAACGAAGGTGGAGAACATTGGACTTCGTCAGGCATCAATCAGGTCGTCTATCGCATTACGACTAACACGGGCGAGACCATGCGCCCGCTGGAGCAGATCGCCTCTGGCGGAGAGCTTTCGCGCGTCATGCTGGCGTTGAAGGCGAGCGTCGAGGCGGGGACGAATCCGGCGGGGAAAAAGAAGTCGCCAGCGGCGCAGCGCACGTTGGTCTTCGACGAGATCGACACCGGCATCGGCGGGCGCGCCGCCGAGGCCGTGGGGAAGAAGTTGAAGGCGCTCTCCAAAGGAAATCAGGTGCTCTGCGTCACCCACCTGCCGCAGATTGCAACCTTTGCCGACCACCATTACTTGATCGAGAAGCGCGAAGCTGGAGGCCGCGCGAAGACCACCGTCCGCGAGATCACCGGCGAAGAACGTACTGAGGAAGTGGCGCGCATGTTGTCGGGAGCCAAGCTGACTGAGACTTCGCGGAAGCATGCGGAGCAGATGATCCGGGCGAACGGGTGAGGCAACACCACGTAAGTTCCGTCCCCAAAACGTCGCGAACCCGCAAGGCCAAGGCCGATCTTTCGCGATTGATCAAGAAGGCTTGCCTGGGGCGAGGAGATCGTCATCGCTCGCGGGAAGAATCCGGTCGTGCGCTTGGTCGCGCTTCGGGACGCGCAGGGAAACCGCAAGCCGGGGGCCTTGAAAGGCAAGCTTTTCTGTCCGCCGGACGTTTTTGCGCCGCTGACCGATCAAGAACTGAAGGATCTGGGGTTCGAGCAGTAGATTGTCACCCCCGTGCGTGAGGACCCGGTCGTCCCTCCGGGACTCCATGGCCGTTTCAGTGGTGATTACCTAAGCCAATGAAAACACCGTAACTGCTCCTGTTTTCATCGTCAAGCGCAGAATGCGAAGATGGTTTTAAAGGTAACGTGACCGGGCAAATTGTAGATGAGGGTTTCACTAAAATTTCACGGAAGCGGGCCGCGCTCCCGGCGAGAACGGCAAGAAGGGCGGACGCCCGAAGAAATCGTCTAGCGACTAACGACCACGGGGTACAGCTGATCCTAGTATGTTTAGGCGATTCCAGTTCCTAGAGTGTGCCGGCAGAGTCGGGTTACAAACCCAACGATCCGTTCCTGGCGGGCCAGGCGCTCTTGTGATTTCAGATGAGTCGCTCGCCGGCTTGGACGACTATGAGTCCATCGAAACCTGTAGTCTTGCGCTGGGGTTTTGGGCAGTCCGGTGTGCGAGTTGTGTGCCAGATCTAGAGATCGTTCGTTCCGCGAGCCAGCCCGGCGTACCACTTTCCCCAGGTGCTTCGGGCTTCGCACCCGGACCCGGGCGATTTGATTCTGAACATCATCTCACTCGAATATCACGAGACGTTAATTGCGGGTTCAGGCAAGCAGGCCGAAGAAGCGCTCGCCGAGGCCGTCGAAAAGTACTTTGGTAAATACGTTTGCGTAGTCGAGGGCTCGATCCCACTGGGAGAGGGGCATCTACATGAGGCTGGCCGGACTGCCTGCCATGGATGTGCTCGCCGACATCGGTGGAAAGGTTGCCGCAGTGATCGCCATCGGTCGTGCGCGTTGTGGGGAGGGATTCCGTCTGCCGACCCTAATCCAACCCGGTTGGTGTGGCCGATCTCTTCTTTAGGAAATCGAGGGAGGAATTGCATTTTTGCGAGGCTAATTGGGTGGTGGGTGGGGGCCGACGGTTACTTCTGCTCGGCTTTGACAGCTCCGCGATGGTTGCCTTGTCGTTGTAGACCGCGACGGGGGTAATTATCCCCCGGTATCGTCAAGGAATGATTCCGGAGGAAACCAAGTAGGGGGTCCCTTGGACACTCAAGTGATAGCTGAGCTTGTGAGAGCCCTCCTTCTCGCCGGGCTTCGGCCACCAATAGTCGTTCCAGATGCCCCGACGCCTCTCCTGCACTCTCTTGCAGAAGAATTCCGGGTCCGGGTAGAGGCTTTTCCGAGGTCTCTGCCTACTAGCTCCGGATGCATTGGGTGAGCCGCTATGACTTTCTTACCGCAGTCCTCGACAAAAATATAAGTGTTTTTCCATACCCAGGGACTCTCCTTCTGGTTAAACTGTGCCACGTCACCCGTCTTCGACAGGGTGCTGGCCGCTTCCCTTACCTTGGCGACGACCTCCTGAGCGGTTGCCTTGTCCTGCCCGACGGCGACAGTGCACAGGACGACGCTGAGGAAAGCCCCCATCACACCGGCGAAAATCTTGCTCCTCTTCATTCCAGAACCTCCTTTTTGACTTCGAAAACGGCACCCAGTCTATATACCCGCGCGAACCCTTCGAGCAGTTCGCCTTCTGGTGCGTGTGTGAGATCACTGAACAAGCTGGATCCCTTTCGCGCAGAACTCAATTCACTGTAGATAGTGCAGGTCATCTTTCCGCCTCCTGGAATTGCTTCTGCGCTTTGCTGACGAGCTGCCGCAAAACCTGTTTTGTGAACACGCCATCGACGCGGAATCTAACTCCTTCGTTCATCATCTGCAGCAGTGCGCTTTCTCCGTCCTCGCCCATGACGCTTTCTTTCTGCTAGCCATGCGGATTCCAGCGGCATATTTCCGCGCTTGGGTCAGCGCGCTTCAGTCGCCAAAGATCGAACGGCAGCAACTTGCAGCGCGACAGTGACATGGATTTTTGTGACGACTGGCATTCGTGCCCACATTGAGGCAGTTGCCCTCGAAAGGGCACTGCTGGCATCGCGGAGTTGCTGATCGTGTAAGTCGCGCCAAAGACTTACACGAGATTTGGATTGGTCAGCGATCTGCACTCCTTAACGTGCTTATGTGCGAAGACTTGCCGCGCACCGAGATTCATTAGGATCTATAATAGGAGATCGTCAGGGCAAAGTAATGCCTCAGCCGCAACCCAAAAAATCATCGAGTTTTGCCGCAGCCTCGCCCGCGCCCGCACGCTGACTCATCCTTGCTCGGCCGCGCTGTAAACATCAACGACCTGCGGAACATTCCAGATCGCGATGTCGCACTCGGCACGGTTCTGGCGCTGGAAGATTTCGAGCGTTTCGTCTTCGACATTACTGTTCTGGAAGAGTACTCAGAACATGGGTGCGCGCTGCTTTTTAACTCCTCAATTGGAGACGTTCGCAATGCGCGCATCCGGGCAACTGAACGAATGGCGGCGCTGAGAGCAGCCCAATTGCCGCCTCCAATGGTTCAACCCGTGGACCGATGGAATCCGGCACGGGCGTTTCACTCAGTGAGCCAGCGGAGGTTTGAAAGAACACATGGCTCAGACACACACTTCAGCTCCCCTGGTTCGAACGCCTCCACGAACTGCCGTGACCGAGTACGGCATTTTTTGGGAATTGTGGCCGCAATTTGTTGAAACGGGTAGCGACAGTCAGTTGGCCTTGAAGTGGAATTGATTGGCTTGCACACTATGGATGCGAACCATCCTGACCCAACTTGTCCGATGTGCCGTCGCGTGAGATATGTACTTCTCGCCATCGCAAGTCTTCTGGTACAACAGGTGCTCTCCAACTCGCGTGCCCTAATCTGCGACATCGATTCTCATGCGAATACCGTTTTGTGTCTGCCTGCTCTGGGAAATCGTTCGCTGGTATCGGTCAGCGTCAATGTCTCCTGGACTACAACTAACCGGGCTAGTGAGACAACTGTCCTGAGCGAGGTCAAGGCTTTCCTGGCGAAATGGGGAATTCCTCAGCGCTAGCGGTGACGTCAGCGCGAAAAAACTCTGTCGTACGAATGCTCCCTAACTGGATCGACGTTGATTACCAACAGGGTACGACAGCGTGACGCTGATGAACATCTGCCCACATATGGACAATGCCCACATTGAGGTAACAGCAAACGCGGAGTCTGGTAATGGTTGCTCCGCGACAGGCCACTAGCGATAGAGTCCTAGTAGGTTATCGCTCAGAACCGCAGGAAGTTGATTGCGAATGGCAAGCCGAGTGCCAGCAGCACGGCCAGGTACAGCACTCCCATGGTGGCGCCCAGTCGCCAGAAATCTTTGGTCGGGACATAACCGCTGCTATACCAGATTGGTGCAGGTCCACTGGCGTAGGGTGTAAGGACGCCCATCAGACCCAGCGAGTAAACGAGAACAAGGGTGATGGCCCTGGCAGGCACGCCCGGCACCGACAGGACGGCTAGCAGGAAAACGGGCAGCAGCGCGGTCGTCTGCGCCGTGATGCTGGCAAACAGATAGTGGATGACAAAGAAGACTGTGACGACCGCGATCAACATGGGAACCAACGGAATGCGGGTCATGTAAGTGGCTGCACGGGAGCCGAACCAGGCGAGGAAGCCAACATTGCCGAGCCCTTCAGCCATCGCAACTAACGTGGCAAACCAGACCAGGACGCTCCAAGCCTGTTTATTAGCAAGGATGTCATTCCAGGTGACCACCCTGGCGAGCAGCATCGCGGAGATTACAGCCAGAGCGACGGTGACCGGGCTTATCCAGCGGCTGCCGCCGATCCAGCCAACCAGCGCTGCCACGGCCAGCAAACCCATGGTCACTTCAGGCCGAGAGATCCCTCCCATGCTGATGAGCTCGCCGCCCGCCCAGCGTGCAACCTCGTCGCCACGCTTGATCTCGGGCGGATAAAGGAAATAGGCAAGCAAGGGTGTCGCCGCGAACAACAGGATCCCGACCGGCAGAAAGCCCAGCGCCCACAAGCCCCACGAGATATCCACGTGCGCGACCTTGCGTGCAATTTCCACTGCCAGCAGGTTGGGCGCGAGCGCGGTCAAAAACATGGAACTGGTGACGCAGGTGGTGGCAAAGCCGGTCCACAGCAGGTATCCGCCGATTTTTCGCGGGCTATTGTTAGGAAACGAACCATAGAGCGGTGGGATGTTCTTCACGATGGGATACACCGTGCCGCCGCTGCGTGCGGTATTGGACGGCATCACCGGAGCAAGAAATAGATCAGAAAGCGCGATGGCGTAACCGAGACCAAGGGTGCGGCGGCCCAGTGCCTTGACCAGCAGCAACGCGATGCGCCGGCCAAGGCCCGTAGCTTCATATCCCAGCGCGAACATGTTGGCAGCAAAAATGAGCCATACCGCATCATTGGAGAATCCCGAGAGAGCCCATTTGGTGGCGTCGGCCGGCGTTTTCCCAACCAACAGCAGCGCGGAGGCAACTGTAACGCCGATAAAACCGATGGCTGCGCCGGGCAGCGGTTCCGTTATGAGGGCAGCAATGACAGTGGCGAACAGTGCGAAGTAATGCCACGCTGTTGCGGTCAGGCCGGAAGGCGCTGGTATCAGAAGAAGTACGAGTCCCAAAGCCAGCGGCCCGATCCATTTTCGGAGCTGTTTGGAAGTGGAGGGCGAAGTGCTAACTGGCGCGATTGGTTTCGGTGGCGCAACGGTTGGCGAGGACATGGGCTTGCCTCCCTCGGCGCGGAGATCCGCCGCCGCTCGATTGCTGTGACCTTCTTTCCGAGATCAACGGTTCCGAGCACACTCGGAACATCAGGGTAGTGATGCTATCTCCCGGCGGGTCCACTGAGCGAACTCGTGGGCTGGATCTCGGGGCTGATGAAATGACTCTTGTGCAGGCAGCAGAGCTATTTCGAGTGTTTAGGCTCTGCAGCGGGTCTCTGGCTTTCTATCGGCACCTGAAGCGACCGACCCAACATGTCGTTGTAAGTAATTGTGTTCTTTCCGACGAGCACTAGTAGGTCGCGTCCTGCTGCGTACGTCGGGGCGATTTCGCCCAACGGTAGAGTGTACAGTACAACATAAGCTGTGTCACCGATTTTGACGGAAACGTCATAGCTGGTGGCATCGGGCGCACCATCTCCTGCACCTTGATGCGACTTCACTTCAGTAATGGTGGCTACCTGATACTTCGATTTGGATTGGCAGAGAGCCGGAAATGTCAGCAGGCACAGAGCGATTACACCTATGAGCTTCCGCATGAGTCACTCCTTCCATTTGCTCCTTCTTGGTCCGGCAATCCGGACCAGAAACGACTGTTCGTCAGTCAGAAGCAGTTGTCATGACCTGTGTTGGATCGCAATCGTCATGCCAAATGGCTGAAGCGTGAGCTAGAGTCTTCAACGAGGTTGATTGTTCATTTCCTTGGATCGCCGCCAGTTTTCTCAGACTGGCCGCAACTCCAGCGCCTAGTTGCGCGCCCACATCTGGGCACATGCCTAATGCTGGGCAGAGCGATAACATTCGAGACCCGCGCGCACCTAGGAACAGCTTGTTATCGGCTCTTATTCGCTATTCGGAGATGGCATTGAGCTTGCACTCTCATTGCTGAGCGAGGCGGCAGGCAATTGGTGGCCGAGGCGAACTCTGCAGCCAACCAGTACGGGCGACAGACAGCCGAAAACCCGCGGCAAACTCCGTTCTTGTGGCCCCTGTCCCTCGCATCTTCTCGCATCTCTGGAGGTATTATGACCGCAGTTGACACACTACCGGGCGAATCGAACGCGCAGATCATCTCGTCAATCATCAACTTAGTCTGTCCACAATGCGGGGGAAGAATGTGGGAATTCCAATGTGAGGGGAGATGCTGCAGAAACTGGCTGGCAGAATGGGAATGGGCAAATCAGGCGACTGGAAGCTCTAAGTGCATGCCCTTCGGCCGTGCTGCGCGGCCGATGCGCTAAGCTCGCCACTTAGACGAATCATTTCGAAGCCTGATGGTGATCGGATGACTTCTGCGTTACTTTGAAACCTCGCCTTCCTGAAGCTAGCTGCTACGTTTCTCCAGCCGCTACATTTCGCTTCTGACAGCCATTCTCAAACTTCGGCATTCCTGTCGCAATCCTTCGGTTCTGCACCCACTCGAAACGCTGGCACGGCATTGGTGGATACCTTTGCTGGCTATAGAGCGCGGAAGCATATGAAGTATATAAGGAGTGAGTCGCGCTTCCGGCGCAGTACGGCAAACGCAGTACGACATTGTGTCCACAGGCCTTACTACATCGCTGACCGAAGACATGGCAGTGCCCACACCCGGGCAGCTTCACTCCGCTTGCATTGTTATACATGAGCCACTTGCTTTTTGAGCTCAACAAGTTAAGTACTCTCGAGGTTTGGCACGAGCCTTGCCTAATCGGAAATGTGGTTTGAATGCTTATGACGTCAGGGTGCGGGTTAGGTACGCCTGATTGGCACAAAGAAGCTTGGAGATAACTCAGGCTCGGAGAGAAAAGATGAATTGCAAAGTTGTTGCGTCGAAACACGCACCTGGTCCTTACTGCCCGATCTATCGGGCTACCTGCCTTATCCTCCTGCTCTGGTGCGGCACCTTGATGCTGGCCCAGAACCCAGGCGGACCAACGAGTTCGGCCCCAGCGTCTGAAATTCGTGCCACCCACCTCCTGGGTCTCGAAGGCGCCTCGAACAATGCCAAAGGGGAACTGTCGATCAAAGATAATGAGTTGCAATTTCGAAAACGTGGACGCCCCGCCGTGCAAGTAAACATAGGTTCTATTCAGGACGTTTCTCTGGGCGAGGAGAGCAGGGAGGTCGGCGGCTTGCCGATGACTCTGGGCAAGGCCGGAACTCCGTACGGTGGAGGACGAGTGGTCAGCCTCTTTGCCCACAAGAAGTACGACACCGTGACCTTGCTGTATCAAGACACCAACGGTGGAATCCACGGAGCCATTTTCCAGCTCGATAAAGGGCAGGGGCAGGTTCTGAAGAATGAACTAGTGGCCAAGGGAGCGCGCGTAGCCCTGGCCGAAAATCATACGGCGAAACAAAGCATTACGGAGGTCAAGAATGAAAGCAAATAGAAGAATTCCCTCGGCGGTATTTCTGGTCGCGATTCTAATGGTCGTCGTGACGCGACCGCATCAACTCTCTGCCAAGGCCGCGGCGGCGACGGCCACTTCCGGCGCGCAATGGAGCGTACAAGTAGACAAGGTCGACCCCGGCGACGTGAATCTCGCGTCCAGTTTCCAAATCGCTATTTACGAGAACCTGTTAGACGAGTTAGGCAAGACGAAGACATTCAAGCAGGTGTTTCGCGCCGGTGATCGTAATGCCGACGAAGTTCCCGACATGTTGATTCTGAAAACGACAGTGCAGAAGTACACCCCCGGCAGCGAGATGCGACGCGCGGTGACCACCGTCGGAGGGGCCACGAAGTTGAACGTTCGCAGCCAGCTCTGCACGCGAGACGGCCACGTCGTCCTGGAACGCGTTGTCAATGGCAACGTCCGGTTTTTCGGAAGCAACCTGCGAGCTACTCATAACCTCGCCCGCAACGTGGCCAAGACTTTCGAGGAATCGAGTGCCATCGGGTACGTGTCAGCAGGTCGACCCGCGGCGTTTGTTTTCTCCTTTGCTGGACTCGCCGCTCTCGACTCTGGACCAGCGGAGTGAAGAGTCCGCTGTCGCCGCTGCGCAGCCTACGTTGCGATAAAGAAAATTGCCGTGAACAGCATTCACAAGGTGCCACCCGGTAGGTTCAAATCGCTCGGACAGAGCGTATCCATAAGGCTGAGCTCAGATCTTCGACCTTAGTTCGAAGTCTCACGGCGAACACTGACAGAACTTACCGGGAAACAATTCTCAATGCCGGCATCCTTGTTGGATGGTGGCAAGTTTACTCGCTGTGCGCCAACGTGCGTTTCGGCTTGCCTGAGGCGAATGTACATTCTACTTTCCCCTTGGATTTCGTTGTGTGGTCAATGGCTCTGGACGTGAAAGACACTAAAAAAGGGCCAATGATTTCGCCGACCCCATAGGGTCACGATCCACACGGAGCTGACCTCATCTGCCCGCATGCGGTCAGTGCCCTCATGCAGTGCCCGCCTTGGGGCTCTCCACGCAGTGACTGGCGGCGATTATTCATACACTTGCAAGTGCCCACGTCCGGCACGCGAATTGCAAATGCGAATATCGATTCCGGAATTCGCTCGACGGTATTTGAGTCCCGGAACATTGGGCTGGAAAGGAACCGATTCCGTGCTGAGCGACGACAGCGAAAACATCGATAAGGCGGGAATCAAGATCGTTCCCGGCAAGGATGGCGCACTGGCGTGCTTGTACGGTCGAATTGATATCGATTCCTCCCCGGCTTTACGTGACCAGTTCCTCGCGCTCTTGCAGGTCCCAGCTCCGATGATCGTGAGCATCGATTTGTCGGCGGTTACCCATATCGATAGTTCCGGGGTTGCCACATTGATCGAAGCGCTGAAGATCGCGCGGGGCAATAAGGCCGATCTGAGATTGCGGGGCTTACACGATCGCTTACTTCGCCTGTTTGAATCTA
>CAWCRQ010000115.1:0-18505 GCA_963797885.1 uncultured Acidobacteriaceae bacterium | reverse complement strand
GTTCGTCCAGCTGGCAATGCTCCTGCTGAACAAATCCACTCTTGATCGTGTGTGCCTGAGTGGTGGAACCTTTCACAATATCTACCTGTCCGAACGGCTGGAAGCACGGCTGTCCGAAGCTGGATTTGAGGTGTTCACACAGAAAGAAGTGCCCTCGGGGGATGGCGGTTTGAGCCTGGGACAGGCGTTAGTAGCGGCGGCAGCAAGACTTCACGCGTAGAGAAGCTCGAATGCGTGGTTAACGCGGCCCGTTGCGGAGCACTACTGCTGCCGCCTCGCTAAGATCTCGTAGACCGGCTTGTTGTCCGCGAATACGCGCCATTCCATCACCTTGCCGTCACGAATCGCCGCCTTCCAAGCCGCCGGCGTCCGCCATGACACGCCGTCTATAGTCCCGCCGGCCTCCCCAACCGCTAAGACCACGTCATTTTCCGCCATCACGTAATCGGTGCGAATCCAGTAGTCCGGACACATTGCGAAGTAGCTGCGCCATCCAGACTCCATGGATGTAGCGCTGTGCGCCCGATTCCCCACTGAGTCTACGAACACATGATCGGTTGTCATGAGCGCCGCCAGGGATTGCACGTCGTGATTATTGATGGCACTTACGAATTGCGTGAAAATTTCGACTGCGTTCATTGTGGTCACCCGAATCAGAACGTCACAATCGGAGAGGCGGTTTTCCAAGTATGCGAGAGATCGATGGATTGTGGCAGCCGGACCTGTAAGCCGAATTCTGTCTGCCGTTTCCGGCAGGACGGTCATTCCTCTGGGCCACGCATTACTGCGGGGCTCAAGCGACCTACCCGGAGGTTGTGGCGCACCGAGCCGGCACGCCTCCCCAGCGAAGCCCGAAGGCTTGCCAGGAAATCCCTCCCTATTTGGTCTTGCTCCGTGTGGGGTTTGCCCTGCCCGCCGCATTACTGCGGCGGCGGTGCGCTCTTACCGCACCTTTTCACCCTTACCTGAGCCTTGCGGCCCGGGCGGTATGTTTTCTGTGGCACTTTCCGTCGAACGATCCCGCCCGTACAGGCGCGGGAGCCCTCCCGGACGTTATCCGGCACACTGCTCTGCGGAGTTCGGACTTTCCTCCCGTCTCGCGGCCACCCCAACACGCCAAAAGCAGGCGCGCCGGGGACCCCGGTGCGACGAGCGACCGTCCGGTCCGGCTGCCAACAGATTCATTATAGTGCAGGCAGAAAGCGCAGGCAGAGAGTGCCGGCCGGATTGCGTTTTCTCACTCTTGCGGTTTGGGTGCGAGGAAGAATCCATACAACATCAAGACAACGCCGACCAGAAATGGAATCAGTCCGGCGAGATAGACCGGCTCGCTTTGCACCAACCCGTGCAGAAGTACCATGACACCGATCCCGACGACGGCCGTGATCAAGCCGCCCAGCTTCATGTCTTCGAAGCGGCGTTTTGCAGCGTTCTTCTCCTGCTCGCGTATTAGTTCGATCGCGGCCCTGGCTCCCTCGCCTGAGCTCTCCGCGATTTTTTTCAGTGTTTCACTCCTGTAGTACGCTACTCTTTCTTTGCGCCGGGCGTCCGACCACGTCGCCACACCCAGGAACGAGAACAGCGCTATGCTCCCGACGATTGGGACTAGAAAAACAGAAACGCCTACGATGCTCTGTCCGAGACTGGAATCCATCAGATCCTCCGCGTGTAGTTTTTTCGCTTACGTCGGGTAGGACCGGCCTTCCGCAGTTCCGGTTGCATTTTTTTGTCACGGGACCATTTTTGAAATAATGCAACCGTGCTTGACGGCGCCCTGTCATACCATTGAGGCAGAGTCCAGCGTGAGCGCAAGCGACGATCAGACCGATGTCGAAAGAGTCCTGGCTGGCGACATTTCCGCCTTTGAAGGGATTGTCCGGCGCTGGCAGGGACCACTGATCAACCTCGCCTACCGCTTCTGCCGCGATCGTGGCCGAGCCGAGGAGATGGCTCAGGAGGCCTTTCTTCGTGCCTATCGCGCACTCGCCCAGTGGCGAAAGGACGCAGTCTTCTCCACCTGGCTGTTCGCGCTGGCGACGAACCTCTATCGTTCGGAACTGCGTCGCATCCCGGCGCGCATGTTGTCGCGCACGGTGTCGCTCGAAGACATTCCCGAACCTCCAGACGCGCGCGATTCCGACGGAGGCCTCGAAGATCAAGACCGCGATTTAGCGGTGCGGCGCGCGGTCCTTGCTCTGCCGGCGAAGTATCGCGAGGCCTTGATTCTGTTTTACTTTCACGACATGGACATCACCACCGCGGCGCGGAGTCTCGGACTGCCCGAGGGCACGGTCAAGGCGAGATTGTTTCGCGGGCGGGAAATTTTGCGCTGTAAACTTCCGCAACTGTTGGCTGTGCCGCGCCTGAAGGAGGCTTAATGAGACGCTCGACTGGACACGACGAGGGCGAGATTAATCGCATACTTTCCCGCGAGGATGAAATCCTCCCGTCGTCGGGCTTTGCCGTCTCCGTCATGGAGGCGGTTCGACGCGAGGCTGCAGCACCGCCGCCGATTCCGTTCCCCTGGAAGCGCGCTCTGCCTGGCCTGGTGGTTGGGGGATTGGCGCTGGCACTGGTTTTCGTTACGGTAGTTGTGGCCATCGTGCAGTTGATTAGAGCGTCAACGTCAACGAGCGCACAATTTTTCATTTCCCCACCGTCCGTGCTAACGCCCATCTTCGGATTGGGATTGCAGCGGAACCTGGCGATTGCGGCGAGCTGGACCGTGCTGGCGCTGCTGGTGACGTTTGTGTCCGTGAAACTCTCCATGCGCCTTGCTTCTCGCAGGGCATGAGGTTTTCTCCCTTTGCTGCTGGAGCGCCCGGCGTCCCCGCCCGGCGAGACCCTTCGGCTTCGCTCAGGGCAGGCTCGCGTGACGCCCGTCGCTCCATCGTGTGACTCAAGTCAAAGCAGCCCAAGGCCGTGCTGTTAAACTGACAAAGAGCCGGGGGGCGAGACGTCCATAGCCTGCGACCTGACACCTGCGACCTAGCCCATGAACATCACCGAGGCGATCAAGATCGCGTTCCTGTCGTTGTGGGCGAACAAACTGCGCTCCGCTCTTACCTTGCTCGGCGTGGTGATCGGAGTAGCCGCAGTGATTGCCGTGGTCACGTTCGTCAACGGCATCAATGGCTACGTGGCGACGAAGATTTTCAATCTGGGGGCCGACGTTTTTATCGTCTTCAAAGTTTCGCCCGCCGTCACCAACATCGACAAATTTCTCGAAGGTGAGAAGCGCAAGCCCCTCACCGTGGAGGACTACGAAGCCGTCCTCGAAGCCTGCAAGCATTGCGAATGGGTGGGAGCCTCGATAATTAACCTTAGCGGACATGTTAAGTACAGCGAGCAGTCCATCAGCGATACGCTTGTCCGCGGCCTGACGCCTTCCATGGTGCCGATTCTCGATATTGACCTCACTGCCGGGCGCATGATCAACGATATCGATGTGAGGAACAACTCCGCTGTCGTCGTCGTCGGGCCCGATATCGTAGATAACCTGATGCCCGGCACGGATCCCATTAACAAGGAAATTCGTATCGACGGCTGGGTCTATCGTGTGATCGGCGTCGGCAAACGCAAAGGCAAGACGCTCGGCCAGAGCCTGGATAACTATGCGCTCATGCCGATTACCGCGTTTCAGAAACAGAATGGTTCCCACGAAAGTGTCCGCATCTCGGGCAAGGCCGCCGCCAGCGGCGCCGGATTCGAAGAAGCGATGGATGAAACGCGCGCCGTCCTGCGTGCCCGCCGCCACGTCCACCCCGGCGACGAAGACAATTTCGACATAGTAACCAATGACAGCCTGCTGAGTATCTGGTCGAACTTCAGCGGCACCTTCTTTTACGCGATGATTGGAATCGCCGCCATCTCGCTGGTGGTAGGCGGCATCGTGATCATGAACATCATGCTGGTTTCGGTGACGGAACGAACTCGGGAGATCGGCATCCGCAAGGCCATGGGTGCGCGCCGCAGTGACATCCTGCTGCAGTTTCTGATCGAATCCGTCGCCTTAGCGTTGCTCGGAGGCGCTATCGGCGTCCTGTTTGGCATTCTGGTCGCCAAGGGTGTCACGCTCGCAATCGGCATGCCCTCAACCATCAAACTCTGGGCAGTGGTGGCGGGAGTGTCTGTGGCGGCGAGCGTCGGTATTTTTTTCGGCGTGTATCCCGCGCGCCGCGCGGCCGTGCTCGACCCAATCACGGCGCTGCGTTTTGAAACTTAAGAAAAGCTTAACCACAGGGGACCCTTCGGCTTCGCTCAGGGCAGGCTCCGCGGTCGCAGGGGAAAGCCAAAACAAGAATAGGTTTTCTCGGCGTACTCTGCGTCTCGGCGGTGAATAGGTTTTGAAGCAATGCTAGTCAAAGGCGAAATCGGCGAAGGCCTGAACATGGCGGTCGACACCATCCGTAGCAATAAAATGCGTTCGTCGCTGACCGTGCTTGGCATCGTCATTGGAGTCGCCGTCGTCATCGGAATTTCGTCGATCGTGCGCGGCCTGAACGACAACGTTAGTCAGGTCATCACCAGCTTGGGCTCGAATATCATTTTCGCTTTTCACCTGGAGCCTTTCACCTTCGGACGACCGACGGAAGAGATGCGCACCCGCAAGGAACTGACCTTCGACGACGCCATGGCGATGCAGGATCTGCCGCACGTGAAGGCGGTCACCGTCGGCGTGCAATATGTGCGGCGGGAACTGGGCACGGGAACCTACGCCGTCAAATACAAAGACCGCAAGGCCAAGCAGACCATTCTGGAAGGCGACACCAGTTCCTACAAAGATGTCATTGACGTCGCCCTCGACTCCGGCCGCTGGTTCAGCGGTATGGATGAGGAGCGCCGCGCCCCGGTTATTGTTCTCGGCCACGATACCGCGGAAGAGCTTTTTCCGAGTGAGCAGCCGTTGGGCAAAGAACTGGACATCGAAGGGCAGTTGTTTACCGTGATCGGTGTGGAGAAGATCCGTAAGAGTGTGTTCGGCGGAGGAAAAAATCCCGATGACAACAAAGTCACATTCCCGCTGACCACGTTCCGCAAGTTGCACCCCGAATTGAAGCAATACTGGATCAGCGTCAAGGCCACTTCGCACGCCGACATGCCCAAAGCGATGGACGAGATGCGCGAATTGCTCCGCCGCCGCCGCAAAGTCCCAACCGAGAAGCCGGATAACTTCGCCATCTTCACGCAAGACTCGATTTCCGACGTGTGGAATCAGATCACGGGTATGATCTTCATCTTCATGTTTGCGGTTTCGAGTGTTGGGTTGATCGTGGGCGGCGTGGGCGTGATGAACATCATGCTGGTTTCCGTGACCGAGCGCACGCGCGAAATCGGAGTGCGCAAAGCCATGGGCGCCCGCAAGCGCGACATCCTCGTGCAGTTCACGCTCGAAGCCGTCATGCTCACGGCCGTCGGCGGAGTGATCGGCCTGTTGCTGGGCGCCCTGATCACTGCGATCGTTCCGGTTGCGTTTCCATCGCTTCCGGCCACCATGTCGGTGTACTGGTCGATGTTTGCCTTCGTTGCCTCGGCCGCGGTAGGACTGGTCTTCGGGATTTATCCCGCGTGGAAAGCGGCCAACCTCGATCCCATCGAGTCGCTGCGCTACGAGTAACATGCTATTGATGCCGCCCCCGCCATTAACAGCAAGAGCTGCGCTCGAGGCTATGGCCGTGATTGGAACCGTCGGCAGTCTGTTTTTCTATTTCCTGTCCGCGCTCTCGCTGGCCAGTTTCCTCAGAGATACGCGCAAAAAAGACAAGCGCCAGAAAGACCGGCGCGAGAGACTCCAGCAGGCTCCGCTGCCAGAAAGCCAGTTCCCCCCAGTTTCCATCCTCAAGCCCTTGAAAGGCGTCGACCCCGAAATCTGGGAGAGCTTTTGCACGCATTGCGAACAGGATTATCCCCAATTTCAATTGATTTTCGGGGTCAACGATCCCGGCGATCCCGCCATCGAGGTTGTGCGTAAGCTCCAGGCTAAATATCCCAACTGTGCAATCGACCTGATTGTGTGCGATCGCGTTCTAGGAGCAAATATCAAAGTCAGCAATCTAGTGCAGATGTTGCCCGCGGCACGCCACGAACTCCTTCTGGTGAACGATAGCGACATCCGCGTCCCTTCGGATTATTTGCGGCAGGTGATCACGCCGCTCGCCGACGCTTCGGTGGGACTGGTGACCTGCCTCTACCGCGCTGTCGCCAGCCCGACCCTCGGCTCGCGCCTCGAAGCGTTGGGCATCAGCACCGACTTTGTGCCTGGCGTTCTGTGCGCACGGTTCATCGAGAAAGGATTGCACTTCGGATTGGGCTCAACGCTGGCCTTTCGCCGCAGTGACCTCGAAGCCATCGGCGGCTTCGAAGCGTTGCTCGACTATCTGGCCGACGACTATGAACTCGGCCGGCGCATTGCCGCAACCGGAAAGCGAGTCGAGCTCAGTGCCACGACCGTCGAGACATTTCTGCCTGCCTACACCCTGCGGCAGTTGTTTCGCCATCAACTGCGCTGGTCGCGAACCATTCGCGATGCCCGCCGCTGGGGATACATCGGACTCCTTTTCACCTTCGGACTGCCATGGGCGTTGCTGACGCTGCTGGCGGCCCACGGGGCTCGGTTGGCGTGGTTGCTGTTTGCGCTGACGTTCGCCGCGCGGCTGGCCGTCGGGTTCGCTGCTGCGCGGGTCGTGCTCCACGATCGCCAGATTTTCCGCAGCGAATTGCTCCGCAATATTTTCTTGCTGCCGTTGCGAGACCTGATTGCGCCGCTTGTCTGGGTCGCAAGTTTGGGGGGCAACCGCATCCACTGGCGAGGAGATTCGTTCGTTCTGAAGGATGGGAAGCTGATCCGGACAATCGCTCCGAGTTGAGCTCATTGCGGCGATGACCCGGGGCCTTGATCCGAGACCATGATCCGACCCCGAGATTTACTGTGAGAGCAATTCGAATCGCCCGTCGGCGCGAAGACGATATCTGCGGCCCCGCCAAACCACGGTGTTGCCGAAGAATCCGGAGATCCAGAAAATGAAGCCCAGCAGATCTTCTATCGGCACGAGCAGCCAATTGATCTTGGTCCGCAACACGCGCGCGGAGACAACATAAGCAGCTACCGCGCGTACCGCGACCGTCAGTAGCGAAACCGGCCAAAGGCGGGGAGCGACCGCGAATGCGATTAGTGCCAGAGGAACGGGCATGGTGAAAAGCTGTCCCGCGTAACCCGAGGGCCGGGATCGGCGGGTGCTGCGCTCCCAACGCAGCCGGTGCGCGATGTTCTCGGTCAAAGTTGAGTCCCCGATGTGATGCTCGATCACATAAGACGACAGGATGACCCCGTGCCCGGCTTCCGCCGCAAACTTGCCGAGCACAAAATCTTCTGCCAGATAGTCTTTCAGGCGCTCGAAGCCGCCGATGGATTGCAACACCGAGCGCCGCGCGACGATGGTGGGCCCGACCGCAAACTTCATGCCTTCGAGCATCCGCGCCACGAGAATCCCGGCGATGAAGTCCGTGTTCATGCCGGTGGCCTCGAGACGTGACCACACACTTGGACCGGGCACGGCGCGATACGGGCACGTTGACACCCCCAGGTTTTTGCCCATAAATTCCGCCGAGACGGTACGCAACAAGGTCGGAGTTACGCGTGTGTCGCTGTCGCTCATGACCACCAGGTCGTTCGCGGCTGCCTGCAACATGCGACCGAGGCTGAACGCTTTGGCATTAGGATAGGGCGGCTCGCCAGTCACCAGCAGTTGTGCGGGGATGCGGGCATACTCGCGACGCAGCTTCTCCACCACGCCGACTGCGGGGTCGCCGGGCTCGCGCACTGCAAATAACAATTCAAACGCAGGGTAATCCTGCTCGAAGAATGTTCGCAGGTTGGATTCGAGGTCGAGGTCCGCGCCGGCCAATGGCTTCAGGATGCTGATGGGCTCGAAACTTGAGGCTGCCGGGCCTGTGACTGCGAGATACCGATGCGCAGCAACCACCGCGAGCAGAGAATAGACCACGGCCCCTGCAAGCAGGGCCAGCAGGGTGGCCGTGATCAGACTAGTCATGAGGAGGCCGGTTGCTGTAGATGGATTTTCCCCCGCTGCGCGCCAATAAGAAGGACGTCAATCCCCTCAGTTCTTTCGGATACTCCTGGTCCGTCCACAGAAACACCTCCGCCGGACCTCTCCACAACGCGGCCAGCGATTCTGGTGTCTCGAAGATATGCGGCGCATCCGGGAATTTCGCGCCGTACCACAGGTTCCCGCTCGGTTCGTGCAGAACGTGCACCTGGACCCCGGTGTAAAAATTCAGAGTGGAGGCCTGAGCGTACGGCCCATCGATCACGATCACATCGCCCGTCCGAAACTGCTCTTGAATGGCCACCGCGAGTTTGTAAGAAGAAAGAATCGGCGAGAAAGTGCTGAAGGAGGAATGCACACATGCGAGCAATACGACCATCATGACGGCGAGCGCAACGTTGCCTTCAAAAGGGCGGCCGCGCCGTCGCAGAATCCAATTAAGTCCGGCGCCGAGGAACAGTCCGAGGGATGCCCCCAGGAGCGGCCCGCGAAACGCGCCCAGCGCCCGGGGCGTCAGATCAAGCACATGCCCCAACGAGAAATCATAATCCTGAAGATTCTTCTTGAGCAGGTCCGCCAAGTCGGCTCCAGGAGCGGGCGGATGGGAAACGGACAAAAGGTAAATCCCGGCCACGAACCCCAGTACACCGAAAGCAAACAGAACGGTCGAGGAAATTCTTCCCGCCCGGCGATCCGATTCGCTCGCTGCCGGTCCGGATTCACGCGCCAGCCAACCGCCCACTAAAAGCGCCACTCCCGGTAGCGCGGGAATCGTGTAGTACTCCTGGCGCGTCGAGAAGCTGAAGAAGCCCAGGATCACCAGCGCCCAAAGGAAGAAGAGCAGACTTGCGCGCTGAGGCCGGTCCAGACTAGTCGCTGGCTTAGTCGCTGACTTAGTCCCTCGCTTGCTCTGAAGTTCCCGCCACCGTAGCGGAACGTCGCGCAGGGCCTGCGGCAGGAACACGATCCAGGGCAGGAGCCACGCCAGCAGCAGGCCCCAGAAGATCAGGAGCGGTACCGTCTCATACCCCGGCGGCACGCGCTTGTTCAGGAAGCGCATCACGTGTTCATTGATGAAGTAGAACCACAGAAATCCGCGCACCTCGCCCTGCGCCGGATTTCGCAGCGCCGCTAGAATGTGCCAAGGCGCGGCGAGCGCGAAAAACACCAGCGTGCTCGAAACCAGACGCAGTTTCAGGACGTGCCGCAAATTCCCCGTGAGCAGCAGATAAAGCCCGATCGCTCCGGCAGGAAACACCAGGCCGATCAGGCCTTTCGTGAGCACATTCAAGGCGCACGTCGCCGCAAATCCCCAGCAGGTCAGACGCGAGGGCCGTTCTTCTTCGAGCGACCGTAAAAAAAAGTAGTACCCGAGCGTAAGCCACAGCGCGACCAGCACCTCGGGAATCAGAAAGCGCGTAAAAATAAACAGCCCGAGCGATGTTACGAGCGCCACTCCCGCATATAGCCCGCCCGCTTCCCCGTAAGCATACCGGCCCAACCGGTAAGTCGCGAAAACCAGTGCCAGCACGCCTAGCATGAGGGGCAAACGCGTGCTCCAGTCGCCGATGCCAAAAATCTTGTAGCTGGCCGCCACGCTCCAATACATCAGCGGGGCTTTTTCCAGATAGCGGAATCCGTTGGTGTACAGTGTCACCCAGTCGTGCCGCAGCAGCATCTCGCGCGCCGCCTCGGCGTGGACTGTGTTGACATCGTCGAGCAGCGGCGGACGCGAGAGTCCGGCCATGTAGATGACCGACCACAGCCCGATCAACGCCAGCACGGAAATCCGCCAATCTGAAAGCAACCGGTTCGGATGGGTCGTTGTTGCAGGGGGCACTGTCGGATGGATCTTGGTCTCAATTGCCGGCGGATCGAGATTGCGCGCAGCGCCAGAATTCATCGCGAGAATTTTCATTATACGGGAGTGTGGGGACGGGGCTCTGCCCCGTCCGGGCGGGGCGGAGCCCCGCTACCACACAACCTCAGTCCGCCGCGACCCCGCGCGAAACACGGGCGCCCGCCACTTCCCGGTAAATCTCAAGAATTCTCGACACCGAATTCGTCCAGGAAAATCGCTGCGCCTGTTCATAGCCACGTTCTTTCATTCGCGCGCGGAGTGCCGGGTCCAGCAGCGCTCGCTGCAAAGCTCGCCGGATCTCAAACACGTTTTCCGGATTCACCAGCAAGGCCGCGTTACCCGCCACTTCCGGCAGGCTTGAAGTGTTCGAAGTGACCACTGGAGTTCCGTGCGCCATCGCCTCCAGTGGTGGCAATCCAAATCCTTCGTAGAGCGATGGAAACACAAAAATCTTGGCGACATCATAGAAAATGCGCAGCACTTCGATCGGCACGAATCCCAGGAAACGCACGTCGTTCTGCACGCCGCTGCGCACCACCGTGCGCCGCAGCCGCGGATGGCTCGACAGATCGTCTCCGATGATGATGAGCTTCAGATCCGGGAACTGCTGCTCCTTCTGTAGTTCGCTCTTCAGCGCCGAAAACGCTTCGATGATGCGCACCACATTCTTGTGGGGCCGAATGGCGCCCGCATACAAAATGAACGGATAGTTCACCAGATAGCGCTGGGCAATCAGTTCACGATCCGCTTCGGAGGTATGGCCGCGCAGAAAACGCTCGTCAATCGCGTTGTACACCACCTCGATGCGCGCATCCGGAATGGCCAGCAGCTTTTCGATTTCGTTCTTGGTGAATTGTGACACCGCAATCACGCGCGCCGCCTTGCGCAACACCCGCCGTGTCAGATAAAAGTGCAGGCTGCGCCGCAAACTGGAAGCGTTGCGCGATCCATACATGTGCTCCAACAGATCGTGCACGGTCAGAACATAAGGACAACTCAGCCCGCGCGGAATCCAGAACAGGTGCGGAATGTGAACGACGTCGCACTCCAGGCGCCGCACGATCGCCCGGAATGCGAGATTCCCCTTCAGCGTGTCATCGCCGCTGGCCAGCGCAACCGCACGGAAGTTCGGCGGTAGAGGGCCGAATTCCGCTACCTTCGTTGGCGATCCGATGAGGAAATACTTGCTGTCGCGGTCCAGGTGCGCCAGCGTGCGGACCACGTTCCGGATGTACGTGCCAACCCCGAATTCCGTCATGCGACGGATGTCGATGGCTACTTTCACAACCTGAATTTAACCACAGGGAGCGCAGGGAGGCACAGGCAATTCAAGATCATAGGTGGTTTTGTCATCCCGAGCGAAGCGAGGGATCTACAGTTCGTCGCAAAATGGAGATCCCTCGCTTCGCTCGGGATGACAATTCATAAATGGCGACAATTCAGAAAATGTCAGGCCCTGACTTCGGCCTGCGCGCGCGCCCGCCGCTCGGCATACAGCGGAAACTCCTCCGCCAGCGCCAGCACTTCCTTGCGGATTCTCCCCAGCACCGCGGCGTCCGTCCGATGATCGAGCGCCTCCGCAATCCAGTGCGCGATCTGCCGCATCTCCGCTTCTTTCATGCCGCGCGTAGTCACGGCCGGAGAGCCAATGCGAATGCCGCTCGGCTTCATCGGCGGATTCGTATCAAACGGAATCGCGTTCTTGTTGACCGTAATGCCGGCCACCCCGAGCGCCTTCTCCGCCTCACTTCCCAGCATGCCTTTCGCAAACACGTCCACCAGCATGAGGTGCGTGTCCGTTCCACCGGAGACAATGCGATAGCCATCGGCCGCCAGCGTCTCGGCCATCACCTTCGCATTGGCCACGACTTGCCGCGCGTAGTCGCGGAAACTCGGTTGCGACGCTTCGAGGAAGCACACTGCCTTGGCGGCAATGATGTGCACCAACGGTCCTCCCTGTATTCCGGGGAAAACCGTCTTATCGATCGGCGCCGCAAATTCCTGCTTGCTCAGGATCATGCCCGAACGCGGCCCGCGCAGCGTCTTGTGCGTGGTCGAAGTCACGATTTGCGCGTGCGGTACTGGCGATGGATGCGCTCCTCCCGCCACCAAGCCCGCGAAGTGCGCCATATCGACCAAATAGATTGCGCCAACTTTGTCGGCAATCTGACGCATGCGGGCGAAATCAATGATCCGCGGGTACGCGCTACCGCCGCCGATAATCAGCTTTGGGCGCTGCTCGGTTGCGATCCTCTCCAAGTCGTCGTAATCGATCGTCTCCGTTTCCTTGGTCACGCCGTACGGAATTATCTTGTATGTTTTGCCCGAGAAATTCAGCGGATGTCCATGCGTGAGATGCCCGCCATGAGCCAGATTCAAACCAAGAATCGTATCGCCGGGCTGCAGCACCGCCGCGTAAGCTGCCTGATTGGCCTGCGATCCCGAGTGCGGCTGCACGTTGGCATGCTCCGCGTCAAAAAGTTTCTTGACCCGCTCGCGCGCCAGAGTCTCAACTACGTCGGTAAACTCGCATCCGCCGTAATACCGCTTGCCGGGATAGCCTTCCGCATATTTGTTGGTGAACACGGAACCGGCGGCCTCGAGCACAGCTTCGCTCACGAAGTTTTCCGAAGCGATCAGCTCCAGCCCTTCGTGCTGCCGGCGGACCTCGTTGTCGATAGCGTTCGAAATCTGCGGGTCAACTTCATACAGCGGGCGGGACATAACGGAATTTTTCATAGGGACTCCTATTTTACCCCGAGCGAGGGCAGGTTGAGGCGAGCGACCTGGCAGGCTGCGGGAAAGCTCGGATTTCGTACCACCTTTTGCTAAGCGCGGCCCCGGCTGCGGCTTTCGTAGTCCCGCCAGGGAGTCAGGACTCTGTAGCGCGGTGTGGCAGTAACGGTTTTCTTGGTCGAGGCCAGCAACCTTCTCTTGATGAGCCAGGCGACCGCGGCTTGCGCCGAACTTTTTGACACTCCGATGCACTCGGCAATCTGTCGATAGCTGGCCTCGACCACATTTCCTTTTCGCTGTTCTTTTCCCTGCTCTTTTTCTTGCTCGGCGACAAACCACAGATAGACCAGAAAGCTGACGACGCGGCGGTCATGGCCGACGAGGTCGCGCATCAGCACGTCGATTACATAGTCATCTATCGCAATCATTGAACGAGATAATCGAGCGGAATTATGCTATACCGACTGTAAATATAGCATTAAATAGGCGATTGCATCTTCGCGCGCGCTTTTCTATTCTCGTTTTCTGTTGTCGTTTTCTCTTGTGACCGGCTTCACTACTTTCCAAGGAGACTGAAAATGATCCGTGGCATCAAGTTCGCCTGCGTTCCGACTCGCGATCAGGATCGCGCCTTGAAGTTCTACACCGAAAAACTCGGCTTCCGCGTAATGACCGACCAACCCTTTGGAGCGCAACGCTGGATTGAGCTGGGCATCCCCGGCGCCGAATCGCAGCTCGTTCTGTTTACCCCGGAAGGGCACGAAAACCGCATCGGCGGATTTCAGCCGCTCGCGTTCTGGACGGATGACGTGTTCGCCACCGCCAAGACGCTGAAGTCCAAGGGAGTGGAGTTTGCGGTCGAGCCCAAGAAGGAACCGTGGGGAACCACGTCGATTTTCAAGGACGCCGATGGAAACCAGTTCGTGCTGTCGAGCAAGTAAGGGTGAGTCGGATACGCCTACGTAGGGGCGGACGCATTCGTCCGCCCCCAGCCGAGCAAAGTTCCGCGGTCGGCGGATACTCCGACTGTAAAATCGCCCCAAATCGCCGGGGTTGTTGGTGTAATCGCGATATTACGTCAACAACGGCATAGTCTGACGCTGGGAAGTCGGCGAGCAGCGTCTCCATGGGAAGGTAGTCGCCCTGGAAATCCTGTATCCTGATCTCGCGGAGAACAACCTTTATGAGCGAGATCAACAAAGCACCTTCTTTTGTGCTTCTGGCAATCATGTCCATCGCACTGACGTTTGGAGTTGTAGGATGCCAGAAAAACGCTACGCAGGACACGAGCGGCCAGAGTCAACCGGCGCAGACCGACCAGTCGCAGGATCCAGCAGCTGCGGCCAACCTGGCTCCAGTGGAAGCGACCCAGGCGACCAGCACCAACAATCAGCCAGCGAACCAGGCGCCGCAGCAGAACTATCAGCAGCCTGCGCCGGACCAGAACTATTCCAATGATTATTACGATGCCGGCGAGGAGGATACAAGCTACGGCCAGCCAGTGATGGAGGCCACACAACCCCCGCCACCGTTGCCGGAATATTCGCAGCCTGACTGCCCCGGCGATGGCTATCTGTGGACGCCCGGATATTGGAGCTATGCTCCTGAAGGTTACTACTGGGTGCCCGGCGCCTGGGCGCGGCCGCCTGAAGTGGGCTATCTGTGGACGCCGGGATATTGGGGATTTGTCCGCGGCAGGTACCGCTATAACCACGGCTATTGGGGCCGACATATTGGCTACTACGGCGGCATTAACTATGGATTCGGCTACGTCGGAGTCGGCTATCAGGGCGGGTACTGGAACGGAGATCGTTTCGACTATAACCGTTCTGTCAACAATGTGAACATCACCAACGTTCAAGTCTATAACCGCACGGTAACGAATACGGTCATCGTCAACAACACCACCGTCAACATTACCAATAACCGTTCCAGCTACAACGGGCCGGGAGGCATCACTCGCCGGCCTCTGCCGACGGAAGTCGCCGCAACCCGTGAGCAGCGCATTCCTCCGATGACCACGCAGTTACAGCAGCGGCAGTCAGCAGCACAGAACCGTCAGCAGTTTGCCTCTGTCAATCAAGGGCGGCCCGCCGTTCTTGCAGCGACGAAGCCTATCCCCGAAGGCAAACCAATCGCTCCGGTGATTCCTCCTCGCCCCGCTCCAGCCGCGCGTCCGGCGCAGCCGAATCGTTCCCAACCGCAGACGCAGACACAGCCTAAACCACAGGTTCAGACACAGCCTGCTCCGCAGCAACCGCAGACCAGGCCCGCTCCACAGCAACCGCAGACCAGGCCCGCTCCACAACAACCGCAGACCAGGCCCGCTCCACAACAACCGCAGACCAGGCCCGCTCCGCAGCAACCGCAGACCAGGCCCGCTCCACAGCAACCGCAGACCAGGCCCGCTCCACAGCAACCGGCCCCGAAGGCGCAAGCCAAGCCCGCTACGCCGCAAACTCAAAGGCAGGCACCGCGTCCGGCGGCGCCGGAGGCTAAGCCGAAGACTCCGCCACCTCCACCCAAGAAGCAACCGCCAAGCGAAAAGGACAAACAGAAGTGACCATGAACGCCACTACCGTTCGGCGGTGGCGTTCGCTTTTTGCAAGTCGCGGATTCGACGGACGCTTCCGATGATGGAGTTTCCGAAATATCTGCCGTGCGTCTGCGGCGCGGCAAGGACAATTATTCGCCCCCACTCGCCTACTCAGTCCAGAACCGCTCCGGAGCATGCTCCAACTTATATCGCGCGATTGGCAGGTTCAAGATAGTTGTCTCAAACAGCGATTACACTCAGAACTCAAGGAAGATTCGCTCTACGCTCTGCGCCGATAGTAAATATTGAATTCAAACCCCGGATTCGGGGGAAAGATTTCGGCGATCTTGCGGAGCCGTTCGGCCATTGCAGCGGGGGCCAGCAGGGGATAGTCGCGCTCGCGCAGATCGTAGTAATCGACGTCGAGGTAGAGTGAGAGCAGGTAGATGGAAATCGCATCCGCGAAGCTGGCTGTAAGATAATCGTTCTTAAATCTCTCCGCGTCGGGACCGTGGGCGGTGGCGAGTTTGCGCGCCTCCCATGCGTCCAGCGAAGTTTCGCCGCGTACCCCGGACTCCACTTGCTGCCAGGCCAAGTCGGCGAAATTCTGGGATACGCCGGCGCGTTCGACCAGCGCGTGCCCGACGTTGATGTAGAACTCGAACGCCACCGAAAATTTGTCCTCCATCAAGCGGGTGGAGATGAAGACGCACTGCGAGTCGCCGAGATCCAGGTTGCGATGGCAAACTGCGTTGTCGCTCAGCGCAACGTCGTAGCGGTCGGCAATCACGGTCTCATCGCCCTGGGTTACGGTGAGCGGCACGAAGTAGTACGCTTTGCGGCTGAGCGCGGCGGCCACCGGCACTGGCACCGCGGCAATCATGCGGTCGAGATCGTTGTCGGCAATCGTGATTTCGCCCGAGCGGGCATAACAGATACCGTTAGGCGCCTGTGAAACCGGGCTGCTTTGCACGATCTCCGCGGGTCGGCGGGTGATCGCGGAGGCGGTTTGCGACATGACGGTATTGTAGCGTACGGACGGTGGGTGACGGTCGGGCGCCCTGCCTCTTCGGCCTTTCCAAAGGTGGGTTTCCACAGCGGATAGTCCTTGGACAAATGCTCGCAACTGTGATGGTGTAGCTTATTAGCATGGGCGAAACGAGTTGGGATGGGCCGCGCTGGATCGGAATTCCGGCGCGTGTATTCGCGATGACGTTTCTGTTGACCCTGCTCTCGTTCGCGGTTGCGCTGCTGCTGAGCATTATGGGGACGGTAGTGTACTCGCAGGTCAGGCACGTCGCGCCCAATTTGACGTTTGCTTACCGACACATCGCGTTTCCGTGCGCGATCACTGCGGGTGCGATCGTGCTGCTGCTGTCGCTCGCGATGGAAATTCGCAACTACCGGCAGCGGAAGACGCTGGAAGGGATCGAGCGGGTAAGTTGAAGATGTCTGAATCGAAAAGAAATGCGCCGCGCATTGCCATTCCCGTGCCGCATTCCGGGGATCGCGAGGACGATCGCGAGTACGCCGCGCGTGCGCTGCCGCCGTACGAAGAAGCCGTGCGCGGAGCGGGTGGAGAACCGGTGCGCATCGAACTGGATCAGACGCCAGCACAGGTGATGAAACAGATCGAGCGCTGCGGCGCTGTTCTGCTGCCCGGCAGCCGGGCAGATGTCGATCCGAAAAAGTACGGCGCGAATCGCCACGAAAAGACGGCGCCCGCTGACGCCAAACGAGACACGGTCGACGAGTTGCTGTTGGAAGATGCCTACAACACGCGCAAGCCCGTGCTGGGCATCTGCTACGGACTGCAGTCGTTGAATGTATACCGGTCGGGGACGCTGGTGCAGGATATCGAAACGCTGGTGCAGGATATCGAATCGGCGAACGTCGATTCGAAGATCAATCATAGCGCGGGGCGGGCGGTGGCGAAGGCGCACACGGTTAAGATCGAGCCGGAATCGCGGCTGGCGGAGATTGTCGGCACGAGCAAAACGCTGGCCGTGAATTCTTCGCATCACCAGTCCGCGGACGCCGTGGGCGATGGTTTGCGAGTGGTGGCGCGGTCGCCTGACGACGGAATCATTGAAGCTCTGGAAGGAACCGCTCCCGGACATTTTGTGCTGGCGGTGCAGTGGCATCCGGAGCGGAGCGTGAACGATGGGCCGGAGGTGGCGGAGTCCGCGCACGCGATTTTCCGCGCGTTCATCGAGGCGGCGAGAGCGAAGCAGGCGGAGTTGGCGGAGAAGGTCGAATCGAGTGGCGGCTAAGCGCGAGCCGTACTTCTCCGACCAATCTCTTCGATCAAGTAGCTCAAAGGATCGGGCCAAAATGATGAAGGAGGCTCCATAGCTACGAGTGACCTCCAAGGCTGCCAGTTTTTGCTCTCGCGCCTTCTGGAGGAGTTTGCGGCACTGCTCCCGCCCCGCTTCGCCCTCGTGCACGTCGTAGAGCAACCTTATGTCTTCTGAAGTTAGTTCCTCGTGCGTCTTAGTCTCAACGTCGAGGATGATATGGCCTTTCCTAAAGTCACTGGCACCCAGTGCCGCAACTCCGTCGGCAACTATCGCGAAGCGCTCAGCGCCGTCGGTCTTTTCGCAACCGATTTTGAGAAAAATGTGAACGACGGGGTCGTCGACCCAAAATCCCTCGAGACAGCCATCATGGAAATCGCCCAGTTTCTTCACTTTGCCTCTCCCCGAGCTGTGGGGACGCCCTTCAGCAGCACCACCACATGCGCAATCGCGGCGTTGTCGGTGCCCATACCTTCCGGCGTTTTCGCTTTGATCCCGACGCAGTCCGCGGGAATTCCGCACAACTCGGCGACGTGTTTGCGAATCGCGTCCGCGTGCGGGCCGATTTTTGGAGCGGACACGATCAGCGTGGAATCCAGGTTCACGAGTACGTAGCCCGCGGTTTTGACGCGCTGCAACGCCTCTCGCAGAAACACGGCGGAGTCGGCGTTTTTCCACTGCGCATCGGAAGGCGGAAACAGCGCTCCGATGTCGGGGCCGGCAATGGCTCCGAGCAGCGCGTCGGTGATGGCATGCAGCAGGACGTCGCCGTCGGAATGGCCGCCGAGGCCCTTGTCGTGCGGCAGAGTCACGCCGCCGATTTTGAGCGGAATGCCGGACTTGAATTCGTGCGAGTCCCAGCCGTAGCCAATGCGCATTTCAGGCTTCAAGATTTGATCCTGTCTTCGAGGCCCGGCCCGCGGGGGATAAAGCCCGCGTATTTTTCGTCCTAGCGGCACGGCTGAAGCCGTGCCCTTCCCAAAACCACTAGTTGGCCCCGGTTTTCAGA
>CAWCRQ010000114.1:0-12944 GCA_963797885.1 uncultured Acidobacteriaceae bacterium | reverse complement strand
GACGGCGTGGTCTCTACAGGAGCCTCCGACGATCTGGAGCGCGCCTCGGCTCTGGTGCGCCAAATGGTGACGCGCTTCGGCATGAGCGACGCACTCGGACCCTTGACCTATGGGCGACCAATGGCGGCTCAGTTCTTGAAGTCGCCGTTTGATATGGAGGAACGCAACTACAGCGAGCGGACCGCAGAACGAATCGACGATGAGTCACGCCGCATCGTGGATGAGATTCGCAAGCGGGTCACAGAGATCCTATTGAAGCGGCGTGAGCCTATGGAACGAATATCACAAGCGCTGATTCGCAAGGAAACGCTCGAACGCCCGGAGTTGGATCAGCTCTTGGGTGTAGGAGAGAGTGAGAAGGCAGCGGAGCCGGCTCCCATCGAGGTTGCCTGAGGGCTTAGCGGGCCATGCGCGCCATCTCTTCGTTGAGCATCGAAACTAGCCCCCTTGAGGGCCAAGAGCGGCTCGCGCCCGATCGGCTGCGCGGTTGAGCGCATCTTGCAACTGCTGCCGGGCACGTTCCAACGAAGCGGCGTCTTGGAACGACGGGAAGAGGAGTGGCTCCCCGCAAGTCACTGCAATTCTTCCATACGGCAGTGGATTTCGCGCGTCGTCCCACTTATGACGCTCGAACACTGCGGGACGGCAATCCGTCCCAACCGGGATCAGCGGCACACCGGCTGCCGATGCCAGCGCGACCGCTCCAACTCTCGCAACAAAGGGTGGACCACCGCCATCGGGAGAAATCAGGGCCGCGACGCCCTTGTGCACCTCGTTCGCGATATCGAACAGAGCCTTCCAGCCGGCGTGCTCCGCATCGCCGCGAACGATCTCAAAGCCTAGCCAGCGGCAGAACAGTGCAACGCAGTCGCCTCTCGCATCACGGGAGACCATCAGCTTCACCGGCATCTTTGGCCTCCGCGCCGTAAACGCCACCAGCAACGAAGGGGCGCTTCCGTGCCAGATCGCGAGCACCGACCCCTTGGGAAAATCGGGCCATCGGTAACTACCCACTGTCACGATTTTCGCCGTCGCTCGAACAGCGCGGGCGTAGCCGTACAACATGAGAGCGCACAACCTGGACACGAGCCAGTGAATCGGCGGCAGGTATCGCCGAAAGAACTCAAGCGCTCCATCGACAGTTCGCGTGAGCCGGTTCCTTCCGACCTTATGAAAAGCCGACGACGAAATTGTTCCAGGCCGCCGGCGCAGGGCGCTTAGGCGCGCAATTTCCTTAACGAAGTCGCGCGGTTGGTGAGGGGTGGTCATGACGCCGGGTACAATAGATCCTGATGAGTGGTTTCGATCGGCTTCGCTTCCATCGTATCGGACTGGCTTTGAGCGGCGGCTCCGTGCGAGGGCTGGCTCATATTGGCGTCCTCAAAGTTCTCTCCGAAGCCGGCATCCGCCCGGCGGTCATCACTGGAACCAGCGCCGGAAGCCTGATCGGCGCGATGTTTGCCGCCGGCATGGACTGGAACGAAATCGCGTCTCTGGCGCGCGATACATTCTGGCCCAGGCTCCTGCACGGCGAAACTCTTGAGCGCTTCTGTGCCGAGCACCTGCCGAAGACTTTCTCTGACCTGAAGCTTCCGTTCGCCGCGATCACGACGGAGCTGCCGGCCAAGCGGACGATGATCATCACGAAGGGCGAACTTGCGTCCGCGATCAGCGCCAGCTGCGCATTGCGCGGTGTCCGTCGGCCGGTGAGACGCGAAGGAAAGCGGCTCAAAGATGGTGGCATTGCGTGCGTCCTGCCATCGGAAGCTTGCCGGGCCATGGGCGGGGACTTCATCATCAGCTCGGATGTCTGGGAAGTTAGCTCTCTATTGCGAAGCGTCGGCATTGCTCCTCATCATCCCCAAACGGGGCGTGTTTACCCTCAGCACTATCATTCCGCTCTCCGCAGCACCGATGTCATCATTCATCCGAGGGTTCCTCTTGCCGGTTATGTACCCGGTCCTCTGGCAGTCGACCGAATGATTTCGGCCGGAGAGAATGCGGCGCGACTGGCCCTCGCTCGATTTTCCTCGCAAGCCGCTTGATCCGCGGGACATACTGCCTACACTCCGGAAGGAAATGTCTCCGCTGGTTCACCCACTTCCCATTCACCGGTGCGCTCCAAAGGCTCAACCGCCCGAGTCTGGTCAAAGTGGATAATCGCATCGAACTGGTCCGCCAGCCGCGCGTGGAAGTAGTGACTGGCAAGCTCGGATTCCGGCAGATAGATCACGCCGATGGCGCGCTCGAGCATGGGTTCGCGAAGGCTGCGAGCCACCTGCGTTTCTCGGGGCAAGGTGAGGAGAAACGCCGGTATCCCAGCCTCGTGGAATAGCGCCTCATAGCTCCCGGGCATGGCTGGGCGAACCCTCTTTCTCTCTGCGGGTCCGCCCCAATTCGAGGCCGCTGTCACGGTCCCGGCGTACGTCGTAAACCCAACCAGGATGCATTCCCGGCCGTGCTTTTGGCGGACAAGTTGGCCGACATTCCATTCGCCGGCACGGCCCATTTGCGTGGCGCGTGCATCGCCCAGGTGGGAATTGTGGGCCCATACAACCACCTTCGCACGCTGGCTTTGAAGCGCAAAATGTTCCACCAGCGAATCCAAAGTCTCCGCCATGTGCGCATCGCGGAGATTCCAGGAGGAGATCCGCCCGCGAAACATCGTGCGGTAATATTGTTCTGCGTTTTTCACCAGCCGCGCGTTCTGTTCGGCATAGAAGAAGTCGTCGGCTGCGATCCGTCCGTCCCTGCGGGCGTATTCCCTGGCGCGCCGCTGCAAGTCGAGCAACTGCGTAATGACTTCAGATTCGCAGTTGTGGCTCAACCCGAGCCCGGCGGCGTAGCCGTACTCCTGAGGATCTTCGCCGAAATGCTCGAAGCACGCATACCGATGGCGAGCCCGCCGAGCTCCTTCGGGATCGACTTTATCCAGATAGCTGAGAACGGCGTCGATCGAAGCATGCATGCTGTAGAGGTCGAGTCCATAGAAGCCGGTCTTTGCGCCGCCCGGCGAAAGCGAGTCATTATACGCGCGCAGCCATCCGATGAAATCCAGAACGTCCGCGTTGCGCCACATCCAGGCCGGGAACCGCTTGAATCCCCCCACCGCTTCGACCGCATCGGCATCCGTGTTCCCGCCAAGAACATAGCGGTTGACGCGATACGCATCGGGCCAGTCTGCCTCCACCGCAACCGTGGTAAAAGCCTTTTCCTGAATGAGGCGCTTGGTGATCTGGGCTCGCTGCCGGTAGAACTCATGGGTCCCATGCGACGCCTCGCCCAGCAAGACGAAGCGCGCATCCCCAATGAATTCGAGCAAAGGATCGTAATCCGTGCTGGCCCCTGTGAGGGGGTAAGCGGCATCGCGAACGAGGTCGGTAACGATTGGAACAGTCGCATTGAGCATATCGGTCATCCTGCCTTTGCCATTCCAACTGCAACTGAGCAACCAATGGCACCTCAACTGCATGGGAAGGAATCGGTTAGGAGCAGGAAATGGAACAAGTTGGCACAAATGTACGGCTGGGCAGGATCGAGCTGGGTGCGGACATTGCGCTGCCCGATCACGCCCGAGGGCTGGTGCTTTTCGCGCATGGCAGCGGCAGCAGCCGCCACAGCCCCAGGAACCGTCACGTCGCGGACGTGCTCAATCGCGGGGCCATCGGTACGGTATTGATCGACCTTCTCACGTCTGACGAGGAAGCCATTGACCTTGAGACGGCCGAGTTGCGCTTCGACATCCCACTGCTCGGACAGCGTCTGGCCGCGATCACAGACTGGATCGGTACACAGCCGGGCCTGAATCAACTGGAGTTGGGGTACTTCGGCGCAAGTACTGGCGCGGCAGCAGCTTTGGTTGCCGCGGCGGATCGCCCCAGGATCGTACATGCGGTTGTGTCCCGAGGAGGGAGGCCGGATCTGGCCGGCGCGGCCCTCAAAGGAGTCCTTGCGCCAACGCTATTCATCGTTGGCGGAGACGACAAGGTTGTCTTGGATCTCAATCGCTCGGCCATGGCCAAGCTTCCGCGCCAGACCAAGCACAAACTCGAAGTTATCGCGGGCGCCAGTCACCTGTTCGAAGAGCCGGGCACCCTGGATCAAGTGGCCGTATTGGCGAGGGACTGGTTTCGAGACTACCTGGGGCTGGGCATGGAGAACACGTTCCATGCGAAACGCTGATATAGCACGCCGTCTGGAGGAGGTTGCGGATCTCCTGGAAGGACAGCATGCCGAATCCGTTTCGCGTTCAGGCCTATCGCCGCGCGGCAGTGAACGTTCGCCATTCACCGAAGCCTCTGGACGAGATCTGGCGCGCGGAGGGTGACGCGGGTTTGCGCCGAGTGACCGGAATTGGCGAACGTCTGGGATCGATGCTCCGAACCTTGGTTACCACGGGCCGTCTGCCGATACTCGACCGCTTGCGTGGCGAAACCGATCCACTGACAGTGGGCTCAAATCGCTCCCGGGAGTCGGTGCTGCGCTGGCCCAGCGTTTCCATTGGGAACTTGGAATCGACTCGCTGGAAGATTTGGAGGCTGCGGCGCATGACGGCCGGCTGAGCGAACTCGCCGGAATCGGCAAAAAGAAACTGGCGGGCATCATCGATAGCTTGGCAGCGCGATTGGGACGAGTGCGTCGGGACGGAAATTCCGGCGGACAGATGAGGCTTCCGTAGAGGAGCTGCTGAGCGTGGACCAGGAATATCGCGAGAAGGTAGCCTCCGGTGAGCTGGCCACAATCGCGCCGCGGCGTTTTAATCCGAGCGGAGAAGCGTGGCTTCCGATTCTGCACACGCATCGCGGTGAGCGCAACTACACCGCGCTGTACTCGAACACAGCGCGAGCCCACGAACTCGGCCGGACCCGCGATTGGGTGATCCTGTACTACGACGGCGGATTGGATGAGAGGCAGGTTACCGTCATCACATCGCAGCGGGGGAGATTGACGGGAAAACGGATCGTACGCGGGCGGGAAACAGAATGTGAGCAGTTCTATCAAGGGAATGTGGCCCCGATGGCACCCCGCTTGCAGCCATCCTTCCAGAAAGCCCAAGAGGAGACTATCGATGGCAGCGAAGCAATTTCAATTTCGCGCGGAGGCTCGTCAGAAGATCCTGCGCGGCGCTAGCATCCTGGCCGATGCGGTGCGCGTGACTCTGGGACCTAAGTCCAAGTGCGTCTTGATCGAGAGGAAATTTGGCAGGCCGATCGTATGCGACGATGGCGTCACCATCGCCAAAGAGGTGGAGCTCAGGGATCCCGAGGAGAATCTTGGAGTCCAGATGGTTCGGGAAGCGGCCGAGCGGACCGGAGAAGCCGTCGGCGATGGCACCACGACCTCGACACTTCTAGCGCATGCCATTCTCGCGGAAGGAGTGCGCAATGTCGCCGCCGGCGCCAGCGCCGTGGATTTGAAGCGCGGACTCAATCGCGGTCTCAAGGCAGCGGTGGCCTCAATCCAGGCAATGTCCCGGCCCGTGACCAGTAAGCGTGAAAAGGCCCAGGTTGCCACCATTTCTGCGCACAATAACTCAACCGTCGGCGACATGGTGGCCGAAGCGGTCGAGAAGGTGGGAGCCGAAGGGGCGATCACGGTTGAAGAGTCGAAGACTACGGAAACCGTGCTCGAAATCGTCGAGGGCATGCAGTTCGACCGCGGTTTTATCTCCCCGTACTTTGTGACTGATCCCGAAGGAATGGAAGCGGCTCTCGATGAGCCGCTGATCTTGATTCATGAGAAGAAGATCAGCAACGTCAAGGATCTGCTGCCTCTTCTGGAGCAGATCGTACAAGCCGGCAAGCCCTTGCTGATCATCTCAGAAGACGTTGAAGCGGAGGCGCTGGCGACCCTGGTCCTGAACAAGATTCGCGGGACGTTGCCGTGCGCGGCGGTGAAGGCCCCGGGATTCGGAGACCGGCGCAAAGCCATGTTGCAGGATATCGCGATCCTCACCGGCGGTCAGCTCATCGCCGAGGAGCTTGGAATCAAACTCGAGAACATCACCGTCGATCAACTCGGCAAGGCCAAGCGCGTAGTGATGGACAAGGACACGACGACGATCGTGGGCGGCGCTGGGGCCAAGACCGCGATTGATGGACGATGCCGCGAGTTACGGAAGCAAATCGAGGAAACTACCTCCGATTACGACAAGGAAAAGCTGCGGGAGCGCCTCGCGAAACTCACTGGCGGAGTCGCTGTGATTCGAGTCGGGGCTCCCTCCGAGGTCGAAGCCAAAAGGCTGAAGGAAGCCTTCGAAGACGCCATCAACGCAACCAAGGCTGCCGTGGCCGAAGGCGTTCTGCCGGGCGCAGGGCTGGCCCTGCTCCGCGCGATTGACGCGGTCGAAGCGGAAGAGGCGACCGCTGATGAAGATGAGAGAACGGGCCTGCGCATCCTTAAGAAGGCGCTGGAGGCGCCGACGCGGCAGATCGCGGAAAATTCGGCGTTGGATGCCGGCGTGGTGGTGGATCGCATGCGATCATGCAAAGGGAATTGCGGTTTGGACGCTTCGACCGGCAAGTACGTGGACTTGATTGAGGCCGGGATTATAGACGCAACCAAGGTCGTGAGGGTGGCGCTCGAAAACGCCGTGTCGGTGTGCCAGCACTCTTCTGTTGACCGAAGCGACGCTTACGGAAGAACGTGAGAAGAAGACGGAACGAGCGCCCGCGCCCGACTTCGGCGAACCATAAAAGGACGCGCTGACTTGCAGTGCATGCCGAGCCTGAGCCAATTACCAAACTTCTTTGGCCGGATGGCTCAATACCGGAATGAGTTCATCATCTATGACGATGGCTATCGTGGGTGGACCTTTCAGTACGCGGACATTACTCGACTCGCACTTGCATTCGCGGAGCGGCTGCGAAGGGAAGGACTGCACAAGGGCGACACCCTGATGATCTGGTCGGAGAGCCGGCCAGGCTGGATTGTCGCCTTGTGGGGCTGTCTACTCGAAGGCGTCGTTGTCGTCCCGCTAGACCCTCAGTCCTCGCCTGAACTCTTTCGCAGGATCGGAATGAAGGTGCGCCCCCGTGTGGTGTTACTGGGGGATCGCGTTCCGTTTCTAACCCTGGACGACCAAACGCCAGTCTGGCGTCTGTCGGAACTCGAACGAGGCGACGACCGCGCCGGTGTCGAACACGCCCACATCGAACTCACCCCGCTTTCAGACGAGGATCTCGCCGAAATCGTCTTCACCTCCGGCACAACTGGCGAGCCGAAAGGCGTCATGATCACGCACGGCAATCTGGCCGCTAATCTTCAGCCTCTGGAAAACCAGATTGCGCCCTACCGCAAATATATCCGTCCGTTTGCTCCGCTACGCATCCTCAATCTTCTACCGATGAGCCATCTGTTCGGACAAGCGCTCGCGGCTTTTGTTCCACCGTTAATCCCCGCTTCCGCAGTGTTCATTTCGAGCGCCGGCCCGCGGGAGGTTGTTCGTCAAATTCGCTCCCGGCGCGTTATCATTCTCGTCTCCGTCCCAAAACTATTGGAGGTCTTGCGCGAGTTCGTTGTGCATCGCTTTCCAGGGACCACCGACACGAGTCATATAAAGGACGCATGGCCCCTCCGGTGGTGGCGATTCCGCGGAGTGCATCGGATGTTCGGCTGGAAGTTCTGCTGTCTCGTTGCGGGAGGAGCGCCTCTCCCCGCCGATCTGGAGCAATTCTGGAGCAACCTCGGATTCGTGGTGGTGCAGGGCTACGGTCTCACGGAAACGGCACCCATCATCAGCTTCAGCCATCCCTTCCATGTTCGCCGAGGAACAGCAGGGAAGCCGCTGGAGAGCATGGATCTGAAAATCGCCGAGGATGGTGAGGTTCTGGTGCGCGGCGCCAACATCACGCCCGGTTACTTCGAAGCCCCTGAGGAGACAGCCGCGGCTTTCCGGGATGGCTGGTTTCACACCGGCGACGTTGGAGAACTCGACGCGGAAGGCCACTTGATGATCGTGTCCTTTCGGTAAGCCTGCGTGACGGCAGCTAAGCCGCCCTGTTAAGTTCATTCAGTCGCCGAGGGGCGGCTGATAATGAACCGAGAAAGCGCACCCATTCCAGAACCAGTCGCGCAACTGCAACGCCAGTTGGAGCAGTTTCGAAGCAGTCAGCCGGGGCGGACGAAGCTGCCGGAATCGCTATGGCAGGCTGCGGTCGAACTGGCCCGTCAACATGGCGTGTATCCCGTGGCCCATCCGCTACGGTTGGACTATACGAGACTGAAGAAACGCCTAGGCGGGTCTCCGATCGTACGGCGGAAGGCAACCAAGCCGGCATTCGTGGAACTGGTTGCGCCGTCCCGCGCACAGCTCGAAGAATGTGTGATCGAGTTCGAGTCCTCGGGCGGGAGCAAGATGCGAATCCAGTGGAAGGCCACCGCTCCACCAGACTGGACAATCCTGCTGCGGGCCTGGCGGGAAACGGAAGGATGATTCAGATCACGGCGCAGATGCGCGTGCTGGTGGCCATCGAGGCGGTCGACGGAAGAAAGGGCATCGATTCTCTGGCGCGGCTCTGCCAGGAGAAACTCGCCGAGGATCCGTTTTCCGGGTGCGTGTTCGTGTTTCGGAGCCGCAGCGGGACGGCGATCCGGCTGCTCAGCTATGACGGCCAGGGATACTGGCTGGCACAGAAGCGGCTCTCGAAAGGGCGTTTCGTGTGGTGGCCAGAAGCGACCGGACCGACCAAGCCACTGGAGGCATACGAGGCACAGTTGCTGATGGCGGCAGGTGACCTTTCCAGGGTGCGTGCCGCGCCGATGTGGCGGCGAGTGGGCGTGTTGAAGTAGATTCCGCAAAAATGCGGTTCCCCCCCTTGCGTTCCAAGAAAAGGTGGTTCATACTGCTGTCGATGGTCGAGTTCAGGTATCGGGGCCGGGAGATCAGCCAGGAAGACATCCTTTATATACGCGCGCTGGTCGAGCGCCACCCGAACGAAAGCCGGCGCACGCTATCGACCAAGCTATGCGAAGCCTGGCAGTGGCGCCAGACCAATGGCGCGCTGCGAGATATGGTGTGCCGTGGCCTGCTGCTGATGCTGGAGCGGGCCGGTCAGATCACCTTGCCGCCGGTGAGTTACGTGCGGCATAATCCGCTGGCAAGGAGAGTCCGGCCGGAGCCGGCGCGAATCGATGCCACGCCGATAGAAGACCGGTTGCGCAACCTCCAGCCGCTGGAGTTCGAGCAGGTTCGGCGCACCGTTCAAAGAGCCATTGTTCAACAGCCTGATGGAGGAGCACCATTATCTCGGCTACGAGCAACCGGTGGGAGAACACCTGAAGTACCTGGTGTCGGCGCAAGGGCGGCCGGTCGCCTGCCTGGCATGGTCTTCGGCTCCGCGTCACCTGGGCAGTCGCGACCGCTACATCGGCTGGAGCGCCGAAGCGCGGCGCCGGAATATCCGCTTCCTCGCTTACAACACGCGATTCCTGATCCTGCCGTGGGTACGGGTGGAGCACCTGGCATCGCACATCCTGGGCCGAATGGCGGCGCGGGTCTCCGAAGACTGGCAGCGGATGTACGGACATCCGATTTACTTTCTGGAGACATTCGTGGATCCGGAGCGATTCCGCGGGACCTGTTACCGCGCGGCCAACTGGGTATTCCTTGGCAAGACGACAGGACGGGGCAAGCAATCCAACAGCTATGTGCCGAACCGGTCGATCAAAGAGGTTCTTGGGTATCCGCTGACGAAGCGGTTTCGCGAACTGCTCCGGGAGGTAGGATGAAGTCCACCAAACGGCGCCGTGTCGACGTAAACCTGGAGGAACTGGACCGGGTGCTGGACGGAGCCCGGCAAGCGCCGCTGAGCGAGGCCGATTGCGACAAACTCAAGAGCGCCTTGCATGCCTTGGCGGCGATGCTGGCGCCAGCGTGCAATACAGAGAAGACCAGCGCCGTGCTGGAGGAACCGGAGAACCCGCAAACCGGCGATGGCACTCAGCCGGATACCAACGTTTCCCCGCAACCCGGACACGGACGCAATGGCGCCGAGGCGTTTGGCGGGGCGCAGACGGTCGACGTTTCGCACCAGAAGCTGACGCACGGGGACCGCTGCCCGGACTGCGGAAAAGGCAACGTATACGGGCAGAAGGAGCCGAAGGTGCTGGTGCGGCTCGTGGGGCAGGCGCCGTTGACGGCCACGGTCTACTCGTTAGAGCGGTTGCGATGCGGCACCTGCGGGCAGGTGTTTACGGCACAAGAGCCGGAAGGAGTAGGTCCGGAAAAGTACGACGAGACCGCCGCGGCGATGATCGCGCAACTCAAGTACGGTAGCGGGACTCCGTTCTACCGGTTGGAAAAACTGGAAGGTCAGCTCGGGATTCCATTACCGGCGGCGACGCAGTGGGAGGTTGTCGAAGAGGCCGCCGAGTTGGTCAAACCGGCGCGGGATGAGCTGATCCGGCAGGCGGCGCAAGGCGAGGTGGTACACAACGACGACACCAGTATGAAGGTGCTCAAGCTGGAGCGTGAGCCCGGTGACGAACGCACCGGCGTGTTCACCAGCGGCATCGTTTCGACCAGGCAGGGCCAGAAGATTGCCTTGTACTTCACTGGCCGCCAGCATGCGGGCGAGAACATCGCCGATGTGCTGAAGCAGCGGGCAAGGGACTTGAGCCCGGTGATCCAGATGTGTGATGCACTGTCGCGGAACGTGGCGAAACTGCCGAGCGGAGTGGAGATTCTGGTGGCGAACTGTCTGGCGCATGGAAGGCGCCAGTTTGTGGAAGTTGTTCAGAACTTTCCCGAGGAGTGCCGGCATGTTCTGGAGATGCTGGGCGAGGTGTACCGGTACGATGCCGAAGCGCGCGATGGCGTCCTGACAGCGGCGGAGCGGTTGCGGTTTCACCAGGAGCACAGTGGTCCGGTGATGGAGAAACTGCACGGCTGGCTGGAGGCGCAGTTCGCCGAGCGGAAGACAGAGCCCAACTCCGGTTTGGGCAAGGCGATCACCTATCTGTTGCGGCACTGGAAGGCCTTGACGACGTTCCTCCGAGAAGCCGGAACCCCACTAGATAATAATCTTTGCACTGCCGCGCGCGGCAGTGCAGACATAATGCCGACTGCCGGATTATGCCGCGTCGGCGGATCCCCGAATCTTCCTGCCTGCTTTCTGATACCTGCTGACGCGGCATAATCATAACACCTCTCCCGACTGGCAAGCATGCCAGACAAGGAGAGACTACTTGACAACATCCACGTTGGAAGAGGGGATACCCGACCACGGGCTTGACAAGCACATCGAGCCATTCCTAAAACATCTTTGCGCTGCCGGTTACGCCGAACGCACACTACGCAAGAAACGAACTGTTGTGAGAGCCTTTGCCCGATGGACAAGTCGGAAGCAGATCGCACTAAATGACCTCAACGACGGGCATATCGCCGCGTTCGTGGCTCGCTCGCCTCGAAGTCGGAAGGCTCATGTGAAGTTTGAACTGGCGGCGATGCGGCTTTTCTTTGGTTACCTCCGCGGCCGCGTCGGCCTGCAATGGCCCTCACGAGCTGACGTTTCTGCTGCGGACACCTTTCTTCAGAACTACAAGGATTATCTGCGCAAGGACCGTGGACTCACCGAAAACTCGGGTGCTTGTTTACGTGCCGCTTCGTCCGTGATTTCCTCGCCACCGAGACCACACAAGCGGGCTGCGTATCCCCGGAGTTGTTCGACGCATTAATCATTCAAAGCTTCATCCTCGAGCACACGCTCGGCCGGTCCAGCGAGTATACCCGGCTGCTATGCACGGCGCTCCGCTCGTTTTTTCGTTTTCTCGTTCTCTGTGGCCAGACCTTGCGGGACCTATCTAAAGCGGTTCCCACGGTTCGCAAATATCGTCAGGCGGTGCCACCTGCATTTCTTTCACCCGATGAAGTAGAACGTGTACTGACGGCGGTGGACCGATCGACACTCAGTGGGCGCCGAGATCAAACGATTCTGCTCTTGCTGGCTCGGCTCGGTCTGCGCGCGGGAGAAATAGTTTCCCTTGAACTTGACGACATCCGCTGGCGGGCTGGCGAGATCGTCGTCCGCGGCAAAGGCCGGACCGTGGACCATTTGCCACTGCTCTCCGACGTTGGCGAAGCTCTGGCTTCTTACCTGCGTGAGGATCGTGGCGTCAGTACGTCTCGACGGGTCTTCCTGCGAATGTGGGCGCCCCGCATCGGTCTAACCGGTCCGGCGGCAGTAGGTCACATTGTAAGGCGGGCGCTCGCCCGAGCTGGCGTCCACCGCTCGGGTCGTGGAGCTGCCCATCTGTTCAGGCACGGTCTGGCAACGAAAATGATTCGACACGGTGCCTCAATGCCGGAGATCTCGGAGGTCCTCCGGCATCGTTCGCAGACCACCACCGCGATCTACGCCCAGGTATCCTTCGAGGCGTTGCGTACCGTTGCGCTCGGCGTGGCCGGCTGTCGGAGGTGAGCGATGAGTGCCATGTCGGACGCGCTCACGCAATATATCGCGCTCCGACGTGCCCTCGGCACGAAACTTCACGAACCGGCCAGAACATTCGGGCTATTTTGTAGACTTCCTCAAACGCGAGGGAGGGGAGTTCATTACGTCGGAACTAGCTCTTCGTTGGGCAATGGAGCCACAAGGTGTGCAACGTGCGACCTGGGCGCGACGGCTTGACATGGTTAGAGGATTCGCCTCCTGGCTCAGCACAGTCGACACCCGAACCGAAGTGCCGCCGCGGCGGTTACTAGCCGCACGTCGACGACGCAGCAAGCCGCACATCTTACGGAGCAGGAAATCGAACGATTGATGGCGGAGGCTGCGCGGCTCACTTCGCCCACCGGGTCGAGATCGGGAACATACGTAACCCTCATTGGGCTTCTCAGTGCCACAGGCCTCCGACCGGGGGAGGCACTGGCTCTTCGACAGGCCCGACGTGGATCTTCAAAGTGGTGTCCTTACGATTCGCCAGACAAAGTTCGGGAAATCACG
>CAWCRQ010000113.1:0-6109 GCA_963797885.1 uncultured Acidobacteriaceae bacterium | reverse complement strand
TGCTTTCGGCAAGGCTGCGTAGGACCGGGCCAGAGCGACGTAATTCAGAAGCAGTAGCCCTGCGCGACCGAGTAATGCCAGTCGCTGATGGCTTCTTTGGTTGATTCGTCTGGATCGAGGGCGCGCAGTTGAGAGAGAGGGATTGCCACCTTCCGCCCCTGCCAACGGATTTGCACAAACATGTCATGCTCGCACGCATCCTCAACAGCCATGCGTAAGACTTCGACGGTTTCACCCTTGCGGAGCGGCGAGACGGCTTTCGCGGCGACGCACCTTGCCTGGAACGGGAAGCGGATCTTGCCTTCCAGATAGTAATACCAGCTCATGGCCTGCTCTTCCGGACGGGCATCGACAATCGCTTCGTTGTAGATTCGATCCTCTCGGACCGGGTCACGCTTGGGCCTTTTCATGACCGTGCTCCCAGGATTCGGCGGACGGAAGTGCGCCCGATCTGTACGCGGCGAGCGATTTCGGATTTGCTGACGCCGGCGCGGTGCAGTTTCCGGATTTCCGCAGCATGGACGGCCGCGGTCGCCGGCCTCCCCAGTCGCTTTCCGTTTAGCCGTGCATGCGCCAACCCAGCCCGGGTTCGCTCCCGCAGAACTTCCCGTTCGAACTCGGCGAAGACCGCCAGAAGGCCGGCCATGGCGCGACCGGCGGGCGTGGTCAGATCCAGCGCCTCCGTCAGCGAGACGAATCCCACGCCGAGATGCTCCAGTTCCTGGAGGGTCGCCAGCAGATCCGTTACCGACCGGCCCCAGCGATCCAGCCGCCACACCAGCACGACGTCGATCTCGCGGCGGCGGCCAGCCTCCAACAGTTTTTCACGTGCTTCTCGCTTTGTCGCCCCGGAGTCGACCTCGCGGACCTGCAGCGCGATCGTCCAGCCGCGCCGGGCGGCGTACTCCCGCATGGCACGGATTCTGCATCGCTAGCGTCTGCTGATCATTGGTGGAGACGCGGGAATACAGGCCGGCTCGCAACATTTTCGCCGGCTTTCGTGCCTGGCCAAAAACGTATTCGGATTTTGCCTTTGGAGCAGCCCGTTTTATGGGCATTTCAGGATGTCACCTAACCATGGCCAGAGTCGATCCTTTTCGGCCAGGAAGGTTCATGATACTCCAGGCCGCGCCAGTGTCTCGCGATAGTTCCAGGGCATCCACTCCGCTGGGTTGGCCGCCAGTTCCTGAACGTGGCGCTGGAGCTCGGTCAGATAATCGAACGAGTTGGCGCCACACAACTGGCAGGTGTGGATCAACGTCATGAACAGGTCGCCCACCTCGGCCCCGTGCAGCGTCCTATAGAACAAAGCATTCTTCCGGTGCAGCACCGCCCGCTTGAGAGCGCGTTCGCAAAGATAATGCCGACTGCCGGATTATGCCGCGTCGGAGTTGAGGGTGCTGCAGTTCGCGACGGATCCCTGATTTTCGTGGTTCGATTTGTCGGCATAATCACAGGCTCTCCAGGAAAGCGAGTAAAGGGTCAGGGGGCCGGAAGCGGTCAGGTACGAGCCCTGAAGAAGTAGCATGCGCGAGTGCGCGTTCCTTGAGCTGCATGTCGGCGTGCAGGTAAATCTGGGTCGTCTCAGTCGATTCGTGGCCGAGCCAAAGAGCGATCACACTGAGATCTACACCGCGACGGAGGAGGGCCATGGCGGCTGCATGGCGCAAGGTGTGGGGCGTAACCGTCTTCGGCACCAGAGACGGACAACTTCGACGCGCGATTGCGATGTGTCGTGAGACGAGTCGTTGGAATGCATCGGCGCTGAGGCGTCCTCCATTCGAACTTGGAAAGACGGGATCGTCTGGATTCCCGCCTTGCTGCGACAGCCATTCCTTGAGAACCGCGGCGACATCCGGGCGCAACGGCGTAGATCGCATCTTTCGACCTTTTCCGAGGCACCGCACGTGAGCGCCTGTGCCGAACTCTACGTCCTGTCGACGAAGTGATGTGATCTCGCTATTCCGGAGGCCCGTCTGAACCGCGACAAGCAGAAGCGTCTTATCCCGCCTTCCGATCCACCTGTCAGGGTTAGGAGCTCCGACTAGGGCGGCGGTCTCTTCCTCTGTCAGAAACTCCACCGGTCCGCGCTCGTAGCGTTTCGAAGGGATCGCAAGGACGCGCTGGCAGTGCAAAGCAAGTGCTGGTTCACTTATGGCTACGTATTGGAAAAAGGCGCGTATCGCGGACAAACGGTTGTTTCGTGTCCGTGTGCAGTTGCCACGGTTGAGTTGTAGGTGTTCGAGGAACTGCCCCAAGAAGCCAACATCGAGGTCTTCCGTGAGCAGTTCCGAAGGTGCCCGTCCCAGCCGCTCAGATGCAAACTGGAACAACAGTCGAAAGGCGTCCCGGTAAGCCGCTACGGTGTACTGGCTCGCACCGAGTTGGTTAACCAGTCTGTCGGTGAAGAAACGCTGCAACAGGGACTGAAAGCTGGAAGCGCTCATCGCTCGCCTCCGCTCTGACGGTCGCCAAGGCTTTCGGTAGCAAGTTGGAGGAGTTCCGGAACGGCCTCGATATACCAGTAGGTGTGGCCGACATCGACATGGCCGAGGTAAGTTGCGAGCTTTGGCAGTTCTCGCCCCACATCGAGACCGGCCCGATACCAATGGATGAGCCTACTTGTCGCGAAACTGTGACGAAAATCCTGCAGCCTCGGCCCACGACCGATGCGCCGGCTTCCAGTTGGAACCCGCAGACCGACAGCATGGGAGATCCTGGCGAACGTGCGTCGGGCGGTACAACCCTGCAGCCGGCGGCCGCGTTCGCAAACAAGAAACGCTTGTGTGCCTGGTCGCGAACAGAGCTTATCGCGCTGCTTTGCGTAGTGTGCGAGCGCGGCGCGTGTTGAATCCGCGATAGGAACGAAGCGTGATTTCCCGAACTTTGTCTGGCGAATCGTAAGGACACCACTTTGAAGATCCACGTCAGGCCTATCAAGAGCCAGTGCCTCCCCCGGTCGGAGGCCTGTGGCACTGAGAAGCCCAATGAGGGTTACGTATGTTACCGATCTCAACCCGGTGGGCGAAGTGAGCCGCGCAGCCTCCGCCATCAATCGTTCGATTTCCTGCTCCGTAAAGATGTGCGGCTTGCTGCGTCGTCGACGTGCGGCTAGTAACCGCCGCGGCGGCACTTCGGTTCGGGTGTCGACTGTGCTGAGCCAGGAGGCGAATCCTCTAACCATGTCAAGCCGTCGCGCCCAGGTCGCACGTTGCACACCTTGTGGCTCCATTGCCCAACGAAGAGCTAGTTCCGACGTAATGAACTCCCCTCCCTCGCGTTTGAGGAAGTCTACAAAATGGCCCAATGTTCTGGCCGGTTCGTGAAGTTTCGTGCCGAGGGCACGTCGGAGCGCGATATATTGCGTGAGCGCGTCCGACATGGCACTCATCGCTCACCTCCGACAGCCGGCCACGCCAGCGCAACGGTACGCAACGCCTCGAAGGATACCTGGGCGTAGATCGCGGTGGTGGTCTGCGAACGATGCCGGAGGACCTCCGAGATCTCCGGCATTGAGGCACCGTGTCGAATCATTTTCGTTGCCAGACCGTGCCTGAACAGATGGGCAGCTCCACGACCCGAGCGGTGGACGCCAGCTCGGGCGAGCGCCCGCCTTACAATGTGACCTACTGCCGCCGGACCGGTTAGACCGATGCGGGGCGCCCACATTCGCAGGAAGACCCGTCGAGACGTACTGACGCCACGATCCTCACGCAGGTAAGAAGCCAGAGCTTCGCCAACGTCGGAGAGCAGTGGCAAATGGTCCACGGTCCGGCCTTTGCCGCGGACGACGATCTCGCCAGCCCGCCAGCGAATGTCGTCAAGTTCAAGGGAAACTATTTCTCCCGCGCGCAGACCGAGCCGAGCCAGCAAGAGCAGAATCGTTTGATCTCGGCGCCCACTGAGTGTCGATCGGTCCACCGCCGTCAGTACACGTTCTACTTCATCGGGTGAAAGAAATGCAGGTGGCACCGCCTGACGATATTTGCGAACCGTGGGAACCGCTTTAGATAGGTCCCGCAAGGTCTGGCCACAGAGAACGAGAAAACGAAAAAACGAGCGGAGCGCCGTGCATAGCAGCCGGGTATACTCGCTGGACCGGCCGAGCGTGTGCTCGAGGATGAAGCTTTGAATGATTAATGCGTCGAACGACTCCGGGGATACGCAGCCCGCTTGTGTGGTCTCGGTGGCGAGGAAATCACGGACGAACGGCACGTAAACAAGCACCGAGTTTTCGGTGAGTCCACGGTCCTTGCGCAGATAATCCTTGTAGTTCTGAAGAAAGGTGTCCGCAGCAGAAACGTCAGCTCGTGAGGGCCATTGCAGGCCGACACGGCCGCGGAGGTAACCAAAGAAAAGCCGCATCGCCGCCAGTTCAAACTTCACGTGAGCCTTCCGACTTCGAGGCGAGCGAGCCACGAACGCGGCGATATGCCCGTCGTTGAGGTCATTTAGCACGATCTGCTTCCGACTTGTCCATCGGGCAAAGGCTCTCACAACAGTTCGTTTCTTGCGTAGTGTGCGTTCGGCGTAACCGGCAGCGCAAAGATGTTTTAGGAATGGCTCGATTTGCTTGTCAAGCCCGTGGTCGGGTATCCCCTCTTCCAACGTGGATGTTGTCAAGTAGTCTCTCCTTGTCTGGCATGCTTGCCAGTCGGGAGAGGTGTTATGATTATGCCGCGTCAGCAGGTATCAGAAAGCAGGCAGGAAGATTCGGGGATCCGCCGACGCGGCATAATCCGGCAGTCGGCATTATCTTTGCGAACGCGCTCTCAAGCGGGCGGTGCTGCACCGGAAGAATGCTTTGTTCTATAGGACGCTGCACGGGGCCGAGGTGGGCGACCTGTTCATGACGTTGATCCACACCTGCCAGTTGTGTGGCGCCAACTCGTTCGATTATCTGACCGAGCTCCAGCGCCACGTTCAGGAACTGGCGGCCAACCCAGCGGAGTGGATGCCGTGGAACTATCGCGAGACACTGGCGCGGCCTGGAGTATCATGAACCTTCCTGGCCGAAAAGGATCGACTCTGGCCATGGTTAGGTGACATCCTGAAATGCCCATAAAACGGGCTGCTCCAAAGGCAAAATCCGAATACGTTTTTGGCCAGGCACGAAAGCCGGCGAAAATGTTGCGAGCCGGCTTGTATTCCCGCGTCTCCACCAATGATCAGCAAACGCTAGCGATGCAGAATCGTGCGATGCGGGAGTACGCCGCCCGGCGTGGCTGGACGATCGCGCTGCAGGTCCGCGAGGTGAACTCCGGGGCGACAAAGCGGGAAGCACGTGAAAAACTGTTGGAGGCTGGCCGCCGCCGCGAGATCGACATCGTGCTGGTCTGGCGGCTCGATCGCTGGGGCCGATCGGTAACGGATCTGCTGGCGACCCTCCAGGAACTGGAGCATCTGGGCGTCGGATTCGTCTCGCTGACGGAGGCGTTGGATCTGACCACGCCCGCCGGTCGCGCCATGGCCGGCCTTCTGGCTATCTTCTCCGAGTTTGAAAGGGAAGTTCTGCGGGAACGAACCCGGGCTGGGTTGGCGCAGGCACGGCTAAACGGAAAGCGACTGGGGAGGCCGGCGACCGCGGCCGTCCATGCTGCGGAAATCCGGAAACTGCACCGCGCCGGCGTCAGCAAATCCGAAATCGCTCGCCGCGTACAGATCGGGCGCACTTCCGTCCGCCGAATCCTGGGAGCACGGTCATGAAAAGGCCCAAGCGTGACCCGGTCCGAGAGGATCGAATCTACAACGAAGCGATTGTCGATGCCCGTCCGGAAGAGCAGGCCATGAGCTGGTATTACTATCTGGAAGGCAAGATCCGCTTCCCGTTCCAGGCAAGGTGCGTCGCCGCGAAAGCCGTCTCGCCGCTCCGCAAGGGTGAAACCGTCGAAGTCTTACGCATGGCTGTTGAGGATGCGTGCGAGCATGACATGTTTGTGCAAATCCGTTGGCAGGGGCGGAAGGTGGCAATCCCTCTCTCTCAACTGCGCGCCCTCGATCCAGACGAATCAACCAAAGAAGCCATCAGCGACTGGCATTACTCGGTCGCGCAGGGCTACTGCTTCTGAATTACGTCGCTCTGGCCCGGTCCTACGCAGCCTTGCCGAAA
>CAWCRQ010000112.1:0-47491 GCA_963797885.1 uncultured Acidobacteriaceae bacterium | reverse complement strand
TTGAAGATGGGACGCCCGATGCCTTAAGCCTCCAACTCTTGAACCAGGAGCGGAACCCAGCCAGTTCGATCGGGCGGCGTTCCGACTGCCAGAGCAGAAAAACTCCCCCGACCAGAAACACGAAGTCCGCGAGCCAAACCCCGGCGGCGGGCGAGAGGCGTCCCTGGCGCGCGAAAGACACTCCGATCACAGAGATCGAATAGTACACAAAGACCAGCAGAATGGTCAGGACAAATCCGCTGGACTTGCCCCCTTTCTTCGACGAGAGGCCGAGAGGAATGCCGACCAGGGCCAGCACGATGCAGGCGGTCGGCAGCGCCAGACGGTTATGGTATTCGATCAGGTGCCAGCGGCGGGTGACGGGGTCGGCGCTTCGTGCGATACGGAGAAGGTCGGCAATCTTGAGCTCATGCAGTGATGTGGGTTCGTGTTCCTGACTGTTTTGTGTGGGTACCTGAATGGGGATGTCAGTGGTCTGGAAGGTGGAGATCTGGTACTGGTCCGGATTCTTGGGATCGGTTTCGTGAGTGGAGCCGTCGGTGAGATGCAAGTCCAGAGTATCGGGCCCCTGACTGACCAGCAGGCCCGCGCGCGCCAGGCTGATGCGCGGCGCGGCTGGGTCAGTCAAATCGGCGAGGAACACGCCTTTCCAGAGGGCTCCGCCAGACATGGCTTTGACGTCCTGCACGTAGAGAATGATCTTCGGGAATCCCTCGTAAAATACACGGGGCTGGACTTCGAAAGAAGCCTGAGAAGACTTGAGGTTGTCTTGGAGCTGTCCCAGGGCGGCGAGCGAGCGGGGCGCAATATAGACGCTGTTACCGAGAGCGAGCAGCCATGCTACCACCACGAAAATTGAGATCACACGCAGGAAGGTCCATACGCCCAGGCCGCTGGCGCGCATGGCGGTGATTTCGCTGTCCGCAGCCAGACGGCTGAGTCCAATGAGGATGCCGACCAGCACGCCCATGGGAATGGTGTAGGTGAGCGCGACGGGGACGGTGAAGAAAAAGATCTGTGCAACACTGGGCAGCGGCGCGCTGTTGCGGACCACGAGTTCCAGGATGTGGCCGAGATCTCTGGTGAAAAGAACGAACGTGAAAACCGCCGCGCCGATCAAGGCGTGGGAGACGACTTCGCCAAGAATGTAGCGGGTGAGGATGCGCATCCGCAAGGTTGGTTAACTCATTGCGAGTCTAGCATGAGAGCGGGAGCGCCGGAGTGATGCGGCCGATGGGAGTGCCGGGTTAGCAATAGCCCGGCTTTGCAATAGCTAGTGTATTATCCTGTAAATTCGCGACATAAGTATGATCTGTCATCTTGAGCGAAGCGAAAGACCTATGCATTTGCGCGGTCAATTACATAGGTCCTTCGCTTCGCTCAGGATGACAGCGTAGATTTATACCGCGAACTTGTGGGACACGACACTAGCAGGCTGCGGAAAAACGTTTCGTATCAGGGTATCGCTTTAGCGATAACGTAAGCTCTTCGAAATCAGCCTCCCCTTTAGGGGCTGGGACCTACGCTCAGAGCCGGCCCACTATCGCCTGCACCAGCAAGAGCACTCCGATGCTTGCCAATCCGAAGTAAAGGTACCTAAGAAAAACCTCTCCGCGAAGGCGATGATTGATCGCTCTGCCCAGGAACACGCCGAGTACCGTGAACGGCAGTGAGAGCAGATAATAGTGGGTTACGGCGGGAGTCCAGAGTCCGGCCAACCAATAACCACCCATGCCAATGACGCTGGCCGGCAGGAAATATCCTTGCAGGGTCGCCCGGAAATGTTGCGCTGACCACCGTCGCATGGCTCCGTACACAACCAGCGGCGGACCATTCATTCCGTAGGCTCCGCCGAGCACGCCGGCACAGAATCCACATGCTAAAAGCCATGCCCGACTGTCGCGTCGCAGTTCCAGCGCCGTGCGGCCTATCAAGGAGTAGGTGGAGAACGTCAGAATAATCACTGCCAGGGCGGCCTTCACTACCTGTTGATGATGACTCGTCAGGAGCAGAAGACCCAGCGGGATACCAAAAAGGCTGGAGAGCACGAGCCAGCCCGTGCTACCGAAGTGGATCTTCTTCCAGTCCTGCACGACGACGATGGCAGCGACGGTAATCGACACCAGCACAGCCAGTGGGGCGGCGACGCCCAGCGGAATGCAGAAGGCGAGCAGAGGAACGGCGATTAGCGCCTCCCCAAAGCCGAACGCTGATCGAATCAGGGTGGCGATAAACACGATCAACAAAACGCACAGAGTAATAAGGTCGATGGTGATCTCCGAGGCGAGCAGCATTCCTGTCCGCAGCGCGGAACTCGTCGGTGGAGAGACGGGCGTCTCGCCCGTCCCAGCCGGACGGCAATGGCCGGAGACACTCGGCTCCCCATTCCCGTCTACGCCCTCTTTAGAAACAGCGCTCCCAGCGGTGGCAACGTCAGCCGCAGCGAATAGGGGCGGCCGTGGGTTTGTTCCGGGAGAGCCTCGGCTCCTCCCGCGTTGCCCATATTACTGCCGCCATATTCGGCGCCGTCGCTGTTGAGAAGTTCTCTCCAGTAGCCCCCCGACGGCACGCCCACCATGTACCCCAGTCTGGGCACGGGCGTGAAATTGCACGCGATGAGTATAGGATTCTCGCCGTCCTTGCCTTTGCGCAGCAGCGAGACGACGCTCATAGGCGCGTCATTGCAATCCACCCATTCAAAACCCTTGGGATCATTGTCGAACCAGTGCAGCGCAGATTCGCTGCGATAGACGCGGTTGAGTTGCTCCACCCAGTTCATGAGACCGTAATGCACCGGGTACTGCAGCACGTCCCAGTCCAGGCTGCGATCGTGCGACCACTCGCTCACCTGGCCGAACTCGCAGCCCATAAAGAGCAGTTTCTTGCCGGGTTGGGCGAACATGTAGGCCAGGAGCAGGCGCAGATTGGCGAATCTCTGCCACTCGTCGCCAGGCATTTTGCCGATCAGGGCGCCTTTTCCGTGCACCACCTCGTCGTGGCTCAGCGGCAAAACAAAGTTTTCGTGAAACGAATAGAGCATGCGAAAGGTCAGCTTGTTGTGGTGATACTGGCGGTGAATCGGGTCCTGGCTGAAGTACTGGAGCGTATCGTGCATCCAGCCCATATCCCACTTCAAGCCGAACCCCAGACCGCCGAGATACGTGGGCTTCGAAACCATGGCGTAAGCGGTCAACTCTTCGGCGAAGGTTTGAATGCCTGGCTGCTCTTTGTAGGCTTCGAGGTTGAACTGGCGCAGAAAGTCGATGGCTTCGAGGTTCTCGCGGCCTCCGTACTTGTTGGGAATCCATTCGCCCTGCTTGCGCGAGTAATCGAGGTAGAGCATGGAAGCGACGGCGTCAACCCGCAGGCCGTCGGCATGATACTTGTCCAGCCAGAACATGGCGCTCGACATCAGGAAGCTGCGCACCTCCGTGCGGCCGTAGTTAAAGATGAACGTCTTCCAGTCGGGATGGAAGCCTTGGCGAAAGTCGGAGTGCTCGAACAAGTGGGTGCCGTCAAAGAAGGCGAGGCCGTGGCCGTCGGAAGGGAAGTGCGATGGGACCCAATCGAGAATCACGGCGATGTTGTGCTGATGCAGGTAGTCCACGAAATACATGAAGTCTTGCGGCGTGCCATAGCGCGCCGTGGGAGAGAAGTAGCCGGTCGTCTGATATCCCCACGATCCGTAGAACGGGTGCTCCATGATGGGCATCAGTTCGACGTGGGTGAAACCGAGCTTATTGACGTGGTCGGCCAGGCGGGGCGCGATTTCGCGATAGGTGAGCGAACGGTTGTCCTCTTCGGGGACGCGCATCCAGGAGCCGAGGTGAACCTCGTAGATGGACATGGGCGCGTGCAGCGAGTTTACGGCTGCGCGTTTTTCCAGAAAGGCCGCGTCGTTCCAGGTATAGTCGAGATCCCACACCACGGAAGCCGTGCGCGGCGGCTTCTCCGCGAAAAGTCCCACCGGGTCGGTCTTTTCAATCTGGTAAGCGAGTTGGGTGGAGTGGATGTGGAACTTGTACATCGTGCCCTTGCCGAGGCCAGGGATAAAACCTTCCCAGATTCCCGACGAGCCGCGGTGCTGGAGTGGATGGGACTGCGGGTTCCAGCCATTGAAATCTCCGACCACGGATACCTCGCGGGCGTTGGGGGCCCAGACGCTGAAGACGGTGCCGGTGGTGCCGTTGGATTCGACGACATGCGCGCCCATCTTGTCGTAAATGCGATAGTGGGAGCCTTCGTTGAATAGATAAAAATCCTCGGCGGTCAGCAGGGAAACGTCGTAGCGTACCGGTGATACTTCCTGAGTTGTAGGTGTCTGGGGCATGGTTTTTGCTTCGACTCCAGTGTAGTCCAATCCTGAGAAGTTGGACGCTGGGGTTGATTCGAAGACTTGTCATCCAATACGGTTAAGTTTCTCTACCAAGCTGTCCGTCGTCTGCTGGTTGCTTTTGCTTTTTCACTTCGCGCTTCTGCTTGGCCCAGCCTTCCTTTACGCTTTGCCGCGCACGCCCGAGCGCCAGCGCATCCGCCGGCACATCTTCCGTGATGCAGCTCGCTGCCGCGACGTAAGCGCCGCGTCCAATCTTTACCGGCGCCACCAGCGTAGAATCGCTGCCGATGAAGACGCCATCCTCGATGACTGTCTTGTGCTTGTTCACGCCGTCGTAATTGCAGGTGATGGTACCCGCGCCTATGTTCACGCCTTCGCCGATTTCCGCGTCGCCCAGATAGCTGAGGTGATTGGCCTTCGAACCCTTGCCCAGCTTGACTTTCTTCGTCTCGACGAAGTTCCCCAAGTGGGCCCCTTCGCCCACTTCGCTGCCGGGACGCAGATGAGAGTACGGTCCAAGCACAGCTTCCGCGCCCACGCGCGAGTCTTCCATGATCGTTCCCGGCCTCACCGTCACCCGATCGCCAATCACAGAATTCCGGATCACGCTGTAAGAGCGGACGCGGCAATCTTCGCCAATCTTCGTATGACCCAGCAACTGCACAAAGGGCTCAATGACTGTGTCGGCGCCAACTTCCACGTCGCTGTCGATCACGCAGGTGTGCGGATAAAAAATCGTAACGCCTTGCTCCAGCAGTTCGCGGCACTTCGCCAGCCGCAGCCGCGCATCCAGCATCGTCATTTCCGCTCGCGTGTTGCTGCCCAGCACTTCACCCGCATCCGCCGTCTTGATCGCGACCACCTTCTTGCCCGCCCGGTGAAACACTCCTGCCATGTCGGTGAGGTAGTACTCGCCGTGTGCATTCGCGGTGGAAAGACGGTCAATGTGCGCGTACAAGTCGTGCCCAGAGAAGGCGTAGAACCCGGAGTTGATCTCGCGGATTTTCTTCTGCTGCGGGGTCGCGGACCTTTCTTCCACAATCGCCTGCACCTCCGCCCCTCCACCGGCCCGTCCCCCACCGCCCTTGCGAATCACGCGCCCATACCCACAAGAATAAGGATTGTCGAGATCGGCGCTGAGCACGGTCATGGCCGCTTCCTGAGCGGTGTGGAAGTTGCTGAGCTTCCGAATGGTTTCGGCGGTGATCATGGGAGCGTCTCCGGAAAGCACGATGACCTGGTCACATTTATTGCCCGAGAGCGCTTCGCGCGCCACCATGAGCGCGTGCCCGGTTCCGCGCTGTTCGGCTTGCACCACGAAGTTCACGCCCGTGCCCCCAACCGCCTCGCGCACGCGCTCCGCCTCATGGCCGATGATCACGAAGATATCCCGCGCCGGCACAACCTTTTCCGCCGTAGCAATCACATGGGCCAGGATCGGCTTGCCGCCGATTTCGTGCAGAACCTTGGGGTGCTTCGATTTGAGTCGCGTACCCTTGCCAGCCGCCATAATGGCGATCGCGATGCGCCGGGGCCGCGGAGAAGATTTCGGCTTGGTGTTGGAAGCTTTACCCATGCTAAGCCAATATACCGCGAACTCCACCGTAGAGACGCGCGCGCCGACGGAGAGCCGGGCGCCCTCGCCCGGCCGCCCAACTGGACTCTTCGACTTCGCTCAGGGCAGGCTCGCGAGACGCCCGTCGCTCCACCCATTAACCCCGAATCGTCTGCCGATCCGGCGCTTGCGCCATCAGTGCCATCAGGTCGTGCGCCACCCGGTCGGTAGCGTGCCGAGCCACCTCGCCCTCCTCCAGATAATCCCCTAGGAGCGGGCACACGCCCAGCGCCTCTATCGCTTCCAGATCGACCACAATCTGCGAAGCTCCCTCCAGCGCGTACTTGGCCTTCATCTCTGGCGATGCCGTCTTGCGATTGATCAGGGTGTAGTCGAACAGCTGGACGCCAGCGTGATCGTTGAGCGCGCGGATGTGTTCCGCCACAGTTAAACTAAGACTTTCATTTGCCTGCGTCATCAAATTGCAAACGAATACCTTGATGGCATTGGAGTCGAGAATCGCCTCGGGAATTCCGCGCACCAGCAAGTTCGGAATCAGGCTGGTGAAGAGCGATCCTGGGCCAATCGTGATCAAGTCGGCGCCAGCGATTGCCTCCAGCGTCGGGGGAAGCGGTTCGACGTCGGGAGGCACCAGGACCAGCTCCCGGATCTTGCCTTTGCTCGCCGTGATCCTCGTCTCGCCACGCACCCGCGTTCCGTCTTCCATTAGCGCTTCCAATTCCACGCTCGCCATGGTTGCCGGATAGATATGCCCGCGCGTGAGCAAAATTTCCGAAGACAGCCGCACCGCTTCCGCAAAGTCTCCGGTGATCGAAGTCAGCGCCGCCAGAAAAAGATTTCCGAAGCTGTGACCTTCCAGTCCCGATCCCTTTTGAAAGCGATGCTGGAACAGCCGCGAGAGCAGGGCTTCGTCTTCGGAGAGCGCGACGATGCAATTGCGCACATCGCCCGGCGGAAGCATGTTGAACTCTTTGCGCAGTCGGCCGCTCGATCCCCCATCGTCGCTCACCGTCACCACGCCGCACAATTCGCGAATGGTGGGCTGACCAGAGGTGGCCGCCGCTGGCGTCATGACGTAACGCTTCAGCCCCTTCAGCAGCGTGGAGAGGCCGGTGCCGCCGCCGATTGCGACCACGCGCAGTTCAGGGCCAGCCTTGCCGGTTTCGGATGAGCTCGTGCGCAACTGGGGAAGCATACCGTCTCAATGGCAACTACCGCGGGCAGCTAGGGGATTGCAGAGGTCAGAGGTCAGATTGCAAAGGTGAAACCAGGTGGCTCGCACTGGGTGATTCTAACCTATGCAATCTGACCTCTGACCTCTGACCTCCAATTAGTACGCGCTCGCTTCTTCTTCCTGCGGCCCAGATTCCGCGCCCGGATCCGGATAAAGCAGTTCGGTGAAGCGCGGATCTTCCGCCAGATTCTGGAAGTCGGTATCGTTCCGCGCCTGGAAGCGCAGCGCGGGTTTCACCTGAATCGCCTCGTTGAGCGTCTTGAGCGATTCTTCGACGTGACCGGTCAGGCAATGCAACGCGGCCAGCCCGTACAGAACATAGTCTGCATTGGGCTGCTGCTTCAATAGCTTGTCGAGGTGCTCGCGCGCCGCCACGTAGTCACCCGCGTTGATCAGCGACACTGCGTAGTCGTAATGCTCTTCCGTGTTTTTGAACTGCAACGTGGTTTCTTTCAGATGCTTGTCGCAGGTGATGATATGCACCTGGGCCCGGTCAACCAGGGACTTGTCCGGTCCGCTCAATGCTTTCTGCAGGTGGCCTTTGGCTTTCTCGAACTTGCGCTCCTGCAAAGCGCGAAGCCCTGACTCGTAGTTCTGCACCGCCTGTGTGTGCCGTGGATCTTCGGTCACTGGTTTCTTGGGGGTTATCTTTAGTGGCATCAAACCGCCTTCAGTTCAGAATTGAAAATCGAAAAGCTTGCAATCGAACGGCGCGAGAATCCGCGCACGCCTGCCACGCAACGTCACATTCATATTTTACCTGAAGGCGCGGGATTGGCGAGTCACCGGGCGGGTTCCGGGGCAGCGTAGCGAGCAGGGAGGCCTGTCACTCTAAGCAGAGCTCAACGACTTCCCAAACGCGCTTCATCAGAGTATCGAGGTTCTTGGCTTGGGTATGGCAGCCCGCAAGGCAGGGACGGTGGCGACGTAATAGCCGCCTTCGTCACGTTCGATAACAAGTGTGAATTTTCGCTTCGTCTTCACGAGCAGATCTTAGCACGGAGAACCAAGGTCCATAATCGGGGCGGGGTTTCTCAGATGGACGCCACGGGTGGCGAAGAGAACACTCCCGAGTTCTGAAGAATGCACCCCAGAGCGTAATACTGCATCTGGGCGGGGTAACGGTTTGCGGGATGCCAAAAATCGACGAAAATTGGACCTTCGCTGCGCCAGACAAGGTCGTAAGCTGGTTGAGTCCGCCAGAGATGTTCCAAGTGTCGCCACACGTTACCGCAGATGACCACATCCGGTCTAATCAACTCGACCTGCTCACGGATTAGGTCGCCGTCTTCTTGTCCGTAGTCGTGGATGTCCTGGTCGATCGAGGGGTATCGGCCATCGCTTTTCTTGATGTTTACAACGGCGCTGGACAAGAGAGCCTCGGATAACCTTCCATAGTCAGACGCGATGCTCGCTAACGGTGGTAATCTGCCATGAGCTAAGCTCTGAGTTGCGTAACACCAGTATGCTGAGTTCCGGAAGATTGTCCACGCTTGGACTGCACCCTTCCGTATCACAGTTCTCCAAACCTCGCGCAGATCCCAACCCCCGCCTGTGCCTATCGGCGGGGCGTAAGCCTCCTTTAGTACCAAGAGCGTTCTGGTCTCAACGGAGTTCCAAAGGTCCTTGTCGATGATTCCATCCTTTACGAAGCATTTTCCTTTGTGGCGCTGGCGTTGAGACCATTTCTCCAGCAGGCTTTCATGCGCGTCCATGAATTGCTCCTTCAAATGGGGCGCCGCGATTCTCCGCGGCCACGGCAGAGGCGATACGACCCAAACCCGAGTCTTGTTCGGCTATCCCAGCTTCTCAAAGAACAAGCAAATCGTCTCAATCCCGTGATGGAAATTCGGGATATGAAACTTCTCGTTCGGAGCGTGCAAATTGTCGTCGGGAAGCCCAAAACCCATCATGACCGATGGAATCTTCAGCACGTCCTGGAAATCGGTCACGATCGGAATCGATCCGCCGGAGCGAATGAACACGGTCTCCTTCTTGAACGTGTCATGCAACGCCTCAGTCGCCGCTTTGATGAACCGGTTGTCGGTGCCCACCACGCCTGCGGGACCCTTGCTCCAAACCTTGATCTTGATGTCGATCCCCTTGGGCGTGAGTTTCTTGACCATCGCGGTATAGCGTTGAAGGATGTCGTCCGGATCCTGGTTCGGCACAAGGCGCATCGAAACCTTCGCCGACGCTTTCGCCGGAATCACCGTCTTCGCTCCCGCAGCCACAAACCCCCCCGGCATGCCGTGTACCTCCAGCGTCGGACGCGCCCAAGTCCGGTACAGCACCGAATATCCCGGCTCACCGGTCAGCACCTTCGAGCCCACCTCGGTCTTGCGATAACGCTCTTCGTTGAACGGCAGCCGTTTCCACGCCTTCAGCTCATCTTTGCTGGGCACTTTAACGTCCTTGTAAAAGCCCGGGATCAATACCTTACCCTTCGAATCTTTCAGCTTGCCGATGATCTCAATCAGCGCAAAAAATGGATTCGGCGCCGCGCCCCCGTAGATGCCGGAGTGCAGATCGGTCTTAGCCCCGACCGCCTCAATCTCGGTGTACACCAGGCCCCGCAGGCCGACGCAAAGAGTAGGAAGATCCGGCGCGAACAGTTCCGTATCGCATACCAGCGCGAAATCCGCCTTCAACTTCGCCTTCTGTTTGCGGACGTACTCGGCAATCGATTCGCCGCCCACTTCTTCCTCGCCTTCAAAAATAATCTTGACGTTGATCGGCAGTTTGCCCCCGTGGGCCTGCATCAGGGACTCGAGCGCCTTCACTTCCATCCAGAGCTGCCCTTTGTCGTTGACCGCGCCCCGCGCGTAGATGTTGCTGTTGCGCTCGGTCGGTTCAAACGGCGGCGTCTTCCATTCGTCCAAAGGATCGGGCGGCTGCACATCGTAGTGCGCATACATCAGAACCGTCGGCTTGCCATGCGCATGGAGCCAGTCGGCATAGAGCAGCGGATGTCCCTTGGTCGGGATGATCTCGACATTGTTCATCCCAATGCGGCGCAGCTCAGCCGCCACAAATTCTGCCGCCTTCAGCACGTCGCCTTTGTGTTCATCGAGCGTGCTGACGCTGGGGATGCGGAGAAGGTTCTTCAGCTCATCGAGAAAACGCGGTTGATTATTGCGGGCAAAATCCACTGCCGGGGAAGCCATAGTCCGTTGCCTTTCTGGCGCGCGGGGAGCGCGTACTCAAAAAATGATCGCCGAAAACGTCTCAGTATATACCCTGAATCTATGGAGGGACGGGCGCCTCGCTCGCCCGCCTGCCGGGAAGAACCGCTCGCGCAAGTTACATCCGGCCAAGAACCTGAAACGCAATTGACAGCAACCCGTATCTCACAAACAATAGGACTCTACAGTCCACAATTTAACCGGAGCCCCTTATGTCTGAAGGCGAGCAACCGATCGTCTACCACCCCGAGCCGCCGAGCAACGTCGGCAAATGGATCCTTATTGTGCTGGCCGTTGCCTATGCCGGCGCATCCGCGTTTTTCATTTACGACCAGCACGGCAAGCTCGATAAGGTCACGCAAGATCAAGCCGCCAGCCAAAAACAAATTGGCGATCTAACCAAGCGCATGCAGTCCGCCGAAGCCGATTCTGAGACCCTGGCCCATCAGTTGGGCATGACCAAAAAAGAATTGGCGACGCGTGCTGGCGAGTTGCAGCGTCAGCAACAAGCCGCAGCCGCGAGCATTGCAGCACAGGCGGAACAAGAGAAGAAAGATGTAAGCGCCGTTTCCGGAGAAGTTGGCTCCGTGAAGACGGACGTCGGCGGCGTGAAGACTGACGTGGCCGCCACCAAGGCATCGCTCGATGCGACCATCGCGAAGCTACAGAGCACCATGGGCGATCTCAACGTGCAGAGCGGACTGATCGCCAACACACGCGGCGACCTGGAAGCCCTCAAACACAAGGGCGACCGCCAGTACTACGAGTTCACCTTGTTGAGGGGAGCCAAACCGCAGGCATTATCGACCGTGGCCTTGCAGCTCAAGAAGACCGATCCCAAACGCGGCAAGTACACGATCGACGTCACCGCCGACGACAAAACCATCGAAAAGAAAGACAGGAATCAGAGCGAGCCCGTGCAGTTCTACACCGGACGCGATCACATGCTCTATGAACTCGTAGTCTGGTCGGTGGACAAGAACAAGATCACCGGCTACCTAAGCACGCCGAAGAATGCGCCGGTACCGATCACCGCGACGCCAAAGTAGCAGTCAAAGCAATAGCCGCGGGTGCCCCACACATTCGCGTTCTTTGCGAATGTGTGGGTGTGCGCACCAGCACATCTCTCGCGGGCATTCACGCTTGTGCATTCGTCATCAGCTTACGGATGCGTCATCTTCTCCGGCTTAACCAGCGAATCAAATTCCTCACCCGTGAGATGCTTCAGCTTCAACGCCGCCTCGCGCAGGCTCGAGTGCTCGACATGAGCCACGTGCGCAATCTGCGCCGCCTTGTCGTATCCCACCTTAGGAGCAAGCGCCGTGACCAGCATCAGCGAATTCTTAACGTAGAAGTCCACCTTGGCGCGATCGACTTCAATGCCCTTGATCATGTATTCCACGTACCCATGACACGCGTCGGTGATCAAAGTGACCGAGTGCAAAAAGTTGTAGATGATCACCGGCTTGTACACGTTGAGCTCAAAGTTGCCCTGCGATCCGCCGAATCCCACCGCGGCCGTAGCCCCGTGCACCTGCACGCACACCATAGTCATAGCTTCGCATTGCGTGGGATTAACCTTGCCCGGCATGATCGAAGATCCCGGCTCATTCTCCGGAATCGAAAGCTCGCCCAGCCCGCACCGCGGCCCAGAAGCCAGCCAGCGAATATCGTTAGAGATCTTCATAAACGAAGCCGCCAAAGTTTCCATAGCCCCCTGAGCAAACACAATCTCATCATGCGCCGAAAGCGCGGCAAACTTATTAGGATGCGAGCGGAAGGGAAGTCCCGTAAGCTCAGCAATCTTCTTAGCCGCGCGCTCGGCAAATTCCGGATGCGTGTTCAGCCCCGTGCCCACCGCCGTCCCGCCAATAGCCAGATCGTAAAGCCCCTCCAGCACCTGCTCCAGCCGCTTGATGTCACGGTCAAGCAGACTAGCCCAGCCGCCAAATTCCTGTCCAATGGTCAAAGGCACAGCATCCTGCAAGTGCGTGCGCCCAATCTTCACCACGGAGTCAAATTCCTTAGCCTTGGCCGCAATCGCATCGCGCACCGTCTTGATAGCCGGAATCAAAGCGTTCTTAACCCGCTCCGCCGCCGCAATGTGCATAGCCGCCGGAAACGTATCGTTAGACGACTGCGACATATTGACGTGATCGTTAGGATGCACCGGCTTCTTCGATCCCATCTCCCCGCCCGCAATCTCGATGGCGCGATTAGAGATGACCTCATTCACGTTCATGTTGGTCTGCGTGCCGCTGCCAGTCTGCCAAATGCGCAAAGGGAACTGGTCATTCAGCTTCCCGGCAATCACTTCGTCGGCAGCTTCGACGATGAGCTTAGCCTTGTCGGCAGGCAGTTTGCCCAGGTCCTGATTCACCAGCGCACAAGCCTTCTTAAGCGTGCCAAAAGCCCGAATCAGCTCCGGAGGCATGACATCGCGCCCAATATTGAAATGCAGCAGCGAGCGCTGAGTCTGCGCCCCCCAGTAAACATTCGCCGGAACTTCGATCTTCCCCATGCTGTCAGATTCAATGCGGGTCTTTATTTGGGTCGGCGTAACGGGCTCGGTAAGAGTAGTAGACATGACGAAATCTCCTTGTGCGTCGGACCGGAGCGGGAGCAGCCAGGCCCTTCCGCGGAAATGAGGAACCGATTATTATACGGCGGCATGAAAGGCAAAGCCCATGGTGCGATCAGTCTGCCTCCCACCCTTCGCGAAAAGGCGGCGAAGGATGAGTACGTTCCCGAGAGTTAACGGGAGCTATGGGGCCTCCGTCCTGTGGTAGGGGATCAAGAGATGATTCGAAAACTGACGTCAGGCCAATACCGCTTATACTCGCGCAAGAGGGATCGCAAGACGGGCAGGCGCCGGAACCTCGGGACCTTCTGGACAAGAAAGGCGGCCGAAGCACACGAGCGCGCGGTGCAATACTTCAAGGCACGTTAGGTTACGCGTCACCCCGAACAGTATTTCCAGCGCAAAGCATGGAAAGGGAGTAACCTATAAACAGTCTCTTCTAGCATCCTTCCGCCGCGCCCTTTGGGTGACGGTTCCCTGCGAAATCAGACAATTCTGCCGCGCAAGGAGCCGTGATGGCCAACAAGGCACGTCCGCCTATAAAATTCTCTGCCAAGCCACTTGCCGGTGACGGTGATGGAAACCACATCTATAACAAGATCCTGCTCGACCTCCCACCCAAAGAACGCGGGCTGCTGTTCCCGAAATTGGAGTTTGTCCGCTTGAAAACTCACCACGTGTTGCATGAGCCGGGCGACAGTTTGAAATCTGCCTATTTTTGCAACACCGGCTTGATTTCTATCCTCAGCGTCTTCCCAGATGGAAAGAGCGTGGAAGTAGGTCTGGTGGGTAAGGAAGGCTTTGTAGGTTTGCCGCTAGTAGCAGGATTTCGCACCGCCCCCACACGGGCCATCGCCCAAGTTGATGCTACGGCCTTTCGCGTGGATGGCGAAACGTTGATGGTAATTCTCCGCCAGTGCCCCAAGCTGGAACGCCGCTTGCAGCAGTTTTCGCAGATCATGGCAGCGTGGGTAACCCAGATTGCGGCCTGCAATCGGCTCCACGAGGTCAATGAAAGGTTGGCCAGATGGTTGTTGATGAGCGCTGACCGGGTCGGCTCGAATTCGCTGCCGCTCACCCAGGAATTAATCGCGCAGATGCTGGGAACGCGCCGCTCCAGCGTGACCGTAGCCGCTGGAATGTTACAGAAGGCGGGTTTAATCGCTCAGAGTCGCGGAGGCGTGGAAATTGTTGACCGGCGAAGGCTGGAAGAAGCAGCCTGCGACTGCTACGGACTCATGCAGGGCCAGATCAAAGACTGGCAGGACGATTCGCAATAGTTTCTTGGTACGCCAGCGCACATTCGCGAGTCCCTCACGGGACTGACAGCTTCCACGGATTGCGGATAGCATGCAGCCACTCTCGCCGCATTCCTCTTTGTGGGGTGGAACGAAATGGCTACGATTCTCTGTATTGACGACAACCGCAACATTCTTGAGATTCACCGAGCTCTCCTGGAAAGCAAGGGGTATAGGGTCGTGACCGCAATTGACGGCCCCACCGGCATTGCTCTCAGTCACCTGCAATCCATCGACGTTGTCGTGCTCGACCTCAATATGCCTGGCATGGACGGTAATCGGGTCGCAGAGGTGCTGATGCAAGAGCAACCAACCCTCCCCGTCGTGATCTGGAGCGGCTATCCAGACGGGATCTCTGAGTCTTTGAGGTGGTTCGCTTATGCAGTGCTCCACAAGAGTGATGGTCTTGAAGGTCTGCTCTCCGTTGTCGAGAGCCTGGTTAAGGCGGGCACAGCGAACAAGAGGTCACCGGCTCGAAGGACTCTAGGAATCGGCGACCGGCTTAGCGCGTAGCGCTTCCGCTGCTATGGGGCGATCATAATTCGTTCTTCTTTTTGGAATATTTTCGACAAACCAACAGGGGGCAAGTTTTATGGGGCAGTCCCATCTCCTTCCCAGCGGTGCTGGGTTCAACGCCAAATGGAAACAACTCTACGCAGCCGCAGTTTTTGAACTGGACGATGCCAAATTGGCCGACCGCATTGCCAAAGCGCGGGCCGCAATGCGAGAGACAGCAGATACCAGTCCATCAGACGAGGAACACCGCACTCTCAATGACGGATTTCGGATCTTGCGGGTACTTGAGAATATGACCACGAAAGAAAACCCTGGCCGCATAAGAGCAAACTCTGGGCGGGTGGCCCAGCCTTCCGCTGGCACAGCGGCGAATGCTGCGTCCTGATCAATCGCGCTGAAGCCCGCGGTCGAAACAACCGGGGTTGCGCCCCTTCTCGCGGGGCTGGCCCACCCTTTCACTCATCTCAACTCCGGAGGGTGCCCCGTCCTTGTCGCGTTTTCTGCGGCAGGGCGGGGATTTTGACTTCCGATCCCCACCACCAATTTCATCTGTCATTCCTTCCCCGCCGTCCACTGCCTGATGAGATAACCGTGTCGGCTCCTGACATTGACCGAAATAAACTGGGGGTGCGCCACTTCTCGCGCTTTTCGAGAAAGCTTGTCCTGTTTTGCCGAAGCCCCGAGCGGAAGCCTAGGGGGGGATAGCCGAAGGCTGGCCTGCCGAACCGCCGACACTGTTCGACTCCCTTTACGCGGCCGGAGGTCGTATCTTCATCTTAAGCACTTCCTCCTCGTTAATGTGGCCCACCCGCCGCATTATTTCTTCGGCTGTGCCATGAACCCCGGCTCACTGGTTGGAGGAACGATGTTCTTCAGCCGCATGTAAGTGACGAGGTTGCCGTAGTGTTCCACACTGTGCAAGTTGTTGACAGTCAGCACGCCTAGTTTCGGTGTGTCGCCTCCGAAGAGCTTCACCATTTGAGTAGCGGACGCGTCGGTCATGCCGTCGTAGGCCTTGTCGCAGTAAGCGAAGGCGTCTTTGAGTGCGGCGATTAGATCGGCCTTCGAGGTTTTGGTCTGCTCGATTTTCGGGGCGGGATTTTTCTCGCCGAGTACGATGGAACAAAACATGTACTGTGCGTCGGCCACGTGTCCAACGATCTGGCCGAAACTGCGGACCGCGTCCGTGGGCTTAAAGTTGTAATTCTCCTCGGGTACTTTTTCGGCTGAGCGGAGCAGGATATTCTTCACCCCTCCGTAGACGGACTTATTGTATGCGCTGAACGGATTATCCTGGGAAAAGGCGACGCCGGCTGGCACAAGAAGCCAGATCAGAAGTGTTCGCAGAAGTGTTCGCATTGGTTGTTCTCCTCAACAACAATTACGCAACGCTGGCAGAAAAGTTCCAACAACTTGGCCGCTATAAAAATCCTGACTAACGGCGGCGGTTGGCCCACCCTTCTCCACGCTCCGTTCTTCCTGTCCCATAATGCCGACCCTCTCAGATCGACTTCACCGGAATCGCCATCACATCCTCCACCAGCCCGACTTCCTTCTGCACAAACGGCTCAGCGTAGGTCACGCCGCCGAGCAAGCCATAGTAGCGGGCCATGGATTCCACCCGCGCCCTTATCTCCTTCTGCGCCGGGAAGATACCGCTGCCAGCCTCCTGGTCGGTGAACTGAGATTTATATGCCATCAGCGATGCCATGCGGGTTTCGAACTGGTCGGTGATGTCCACCACAAACGTAGGCCGCACGTCGCGGTACAGGCTGGCGTAAATAATTTTGAAAGGACGATGAGCGGAACCCGCCAGCGGCAACTTGGCGAGCCCCGATATGAACGCCGCTTCGTAGCCGAGAATCGAGGCGGTGTAATGATCCGGATGACGCCCCTCCCAATAGGGAAGAATCAGCACTCGCGGACGCTGTTCGCGAAGTAAGCGGACGACCTTGAGACGATTCTCCCAGGTATTCTCAACGCGCCCGTCGGGAATATCGAGCGCGTGGCGCCAGGAAACTTTCAGGATGCGTGCTACCTCAGCCGCTTCGTGCGCGCGGTCTTCAATGTTGCCGCGCGTCCCCATCTCGCCTTGCGTGAGGTCGAGGATGCCGGTGCGGTATCCGCGCTCGGCCATTCTGAGCAGAGTTCCGCCGCAGGTTTGTTCCACATCATCGCGGTGCGCGGCGAGGGCGAGAATGTCTAAGGGCATAAAAGCGTCGTCGGTCGTTAATCAGTGGTCGTTCGCGCAGCGTTGCCTATTGCGGCTTTTGTGCGGCTCCTCAATGTTCTAGAATGCCACCGACTAACGACTGTTCTCACGCCGCTGGCTTGGTCGTGCGCCGATTCGCCAGCGCGAAGGCTAATCCGAACATGAAGAGCGCAAACAGCAGCAACGTTAAAAGCGATGGGGTCAGCGAGAAGGCGCTGGGCGCTTCGGGGTACATCAGCGTGCGCAAGGCTTCGACGCCGTAGGTCAGCGGGTTGGCATACATGAGCCAGCGAATCCATCCTGAAGCCTTGGACAGAGGGAAGAGCGCTCCCGAAAGCAGCCATAGCGGAATCAGGAATAGATTGATGATGGCGTGAAAGGCTTGCGTCGAATCCATGGGCCAGGCGATGGCGAAGCCAAGCGCGGTCAGGGCGAACGACACCAGGAACACGGTGAGGACGATGAGCCCGAACGAATCGAGCGTCATGTGTATGCCGACGAACGGCGAGAAGACCAGGAAAATCAATCCCTGGGCGGCGGCAAGCGTCGTGCCGCCCAAAACTTTTCCCAGAACGATGGCGGCGCGCGGCACCGGCGCCACCAGCACTGAGAGCAGAAAACCTTCGTTGCGGTCTTCGATCACCGACATCATGGTGAAAATCGCGGTGAAGAGCACGATCATCACCAGCGTGCCGGGATAGAAATAATCCAGATAGTGCTGCTGGCCGGCGGCTTGGCCGGAACGAAAAGAAGTTCCAAAACCGGATCCGAGGACGATCCAGAACAAAAGCGGAGAAATAATGACGCCCACCACGCGCGCGCGCTGACGATAAAAGCGTACGACTTCGCGCCACCACAGCGTGAAGGCAGGCAGCAGAACGCCGGCAGATACGGGAGCGGTTGCGGGGAAGGTCGCGCTTTGGGTGGCCATTGGCTTTAGTTTAGCAGCGTCAGTGATCGAGCTTCTTCTTGGCTTTCTTCTTGCCGGTCTCTGGGGCCGGTTCGGCGTCTTCGCTCCAGAAGCGGTGGCCGGTGCGGTGGATGAAGACGTCTTCGAGCGTGGGCTTGCTCACGCTTAGCGACTGGATTTCTCCGGGGAAAGCTTCGACCACGTCGGGAACGAAGCGATGTCCGTTTTCGATTTCGATGCGGACCTGTTTGTCCATGACCGTGGCATCGACGTGAAACTGGTTGCGAATGCTGGTCGGCCAACGCTTGCGGGTCGCGCGCTTCCAGCAGAATGACGTCGCCGCCGATCTCGCGGGTGAGTGCCTCGGGTGTGCCTAGCGCTACCAGGTTGCCTTCATTCAGAATGGCGAGGCGGTCACAGTGTTCGGCTTCTTCCATCAGGTGGGTGGTGACGATGACGGAGACGCGTTCCTGATCGCGCAGGATCTGGAGATATTGCCAAAGGTCGCGCCGGGCGCCGGGATCGAGGCCGGTGGTGGGCTCGTCGAGGAGCAGAACTTCGGGATGATGAAGCAGACCCTTGGCGAGTTCGATGCGGCGCTGCATGCCTCCGGAGAATGTTTCTACACGATCGGCCGAGCGGTCGAGCAATCCCACGCGGGTGAGGATTTCATTGATTCGTGTTTTCAGGTCGAGGCCGCGCAGGCCGTAGAGGTGTCCCTGATGCCAGAGGTTTTCGTAGGCGGTGAGTTTGAGATCGACGCTCGGGGACTGGAAGACGACGCCGATGTGGCGGCGCAGCGCTCCGGGCTGGCGAACGGCGTCGAAGCCGGCGATGGTGGCGCTGCCGGAGGTGGGGACCATGAGGGTGGAAAGAATGCGGAACAGAGTGGTCTTGCCGCTGCCGTTCGGGCCGAGAAGGCCGAAAAGTTCGGCGGGGTAAACCTCGAAGGAGACGCCATTGAGCGCGGTGCGGTCCTGATAACGGTGGACGAGATCGCGAACGACAATGATGGGCTGGCTAGCGAGCTCGGCTGGCTTGGCGGGAGCAGCGAAGTCGAGGGCGGATGAATTCGGGGCCACAAGACATTCTACGCCGGGAATGGAGGGATTATCATCAGGCGGGGAAGCCCAGTTCCTGAAGGGGCATCGGCCTTCTCGTAGAGACGCGGCTTGCCGCGTCTCGGGCGGCAGGGGAGACGGGGCAAGCCCCGTCTCTACAGAAGATAGTTATGCGGCGACGGGATTCTGGCCCGGCACGCGCTCTTCGAATGCAACCGGGACGTGGCGCCAGACCTGGATGGCTAGAACCACGGCGGTCGCGAGAAGCAGCGCTCCTACGGCGACGTGGATTACGGTCGCGATCACCATGGGCAGTTCGGGCTGCGCGGCGTCTCTTCCCCACATGACGCGGGTGATGAAGGCGAGAAATCCCAGGCAGAGTTGCGCGACCATCAGGCCGAGCATGGCGATTGCCGGACGGCGGACCGCGTCCACCTGGTGGTAGACGGAGATGGCGCGAACGGCCGTCCAGGAAAGTACGATGGCCACGACGACTGCGTTGATGACGTGTGGCCACCAGCTCAAGCCATGGTGGCGGAACATGGCCCCGAGGATCAGTTGCACATAGAGCACAAAAATCGAGAGCAGGGTCAGAGTGAAAAGAGCGGGTCGGCGCTGGTCGAGTTCGGTGCGCGGTTGCTCTTCGACCCAGCGGCGCCCGGTGAACACGGCGATCGCGACCGCGATGCAGAAAAAGGTTTGCGCCAAGGCGGCGTGCGCGCTGGAGATAGGTGCGGGCAGAAAAAATAAGACAGTCAGTCCGCCGAGGATGCCTTGCAGGATGACGGTCGCAAGCGCGGCCAGGGCCAGAAGGCGCAGCCAATGGCGCTTTTCTGCTACCCAGGTCCAGACCGCCAAAATGATGGTGAGCAGTCCGGTAAATTCTGCCACCATGCGATGGCCATGTTCGTATCGCACGCCGCCAACCATGTGCGGGATTTTGTAGAAGGAGCCGAAGGTGGTCGGCCAGTCGGGGACGGATAAGCCGGCGTCATTGCTGGTGACAAGCGCCCCGGCAACGATCAGGACGAGGGTGGCGCACGCGGTGAAGATGGCGAAGCGGTGCAGTCCGCGATGGTAAGGGATTTCGATGCCCTTCACGATAGCCCCCAGGGAAAACCGGCGATACAGGCTCGTCCGGCACGTTGCCCGAAACGCAGTAGTTTATCAGACGACGAGTCCACAGGAGGCTCGCTGGTTATTTCCCTGATCGAAACGGGTTCACGACCTGAATGCCGTCGATTTCGCGACCGCCTTGGAAATCCTCAGACAGTAGAACACGACAGCCCGCCTGTTGCGCGGATCGCAGAATCAGCGCATCCCAAAAAGAAAACCCGTGCAGTCGATGGAGATCGATGGCGGCAAGGATATCCGAAACGTCTGGTTCGGCCACATCAAACTCGGCCAGAAGCTCGACCTTACGGCGCGCCTTGCGCGGATCGTGCTTCAGTTTTCCTGTGACGGTGACAAAATACTCCTGCAGCACTTGCAGCGAAACAACGCCAGTTCCGCCACGGCGATGTTCGTGCCACAGATCGCGCGCGACACGTTGTTTTGCAGGGGCGTCGTCATCGTCCGCGTAGACCAGGACATTAGTGTCGAAGAAACTACGAGCGTTCATGGATCTCGTCCCGATTGAAACGCCAGCCTCGCGAGTGCCCGCCGCCCGATAATCGCTCAAACTCCTCAATACTGCGCTCGGGATCGTCGCCGCCTGCTAGCTTTTGAAGGTATTCGCGAATCAACTGGTTGAGGCTCTTGCCAAGAGCCTCCGCCCGCTTTCTGGCGCGTTCAACGGTTTGCTCGTCAATGGACAACGTGACATTCATGGACCACAGTATATGTGTACACTTATCCTGTGTCAACAAGAAGTTATTTTGTGGGTCATAGGTAGTCAGATCTTGGATCGGGTCATCGGGTGATCGGGCCATAAAAAACCCGTTGGAAACTTGGTTCTCGATCACCCGATGGCCCGATCACCCGATGGTTTAACTTTGCCCTTAGCCTCGGGTGCGTCTTTCGTCTTGAGCAGGTCTTTCAGTTCCGTCATGAATTCCTGCACGTCTTTGAAGTCGAGATAGACGGAGGCGAACCTAACATACGCGACTTTGTCATAGCGGCGCAGGCGGTTCATGATCAGTTCGCCGATTTCGCTGGTCTTACGCTCGCGCTCGGCAGACTCCATGACAAAGCGTCTCGGCTTCATTGACGATCTGCTCCAGTCTGCTGATGGGAACGGGGCGTTTCTCGCAGGCGCGCATCAGTCCATTGAGCACTTTCTGGCGGTCAAAACGTTCGCGGCGCCCGTCTTTTTTCACCACCATGTAGGGAATTTCGTCGATGCGCTCGTAGGTGGTAAAGCGCTTTTCGCACTTCAGGCATTCGCGGCGGCGGCGGATGGAGTCCGCTTCCTTGCTTTCGCGCGAATCCACGACTTTGTCATTTTCAAACCCGCAAAAGGGGCATTTCATGCGCTTGGTTATTCTGGTTGAGTAAAAACGATTGTAGCAGGCGATCCGGGAAGGGGCGCTAGGGGCGGCGGATGGTGGTGGGTTAGTTTCCGGGTAGCCCGTCACTCGGGAGAAGCGGAGCCGACTGTCACGCATTGTGCAGGAGGATGGCAATGGGTCGAGCCTTGCTCGACCCCGCGTCTAGTTTGTGGTTTATCCGTTTGGGCACGCGGTATGAATTCCAGGACCTTGATTCCGTCGATTATCCCTAACTCGCGGACGGAGTGCGTTCCTGAAGCGCTCAACACGATCCAATCGAGGGTTCTGTACGACGGTCTGAATGCAACGGCCAGAAAACGCTCCCGTCGCTGAGCTGCCTTTTGCAGGAATACCGAAGCGACGCGAATAGCTTCGTCGTTGAGCGCCCGTGGCAGTCCCACAACCGGAACGCTGAGTTTGTAGTAAACGAGTGGTGCAAAAAGGCCGCTGTCTTTCACTGCTGCACCGACTGGCATGGGCACGGCGTCGGCTTCCGGGAAATCGCTACAGATCATCACTGGAGCGTTGTCGGCAGAAGCGTCTTTCTCGGCGAGTTCCAAGGCGTATTTCCATGTGTCACCGTGGAGTTTGGAGGACGGGGAAGTGAAGGACGAGCCAGCGGCAGTCGCCACGACGGCTACGCAGAACAGCAATCGCAGAGCGCGGGAATCAATTCGATTGACCAGCCAAGCCCAGCCGAGCGCGATTCCTGGAATTGCGACCAGCCGGTAGCGAGGCACAAAAATGTGGATCGATGTTTCCAGGCTCACGCCATAGAGGATCAGAATTGGAATGAGCGCCAATAATGCGCAAAGCCAGAAACGCCAGCCCTCAAAACGGCTTTGCAGATCAAGTCGCCGGGTGGCGACGGCAACAAGAACGACACCCACGAAGATATAGGCCAGCCCATCGGGCGCTAGCGTCCAGCCTAGATCGGACTGCGTCGGAGCCCCGGCGAAGACGTGCGTGCCCCTGCTGTGGAACATCACTTGCAATAAGGGAATAACCGGCAAGAACGCTAAAGTAAAAGTCGCGAACGCAACGCCACCCTGCCGCCATAAGGCCTTGCGGTCGCCAATTTTGATGGCGAAGAAGCAGATGGCGAGGGCCGGCAGGATGATCGAGAATAGGGATTGGAAGTGACCAATGCATGCTGCCGACAGGCCGAAGAGGGCTGCCAGCCAGTTCGAGTTGTTGTGCCGTAAGTGAACCAGGGCAAGGATAGACGCGTTGATTGCCAGGGCGGCAAACGCATAGGGTCGAACGTCAATGGACGCAAAAATGACAACGGGATGAAGGCAGAAGACGACGGCAGCGATGATGGCAACATCTCGCTCGAACAGTTCCCGTGCGGCGAGATACAGCAAATATGCCGCCACAAGCATGGCGAGAATGGAAGAAATTCTGAGCGTGATCTCGCCCGTTCCCATCGCTTTGGCCCAGAGCCAGAGAATGTACGGATAAACGGGGACAATGGGCCACCCCATGCGAGACACGATCTCTGAGAAACCCGCTTTGATCACGAAAAATGAGTGTGTCTCATCCAGCCACAAGGGTGCGCGGATGGCAATGAACCAGACAGAAATGGAGACAGCAACCGCTAGTGCGTAAATCGCATACAGAACGCGGTCCGGAATGAACTGGAGGCTCGCAGGCTGTGCCTCGGTTCTCTCAGATCCTTCGATTTGAGCTTCTGAAACAGTGTCGGAAGTTCCTGCGAGAGTGCTCCCCATCGGATGCCTGCGGCCATTGAATCTTTCCACCAAGATCTTCGTCGTCGTTATGAGTATAAGATATTTTTCAGCCCTGAATTTCTACAAGGTAACGCGGTGGGGCGACCGCCGAGATAGGTGTTTCTTTCAGGCGGGCGAAACCCATTACCCCGTAGACTGCCAGCACCAGCATCATGGGATCGATTTGGCGGCGGAAATACGTCTCCACGTGGGTGAAATAGAACACCACGGGGAAAAACAAGAACACCAGAGCGCAGAGAACCGCGACGGGTTTATTTACCCGAAATGCGCGGCGGAGGCCAATCATGGTCAACAGGGTAAAGAGAGTGCTGAAGACAATATTGACAGGGTCGTCAGGTTCCTGGGCTAAATAGTAGGAGCTGAAACTCCAAAAGTGGGTCCAGATAAAGACGATGCGCCGCACGGTGACGACGGCGAAAAAACGCGGGGTTGCGCGGATGAATGCGAGCGCCTGTTCTTTTTTCTCCTCCATATAGGCGATCTCGCCAACTCGCTTAAACTTTTGCCACTCCGCGTCATTGTGCCAGGGACCAATCTTCTCTGCCAAGGCCGAGCCCACGGAGCACCCAGCCCAATAGGAAGTATCGCCATTGTTGCCGATGAGCATCTCCAATCCCAGCGAGTCCCGAAAAGGAATGAAGCGGTGAAATACCGCATAGTTGCGAACGAACCACGGACTCACGGAAAGGATGATCGTGAGTGAGGCAACCGTAAGTGGCACGAGCCAGCGTTCTTTCTGCTGGTATAGGCGAAAGCCGATCCAACCAAACATGACCGGCAAAACGGTGAGCACGATAGGGTCCGTGAGGGCGGCGAATCCCCAAAGTAATCCATACCCGATCCACGCACGCAGAGCGACCGGGCGCTCAAAATGCAAGGTCATCAAGAACAATAGGGTAAGCAGCAGCGTCGCCAGCCAGGTCGACCAGATGCGCTCCGCCGGCCAATAAATCGCGAGGGGAAAGAGCGCCCAAGCCCATCCGGAGAACAGCGCGACGCGGTCCCCGAAAGTCTTGCGCGCCGCGAAGAATACTGGGAGGCAGGTCAAGGCCGAGATCAACGCTTGCAACGAGAGCAATACCAATGCGGATGCTTTGCTGTAGGTTCCGAAGATCGCGAAAACACCCGCGATCAGGTACGGGTAGACCGGGGTGTGCCAAGCCGTCGGTCCAGTTTCTTCAAAGAGTGGGCTGCTAAATCCGCGACCCTGCACAATGGAGTAGGCGATCCTGCCGTTCTCAAAGGCAAAGAGAAAGTGATTTCCTCCCGAGCCGGCCAACTGCTCTGGGTAGAGAAACCCGACCACGGCCAACCGGATGGCTAGAGCGAGAAGGACCATGCACCATTTGCTGTTGAGGCGAGTCGCGAATTTTGAATGGGGAGGAACTGCAGGCGTCGCTAGAATTTGCATGTCCAATAAGATGCAGGACCAGGATTCAACTTCGTAGCAAATGGATTTTGCGCAATCGCCAATTCTCAGCAATATATTACACGAACACCGAACGAAACTTGCTTTATGCTTGCGTATACGCGTGTCCGAGATCATCTACTTGCGACGGGCGTTGCTCCGCATCAGAGTTCTTGGATACCTGCAAGACTCAAGACTAAGGTCTTCTTAGAAGAACCAGGCCGCACGGATTCGGGAGATGCATGAACTTCGGTTCGCTTCATCTTCGGACAGGGCATTCGCGAGTCAACGAATGACGGCTCTGGCAGGAGCATGTCGAACCCAGAACACTTGCTTTACGAAGGGATAACCGTGGAGGCGGCCAGATGACTCCCGGTTTGTCGGCCAACCCGGAAACGAACCCACCAAAGGCGGCTTACGTTGCTTCCTCAACCGCCGCGCCTTCCTCGGCTTGCGCAGTCTCCTCGGAAAGCTTGCGCAGTGACAGGCGCTCGTGATGCGAGAGCAACAACCCGACGGGAACGACGGCGACAAACGTGACCAGCCACAGCATGATGCCGCAACTGACCGCGAGTTCCTTGGGGACAATGTGAAAGACATGATCGAGCGCGCTGATGGTGGCCAGTTGCGAGCCGCCGCCCACGCCAGGCAACTGCACCATGGAGCCGATCATGCTGGAGCCCATGAGAAGAAGAACCTTGGTGGTACTCAAGGCGCCCATTGGTGCGCCATAGGCGTGCGTCACTTCCTTGTAAGACAAGGCAATAACCCACCACATCGCCACCGACACGGCTGACACCTGGAGGAATGCGAAGGGGCCGTGAATGGTATTGAGCCCCACGGTAAACTCGCGAATTTTTTGCGCGATGCGATGGCCCAGATTCTCGGCGAGATGAGAAAAACGGTCTTCGACCCACTGCGCGATCCGCTTCCCCCGATAGATGATCAAAACGGCTGCCGAAAGCAGGCCGAACACGAGCGCAATCAGAGCGTATCCCGTGAGATGAATCCACTCCCTGACTTCCGGTGGCGCGGCTTCGGTAAAGGCGCGCAGCTTCGAGGGCAGAAAAATGCCTGCCACCAACAGGACGGTAAAACCGCCGACGTCAAAAATTCGCTCCACCGTCCAGACCGCAACTTGCGAGGCGAAAGGCAGGTTCTCTCGGCGGGCTATCAAATAGGGACGAATCAACTCACCAGGCCGGCCGAGCAAGGCGAGTCCGGTGAACCCGATCAAAGTGGGTGGAAGCAAGCCCAGCAGGGATGCTTGCTTGCGCACCGGTCGAAGGAAAATTTTCCATCGCACCGCCCGCAGGAAATAGGCAAAGTAGATGAGCGCTACCCCGTGAAAAATGTGGCGCCAATTCAGCCCGTACTGAAACAGCCGCGCCCAGTCGAAGTCCCGCCAGGTGCGAAACTGCAGATAAACCAGCACGGCCAGAACCAGAAAGACGACGGCAGAGGCTGCGTATCGTTTTTTATTCATTCAGTTCTGTTCATTCCGCCTTGCTGATTCTGTCTGGTGCGGTGCCGATCGTTTGGCGCGAAGCAGAGGAGTGCCGCAGTTGCGGCGAGCACGCCCCCGGAATGAAGGTAAATGAGAGAGGAGGCAGGGTCAACGCTGGGTTGATGCGCGCTGGGATGATGCAAGTGAGAATGTCAACGCGGAGATTCGACGGCGACAGTCGTGCCGGCGGGTTTTGGAGCGCGTTGGGCCCGGCTCGGAGCCTTGCTCGCAGCCTTGTTCGGAGCTTTGCTCGGTGCCTTGCTCAGCGCGCGGGCGGAGGCGGCTTTTTGTTTCGCTGCTTTTTCCTGGGCAGTCTTCTTAGTGTTGTATTCGTGCACGATGCGGGCCACGTAGGCGCGGGTTTCGCGAAATGGCGGCACTCCCCTATACTGCTCGACGCGGTCGGGACCCGCGTTATAAGCGGCCAATGCCTTGACGAGATCAAAATCGTAGCGTTCCAGAAGTTCGCGCAGATAGCGGCTTCCACCCGTGACGTTGGCCTGCGGATCGAAGGAGTCGTTCACCCCAAGTTGGCTGGCGGTGCCGGGCATCAACTGCATGAGTCCGCGGGCGCCTTTGGGGGAAACGGCACGCGCGTTGAATCCACTTTCGGCGTGAATGACGCTGTTTACCAGGTCTGGATCAAGATGATACGCGGCGCTGGCGATGTTCACCACTTCATTCAGTGGGGGCGCAGGCGCGGATTTAGAAGACCCAGATTTACCAAACTCTGATTTCGCAGACACCGACGGAGCAGCGATGGAGGCGCGCGAATTCGCGGGCGGTGGCACTGGTACTGGTACTGGTAACGAGAGATCTTTTTCGTAGCCCGTGATCTCGGCCGTGGGCACGTCCGTGAAGTTGGAATCGTCGGCGGCGAGATAGAGGCGAGTCATTGATCCCATCATCAGGCGATGCTCGTGGCGGATGGTGAAGCCGTTGCGGAGGATAGCTAACTCGGCGCCAGTCGCGGGACGAGCGAGCAGAGCCACAGCAACGGCAAACAGAAGCGCGGCGGCCTGCGGTGCAATTCTCCGAGCCCGATGCATCGCCAATGGTCCTCTTTGAATCATCTGCTTCAAATCATCCTCGTCGAATCATCACAAGCTGGTCATGATCGCCGGTGTGCGAATCTGGTCCACGACTACCGGTTCAAGCGCTTTTCCGCACAGCGCGTGCTCGATGGCGGCGGCTACACCGCTTTCCGCATTCGAGCGGGTAAGCGTCCAGCCGCGGCTGCGCAACTCTTCCGAGGCATTCCCCATGATAAACGGGCGGCCGGCAAAGGCAAGCATTTCAATGTCGTTATAGTTATCACCAACGGCCATGACCTGTTCGCGGTTGATGCCCCGGTAGTTGGCCCACCGCTCCAGCGCGTGCCCCTTGGAACAGCCGGCGTTGAGCACATCGACAATCGAAAGATCGCGGCCCGGGTACTCGGTACGCAAAACTGTGATAGGCAAGCCGCAGCTTCCGAGGACTTGCAATACCCGTTGCATTTGCGCGACCGGGCCGCAAAACATAGCCTGCACGGGATCGCAGGTGAGCGCATCCTCGATCGGAACCACGAAGCGGATGTACTGCATGTTCTTCTCCAGCCAGCGCTGGATGCTGCCTTCCAGATGGTCCAGACGCTCGAGCACGATGCTGCCCGAAGCATCGCCGCGATTATCGCTGTGAAGATCATCGCCGTGAAGATCATTGCGGTCAAAGGTCAGAACCGTCTGACCGCGAAATTCCCGCATCACGCAGACAAGTTCGCGGCAGGTCGCCTCCGGGAGCAGGTCGCGATGGAAAGTTTCTCCGGCAAGCGACCGGGTGACGGCGCCATTCGAGCTGATCAACCAGAGATCAAATCCCAGTTGTTGAGCGATGGACAGGGCAAAGGTGTGGCGGCGTCCGGTGACCAGGATGATTTCGATGCCTTGGGCATGTACGCGCCGGAGCGTTGCAAGATCGGTCTCGGAAATCTTGAATTCCGGATTGAGCAGGGTGCCGTCAATATCGATGGCGATGAGGCGGAGGCAAGCGGCAGGCACACTCAATTTTAACATTGGACGGCTTTTGGACGTCCCTCCGCGGCGGCCCTGTTGACTCGAACGTAACTGACCGCGTCAATAGGTGATTTATGAGCTAAATTGTAACTATGAAACTTCGATTCCTTCTTCTGTTCCTGACTTTGTTGCCGTTCTCTCTCCCAGCCCAGTCCGCGCCCGAAACCGGCAAGCCCTTCGTGGTCGAATACTATTACAAGGCCAAGTGGGGATATGCAGACGAATTTCTGCAACTGTTCAAGAAGAACCACTACCCGCTCCTGAAGAAACAAGTGGAGATGGGCCGCATCCTCAAAGTCTGGATGGACCAGCCGCGCTATCACACGACCGAAGACGGTCGCTGGGACTATCGCGTGACCATCGTGTTCAAGAACTCGACAGCCGCGAATGAGCCGTTCGACGAAGACGCGCTGAAGAAGCAACTTTGGCCCGACCAGACCACGTATGCGAAGGAAGAGCAGCGTCGGTTTGAAATCCTCGCTGGGCATTGGGACTTGCCGATCAAGTACGTAGATCTGGACGGGAAGTAACGCGCGGGACGGCAGTGTTAGGAAGGCTGCTGCACATGTGCATGTTCTTGCATATTGTGTGCGCTTCTGGCGACTTAGGATGCTTTTTTGTTCCTACCAAAGCGGTGTCTTTGCCAAACGAGAGTCCCGAAACGCGGTCAGCCGCGCGCCGGTCCAAAATATTTAAATGAAACACTCAATATGCGTTAAAATGCTGTGATTCTTGGTCGCGATAGCTAGGGTCCAAGACTTCCCCCACGTTGTGAAATCTCGAGAATCGAGAGGATAAGAACATGAGAGAAAGTAACGGCCCTCTGGCTACCCTTGTCTGCGCTACCGCGTTATTGTTGTTCACCATCCCGGGACAAGCGCAGCAATCACTACAGGCATTGCACAATCATGTTCGCCCCGCGGTTGCCAGCGGGCAGGCCGCGCCCGTGGGTTTTCTTCCACCCACCGAGCGCATGAACCTTGCCATCATGTTGCCGCTCCGCAACCAACCCGAACTGACCGCCTTGTTAGGCCGGCTCAATGACCCAACCAGCCCCGACTACGGCCATTTTCTCACCGTCGCTCAGTTCACCGAACAGTTCGGCCCCACGGAGCAGGACTACCAAGCCGTGGTCAATTTCGCCAAAGCCAATGGTTTTACCGTGACCGATACGCCTCCGAATCGCCTGCTCGTGGATATCAACGGCACGGTGGCGCAAATCGAAAAGGCTTTTCATGTCGTGATGACGGTCTATCGGCATCCGACCGAAAACCGAACTTTTTATTCACCGGATCGTGAGCCCTCGCTCGATCTGAACGTGCCCGTGAAGCGTATCGCCGGTTTGAATAATTTCTCCATACCGCGTCCCATGCTAAAAAAACGCCCTGAGACCGTGGCGCAGGCAATACACAGCAATGCCACCGGCTCAGGCCCCCAGGGCGCCTACCGTCCCTCCGACATGCGGGCAGCCTACTACGGCTCCGGCTCCCTCACCGGCACAGGCCAGTCCGTCGGCCTGCTGGAATTTGACGGCTACGAGCTCGCCGATGTTAATTCGGACATGGGCGGAGAGTCATACACCGTCACCATCACCAACGTGCTGGTGGACGGCGCCAGCGCGGGTTCGGACGGCAACGATGGCGAACAGGCAATTGACATCGCGCAGCCCATTGGCATGGCTCCCGGCCTGACCTCGGTTCGCGTCTATATCGCGCCCGGCACTTCCTCCATGGGCGACGTGGACATATTCAACAAAATGGCCACCGACAACATTTCCAAGCAACTGAGCTGCTCCTGGGGCTGGATTCCGGATGATCCTTCGGACGACGATACATTCTTCGAGGAATTTGCGGCGCAGGGCCAGAATCTTTTCGTCGCTTCCGGGGACTCTGGAAAATACACGGGGAATAACAATAACGACTACAGCTATCCAGCGGAAGACGTTTACGTGGTGGCGGTTGGCGGAACCGACTTGACCACGAATGGCGCGGGTGGCCCATGGGAATCGGAAACGGCATGGTCCGACAGCAGCGGAGGTCCCGCTGACGATGGCTTCGCGATTCCGAGCTGGCAGGTAGGCGTGGCCAATGCCTCCAATGACGCTTCTTCGACCATACGCGACTTGCCAGACGTGGCTGCGGAAGCCAATTTCGACAACATCCTGTGCGACGACGGAACCTGTTACTACAACGAATATGGCGGCACCAGTTACGCGGCGCCGCGCTGGGCTGGCTATCTAGCGCTGGCCAATCAGCAGAACGTGACCAATCACGGCACGACTCTCGGCTATCTCAACCCGCTTATCTACCCCATCGCCTTCGGTGCCAGCTACGACAGCAACTTCCACGACATCACCAGCGGGAGTAACGGCTACCCCGCAGTAACTGGCTACGACATGGTGACGGGATGGGGAAGCCCGAACGGACCGGCCCTGATCAACACCCTGACTGGGGCTGCGACGCCAAGCTTCACGCTCTCGGATTCGCCCAGCAGCCTGACGATCACCCAAGGCGGCGCTGGCGGTACCAGCACCATCACCGTGAACGACGTGAACGGATTCACCGGCAGCGTAACCCTAGCCGCATCCGGCTTGCCCAGCGGTGTAACTGCGGCGTTCGGCACAAACCCCACCACCGGGACCAGCGTGCTCACACTGACAGCGAGCGCTACGGCCACTACCGGAACGGCGACGGTGACCATCACCGGAACCTCCGGCAGCCTGGAGGCAACTACTTCGCTTGCCCTCACGGTCAATGCCGCGGCGACGCCAAACTTCACCATCGGCGCCTCGCCCGCTTCTCTGACCGTAAAACAAGGCAGCAACGGAACCAGCACCATCACCATCACCAGCCAGAACAGTTTCAGTTCTGCAACCACGCTGAGCGCTACCGGTCTGCCCACCGGCGTGACCGCGGCGTTCTCGACCAACCCGGTGACGCCGCCAGCGAATGGCACCGCGACATCGGTGGTAACGCTAACCGCCTCCGCCACGGCGACCATCGGAACCGCTACGGTAACCGTGACCGGAACTTCCGGATCACTCAACCACAGTACGACCATCGCCTTGACGGTGAGTTCGTCCTCGGGAGCGCAAACCGCGGTCTACAATTCCACGCTCAAGGCTCCGGAGTGCGCCACCACCGGTACCTCGTGTGACTCCGGTCCGTCCTTGCTGCTGGGACGCGATCATATGTCGGGCGGCGCGGAACCCAATCAACCGAACACCATCAAAAATTCCTGCGCCGATGGCACCGCCGGAACCTTCCACTCCGACGAGTCCAACGACCGTATCGTAGTTACTTCCACCAGCGATGGCCCGCTAACGCACGCCACCACGGCAACGGTAACGGCAACCGTGTGGGCCTGGAGCGGCTATACCTCGGACTCTCTCGACCTTTACTATGCGGCCAACGCCAACAGCCCCTCGTGGGTTTTCATCAAGACGATTAAGCCCACCAAGGCTGGAGCGCAGAGCTTGTCGGCCACGTTCACGCTTCCCACCGGCAGCCTGCAAGCTGTCCGTGCACAATTCCGCTATCTGGGAAGAGCGTCTTCGTGCACCTCAGGCTCATACAACGATCACGACGACTTGATTTTTGCGGTGCAGTAAGCATTGACAAGGCGGCGATCTGATCCTTTAACCATTTCGAGCCGGCCCCACACAGGGCCGGCTCGATGTTTCTGTGTCGGCCGACTGTTTGTAAAGAACCTCCGCAGTACAATTGGTTTTCTTTGGGCAGTTGTGGCTAGAGAGCGAGAGGGCTGGCTGAAATCCGCGCTGCTGATAATCGATGTTCAGGTCGGTCTAGTGAGACTGATGCCGCCGGAACTGCAGGATCGTGTTTTGTCGAATATCACGGTTCTGCTGAGCCAGGCGCGCTCCTCTGGAATACCCGTCTTGTTCATCCAGCACGACGGCCCCAAGGGACATCCCATCGAAGCAGAGACCGCGGCGTGGGCAATCCATCCGTCGATTCCTCCGCTGCGTGAAGAGCCCGTCATCAGAAAGAAGGCGTCAGACTCTTTCTTCGAGACGAGACTCGCAGAAGAACTTCAGACCCGCAAAATCAGCCATCTCATCATTGCCGGTGGCATGACCGAATACTGCGTCGATACCACGTGCCGCCGTGCGGTTACGCTAGGCTACGATGTGACGCTGGTAGCCGACGCGCATCTCACACGCGATAATCCGGTTCTAACGGCCGCGCAGATCATTGAGCACCACAACCTCCTCCTCGACGGCTTTGCTGCCGGAATTCATTCCATCCAGGTCAAACCGGCGGGCGAGATTTTTCCCTGAAACTTACCAGCGCCCTCCGCGAACACCGCCCAATGCGTTGCAGATGCCATTAAAGTGGTTTTCCCGGTGATTCAGGCGAGCGCGTTTGCAAAAAGCTCACCGGCTGAGAGAACATAATCGGTTTGCACACATCCCACGGTTCCTACGAGGAAGCAGCCAAAATATGGCGAAGGCGAAAAAGTCCCCTACAGCAGCAGTGAAGACCGCAATGAGGACGGCAGAGAAGGTGGCGAGAGTCGAGGTTAGGTCCATCGGGTCTTCAACCGAAGCACCCAGAGGTGCCGGCCACGACGGTGCGATCGAGCCTGCCAAAGGCAAGCTAGGCGTGATGATCCCCGGCATGGGCGCAGTCGCGACGACTTTTGTGGCCGGCGTGGAAGCGGTGCGCAAGGGAATCGCCCACCCCATCGGCTCGCTCACGCAGATGGGGACGATCCGTCTGGGGAAGCGCACCGATGGCCGCTCGCCGAAGGTCAAGGAATTCGTTCCTCTCGCCGGACTCAATGATCTGGTCTTCACCGGCTGGGATATTTTCGAAGACAACATGTACGCCGCCGCCCGCAACGCCGGCGTGCTGGAGCGCGACCTGCTCGACAAAGTGAAAGGGCGGCTAAGCGCCATCCAGCCGATGAAGGCCGTATTCGATCACAACTACGTCAAGAAGCTCGACGGGCCGAACGTAAAGAAGGGAAAAAACAAGCTGGACCTGGCCGAGCAGCTTCGCCAGGACATCCGCGACTTTAAGAAGTCAAGCGGCGCCAGCCGGCTCATCACCATCTGGTGTGCTTCGACCGAGACCTTCATTGAGCCCAGCGCCGCCCACCAAAGCGTGGAGGCGCTCGAAAAAGGGATGAAAGAAAACGACGAAAACATCGCCCCGTCGATGGTGTATGCCTACGCCTCGCTCATGGAGGGCGTGCCCTTCGCCAACGGCGCGCCGAACCTGACCGTTGACATACCGGCGATGCTCGAACTCGCGCGTGCGCGCGAAGTGCCCATCTGCGGCAAGGATTACAAGACTGGCCAGACGCTGCTGAAGACCGTGCTGGCTCCTGCCTTCAAGGCGCGTCTACTCGGGCTGAGCGGATGGTATTCGACCAACATCCTGGGCAACCGCGACGGCGAAGTGCTCGACGATCCCGGATCGTTCAAGACCAAAGAAGAATCGAAACTGGGAGCCCTGGAGCACATTCTGCAGCCGGCCTTGTATCCGGAGCTCTACGGCAATATTTACCACAAAGTCCGAATCAACTATTACCCGCCGCGCGGCGACAACAAAGAAGGATGGGACAACATCGACATTTTCGGCTGGCTCGGCTATCCGATGCAGATCAAGGTAGATTTCCTGTGCCGCGACTCGATTCTGGCCGCGCCTATCGTGCTCGACCTGGTGCTCTTCCTCGATCTAGCGCAGCGCACGCCAGAGCTGCGCCGCCTGGGTATTCAGGAATGGCTAAGCTTCTACTTCAAGTCCCCGATGACGGCGCCCGGGCTGTATCCCGAGCACGATCTCTTCATCCAACTGATGAAGCTAAAAAACACTCTGCGCCATCTGAAAGGCGAAGAGCTGATAACGCATCTGGGGCTGGAATACTACGACTAAAGGAAGGGTTTGTGTGGTGACGGGCGACTTGCCCTGAGTTAGTGCCGACCTTATGTTCTTTCTTCAACACTCGCGGCGTTCTTGCTCCGTCGGTGGGCCGGAATCCTTAGTGAGGGCGACCCACTGTTCGAGCGACCGCCCAGTTTTCCCGGTCAGTTCCTCGACCCACTTCTGAACCATGGCCACGCTGGGATGAACCGAGTAGCGGTTTCTCTTGGTTGCGGAAGACATTAGGGCGGGAGACATGCGGACCTCCTTGGCACTCGACAATCCGCTCGACATAATACACAGTCCCGATGCCAGTTCGCGATAGAATCTTTCGATGCCTGGTAAGAAGCACGAAGGTAAGAAGCACGAAGCTGGACGCTCCGAAACTGGACACGACACGCGCTTCATAAAACTGCAGAAGAACTATTGCTTCGCCTGCGGCAAACATAACGCTGACGGCATGCGCCTGCGCTTCACCTACGACGAAGACCGCGACTGTTTCGTCTGCCGCTTCCGCTTGGGCAGGCGCTACACCGGACCGCCCGGACACTGCCACGGCGGCATTATCGCGACCATCCTCGACGAAGCCATGGGCAAGGTGAACAAGCTGCGTCACGTGGTGGCGGTGACTTCCGAGATGACCGTGAACTACCTGAAGCCGGTGCCGCTGAAAAAGCCGCTGCGCGTGGAATCGCGCGAGGTGAAGGTGCAGGGCCGGAAGCACATCAATATGGCCGAGATCCTGAACGAAAAAGGGGAAGTGCTGGCGCGCAGTCAAGGCTTGTTCATAGCGATCGATCCGCACCGCATGTTCGCGAGATTTGTGGACCGCTAATGCTCGTGTGGTGACGGGGCGGAGCCTGTCCTGAGCGGAGCCGAAGGACCCCGTCCAAGCCGAGCGCACCGGGGCCCCCGTCAAGCCCGGTTTTGGCTTGACGGGGTGGAGCAGCTCGGCGGTTGCCTGCGGCCACAGCAGCTCTGGGCTGGCTATAACTTGCTGGGGTACCGCGAATCATCGACGCGCTGTAAAATTGGAATGAAGCCCAGGAAGAGAGTAACCCCATGTCGCAAAACAACGGACACAACAGCACCAGCCTTCGCCTAAAAACCGGCCTCGCCGAAATGCTCAAGGGCGGCGTGATCATGGACGTAACCGACGCCAAACAGGCAGAGATCGCCGAGCGAGCCGGCGCGGTCGCAGTGATGGCGCTGGAGCGCGTTCCGGCGCAGATCCGCGCCGAAGGCGGAGTAGCGCGCATGGCCTCGCCAAAAAAGATTCGCGAAATCATGGCGGTGGTCGATATTCCCGTCATGGCCAAGTGCCGCATAGGCCATTTCGCCGAGGCGCAGATCTTGCAGGAGTTGGGCGTCGATTACATCGACGAGTCCGAGGTGCTAACCCCGGCCGACGAAGCGCATCACGTAGATAAACACGCCTTCACCGTTCCATTCGTCTGCGGCGCCCGCAACCTCGGCGAAGCTTTGCGGCGCATAGCCGAAGGCGCAGCCATGATCCGCACCAAGGGCGAAGCTGGCACCGGAGACGTAGTCCACGCCGTCCGCCACATTCGCCAGATCGTGCAGGAGATGAAAATTCTAACCGTGCTAGGAGAAGAAGAACTCTACGCCAAAGCCAAAGAGCACGGCGCTCCCTACGAACTGGTAAAGATGGTGGCGCGAGACGGCAAGCTCCCCGTCCCCAATTTCTCAGCGGGAGGAATCGCGACTCCAGCCGACGCCTCGCTAGTGATGCAACTAGGAGCCGAAGCCGTATTCGTAGGCTCAGGCATCTTCATGAAGAACTCAACCGAATTCGCCGACCCCGCCGAAGCCGAGAAGCGCGCAAAAGCGATTGTGCAGGCGGCAACGCACTTCAAAGACCCTAAAGTGCTACTTGAAGTCAGCGAGGGTCTGGCGGGGGCTATGAAAGGCCTGGCCGTGTCTACGCTGGACGAGGCGCAGATGCTGCAGACTAGGGGATGGTAGAGCACACCCATCTTAATATGAGAATGCGGCATGCCTCAGTCCCCTGAAAACAGTGGCCCCGCGGAATGGAGCGCAACCGCCGACGTGAGCACAACCTCTCTGGGCCGATGACCAAACAGCCTGCCACCCCACCATTTTGAGGTCCGAGAATACATCTTGGGCACACAGGTTGGGCCGCTACAAGCACGAGGCGCGCCTACCTGAGCCGAAATTGACTTTGCGGGGTCGCAATGCCACAATCTTTGGCCTCTGGAGGCAGTCGCCACAACTGGACCGTTATGCCCCAAGAAATGAAGCTCCCGGCACCAGGGGCGAACAACTTCTGGTATCTAAATCGCCAAACCGAATCCGTGATCGTCTTTGTGCACGGGATTTTTTCAGACAGCCGTGATTGCTGGTTACATCTAAACCGCAGCAATCCACCCGAGAGTAGCTATTGGCCAGCACTAATCGAATCGGATCCACGATTTAAGGCTGTTTCTGTATACATGGGTGGGTACTACACTGCTGTTGATGCGGGTCCGTACGAAGTACGAAATTGCGCCGACGAGTTGTTTCGAGCAATGAACAGAATAGAGGAAGATGGCTCCCCCCCGGTAATGAGCAGAGAACGCTTGCTTTTCGTTTGTCACAGCACGGGAGGCATAGTTGCTCGTTATCTCCTTGAGTACTACGTCGAACAACTTCGTAGCAAAAGCATCGGCTTAATGTTGGTTGCGTCCCCTTCCTACGGTTCGAAATGGGCCGACAAACTATCACTCCTAAGCCGGTTCTACAACCAGAGCTTAGGTATCCAACTTAGGTGGGGAAACTGGAGTCTTCGCGACCTAGACGCTAGGTTCAAAGACTTGGTCAACAACAGAGCAATCCCCAGTCTTATCGGGGTTGAGGCTTATGAAAATAAGTTCATCTTCCACAGGAAATGGCTTCCAGATAGGAGTGTCGTGGTTACGGAGGAATCCGCCGGGCGCTATTTCGGGGCTCCGGTGCTGCTGCGGGGAACCGACCACTTCAGCTCTGTAAAGCCACCTAACCTGAAGCATCCCGCGCATGAATTGCTAGTAGACTTCTGGTACAGGTTTGGGAAGCTGCCCTCATCAAACACCGTATCGATTGAGAATCAGCCAGCTGGAGACCGAAATGTGAGTCCACCCGAGGAAGGAACCGCCGATAACGCTTTCCCGCCGGACGAGAAACTCTCCGTAAGAACGACTGACTACTCCGCTGGCGTTCGGCTGCTGCATGTCCTCAGTGACGTATTCGTCAGCTACTCCGACACTCCGCCCTCTAAAGTCTATGAAGACTACCACACCGCTGAGGATAATTTGAAGGACTGGATATTCTCAAACGTGATCGGTGCCGACCCAAGAGTGATCACAATGATGGAAGATTTTATCAAGCAGATACGGGGCTACGTCGCACTCGGGAACAAGATGCGAGACCTGTGGGGAGGCGATGGGCGACCGAGCAAAGAAATGCTTCACGAATTTGATCGCGAACTCTTAGAATCTATAAAAAAGATAGTAGAGCAAATTCGAGTGGCGGGTGGCCCACCCTAACTCCCCACTCCCGAGGGTGGCCCGTCCAAGCTCCGCTTGGGCGGGGCCTTTTTGCGGCGGGCGCACCTTCACAATCGGAAAAAGCATTTCTGCGGCAGCGACCTAAAAATCAAAAGCCCCGCTAGTCAGGCGGGGCTCGGCAAAATTGCCAGTCGGTACGCTGTCTGTCAAACACCGTAATTATAACATAAAGTAGTTTGCGCCGAGCGGTCGTGCGGAGGACGACGGAATCGAACCGACGGGTGGCCCACTCAAGCCTGGTTTTGGCTTGAGTGGGGCAGTCCGAGGTCCGAACGCTTCAATTGTCAATCCTTGACAATCCTTGACAACCACAACTATTCTGGCATTAGAAATTCGCCGGAGAACGCCATGCCCCTCAACGTCAACCTGACTCCGCAATTAGAGGAACTGGTTCGCCGCAAGGTGTCTTCCGGGCGCTACAACTCGGCCAGCGAAGTCGTGCGCGAAGCGCTGCGCATTATGGAAGCGCAGGACGAGTTGCAGTCGCTCAAACTGGAACAGTTGCGCCGCGACATCCGTGACGGTTTGGACAGCGGTCCTGCCCGGCCTTGGAGCGTGGCGGAAATGAAACGCGAAGGCCGCAAGCGTCTGAGCGCCCGTCGCGCCTCCGCTAAGTAAATGCCCACCGTTGTCGTGCGCCCGCGCGCCCTGGCCGATCTCGTGGAGATTTGGGCCTATGTCGCCGACGACAGTCCCGAACGAGCAGACGCTTTCGTCGATCTCGTAGATAGCAAGTTCCAAGCTCTGACCCGCCGGCCCGGTTTGGGCCGATGCCGTCCAGAGCTAGCGCCCGACATCCGAAGTTTCACCGTCGGCCGCTACGTGGTGTTCTACCTGCCCCTTTCTCGGGGAATCGAAGTCGTTCGCGTGCTCCACGGTTCGCGTGACATCGATTCAATACTTGAGCACGAGGAGTAGCGTATAGAGCAGCTATTCACCGAACTTTGCTGATCAGAAGCAGTGACCTTGACCGGAACGCCACGGCGCGGTACGGTGGCCGAGTGATATTCTTGCAGGGAGAATCGAAGCATGACCGGAATCCAGTTCGTAACCGATGAAAAAGGCCGCAGGACAGCGGTGCTAATCGACCTCAAGAAGCACCGCGCCATTTGGGAGGACTTCTGGGATGGCCTGGTTTCCGAATCCCGCCGCAAGGAAAAAGGCATTCCCTACGAGCAATACCGGGCCAAGCGTTTGAAGGGCCATCGTCAGCGTGGCTAAATACTCCCTCGAAATAAAGCCCTCTGCCGGGAGGGAACTGGACGCGCTGGACAATGCGCTGTTTGCCCGGATCGACCGCAAAATTCTCGCGCTCGCTGAAAATCCGCGCCCCCCGGGGTGCAAAAAGCTCAGAGGCTACAAAGACCAATGGCGCATCCGCCTTGGCGACTGGCGCGTGGTGTACATCATTGACGATGAAGCTAAGCGTGTGAGCGTTACCCGGGTCGCTCACCGCCGAGAGGTCTACGAGTAGTGACGGCGGGTGGGGGCTGGTCTCGGGTTTCACTCGCACGCGGATCTTCTGCGATGCCCCACTAAACTAGCTATTCGCTCGCTGCATTTCAATTGACATTAGGCCGTCGCGTGTTTGATCCTTGAATCACCGCATACTTAGAATAGGGGTTCCGGGATGCAGGGCGTAAGTCTCATGCATTCAAGACTTTGCCGTTAAAGTATTTAAACTGAATACTTTGCGGAGTACCCATCCAGCTAAAGTATTTATTATCAAGACTTTAGTAAAATAGGTGGGAGGGGGTACCCTCCTTGAAGCAGAGAAGCTGAACGTGTCCCTTCATCCTTCAACTGTCGCTTCAATGAAAATCGGTGTTCTAGCCCTCCAGGGCGATTTCGACGCGCACCGCCGCCGTCTGGAAGAACTCGGCGCAGAAGTTGTCCTGGTGAAAAAGCCGGAGCAACTGAATGACCTCGACGGCCTCATCATCCCTGGAGGCGAGTCAAGCACGTTTCTCAAGCTGCTCGGCGAAGACGGATTCGCGAAGCTGAAAGATTTCGTGCGCGTGAAGCCGACCTTTGGCACCTGTGCGGGATGCATCCTGCTGGCGAAAGAAGTAGAGAATCCGAAACAGGCCGGCCTGGGCGCGCTCGACATCACCGTGCGCCGCAATGCTTACGGACGCCAGATCGACAGCTCCATTCGCGAAGGCCGATTTCTTGACGAGCCCATCGAAATGGTATTCATCCGCGCTCCGAAGATCGAACGTGTGGGCGAAGGCGTCGAAGTGATCGCGACCGAAGGCAAGGACAAGGACAAAGTTCCGGTGCTGGTGCGCAGCGGCAAGACGCTGGCGGCGACGTTCCATCCCGAGTTGAGCGACGATCCCCGCATTCACCAATACTTTCTGGAATTGGTGGCCAAGCTGTAAAATTCTGATCTCACGCCTGCATGGAACCTGCTCCCGAAATAGAAGTCAGCCGCGTGTCGTTTGCGTCGTACGCGCGCCTGCTGGGCGGCAACCGGAATTTTCGCCGCGTGTGGAGCGCGCAAGTCGTCAGCGAGATCGGCGACTGGTTTTACACGCTGGCCATCTACAACCTGCTGCTGCAACTCACCGGACGCGCCGGATCGGTGGCGCTGGCGCTGGTGCTGCAAGTTTTGCCGCTAACTGTCATCGGGCCGACGGCGGGCGTGGTGAACGATCGGCTGCGGCGCAAGCGCGTAATGATCGCCTCGGATATCGGACGCACGGCGATCGTCCTCTGCATGCTGCTGATTCGCTCGAAAGCAATGGTGTGGCTGGTCTACCCGCTGCTGACGGCCGAAACCTTGCTCGCCGCTTTTTTTGAACCGGCGCGCAATGCCGTGATCCCGAACATTGTGGAGCGGGAAGACGTGGTGCTGGCAAACACGCTCTCCTCCTCCACCTGGAGCGTCAATCTCATGGTGGGCGCGACCCTGGGAGGCGTGGTCGCGGCGCTGCTCGGCCGCGATGCCGTCTTCCTGCTCAATGCACTGTCGTTTGTAGTATCAGCCGCGTTGATTTGGGGGATGCGTTTCGCCGAGCCCCATGCCGAAGGCGGCCGCCGGTTCGAGGCGCGAGAGTTGGTGGATTTTTCGCCGATCCTCGCGGGAATCCGCTACGTGCGGGCGCATGTTCGTTTGCGATCGACGATTTTTGTGAAATTCGGACTCCTGATCATCGGGCCGGGCTGGGTGCTCTTCACGGTGATGGGACAAAAGGAATTCGCCGTCCGCTGGCACGGCATGGCGCCCGAACGCGGCGCGTTTCTCGGAATGAGCCTGCTGCTCGGCGCCCGCGGACTGGGCGCGCTGCTCGGGCCACTCCTGACCGCTCCATGGGCGGGGCACTGGAAACATCGCCTGGAAGTCGCGATCTTCTGGGGATACCTCGCAGCGGCCGCCGGCTACACGCTGGTGGGTGTGTCGGGGCATCTCTGGCAGGCCTGTTTGTGCGTGATGCTGGCGCACTTTGGAGCTTCGATCGCGTGGGTGTTCTCGACGACTCTGTTGCATCTGCAAAGCGACGACAAGTTTCGCGGCCGCGTGTTCGCCGCCGACCTCGGCCTCTGCATGTTCACCATCGCCGCGGGGGCGTATCTTGCCGGGCGCTTCGTGGATTGGGGTTTCGCCGCGCGTAACGTGGCCAGCGTCGCGGGCATGTTGATGCTGATTCCAGCGGCGCTGTGGGGCCTGTCGATCAGGAATCGGGTCATCGAACATTCGGGTCATCGGGCTATTTGAAAATCAGGAATTCCAGATGGCCCGATCACCCGATCACCCGATTCAGACCAGCCGGTCAATCTTCGCTGCCAGGATGAAATCGGACTCCGTCAGCCCATCCACCGCGTGCGTCCAGGTTGTGATCTCGACCTTGCCCCATCCCAGCAAAATGTCGGGATGATGGCCCTGCTTCTCGGCCAGTTCGCCAACTCGATTCACAAAGGCGAGGGCCGACAGGAAATCGGGGAACTTGTACGTGCGCACGAGGTGATGTTCCTCGACGATGTTCCACCGTCCAGGTTCCTCCAGTTGCCGATGAATCTCCATAAGTTTCTTTCCCTTCAGCGGTGGTATACCGCCGCGGCAGGGGACGCATTTTCGGTCTGCAAGCATAGGCCTCCTCGTGCTGTCTTAGATGCGGGGCAGGTTCGAGCGACGCAGCAGAAACGCAAAAACTCGATCGCGTGCCGGTGGTCGGGTGTCAGCCGCTAGGGCTACCGTTCCGCGGGAAGGTTCAGACGAAGTCCAAGCCGGTACAGGCATTCAGAGTGGGAGCGCGAAAGGCGCGATAGATAGAAGCGGTGAGCGAGACATGACTGTTCAGCGATCGCAGCACCGACAGGCGCGGGTCAAAAACCGTTGCATTGCGGGCCGCGAAGAGCGTGCTGGGTGACTTGCACGTGCCGGAAACCGGTGTGCAGATTGAACTGTCGTTGAAATTGCTCCAGTCGTCAAACCGCCCGGCCAGAATGATGGTCCACTTTTGGCGCAGGCGCAGAATATCTTCGCCGAACCACCCCAGATTGCGCTGCCGTCCTCCGGCCGCAGTGTTATGGGTGTGCGTACCCGACGAATAAAATTGATCGTCGCTGGCGCCAATAACTTCGATGAGATCCATGCCCGCGATCAGCGTCTGACTCTCGCCGAGCAGGTGCGTCCACTGCACACCGCCCCCGCCGACCTGTTCGGGGACGTGCTGAAGGTCGGTCAGCGATTCGCTGTCGCGATCGGCGGCCACGGCGGAGAACACCTCATCGTATCCCTGCACCAGGCCGTAGGCGCGCCAGGTCAGCGAATCAGCGCTGCCGAAGTGCTGGTCGAGGCCGAAGGCGCCTTCGCCGGAACGCGTATCGTTGGTTTCGAGGGGCGTGCCATTGTGCCGGAACTCGGTGAAGAAATTGCCGCGCGCGAAGATTCGTCCCTGGTCGCCGAGCTTGTGGCCCAGGTTCAGGTTGACGGTCGCGTCTTCAGCATTGGCGGGCGTATCGACGCTGCCACGAACCGGGCTCCCTTCGAAGAAACTGGGTACGACCACGAAGCCATCGGTGCGGAACATCTCCGACGCGAGTGAGACGTCCCACGGGCCCGCGCGCGTTCCGGTCCAGAAGGAAAGATCGGGAGTGCGCTCGTTGCCGTAGGAGGTCTCCAGGTTGATCGCCGGAGCCTGCGGCTGGCGCGTGACGAACTGCACGACTCCGCCGAGCGCGTCGCTGCCGTAGAGATTCGAAGCGCCGCCGCGGAACACTTCTACCGTCGAGAGCGCTTCTCGTGGAATGCGATCCCAGTAGACCCAGCCGCCGAAGGCATCGACCAGAGGCAAGCCGTCTTCGAGAACCAGAGCGCGGCTGGCAGCAGTGCCGCCCAGTCCGCGCAGCGAGACGCCCTGGTTGGAGGCAACCGCGAAGCGGCTGTCGGAGCGCCGATAGAGCGAAAAGCCGGGAACCTGGCGGAGCACGTCGTCAACCCGCAGGGCAGGAGTGGCAGCAATATCGGGAGTAGAAAGCAGAACCGTGCTGCCCGGAGTCTCCGAGAGGCGAACCTGGGTGCGCGCCGCAAAGACTGTGACTTGCTCGTTCGCGGATAAAGGTAGCAAAACGATTTCCAGGTGGACGATTTCCAGGGGCGTGATCTCCAGGTGAGCAGTCTGGTTCGCTTCCACCTTCCAGGATTGGCGTGCGACGGTGAATCCCTCTGCCCTCACTTCGACCGTTCCTGCTGTGCCCGGTACATGGGGAAACGAGAAGCGCCCAACGTGATCCGTTTCAGTGGTCGCGCGATAGGGATCGCTTCGCAGGTTGACCGTTGCGTTTGCAATCACGGCACCGCTCGCATCGCGGACGACCCCCTCCACTTGCGTTGTCTGCGCGGAAACCGGAAAAGCCAGAGCTGAGAAAAGCAAGGCCAGAATGAGGATGAGGGTTGGTCTGCGATTCAGCATCGAAGCGATATAAGCTTACAACAACTTACTTTTCTTGAGTTGATCGCGAGGTCGCGTGACCGATGTTGCCTTAGGGGTGAGGCCGAACTGCGATCGGCTGTCTCCCCCTGTCATCCTAAGCGAAGCGAAGGACCTATGCACTCTGCCTGCGCCACCAGCGGCGTTACAGGGAATTCCCACCGCGAACCCCGGTCGTGCTCCGTGACTCACAATGACTTAATCCGAGGTTCCCTAGAACGGAATGTCTTCATCCGTAATCGGAGAACTGCTGGCTGGGGCGTGCTCCGGTTCGGGCGCGCTCTGGTCGAAGTTGTTGCCGCCCGCGGATGCCGCGGCTCCGCGCGAGCCGCCGGCGTGCTCGCCCCCACCGCCTTCACCGCGTCCGCTCAGCAGGACGATGTCGTTGCCCACGATCTGAGTCATGTATTTCTTCTGGCCGGTTTGCTTGTCGTCCCAGGAATCGGTTCGGATGCGGCCTTCGATATAAACTTTGCCGCCTTTCTTCAGATACTCTCCGGCGATCTCCGCCAGCCGTTCCCAGAGCACGATGTTGTGCCACTCGGTGCGGTCCTGCCAGTTGCCGTCTTTGTCCTTGTAGCGCTCGTTGGTGGCCAAGGAAAATTTCGCCACCGGTTTGCCCTGCGGCGTGTACTTGATTTCGGGATCCTTGCCCAGGTTTCCAATCAGGATGACTTTGTTTACGCTTTTCATGAGTGCAAGCTCCTTCAAGAACGCTGACCTTCGAGACGCTCACTATAGCAGAATTGGGCGCCCCAGAGGCAGTGTCGCACGTACCAAGAATTTGTGATGAATCGGCGGTCTCCGGGAGAAGCCGATTTGCCCCAACTCTCCTGTAGCGACACGGCTTGCCGCGTCTCCCCTGGCGAAACAGCCGTCTCCACCTTCTATACAAACATTTGATACAGCATCAGGTAGACGATCACGCCCGTGACCGACACGTATAACCAGAGCGGAAACGTCCAGCGCGCGATGGCTCGATGCCGGTCAAATTGCTCACGCAAGGCGCGGGTGAGCGTAATGATCACCATGGGCACGATGATCACGGCCAAGGTCGTGTGCGAAATCAAAATGGTGAAGTAGAGAGGCCGCGTCCACCCGGTGCCGCGAAAATGTACCGAACCCACGTGATAGTGGTAGTAAAGATACGACCCGAGGAAAAGGGAAGAGGTTGCCAATGCGGTCAACATCACCGCCCGATGCGCCGCCATCTTGCCGCGCGCGATGAGCACACGCCCGGTAACCAGCAGCACCGCGCTCGATCCATTAAGCGTCGCATTGATCTTGGGGAAAATTGAGTAGTCGGTCATGGGAGAAGTCTAGTTGTACGGGGAACGGAGCGCGTTGGCAAGGTCAGGCAAGGTCAGAAGTAAGAGGTCAGATTGCAGAGGTGAAGAACGCGATCGGGATTCACCTCTGCAATTTGACCTCTCACCTCTGACCTCCCACCTCTCGCTCCGTCGCCCGCTTGCGTATAAAATATGAACACGATGCCTGACGTAGGGAGCCCTCAACCGCCGCCCCCGGCGGCTGCAAACGAATCCGGTGCGCGCTCGCTGCCCGTGGTGGCTGTCTGGGCCCGCGATCTGCTGGTCTCGCTCGTTATCTCCGCTTTCATCATTATATTTCTTTATCAGCCGGTGAAGGTGGAAGGCACCAGCATGATGCCCGGCCTCGAAGATCAGGAGCGGATTTTCGTCAACAAGTTCGTCTATCGCTGGGAGCCCATCCAGCGCGGCGACATCGTCGTCTTTCGCTATCCGCGCGACCCGTCGAAAAGTTACATCAAGCGCGTAATCGGAGTTGCCGGCGACCGCGTCCGCATCGAGACCGGCCAGGTCTACGTCAACGGCGAAGCGCTCGACGAAGACTACGTTCCCAGCGATTACGCGGACGCCCGCTCTTATGCCGAAGTCAAGGTTCCGCCGAACAGCTTCTTCGTTCTCGGCGATCATCGCACCATGTCAAACGACAGCCGCGATTTCGGCGCCGTGAACGAACGCTACATCTACGGCAAAGCCGTCTTCGGGTATTGGCCGATGGAGAAGTTGGGGCGGCTGCGGTGAAGCGAGGTCTCAGGTCTTAGGTCTTAGGTGTTAGGAAAAGCCAATCGTGGATGTTGGCAGCTTCCCGGATGCAGATTTTCCTAAGACCTAAGACCTGACACCTAAGACCTTTCTTCAAACCTGCTCTGCTGTTAGAATCTCTAAAATCCACTCCCAGGAGTTCTAATGCAAGCGATCCTTGCACTCGAAGACGGCAGAGTCTTCCGAGGCAAAGGCTACGGCGCTAAAGGCGAGTGCTCCGGCGAAGTCGTTTTTAATACTTCCATTACCGGCTACCAGGAAATTTTCACCGATCCGTCCTACGCCGGGCAGATCGTCGTCCTGACCAACCCTGAAATCGGAAACTACGGCACCAATCCCGAGGACAGCGAGGCCGTGCGCCCGTACATCGAGGGGCTGATCGTGCGCGAGTTTTCAAAAGTCAGCTCCAACTGGCGATCGCAGCAGGTCACGGACGAGTTCATGGAACAGTTCAGGATTCCAGTGCTCGCCGAGATTGACACGCGCGCCCTGGTCCGCCACCTGCGGACCTATGGCGTGATGCGCGGCGTGATCTCGACGCTCGAGGAAGATACCGACAAGCTCGTCGCCAAGGCGCGCGCGATCCCAAAAATGGACGGCCAGGATCTAGCCAAAGTCGTCTCGACCAACCATACGTACGTGTGGGAGACAGGCGAACGCTCGCACTTGCCCGATGAAATTGTCGGCGTAAAAGACGAGCCAGCGCGCTTCCACGTGGTTGCCTACGACTTCGGCATCAAGCAGAACATCATGCGCAAACTGCGCGGAGAAGGCTGCAAGGTGACGGTAGTCCCGGCGCAGACCACGGCGGAAGACGTGCTGGCGTTGAAGCCCGACGGGTGTTCCTGTCGAATGAACCGGGATCCCGAGCCTGCATCTACGCGGTCGACAACATCCGGCGCTTGATGGGAAGGCAGCCGATTTTCGGGATCTGCCTGGGCCATCAGCTCACCGGCATAGCGCTCGGAGGGAAGACCTTCAAGCTGAAATTCGGCCACCACGGCGAAATCATCTATCAGGTAAAGCAGTTGGCCGCCGGCAAGATCGAAATCACCTGGCCCTAACCACAACTTCGCCGTCGATCCGGATTCGCTGCCGCAAAGCGAAGTCGAATTGACGCACATGGATCTAAACGACAACACCCTCGAGGGCATGCGCCACCGGAATCTGCCGCTATTCACGGTGCAGTACCACCCCGAAGCGGCGCCGGGGCCGCATGATTCGCACTACTTGTTTAAAGATTTTGTGCGGATGATGGAGGAGAGCAAGCGGTGAGAGCAGTAAAGTAACTATCTAAGAATTGTCATCCCGAACGAAGTGAGGGATCTGTAGCTGGCGGACACTGCCACAGTATTTGTTCTGGGATGAACTCTTTGCAGTGAAGGGTTGAGCAAATGCGAGAAGAGAAACGCTATTACGTTTACATCATGGCCAGTCGCTCGCTGACGCTCTACACCGGCGTGACGGGAGACATCTACCACCGCGCGTTGCAGCACAAGGCAGGCGAGATCGACGGCTTCACAAGGAAGTACCACATTAACCGCCTCGTCTATTACGAGACTTTCAAGTACATGAACAATGCTCTTGCTCGCGAGAAACAGATCAAGGCCTGGACGCGGGCGAAGCGCCTTGCGCTAATCAAAACTACGACCGCGGCATGGCAAGATCTGGCTGAGGGTTGGGGTGAGCTGACGAAGCTGCAGATCCCTCGCTTCGCTCGGGATGACAATACCGAAAATAAAGTGGACAACTCTCAAGCAGGAGCAGGGCGGCACCGACGCGACCGAAGCCGCGCCCCTTCAGAGCAAGGCCAAGACCGCATAATGCCTAAGACGAACTGATATCTCGAAGATCCTAATCCTCGGCTCCGGCCCCATCGTCATCGGCCAA
>CAWCRQ010000111.1:0-51264 GCA_963797885.1 uncultured Acidobacteriaceae bacterium | reverse complement strand
CTTGTGCCGAGAATCGAGCCCCGGAGGGGCGTCCGAGAGATAGCCCAGCGCTTTCAGCGCTGGGAAAAAGTGGAGGAATGATTCAAGTCCCAGAGGGACGACCGAGTTTTCTCGCGCACATTCCAGCCCTCACCCAAGAACCAACCCGTTTGGCGCTGGTTGGGGTACCCCGATAAGCGCTAACTTAAAGCAGAATCGTCTTCGGCCGCCTATCCGTCATCCCGCGGAAATAGGCAAGCCCGACTGGAATTTCCAACTTCCCAGAAGCCGAATTCTGGCCCGTGTCGTTGGGAGTCCGCCCTACTCCGAGCTTCCACAGGGGCAACGCAGCTATCGCCGCTTTGCATACTCGGCTTTGGCCTGCTTGAAGATAGGGATGTCCGGGTCCGCATCTTTCCAGAGCGAAAGGAAATCCTGATAGGCCGATCTTGCCTTGGTGTCATCACCCGACAGCGCGTAAGCCCTGCCGAGCTGCAGGTGTGCCAGAGCACCAACAGGATCGCAGATAACGAGTCCTCGGTGATCGAGAATTTTCTGGAATTCCGCGGCGGCTTCGGCGCCTTGATGTGCGGCTAGATAGGAAAGGCCACGGACATAGGCCGGGTAGAGATTACCGGCGCCCAAAAGGTATTCAGAACCGCCTGTGGTCGGACTCCCGAGTTCATAAGGAATCGTGGTTTGAAGCAGTTCGACAGCCTTTGACGGCTGGCTGTTGTTCAACGCCAGCAGTGCGCGAAGCATCGGCGCGTAGGTGAATTGGACCCTTGTATCCTCCGGCAAACGCCTTGAGAGGTCCTCCGCCAGCGCTTGAGATCGAGAAGAATCTCCCGAGAGAGCAAGCGCAAAGCCGACTCCGTAGGCCACATCCCTGCTCTTTGAAAGCTCAAGTGCGTGCACGGCTCTCTGCTTTGCGGTGGACACATTTCCGAACAGGGCTTCCCGCACCGCCGCATCCGCTTCGTAAAGGGCCTCCGTATCCCGCCGCTCGGTTTTGCGAGCCAAATACGCCGCCAGATGTGACATCTTTCTTGCAGCTGCCAAGTGACCGGAATACGCCAATACGAACCCTTCAGCGTTGGACATCCAGTCGTCCGTTCCGCGCCGTTCCCGAGCCAGCGCAGCTTCACGCTCCATCCCCACCTTGTCGCCTTTCAGAAAGGCAATCACGTATCGCAGAACGAAGAAATCCGGGATTTCAAGTTTGCGCTCGAAGGCTCGTTGTAGGGTGTTTTCCGCTTCGTCCAGGCGTTCCAGCGCCATGTAGCTCATGGCGAGATTGGCGTATCCGATGGAGAAGCCCGGATCGATGCCGAGAGCTGTTTTACCTTCCTCGACGGACTCTTCACGTTTGCCCATTGCAGTATAAATATCTCCGGACAACAGCCCGTGAGGCACCCACGCACGAGGATAGGCTTGCACCCACAAGGCGCAGGTTTGTTGTCCTTTCTCCTGGTTGCCCGTAACCTGCAAATCGTAGGAAAGGGTGATAAAGAACTTCTCCTGGTCACTGGCGCGATCCCGAAGTTCGTAGGCTTTGCTTGTATGCATCGCAGAAAGGGCCAATTCCCCGATGTCGCCATACATGCGGCCGAGCGCCGCGTAAGCGCTCGCGAAGTTAGGGTCAATCTCGATAGCGCGCTTGAGAAAGGGTACAGCGGCCGCCGCACCAGAGGAATAGGAAACCTGCCAGCCTGCGCTGTAGGCTTTCAAGGCTTCGAGTGAGGGCGTCGTAGCCTCGGCGAGAGGCGTGTCATGGCTCCTAACGGTTGAAAGCGATTCACCAATACGGGTTCTGAACCTGCTTGCTATTTGACTTAGGGCGTTCAGAACGTCTTCTTTTCTTGCGGCCTGCACCTGCTCCTCGTCCAGAGCATCTCCAGTACGGCAGTCCTTTGCGCGTAACGTCAACACGTACTGGCTGCCAAGGCTTGCAATCGAGCCGTCGAGAACGGCCGCACTTGCAGTTCGCTCGCAGATTTCCCGGGCGATCTCTGGAGTAAGCCGGGCATCGGCTGGCTTACCCATAAGCCGCAGTAGCTGCTGTATGCGCTGCTCGGAGATGAGGCTGAGGAAAGGCGACTGCTCAAGTTGCACCGCCAAGCCTTGCCTCAGCGTTCCGTCAAATACGGAATCGCCCGTCGTGTTACTGAAGTCGGCAAGGACAATCGTGTCTTTGTCCGTGAGCTTCGGTGCGCGGCGGAGATAGAAGTACGCCAACACTGCCAGTGCGAAGACTGCGACGGCAGCAACTGCGACTGCGAACCGCTTTTCTCGACGAGTTCCAGTTGGGCCCGGGATAGGGATTGCCGCACCAGGCAAATCCGGACTTCGGTCTTGGCGTTCCTGTGCCTCCGGTTCACTGACCGGCGCGATAAAGCGATATCCCTTCCCACTGACGGTTTCAACGAATCTAGGCTGTTCAGGATCGTCCTTCAGGACCTGCCGAATCTTGCGGATTGCCCCGTTGATGCTGTTGTCAGTGTCCAGGAAAACGTCTTTACCCCAGATCCGCTCAACGATCTGATCTCTGGTAACGAGCTCTCCTCGATGTTCGACGAGAAACAGCAGCAGCTCCATCGGGGTGGGTTCGAGTTTAAGCACGCGTCCGGCTCGGCGTAGCTGGTAGGCGCGGAGGTCGAGTTCGAAATCCTCGCTGAGCTTGAGACAGCCGTGGGTCTGCCCCTGCTTCTGCGTCATGCGTGGCCCCCAGGCAGGATTCTCTGCAGTCTACACGACTTGCCGCGCTGCAACCAACCCGCGCCTTTTCAATCGCTTACGAGCACAGGAAAAAATAAGCAAATCAACAGGCCTTCGCTATTGTTCAGCCCAGAGCCTTGCAGCATCTTGTCGCCGCGACTCTCCGATTGTGGGGCAGCAAAACTCCGTGCAGCGTGCTTTCCTTTTGCAAGGGGAGCCTGGTGCGGTCGCCAAATCCTAATGAGAGGTGCCTCTATGAAGATCCGCAGAACGTTTCAGGCAGGTTTTGTTTTCGCTGCGTTCCTCGCAGCCTTCCTGGCTTTGACTAACTGCGTTCAAGCCCAGCAGAATTGGAACGCTACCGTCGGAGGTCAAAGTGCAGACATGTCCAAGCAGGCGGTGGCCTTCCTTCCCAACGAAATTTGGATCCATGCCGGCGACAGCATCACTTGGACCTTCAATAGTGGAGACATTCACACCGTTGCCTTTTTGACAGTTGGGCAGGTCTATCCGGTTGATGATACCCAGGGGTGCCCTCCGATTACGCCGAGCGGATCGCCTTTCGATGGGTCGTCTTGTGTCTCCAGCGCCGATCTGACGTTGGGCCAAACCTATCAGGTTATCTTCCCCAAGGCAGGTAACTATGAAATCGTCTGCCTGGTACACGGGCAGATGTTCGGTGTCATTCACGTGCTTGACCCAACCCTGAACCTGCCTTACGACCAGGCGTCTTATGACGAACAGGCAAAGGAACAGTTGAAGGCGTTGCTGGAAGACGCGGATCTCCATCAGCATCACGCCGAGCATCAGCACTCGATCGGAGATATGTTCTCCGCTAAGGCAAGTTCACATACGAAGTCCGTAACCGCTGGGGTGGGCGAGATCGCCGCCACCGCCGGCGGACAACAGTCGTTTTCCCTGGTGCGCTTCATTAACGGCACCGTCACGATTCACGCGGGCGACACCGTGGAGTGGACCAATCTGGATCCGGAAATCGGGCACACCATCACCTTCGGTACAGTACCGCAGGATCTCATCGATCCATCGTGCAGTCCCAACTGCGTTGTGAGCACAGATCCGGACGGCGCGCTCCACGCGACGATCACCAGCACGCAGCAAAACGTGCACTCCGGGCTAATCGCGGCTCTACTCGAAGATGAGTCCGGCTTTCCGCAAGGACCAGTCGCACCACCGACGCGGTTCCGCATCACATTCACGACACCGGGAACTTACCCGTACGTGTGCGCCTTCCACGACAATCTGGGCATGGATGGGCAAGTCATCGTGTTGCCCTGACCGGATTCCCTAACAACGGACGGATGGTAAGCACATGTCAACTTTCGCGGCTGGAATAAAACCGTTTCCACTGTACGCCCAAAGTACCTGCTGTTTGCCTGAGGCGGTCTGCGCCACGCCTCGCGCTCTAACCACTTCGCTGAGGGCGGCCAGGAATACATCGGGGTTTGGGTCTTCGGCGGCGAGCGAAAGATATTCCGCGATGAGCGCGTCGTCAAAGAGATACGCCGCTGGCTCGACCCTTGCGTAAGCTTTTTTCCGCTTCAACGTCGCTATTGTAGTCGAGTGGATACATTCCGCAAAGCCCCCTGAGGCAAGAGGCTGCAAGGCGGGGCCGCCAACCCAAAATAACGATGTGTGCAACAAGTACAGTGTAATAACTGCCCTGTTGTGCCTATTTAACCACAACCATCCCCGAGCATTATCAATGACTTAGAACCAGTCGCACGCGGCAAGGAAGAATATGCGCAGGCCAGTTCCGAGGTTTCAACCGCCGAATGTATGTATCTGAACGTACGTACAATAGAGCATGAGCAAGTACAGTTTTCCACGTGGAACACTTTGACAAAATGGACTGTCACCTGAAATTTATTTTTCGACCGTCTTAATATCCAGACTCTTCCAAAGATACCAGCAAGCAATCGAGCGATAAGGAGCCCAAGGCTTAGCGATCTTCTCCATCACGGCAGGCTTGGGCCACTTGCGTTTCTTGTAGTGCTTCTTGATGGCAGCCTGCACGCCGTAATCGCCGACCGGAAGAATATCCGGGCGCCGCAAGGTGAACATTAGGAACATGTGCGCTGTCCAGACGCCGACGCCCTTGACTTGGGTGAGATGCGCAATCACTTCTTCTTCCGGCAATTCCGGCAGGCGCTCGAACTCCAGCAGGCCGGCTGCGGTCTTTTCGGCGAGATCGCGCAGATACGCTGTCTTTTGCCGCGACAGCCCGACGCCACGCATTTCGGCGTTGGTCAGTTTGAGAATGCCCTTCGGGGTCAGCGGGTCGCCCGCAAGTCCGGTGAAGCGATTGAAGATGGTCACGGCCGCTTTGCCGTTTAACTGCTGATAGAGGATCGCCTCGGCCAGGGCGTGAAATGTGGGCTCGTCAAACTGCATGCGGCACGGCCCTACGCGCTCGATGATCGCGGCCAGCACGGGGTCGGATTTCTTGAGGTGGTTGATCGCTTTGCGCATCGTCGCTGGCTCCTCGCGGAACGGGCAAGTTTAGCACATAGGCGAACAAATAGCGAATCACAAACAGACGGGCATTGCCTCCCGTCCGCTACCGATCGCATTCCTGGCAACGATTCGTATGCCGGCCCTACTACGCACCAGCCTGCTGCTCGGCCAAGTCGCCGATCACGGGCAGCTTGAACATCTGTCCCTGGTAGGCCTTGAGCACCAGGATCAGCCAGATCACAAACCCGGCGAGGCCGATCAGTGGCCATAGCAGCACGGTTGCCCACCCGAGGAATGGAATGTGGCCAAGGATTGTCAGGATGATCCAGAGCACGGTCCACGCAATCGCAAAGAAGATGCATTGAAAGGCATGGAAGCGGATGAAGCGCTTCTTGTTGAACGGCTCCAGCACTAGAAACACAATCGCCGGAATGATGGTTACATAGGCTAGCGCGCCGGCCACGTTATCGCTGAGTCCCGCGCCTGCGGGTGCGACCGTGCGCCCGCTTTGGAGAGCGCCGCCAGCACACTTCGGGCAGGTCGCTCCATCCGCGATCTGCGTTCCACAGTTTGCACAAAAAGCCACGGCGGCCTCCTTTAAGAGACGAGAGGCAAGTTATCAGAACCTGCGCCGGGGCGCAATGGCGGCGAGCGGCCATCGTCTTTGCCCGAGCTTTGCCCAACCGCTACGTTCCCACTATCGTTTCGATTATGGGATTCAAAATCCGACGGAGCAGGGAATTCGGTTTCGCTATTCTCCATCTCTCGAAAGGCACTGATGATCACCATTTGTTTCGGGACTGCCGTGGTCGGGCACATCACTGATGATGCAGACGCTGGATGCAGGCCCCGGTTCTCTCCGACGGCGAACGCAAAGCCGACAGTGACTACCCCGTCCGGGTCGGCGGCAGCGCGAATCCGATCCTGCTGCGGCGACTGGGCGGAGGGTTCATCAGCTTCTTGATAACCTTGATGATTTCCTGGATCGCGCCGTCGTGCGTCTCCAGGTGTTTTTCCAATTCTTCAATCCTGCCGGCGAGTTCCCGGTTCGCGGCCAGCGCCGCACGCAAGCGGATAAAGGCGCGCACCACATAAACGCTCATCTCCACCGCCTGTTCAGAGTTGAGCACCGTCGCGGCCATGATTGCGCCATGTTCGGTGAAGGCGTACGGAAGCGAGCGTCGGCCACCGCGGCCAATGTTTGAGGTCGCAAATTGCGACCGCAAAGATTTGTTCTCTCTGGGAGTGAGGTGGAACATGAAATCCGCGGGGAATCTTTTGCGGTTGCGCTTTATTTGCTCATTTAAGCGCTTTACAGGCACACTGTAGAGCTCTGCCAGAGCGGTATCGAGAATGACCTTCTGGCGACGTAGAATCAGGATCCGAAGATCGATTGAGACCGCAGATGCTTTTCGTCGGATTGCTAACGGCCGCCGTTTTCGTCCGGTTTTTAGTGAATGGACTTGCATCCTGCCATCGTAGCGGTCGTAATGGGCGGAGGCTGTGATCAATGGGCGCTCCGAATGTGATGAAACCGAAACTCCGTCGTTCGGCGCCCTCTCGGGGACGCGCACAAAACTCAATAACAAATCTTTGAGGTTGCAATTCAAAACCTCAAACAATGTTTATGTGATACTGACTTCCGTATACGTCCCGAACACCTCTCGTAAAGCTTCGCAGATTTCGCCTACGGTGGCGTAGGCGCGGACGGCGTCGACGATATAAGGCATGGTATTGGCGTCGGAAATATTGCCGTTGCTGCCCGCAGTGGGAAACTTGGCGGCGGCCTGTTTCAGCGCATCGAGGCGGCGGCGGACTTCTTCGTTCGAGCGCCGGGCGCGCAGGGCTTTGAGTTTCTTTTCTTGAGCGCGGGCTACCGATTCGCCGATGTAGAGAATGTTGGGCGACTCTTCTTCGATGACGAAATCGTTCACGCCGACCGTTATCTTCTCGTTGGCTTCAACCGCGCGCTGGTACTGATAACTGGCTTCTGCAATTTCTTTTTGGGGGTATCCGCGCTCGATGGCTTTGACCATGCCTCCCATCTGGTCTAGCTTCTCGAAGTAATCGAAGGCGCCGTGCTCCATGTCGAGAGTTTGCTTCTCGACGAAGTAGCTTCCGCCAAGCGGATCGACAGTTTGGGCCACGCCCGACTCGAAGGCAACGATCTGCTGGGTGCGCAGTGCGATGCGCGCGGCTGCCTCCGTGGGCAAGGCGAGTGCTTCGTCATAGGCGTCGGTGTGCAACGACTGCGTGCCGCCGAGCACAGCTGCCAGCGCCTGCAGGGCGACCCGCGCGATGTTGTTCATTGGTTGCTGCGCGGGCAGCGAGACACCGGCGGTTTGGGAGTGGAAGCGCAGCAGGCGGGTGCGGTCGTTTTTGGCGGCGAAACGGTCCTTCATCAGGCGATACCAGATCTTGCGCGCGGCGCGGTATTTGGCGATCTCTTCGAAGAAATCGTTGTGCGCGTTGAAGAAGAAGCTGAGGCGGGGGCCGAAGTCGTCGACATCGAGGCCGCGGCGGCGCGCCCACTCGACGTACTCGACGCCGTCGTAGATCGTGAACGCGAGCTCTTGCAGCGCGGTCGATCCGGCTTCGCGAATGTGGTAACCGGAGATGGAGATGGTGTTGAAGCGCGGAGTAAACTTCGATCCGAACTCGAACGTGTCAATCACCAAGCGCATCGAGGGCGCGGGCGGATAGATGTACTCCTTCTGCGCGATGTATTCCTTGAGAATGTCGTTCTGGATGGTACCGGAGATTTTCTTCCAATCGGCGCCTTGCTTTTCGGCCACGACCAGGTACATGGCCCAGAGCACGCTGGCAGGTGAATTGATGGTCATCGATGTGGTGACGTTTTCGAGGCTGATGCCGTCGAAGAGGATCTCCATATCTTCGAGCGAGTCGATCGCGACGCCGCACTTTCCCACCTCGCCTTCGCTGGCCGCGTGATCGGAGTCGTAGCCCATGAGCGTGGGCAGATCGAAGGCGACCGAGAGCCCGCCACCGCCGTGTTCGAGGAGATACTTGTAGCGCTGGTTGGTTTCTTCGGGCGAGGCGAAGCCGGAGAACATGCGCATCGTCCAGAGCCTGCCACGGTAGCCGGTAGCGTGAATGCCGCGCGTGTAGGGCGGTTCGCCGGGGTAGCCGAGATACTGATCGTAATTCCAGTCGGCGGGGAGATCGGCCCGGGTGTAGAGGCGGCGGATGGGGACATTGGAGATGGTGCTGAAACGGGCGCGGCCGTGTTCGTCGAGGTTGGTGCCGGTGGGAGCGCCAATCGGTTTCTCGGGAGCTTTGTCGAGCGTGGGCGCGAGCGTTTTCTCTGCCCAATTTTCTTCCGACGGGCTGGGATGACGGCCTTCAAAGACGTCGGAAATCGGGCTCTCAGCTATGGTCTTGGACACATTGGCTTTCGCTTTGTTCTCAGGCATTCCGTTCCCCGCTTCATTTCTCACTATGGCTTTGATGATAGAGGAGCGGCCGCCATGCTGCAAAATGGCGCGACCGACCGAGCGGTTGGTCCAAGTCAAATTCAAATACTTAACCACAGGCGGCACAGGGGCACAGAGGAAACATCCGTATGCTCGACCCGCTTGACGCGTGTTTTCTTCGGCACCTATGCTGGTCTTCTTTCGGCGGAGGGGATTCTGAAGGCATTTCGGCGGTTGTTGCAGCGTACTCCGGTGTACGGCGCGTACAAGGCGCTTGGCCATTATCCCGATTACTGGTATTGGATACTGCGCGGGCGGCCGTCGCGATCGCCGCATCTGTTGAAACAGAAAGTCGTGCGCGAATACGGAGAGCAATTTGGGCTGAGGACTTTAATCGAGACCGGAACTTACTACGGCGAGATGGTGGCCGCGATGAAAAACCGTTTCGATCACATCTATTCCATCGAATTTGCGCCTGCGCTGGCGGAGCGGGCCACACGCAAATTCGCGCGCGACGAGCACGTTCGAATTTTTTGCGGAGACAGCCGCGTGATCATGCCCGCAGTGCTCGCATTACTTACGGGCCCGGCCTTGTTCTGGCTGGATGCGGGCTACTACGGGTGGGTGGGCAAGCAGGGCGATCAGCAGCGGTTATCGGCGGAACTCGAAATGATTCTGAGCCATTCTTCTTCCCACGTGATCCTGCTCGACGACGCGCGCGGACTGACGGGCCGGGGCGGGGTTCCTTCGGTCGGCGACATGCAGGCTTATGTGGAGTCGAAGTTTCCCCAGCGGTCGGTGGCAGTGGAGTTCGATATCATGCGCATCACGCTGCGAGGATAGTAGTGGCGACGGAGGCGCGGCGCGTCTCTACGTTGATTCTTTTGAGCGCGCCAGTTTCCAGGCCTTCGCATATTTCCACGATACGTAGACGGAGTGGTAGAGGTGCAGGAGCAGGCCTTCGCGGCCGTCCAGAAATCCGAGGCGAAGAAAATAGTTGTAGATGAAGGTTGCGAGCGGGCGCAGGACGATGTTGAACACGCTGAAGCCGCTGTGGCCCTTGGCGATTGCCATCTCGGCGCCGAGGGAGGAGTATCGGTTCATATGGTCGATGTAATCGGCGAGCGTGGGGTAGGAATGGTGGAGGAGGGCGCCAGGGAGCCGGCCCGATATGCCGTCTACGAGTTTCGCGTCTTCGTGTACCAAGCGTTCTTCGAATCGCGCCGTGCCCTTCCTGAAAAGTCGCAGTTTCGGATCTGGCCAAAAACCTCCATGCTTGATCCAACGGCCGAGGAACTCGTTCTTGCGGGAGATCCAGAATCCCGTGATGGTCGCGAAGTTCGCGCCAGGCACACCCTTATCCTCTTTTGACTTCTTGAATTCTCGAATAGTCTGGCGCGTGACGAAACTCCTGGATTGTTTTGCCCGTTCAAGAAGCTCCGCCCTGGTGGCTGGAGTGGGTGGGAAGAGGCCCATGATTTCCATTGCAAGCGGCTGTTCCACTTCCTCATCAGCATCCAAGCTCAAAATCCAATCGCCCGTTGCCTTCTCGATGGCCGAATTCTTCTGCGCGGCGTAGCCTTTCCATTCTTCAACGAAGACTCTCGCACCGAAGGATTTTGCGATTTCGACAGTGTGGTCGGCGGAACCCGAGTCGACGACGATGATCTCGCCTTTGCCGCCGGCAACCAGCGGCTGCACGCTGGTGAGCGTGCGCCCAATGTTCGTCTCTTCGTTGTGCGTGATGATTACGACGGAGAGGATCACGCGAGGCTCCTGCCGCTGCTGGCCAAGAGCCTGCCGACCTTCGCTCGGGTTGGACGGGCGACAGCCTGCCCTGAGCTTGCCGAAGGGGCGCCCGTCCCCACACGAGCCTTCTGGATGAACCAGAGCATCACGGAGAGAGGATACGCGACGCTGCTTGATCCTCGCTAGGGTTGCGGTTGCAGCGGAGGATTCGCCGGGGGCTGGTCGGCGGGCCGTGGCGCCACGTGCGGAATATTCGGCGTATGCGTAACCTGGCCCCGTTCCGCGTCGGCGATCAGGATGCCGGCATGATCGAGCAGTAGACCGACGGCCCGATCCAGTTCGACTTCGGCCTTTTCGTACAGGGCCTTGGCGGAGACGAGCGTGACCTCAGCCTGAGTCATGGCCGCCTGATTCTGCAGCACCAGAGTTGAGGTGGATGCGCCCAGTGCGTATTTCTTCTGTTCGGCGTCGAGAGACTGGCGCGCCAGATCCACGGCAGCCTGGGCGGAAGCGACGCTGGCGCGATTCTGCTGCACACCAAACTGGGCGTTGCGCACTTCGATGCGCACCTTGTTCTCGATCTGTTGCAGCTGCAACTGGGCTTGCCGGTATTCGAACTCCGAGCGCACCTGCGTGGCCTGGGCGGCTCGGTTGCGAAGGGGAATGTTGACGGTAATGCCCGCGCCCTTGTCGGGAGCAGTGGAGTTGACCAACTGATTTAGCGTGCCGGTGTAAGAAACCGCGGGGAAAGACTCAGACTCCCCACTGCAAAACGAAGGGTTCTTTAGGTAGTTGTTAGGTCCGCAAACAAAGCCCGCATTCAGGTTTCCGCCCAGACCGGAGCCACCGTAGTATGCGAAAAGATCCACAGTGGGCAATAAGGCGTTGCGAATGGCCTTGTTGCTGATGTCGGTATTAGAAAGGTTGATACGTTGTTCCGCGAGCTCTGGACGATGACTGAGCGCGTCGTTTACCAAATCCTGCGTGGGTACAACCGGTTCCTGCGCGGGCAACTCCATCGTCGAAGTAGGAATCACGTCGGCATCGGCGAGCACCGGATCGACCAGCGTACGGCTGAGCGCATTCTTCATGAGCAGTTGCTGCAACTCGAGGTTGGTCTGCGCCACGGTCAGCGTTTGCTGATTGGAGGCGACCGTACTCTGCGCGCGGACCACTTCGATGGGTGCGAGGGTCCCAATTTCTACCTGCTTCTTATTGTCGGACAGCGTCTTCTGAGCGAAAGCCAACTGCTCGCTCTGAACCCTCACGTTCTCGTAGGCATACACCAGATCCCAGTACATATTTTCAATCTGGTCGACAGTGGTGGTGATTTGCAGGCGGAAAGCGACGTCTGAAATTTCTCGATTATTCTTGGCAATCTGAATGAAGCGAGTGTTGGGAGCGAATCCGAAGCCCTGCAACAGGTGCTGCGTTAACTTGAACTGGAAACCGGAGTTCAGGGCCGGACTCAGGATGTTATACGGGCTATTAGACGTTACGCGGGTATTGTTGAAGCCAACTGACACATTCGTGCCCCACTGGAACCCCTGGTTGTAAGCGAAATTAGCCGTCCCTGTGTTCTGAACCGAACCGCAAAAGGGGGTGGTGCAAACGATCTTCAGATGATCGTTTTGCAGCGTACTCGTAATTATGGGATCAAAACTGGTGATGAGCGGGCCGCTGCCGAAGGTTGATTGGACCAGGCCGCCCGTGCCGGTGCCAGCGCCGCCTGCCGCGATCGAGGTGCCGCCCTGACCGGAGCCTACCTGCGTGCCGAGCCCGCCGACGCCGCCGCCGGGGGTGTTCTGGACAACGCCGTTGAGGACACCGAGAGTGCTGGCGCCGGCTTTAGCGCGCCAGACGTCGGTATCGGCTATGTTCAGGTTGTAGCGGGCGATTGCGATATCGAGATTGTTTTCGAGCGCTAGCGCGATGGCGTCGTTCATTGAGATGTAAAGTTTGCCGTCATGCATGAACTGGTCAATGCGCGGTGTGTTGGCCAGGTTCGGCGGCTCTACGTGCCGGGGCGTGTAAGGGGCAATTAAGTTGGGAAATTGCGACTTCGGTTTCGCGTACTCCTGCACATCAAACGGCTGCGAGGATGACGGCACCGCCTTTTGGGCGGGCATCTGCGCCGAGGGCGCACTGGGCACGGACGAGGCATCTTGCGCCCAGCCGGCAGGCACCATGATTACAACAAGGAGGACGGCAAGGGAAAGGGCTGCGGCGGCCTGCTGAAACGCAGTCAACACGGTAGAAGGTTGCATTCGCATCATCTCCATTGATTACATCCATCGATGACACTCAAGCGATCAGGCTCGAGAAGAACGGACGCAGTGGTCCGCGCTTTTGCTCACACTCTGCTCATACGTAGAACCAAAGGCAAGAGTTCCTTGTAATCTTTTCCTAACCGTTGAGAAAGGCAATTTCTTCCATTGATCGTAAGTGAAATAGTATAGCTGACGAGCCGGTGGCACTCTCGGACCGGCGGCGTAAAACTTTGCAGATGCGAACGATGATGCTCCAGCATCTTAGGACACAAAAAAGAATGTGCGCAATCTCAGACTGATTCTTTCTTATGACGGCGCCGAGTTCGCCGGCTGGCAGGTGCAGCCGGGCCGGACGACGGTGCAAGGCGCGCTGGCCTCAGCCATTGGACGGTTGAGCGGGGAAAATGTACTGCCCCAAGGTTCCGGCCGGACCGATGCGGGCGTGCACGCACTGGCCCAGGTGGCGAGTTTTCAGACCGCGTCGGTAATTCCGCCCGAAAACTGGAGGCGGGCGCTGAACGACATTCTGCCGGCTTCGATCCGGGTGCTGGAATTGAGCGAGGCCGCGCCCGAGTTTCACGCGCGCAAGTCGGCGCACGCCAAGACTTATCGCTATCGCATTCACCGCGGAGCGATCTGCCCACCGTTTCTGGCGCGGTATGTGTGGCATTACCCTTATCCGCTGGAGGAATCGGCGATGGTGGCAGGGGCTAGCGTGGTTGTGGGCGAGCACGATTTCACTTCGTTCGCGGCGGTGGATCCGGAGCGGGTGGAACAGATGGCTGCCGGGGAAGATGTTCCGGCGAGCAACATTCGGACCACTAACATCCGGACGATCTTCTCATCCGGTTGGTCGCGCGAAGGCGAAGAACTGATCTACACGGTTCGCGGCAGCGGATTTCTTCATCACATGGTGCGGAACCTGGTCGGCACATTCCTGCTGATGGGGAAGGGAACGGTGAGCCGGGAAGATTTGCGCCGCATCCTCGACGTTCGGGAGCGCACGGCGGCCGGGCCGACGGCGCCCGCCAGCGGGCTGTATCTGGTCGGGGTGGAATACTGACGCGAACAACTGGGTGACCTTTTGCATTCCGGCATTGCGAGCAAATGCATAGGTCCTTCGCTTCGCTCAGGATGACAGTTCACAAAGAGGATAAGGTGGTGGCGCGCACGTTCCGTCCCGAGTACACTTCTTCGCAGATGGCCACCGACGTCGAATTCGCCGTCTCTCGCATCGCTTCCGTGAACCCGGCGACGGGCGAAGTTCTGGGCGAACTGGACAGTGCCGGTCCGACCGAAGTGCGCGCTGCGGTGGGGCGCGCGCGCACGGCACAGCCGGAATGGAACGCCTGGGGCATCCGCAATCGCGTCCGGGTGATGCGGCGTTTTCAGCAGATTCTTCTCGCGCACAAGACCGATGTCGCGCGGCGCATCACACAGGAAGCAGGCAAGCCCGCGGTCGAGGCGCTGCTCACCGAAGTTTTGGTCGTGCTCGACGCGGCGCGATTCCTGATCGACAACGCCTTCGCGATCCTGCGCGAAGAAAAGCTTCCGCACGGAAATCTTGCGGTCAAAACCAAGTCAGGGCGCATTCTGCACGAGCCCTATGGCGTGGTCGGGATTATCTCCCCCTGGAATTATCCTTTCTCGATTCCAGCGACTGAGTCCCTGGCGGCCCTCGTTGCGGGAAATGCCGTAGTGCTCAAGCCCTCCGAGTTGACGCCCTTGGTCGCGCTCGAGCTGCAGGCGTTGCTGCGCGAGGCTGGTGTTCCCGACGACATTTTCCAGGTACTTCCCGGCGAAGGCGCGACCGGGGCGGCGCTGGTCGGAAGCCAAATCGACAAACTGGTCTTCACGGGAAGCGTCGCGACGGGGCGGCGAATCGCGCAGATCGCCGCCGAACGCCTGCTGCCGGTGGTGCTGGAACTGGGAGGCAAGGACGCCATGATGGTGCTCGAAGATGCCGATGTGGATGTGGCTTCGAGCGGCGCCGTCTGGGGAGCTTTCGTGAATGCGGGGCAGACCTGCTTGTCGGTCGAACGCTGCTACGTGCATCAGAGCTTGTATCCGGCCTTCCTGGAGGCTTGCTGCGCGAAGGCGGGCAAGCTGCGCGTGGGCAATGGCATGGATCCGGCTACTGAAATCGGCCCCATGATCCACGAGCGGCAAGTGCGGGTGGTGGAGTCGCAGGTGGAGAACGCGAGGGAGCGCGGCGCCCGCCTGCTGACCGGAGGCGCGCGGCTGCGCGAGCTCGGCCCAACGTTCTTTGCGCCGACAGTGCTGGCGGACGTCGATCACGACATGCGGGTGATGCAGGAAGAAACCTTCGGCCCGGTGCTGCCGATTGCGCCTTTCGGCGAAGATGCCGAGGCCGTGCGCCTGGCCAACGATTCCGACTACGGACTGGCCGCCAGCGTTTGGACTCGCGATCGCGCCCGCGGCGAGCGACTGGCTCGCCAGATCCATGCCGGCACAGTGATGGTGAACGACGCCGTGTCGTGTTTCAGCATCAGCGAGGCTCCGCATGGAGGTGTGAAGAGCGGCTTGGGCCGCACGCATGGGCGCTGGGGATTGGAGGAAATGGTCAGCGTGAAACACGTCGACACAGACTTGCTCCCGCGCATGAAAAAAATCTGGTGGTTCGGCTATGGGGGTGCATTCGCGGGCGAGATGGAAGGTTTTCTCGACCTGCTGTACGCCCGCCCGCTGTGGGAAAAGCTCAAAGCCGGCGTGCGCTGCGCCGGAGCAATGTGGCGGAGAAAACTGTAGATTTGACTGGCTGCGGGCTACGAGCTACGTGCTGCGACAAGCCGGAGGTTGTTGCTTGCCCGAAGCTCGTAGCTCGAAGCCCGCAGCTGTCCCAGATTTGAGTGATAAGAAAGTGGACTGATCATGACCGACTCCCGCGCGTTCTTGCGCCACACGCTCGCCACCATCGCCTATCGCGGAGCGCAAAGCGGTCCGCAAAGCAGGGCCGAGCTTTGCCGACTACCGCCTGCAGAAACTTCGCGCACGCCGGTGAAAATTCTCGCGCATGTGGGCGACCTGATGGACTGGGGGCTCGCCATGTCCGAGGGCCGCCGCGAATGGCACGATTCCGTTCCGCTGGCGTGGGAAAAAGAATGCGAGCGCTTCTTCACCGCCTTGAAAAAGTTTGACGACTACCTGGCGTCGCAAAAGCCGCTCGAAGTCTCCGCCGAAAAATTGTTTCAGAGCGCGATCGCCGACGCGCTCACCCACATTGGACAGATCGCAATGCTGCGGCGGATGGCCGGCGTCCCCATAAAGGGCGAGAACTATTACGTAGCCGAAATCACCGTGGGGCGCGTCGGCGCGGATCAGGCGGCCCCGCGCAAGGAATTTTGACGAGCAACAACAAGAGTTGTGGAGGCCGTGGCATGGACAATCGCGTTAAGGCCATAGTGCTCCTATTCTCGCTATTCGTGGCATCCGATTTCGTGTTGGGGTACATTATGGAACGTTCGATTCCCGCGGGGCGTCATCAGCGTCGTTGGCGGTCTGTTCAGTACGGCCTTTTATTTTACTTCTCGATTGGTGGGCTTTGAGGAAAAACAAGGATGGTTCCGGCTCTTAACTCGCATATCCGCAACCGCTGATGAAACCTACGGAACACGAAAAACCGGCCCCAGCGCGAAGCTCCGGGGCCGGCTTTTTGTGGCTTCCGCCGAGCTCAGGCAAGGTCGTAGCGATCAAGGTTCATTACCTTGTTCCACGCAGCCGCGAAGTCCTTCACAAACGCCTCCTTCGAGTCGTCACATGCGTAGACTTCCGCGATTGCCCGCAGCTGCGAGTTCGAACCGAACACAAGGTCGACACGTGTGCCGGTCCACTTGATTTTGTCCGTCGCCCGATCGCGCCCCTCAAACACGCCATCGGATGTAGAGGAGGCCTGCCACTTCGTATTCATGTCGAGCAGGTTGACGAAGAAATCATTCGTCAGCGTCTCGGGCCGGTTGGTGAAAACGCCGTGTTTGGCCTGCCAAAAGTTCGCATTCAGGGCGCGCATGCCGCCGACGAGAACCGTCATCTCAGGGGCAGTCAGTGTCAGCAACTGCGCCCGATCCACCAGCAACTCCTCAGCCGACAGGACCTGTCCGCTGCGGAGGTAGTTGCGGAACCCGTCCGCGGTCGGCTCCATTACGGCGAATGAGTGCACGTCGGTCTGCTTCTGCGAAGCATCCGTGCGCCCCGGCGAGAAAGGAATCTTCACCTTGTGCCCGGCCCTTTTCGCAGCTTCCTCGACGGCTGCGCAGCCGCCCAGAACGATCAGGTCGGCAAGCGAGACCTTCTTAGCTTTTTTCCCATTGGACTGCGAGCTGCTGAACTCCTTTTGGATCGCCGCCAGCTTGCGCAGAACCTTCGCCAGTTCGACCGGCTGGTTCACTTCCCAATCCTTTTGTGGCGCGAGGCGAATGCGCGCCCCGTTCGCCCCACCGCGCTTGTCGGAGCCGCGGAACGACGCCGCCGACGCCCAGGCAGTCGTGACCAGTTGGGGAATCGACAGTCCGGATGCGAGGATCTTCGCCTTCAGAGCAGCAATGTCCTTCTCCCCGATCAATTTATGATCCACGGCGGGAACAGGGTCTTGCCACAGCTGGGGCTCCTTCGGAACGAGCGGGCCAAGGTACCGCGAGATCGGCCCCATGTCGCGGTGCGTGAGCTTGAACCACGCTCGCGCAAACGCGTCTGCGAACTGATCCGGATGCTCGTAGAAGCGTCGTGAAATTTTTCCGTAAGCAGGGTCGAGCCGCAAGGCGAGGTCAGTGATCAGCATGGATGGCGAATGACGCTTTGACGGGTCGTGCGCATCCGGCACCGTACCTTTGCCTGCGCCATTTTTCGGCGTCAACTGATGCGCACCGGCCGGGCTCTTGGTCAGTTCCCAATCGTATTTGAACAGGTTCGCGAAGAAGTTGTTGCTCCACTTCGTAGGCGTCGTGGTCCAAATGACTTCCAGGCCGCTGCCGATTGCGTCATCGCCGCTGCCCGTGCCAAATTTGTTTTCCCAGCCGAGGCCCTGCTCCTCGATGGGAGCGGCTTCGGGTACGGGGCCGACATACTGGCTCGGATCGGCAGCGCCGTGGGTTTTTCCGAAAGTGTGACCGCCGGCAATGAGCGCAACGGTCTCCTCGTCATTCATCGCCATGCGGGCGAACGTCTCTCGGATGTCCCGTGCCGCAGCAATCGGATCCGGCTTTCCATTCGGCCCTTCCGGATTCACATAGATCAGACCCATTTGCACGGCAGCGAGCGGATTCTGAAGATCACGGTCGCCGCTGTAGCGCTCGTCCGCCAGCCACTTGCCTTCCGGGCCCCAGTAGATGTCCTCTTCGGGCTCCCAGACGTCCTCGCGCCCGCCGCCAAAACCGAACGTCTTGAAGCCCATCGATTCGAGGGCGACGTTGCCGGCGAGAATCATGAGGTCGGCCCAGGAAATTTTCCGCCCATACTTCTGCTTGATCGGCCACAGCAGCCGGCGCGCCTTGTCGAGGTTCACGTTGTCCGGCCAGCTATTGAGCGGCGCGAAGCGCTGCTGACCGGCTCCGGCCCCGCCGCGGCCGTCGCCGATGCGGTACGTGCCCGCGCTGTGCCACGCCATACGAATGAAAAGTGCCCCATAGTGGCCGAAGTCGGCCGGCCACCAATCCTGCGAGTCCGTCATCAAGGCATGGAGGTCCTTGATCACGGCATTCAGGTCGAGGCTCTTGAATTCTTCTGCGTAGTTGAACCCCTTGTCCATCGGATCGGACAGGGGCGAGTGCTGGTGCAGGATTTTCAGGTTCAGCTGATTCGGCCACCAGTCGGCATTCGTCGCGGCCCCAGCTGCGGTGTGTGTGAACGGGCACTTTGCTTCGGTTGACATGATTGCTCCTTCCTTTAAGAAAACTGTGACGAACTACCAACCCATCCTGACTTTACAGGATGTTTTGCTTAGGTTTTTGCACGGCAGCGGCGACAGAGGCCAAAGACCTCGATCAACGGCTGCGTCAGATCAAAGCCGTCCGGCAGTTGCCGGGATAGCCGCTTGAAATCGATGAACTCTCCTTCGATGTCCTGCACCGATTTGCAGCGCGAGCAGACCAGGTGGTGATGAGGTTTGAGATTGCCGTCCACGCGCAACGTGGACGCATGAGGAGTGACCTCTCGCAGCAGCCCACACTCGATGAAAAGCCGCAGATTGTTGTAGACCGTGGCGAGAGAAATGGATGGAATGCGACGTCGGACCGCGGCGTAAATGTTTTCTGGGGAATAGTGTCCGTGGGAAGCGATGACGGCCTCATAGACCACCTGACGCTGGTGCGTGACCGCCAAACCGTGCTTCGCGGCCAGCTCACGGAACTGTTCATGGGTGAGGCGCATGATTATCGAATAAGAATGAGTGTAAAACGACCGCGAGCAGTGTCAACCGAAATCTTTCCTTTGACCTCGAAGGCGGCGGTCTGCCGCAAGACCAGGCTATGGCTCAGCTACCACGACCGGCATCGGGATCCCCGACTTCTTCTGCTGCCGGCGCGTTGCCTTTTGCCAAGAATCTGCGTTTTCAAGCAGCTAGGGGAAGTGATGGGTTGAGGATGACAACTGCGAGCGAAATCGAGGCACCGATGTGATGCTCGGCAATTCCCTCCACTACCAACAGCTCGTCGTCCTTGGTCCAAAGGCCGCGCCTGAGTAAAATAGCGGAAAGCGGCCTTTGCAAAGGCGCACAGGAGACTCAATGGCTTCCGGCGAAACGGCAACCGCGGTCACCAGCGCGATTCCGCAGCTTCCTAACCACAAAGTCAAGATCAAGAAGACGGGCCAGCGTGCCTGCAACGAGAAAAACGAAAAGGGCAAGTTCTGCGGCGGACATCTGAAGCGCTGGTTCTACACCGTCAACGTACTCGAACAGGAGTGTGGCTGCGTGGAGAAAGCCTGGGGGCCGGACGCCGAAGTGTATCGCTGCGAAAATTGTCAGACGCTCTACCTGCCCAGTCCCAAAGATCCGCGTGGGGTGAACGTTGCGGGTCGAGGCCAGCTTTCGGTGTTCGGGCTGACGGTTCCGCCGAAAGAAGAGAAACCCAAGTGAAGGTCTTAGGTGCTAGGTCTTAGGTCTTAGGAAAACCCCAGGGTCACGGACGCCGATGGATCAGATGCTGGTCAACCTGAAGCTCATGGGCATTGCGCCGTGGGATCGGCAGGATCTGACCAAACTCAAGCACTACTGCGATGCCGTTTCCACCGCTACCGGGGTTCCGATTCCGGCGAGCTATCCGGTGGTGGGAGAGGACGCGTTCCGCACCGCCACCGGCGTTCACGCCGCCGCCGTCATCAAGGCCTACAAGAAAAAAGACGTCGAGCTCGCGAACACCGTGTACTCCGGAGTGCCCTCGCACTACTTCGGCCTGGAACAGATCATCGACATCAGCCCGATGAGCGGGAAATCAAATGTTCTTCTCTGGCTGGAACACCGCGGCCTTCCGGTGAACGATGAGGTGGTCGAGCGCATCTTCAAGTGCGCCAAGTCGAGCGACCACACCCTCAGCGAAGGTGAAATCCTGGAGTGCGTGCAAGCAGCACGTTTGATTGTGTGGAAGCGGGGCTTTGCCCCGCTTGGACGGGGCCCTTCGACTCCGCTCAGGGCAGGCTCCGCCCCGTCCCCACACTAGCTTAATCCGCCACTACCGCCTCTTTCCGCCCGCGGGTCAGCACCGCCAGGCCCTTCTCCAGATCGGCGATCAGGTCCTCGACGTGCTCCAGGCCTACGGACAGGCGGATCATCTGCTCGGTCACGCCCATTTTTTTCCGCAGTTCCGGAGCGATCATCGTGTGCGAGGTCAGCACCGGAATGGTCACCAGCGAATCCACTCCGCCGAGGCTCGGCGCCAGGGTAAATAGATTCAGCGCCTCGGCCACGCGGCACGCGTCAGCGCCGCTGCCTTCCACCTCGAAGCTGAGAACTCCGCCCGCGCCCGCCATTTGTTTCTTCGCGAGGGCGTGGTCTGGATGATCCTGCAGCAGCGGATAGTGCACACGCTTTACCTTGGGATGACGGCTCAGGAACTCGGCAATCCGCAGCGCGCTTTTGTTCTGGCGCTCGACCCGGACGGCCAGCGTCCTGATTCCGCGCAACAGCAGAAAGGCCGCGTGCGGATCCATGCAGCAGCCGAGCGTGGTGCGGGTGTGATGGATTTGCTCGATCAAATCGCGTCTTCCGGTTGCGATGCCAGCGATCAGGTCGGAATGTCCGCCAAAATATTTCGTCCCCGAATGCAGCACCAGGTCGATACCCCACTCCGCCGGACGGCAATTAATCGGCGTGGAGAAAGTCGAATCAATGGTCGAGATCAGGCCGTGCTTGCGCGCCAGCGCCGCAATCTTTTCCAGATCGACGACCCGCACGTTTGGATTCGTCGGCGATTCGATGTGCAGGATCCTGGTGTTGGGCCGGATGGCGCGCTCGTGCTGTTCCATATCGTTGGTGTTGACGAACGTCGTTTCGATCCCCAGTTTCGGCAGCCACTGCGACAAAAATTTGATCACGCCGCCGTAGATATCGCGCTGCGCCACGATATGGTCACCCGCCTTCACCAGCGCCAGAATCGAAGTGGTGATCGCGGCCATGCCCGAGGAGAACAGTAGAGCCGCGTCCGTGCCTTCCAGTTCAGCGATGGCCTTCTCGGCGACCGTATGCGTGGGATTGCCGTAGCGGGTGTAGAAGCTGTCGGTAGGAATGGCGCGCACCTGCTCCTGCAGGTCTGTGACCTCGAAGGTCGAAGTCTGATAGATCGGCGGGGAGAGCGGACCATTCTTTTTGGCCAGGCTGGTGCCGCCGCGTACCGCCTCGGTTTCCTGACGGAACTGATGCTTTTTCATAGGATAGCCCTCGCTCGTAAACCTGGAATCTCTCAAGATTACCCGCGCCATCCGGCCGCGGCAAGGCGCAAGACAGTGGTTGGCGTTTGTTATATCTTTTATTTGACCACTCCTATGAAAAAGAAAAAGCTGAAAACGACTGCCCGACAAACATCCGCCGCCAGAAAAGTGACGAGCGCCGCGCGCCCGGCGAGTAAAGCCGCCCTCAAAGGCACGGTTCCAAGAAACAAGCCACTCCCGGGCGAGCTGCGTCACATCCCGTGGAGTTCGGTCGAAGTCGAAGTTCTGAACCCCTTGCTTGGCCGCCACTTCGTGGTTGGGCAGAACGTCATGCTGGCTCGCGTCCTGCTCAAAAAGGGATGCATCGTGCCCGAGCACAGCCACCACAACGAGCAGATCACCTACATCCTGGAAGGCGCGTTGAAATTCGGGATCGACGGCAAAGAAATTGTGGTGAATGCGGGCGAGGTCTTGACCATTCCGCCAAACATGCCGCACCGGGCCGAGGCGCTCGCGGATACCGTCGATCTCGACATTTTTAACCCGCCCCGCGCCGACTGGATCAATAAGACCGACGCCTACTTGCGGTGAGAAGGGATTTAACCGCAGAGTACGCAGAGATCGCAGAGGAATTCGTGAACATTCTGCGATCTCTGCGGTCAGCCCGTATGATGTATTTATCTGCGCTGGTATTTATCTGCGCTGGTCTGGTGATAAGGCAACGTGGCGATCGCTCAAAATACGGAAACCATCGCGAAGCTCCGCTGCATCGCTTGCGGCGCCACGCCTGATTCCGCGGGCCAGAACTTCCGCTGCGCTGCTTGCGGCGATTTGCTGGAGTTCTTTTTCCCAGGATGGAGGCTCGACCAGATCGACGGGGCAGAGCCCCGTCACCACACGGATCCGGCGGCGCTGAAGGCTCTTTGGCTCAAGCGCCGCACCTCACGCGATGCGCTCGACCAAAGCGGAGTCTGGCGCTTCCGCGAACTTCTTCCGCACATTCCCAATCCCGAAGAGCATGCCATCACGCTCGGCGAAGGCAACACGCCTCTGTACCGCCTGCCACGGTGCGCGCGCGCGGCCGGGGTCGAGAATCTTCAGGCCAAGCACCAGGGCATGAACCCGACCGCATCGTTCAAAGACACGGGCATGACGTTCGCTGCTTCGTCTGCGCACCAGGGAGGATTCAGATGGGTTGCCTGCGCCTCTACCGGCAACACTTCAGCCTCCATGGCCGCCTATGGCGCGCGCGGCAACATGCACAGCCTGGTGCTGATCCCGGAGGGCAAAATTTCCTGGGGCAAGCTCTCGCAAGCGCTCGACTACGGAGCCCTCACCTGCCAACTCCGCACCGATTTCGACGGATGCGTCCGCATCCTCAACGACCTCGTCCGCCAGAAGCCGGTTTGCCTGTTGAATTCGGTGAATCCTTATCGCATCGAAGGCCAGAAAACTGCCGCCATCGAACTTCTCGAGCAACTCGCGTGGGAACCGCCGGACCACATCATCGTCCCGGGGGGCAATCTGGGAAACAGTTCCGCGATCGGCAAGGCGCTCGTCGAAATGCGTGAGCTCAAACTGATCTCGCGCCTGCCGAAGCTTTCCATCATCCAGGCGCAGGGCGCGAATCCGTTCTACCGCTGCGTGCGCGAGTTTGGCGGGAAGAAGCTCGATCCCATGAGTGCCGAGACGCTCGCGACCGCCATACGAATTGGAAATCCGGCATCATGGAAGAAAGCGCTGCGCGTGCTCCAGGCGACTGGCGGTGAGGTCGAACAGGTCACGGAAGTCGAAATCGCGGTTGCCAAAGCCGAAATCGGCGCCGATGGCATCGGTTGCGAGCCGGCCTCCGCGGTGACGCTGGCTGGACTGAAGAAGCTGCGACGGAGCGGGTTCGTCAAAGCTAATGAGTCCGTTGTCCTGATCCTGACCGGCCATGCTCTCAAGGATCCCGATTTCACCATTAAGTTCCATCGCGGCGATTTGTTTGCTGGCACGCCCGTCACTGGAACGCCCGACGAGGCCGAGACTGCCCAGGCAAAATATCTGCAGCGTGCCCCGGTTGTGCTCGAAGCCGACCTGGGTGCCGTCATTGGCGCTCTCGATGCGGCCGAGAGAAATTCGTAGCAGTTCGCCGCGAACTCGTGTATAAAACACAGTTCAACGTCAGTGCCGGATGTTAGGGAATCCACTGAGGCCGCACCCGGCTAAAGCCTTTTATTTCTGTCGTTTTCGGCCTCTTTCCAGCCGCCGGGTAAGTTCTCGGTTCTCCGTGGAGAACGGGGTTGCTGAGAGCTGAGAACTGAGAACTGAGAACTGTTTTCTAACCTATGCCTTCACGTCCCACATCTGCAGACCGCTCGCTGCGCTTGGCGCTGCCGGCGACCTCCGCCAATCTGGGGCCGGCTTTTGACGCCGCTGCCCTCGCTCTCGATTTTCACCTCCGCCTGCGCGCCGAGCGCGCGCCCGACTTCTTCGTCACCGCCGAAGGCCGCGACGCTCCGATCTGCGCCCGCATGGAGAATCACCTCATCGTCACCACCTATTGCGAGGTGCTCGAATCGGAGAACCGCAAGATCGCGCCATTGCGCATCCACATCGCAAACGAGATTCCCATCGGCCGAGGGTGCGGATCGTCCGCGGCCGCCCGCCTGGCGGGGATCGCGCTGGCGGTGCATTTCGGACATCTGCGCTGGAAAAATGACCGCATCGTCGGCGAAGCTTCCATGCGCGAGCACCATCCCGACAATGCCGCCGCCTGCTGGATGGGCGCGCTCACGGTGGCTCGCATGGCCAATCAGGTTCAGGCGCAGGTGGTCGAAGTGAAGCCGAAAGGGAAGTGGCCGCTGCTGCTGGCTGTCCCGGACGCGCCGCTCTCGACCGAGCAAGCCCGCCGTGTGCTGCCATTCCAGTACTCGCAGGCCGATGCCGTCACCAACATTCAGAACTCGATGCTTCTGCTGGCGGCGTTCACGCAAGACCGTCCTGACCTGCTCTCCTCGGCTCTCGAAGACCGCATCCACCAGCCTTATCGCGCGCCGCTCTGTCCGCTGCTGCCCGCGCTCAAGGAACTCACTGGAGATTCGGGCATACTCGGCGCCGCCCTCAGCGGAGCGGGCCCGTCGGTGCTGGTGTTCCTAGACCCAAAAGTTTCACCGAAAAAGGCGAAGCAGAGAATCGCCGCTCACCTCACCAAGCGCCGCCTTACCGCCGAACTCCTCCTCACCCAGATCGCGCTCCACGGTGGACGCGATGGAGCCGACTGGCGCAAGCATCACGGCCCCACAAAAAAATAGGGACCGCGCAAGTCCGGCCCGGGCGACTCAAGTTTGCCAGTTGCTTGTCCCCATGTCCTGCCTGAAATCCTCGCGAGGAGTGCGCCTCTTGGGCGACGTTTTGGTTTTCGGTCGTCTCGCACTTTTTCGATAATTTCGCCATATTTTACAGAATCTGACGTAGTGTTGCTTTGCGCAACACAAAGTCAGGCAAATCTTGTCAAGCCCCTGTTTTGACGGTTTTCCGCGTAAGTCATTGAATTGGCGAGGAAAATAAAGTCGGAAAAGTTGGCGGGCAGGTGCGTCGGAATTGATATAATAATACTAATACTATATAGAGAAGAAATCCAGCGCAAAGGGTGCGGACAACTCCCCCGCACCCTTTCGCTTGTTCGGTAAAATTTACTTTGAAACCTCGAAACTCTGAAACTTTGAAACTTGGCCCTCGTAAGTCCTTATTCCCGTAATATTTTGCAAAATAGCCCTTTAGAATCAAAGATTTGGAAGGAAGTTCTCCCTAAATCCATGATTCTAAAAGGTCAGGAAATAAAAAAAATTCAGGGCCGGTGGCAGGCCCCCTGCATCTGTCTAAGCTAACTCCTTATTTATGAATACTTTGATACTTAAGTCGCCTATAATGAATACTTTGGCAGGGTATTCTAGATAAATGTATGATTATAAACGACATGTTAGTGGGGTGGGGGTAGGGGGGTACCCCAACGGACAGGACGAGGACTAACGACGAACGTCCAACGACCCACCCCCAAACGGCCACTCCCGCCGCCGCCACGCTCGCACACCATAGACGACAATCCCCACCACCAGAATCACCGCTGCGTATCGTATCTCCCGTAAGAAGCCCGTGCGCGAAATCAGAATGAACACGAAGCTCCCCGCTGCCACCAGCGCCGGCACTGGATAAAGCCACATGCGAAACGGACGCGGCATGTCCGGCCTCCGTATGCGCAGCACGATGACTCCCACGGCCTGCACCAGGTACTGCAAAAGAATGCGAATCACCACCAATGCGGCAATCAAGTCCGCGAGCCGCAGGAAGCAGAACAGCGCCGCCACTCCCGCCAGCGCCAGCACAGAAACATAGGGGAACCGGTGAACGGGATGGACGCGCGCAAACGCTCGAAAATAATTCCCGTCCAATGCCGCTGCGTACGGCACACGGGAATACCCCAACGTCAGCGAAAACACAGAAGCGAATGCCGTCCACATGACCAGGACCGAGATGACCGACCCCGCTCCATGTCCGTACACTCTCTCCATCAGCGTTGAGACCACGTATAGCTTGCTGTTCGCGGCACCCGACCGCGCCATCTCCCGCCACGGGATGACGCCCAGAATGCTCACATTCATCACGATATAGAGACAGACGACTGCCAGAATGGATAGGAACAGCGCCCGCGGAATATTTTTCGCCGGTTCCTTAACCTCGTCGCCGAGGAAACAGACGTTGTAGTATCCGCCGATGTCATAGGCGGCGATCAGCATTGCCCCGCCCAGTCCGTGAAAGAAGTCGCGCGAAAACGAAAACGCACCCGGAGGCAAATCGAATGCCCGGTGCGCGTTGAAATGAGTGAGGCCGGCCAAAATAATCCATCCGATGGTCCCCATCACTCCTGCCCACAGCACCTTGCTAAGCCGCGAGATGGCAGTGATCCGGCGGTAAAGCAAGAAAGCGGTGAGCATGCAAACGCCGATCGCGACCAGCGTCGCTGGCATCGCGACCCAGGTCAGTTGCAGGGTTCCAGCCCAGGGCAGACGCGCGCTCCACGTATGCGTCGACCACACGCGCTCCAGACCCGGCCAGAAAAAAGCCGCATATTGCGAGAGCCCCACTGCTCCCGAGGCAATCGACAGCGGGGCGCTGAACGAAAGTTGCCAAATAAAAAGGAAGGAAACCAGCCGTCCCAATTTTTGCGGACCATAAATCTCCTGGAGATACCGGTAAGACCCGCCCGACCCCGGCATCGCCGCGCCCAGTTCCGCCCAAACCAGTCCATCGCAGACGGCAAGAACTGCGCCCAGCACCCAGCCTAGCATGGCCTGCGGACCGCCCATCACCGTCACGATCAGCGGGATCGTAATAAACGGGCCCACGCCGATCATGTCAATCATGTTCAGCGCAGTCGCCGAGCCGAGGCCAATGCCGCGGACGAGTTGCGGCTTGGTGTCGGATCCGGCTTCGAGTGGAATTGTCATGAAATAAGTCGTTGGTCGATGGTCGTTAGTCGTTGGCGAACCTGATCTTCTGCCGTAGTGAACTCCCCGAACGACCGACGACTAACGACCAACGACTGCACTAGTCATGAAATAAGTCGTTGGTCGGTGGTCGTTAGTCGTTGGCGAACCTGATCTTCTTAGTCTGTCGTGGTGGACTCCCACGACCGACGACTAACGACCAACGACTGCACTAGCGACTGCCGATCAGATTCACAAACAACCTCACCGCTCCCGGCACGCCCGCCGGCAGTTGCCGGAAGAACGCGTATCCCGTATAGATGTACGTTCCCTTGCCGTAATGGGACACGAGCAGCCCGCCCTTTTGCTCGCCTTCACCTGGATCGTGCGATTCCAACAGCGGCGTGAAGTTCGCATCCCACTGGCTCATGAAGTACAGGCCGCGCTCCTGGACCCAGCCCTCGAAATCTTTTCGGGTAATTTCGTTCGGAGAATGAAAGATCGGGTTCGCTGCATCGAGAATCGCGACCGGGGCCTCTTCCACCGAAACCCGCGCCCGGCTCAGCGTCGCCGGATAGGGCGTGTATTTGCCGGAATTAAAATCGATCGGCACCCCAAACGATCCCAGCGTGTTATATTGCACGACCAAGCGCCCACCCTTCTCGACGAAATCGAGCAGCCGCTTGTTGTTGTCAATCACGCCTTTCTGGGTATCATAAGCGCGGATGCCCAGCACGATCGTCTGGTACTTGCTCAGGTCCTCGCTTGCCAACTTGTCAGCCGGAATCATCGTGACATCCATCCCGATCTGTTCGAGCACCGTCGGAATGTCATCCCCCGCGCCCATGACGTAGCCGACCTTCAGGTCTTTCGGAACCTTCACATCCACGATGCTGACGCGCTGCACCGCCGGCTGGTAGTAATAAAACGTGCCGAGATCTTCGCGCGTGACCACCGTATATCCCTCGCCGTAGACCTTTGCCCCGCTCGTGAGTTCCGCTCGAATATGAGTCTGACTTTCCTTTAACTCGGAAGGGAAGACATGAAACGAAGCGTCCTTCGATTCGTCCTTCGGAATGTGGACGGACTCATTCGCCGGTTCTGCACGCCACCCATTCGGGACATTCAGCGCAATCCGCGCTTCGGAATCGCTGCTCTGGTCGCGTGCCGTCGTCTTTACGCTCGTACTGCCTCGCTTGTCCGATGGGATGACCGAGTTCGACGGTGACAAGGCAATTGAGAACTCCGGGCCGACCGCCAGCGGATGCTCGCCCTCGCTCCCGTCCGGCCATTTGAATTTCACCATGACCGGGACTTCGATTGTGCCGGTGAGTCCCTCGTACTGGTATTCCATTCGCACGTGAAATGGCGGAGGCGGGAAGGGAAGCGTCTGATATTGCGGTTCGTCAATCGTGTTCAGCGCCTCGCGCTCGGGATCGTGCCGGTGCCAGTAGGGGCGGGTGTAACCGGCCTTGTCGCAGGGCGTGACGCGGAAGTCGAACCAAGCTGTCGAAAGTTTGTCGGCTGACATTGCTCCTTCTACGATTCGCTGACAGCCCGGTGCGTCTAAGATCAACTTTGCCGAAATCGGCATCCCCCCACTTGCAATTCCCAACGCCTTCACGGCGGTACTTTTCCCCGGAACGGCCATCGCTGCCGATTCGGGAGAAGACGCGGGTGGGGCGTCGTACGTTGCTGTCAATTTGACTCCCAGCGCGACGTTCGCTGCCTGCTGGAACTGATTACGCTTCGTCTCGAGTTCACTCGTAAGCAACTTTTTCGCGTTATCCGACAGCGATGATTGTCGAACGCGTTGCAACAGATCATCCGCTGCTTTTCGTCCGCTCAGCAGGGCCATCGCGCTCTTTGCCAAGTCGCTATCAGGGTTGTGCCCAACTTCGGCAATGCTTTGCTCGATCCGAGATAGTTGCTCACGCAGCCACGGCACCTTCTTCTCTTCATTCCCGAGCCTCGACGCCAGCCCGGGCAGCGTGGTATCAACGCCATCGAAGAAGTCCTGCTCGTGGCCGTCTCTGTCCTTTGGAGATTCAACGACGGAATCCACCAGTTTGTAATAGGCAAATCGATCGCCCTTGGGAATCGAGACGCCGCCCAGCGCTTGCGATTGCTGATGCCGCAATCCCTCGATCGCAAACTGCACGTACGACTGGCCCAGCAGCGGATCTTCTCTCCCGGTGTTCAGCTTGACCGTGTAATTGGCCGCGTCGCAGGTCGAAGCGCCGAAACCGCATACGTTTCCGATATACAGCTTCTTCGGCTGCCAGGGCTGCAATCCTTCTCTGATTTGCTCCGGAAAACGATTAGGGTCGGCCGCTGCGCGAAATGCTTCTTTCGTCAGGATCGCCGAAGCCTGGTGGTGCCCATGCCCATCGCGCTCCGTTCCTGAGAAGCGCGCAATCAGCACATCCGGACGAAACGTGCGGACCACGCGCACGATGTCGGCGAGTGCGATGTCATGCCCTTGCCATTTCTGAAAAGTTTCTTCCGGAGTTTTCGAGTACCCGAAATCCGCGACTCGCGAAAACCGTTGCTCCACGCCGTAGTAGCGGTCGGCTGCCAACACCTCCAGGGTCCGCACCACGCCGAGCACATCGAAAAGATTGCTGCCCAGTTTGTTCTGCCCACCTTCGCCGCGGGTCAGCGTCATCAGCACCGTCGAAACGCCCTTCCCGCGCGCCTCCAGCGTCAACATGCCGCCGTCTTCGTCATCGGGATGCGCATCCACCTGCATCAGCCGTGCCGTCGTCTGCAAACGGCGCAGCATCAGCTTCAGCCCCGTTGCACCCGTTTCCTGGGGGAGGGGTTCATAGTAATGATCAACGTTGCTATGATCAGCGTTGTTATGATCAACGTTATGCTCGACGCCGTGCGCGACGTTATGATCGGGCGCGATCTTTTCCGGCGTCTGCGCGGCGGCGGATATCGCGGCGAAAGCCCCCAGAGCAACCAGCAGCGTCGCAGTCGCAAGGCTGCCGCGCACCAACCGAAGCCCGAACTTCTTCCGCATCGCAAACATGACCATCTGATGGATTTTACTCAACGAAAGGAGCAAATAACTAACCTAGGCAACGCTCAATTTTCTAGATCTTGTCATCCCGAGCGAAGCGAGGGATCTGCAGTTCGCAGCAAAATGCAGATCCTTCGCTTCGCTCGGGATGACAATTCATGAAAACGGTCGCTCCTTGCCCGGTGAGGCAAAACCCCCGCCTCGCCTTACCTGATCATCCCCTGCGCCGCCGCGAACTTCTTCTGACAATCCGCCGCCGCTTGCACAATCTGATGGAACTCCGCATCCCCGCGCACGCCCGCCAGCAGCGGATCCGATTGCAACGCCTGGTGCGCGCAATAATTCCCGGCCACGGCCCGGCGCAGAAACGCGAATGCTATCTGCTTTTCGCCGCAAGCCGCCAGCAACGTACCCTGGTGATACTTATACTCGGGATTCTGCTTCGCTAATAATTCGTTTTCCGCTTGCTCCGCCAACCGGTGGATATCCGCTGCTGGCGTCTTGTCCAGGCATGCCTGCAGCAGTCCGCGCATCCACATGGGATTTTCCGTTATCTGCGGCACGGCTTGCTGGGCGTCCATCATCTTCCCCTGCCGCATCAGCACCGAAACTCGGACCGCATTCGACCACTCCGAGCCGGCATCAAGGTTCAGATAATCCATGGCACGCGCCGACTTCCCTGCTTCAGCAAAAGCAAGCGCGCACGTGCGCCAGTTGAAATTCCCCGCACCGATCGCCAGCGCCTTATCGCACTCGCTCTGCGCCTCATCCAGCCGCCCGGCATAGCGTAGTACATACGCCAGCGAAAAATGAGCGAACGCGGAATCCGGACGCCTGCGTATCAGCGTCCGGGCGTCGTCATAGGCCAGGTCGAGATTTCCGCCCACGGCTTCATTCGCCGCCAGTAATCCGGCCGCGCTGACCCGTCCCGGTTCCACCGAAAGCGCTTGCTTGTACGCCGCATTCGAGCGTTGATATCCCGCCTCACTTCCGTCCGAGTAAGTCGCATCGAAGTAATAACGCCGTCCCAGCACTTCCCACGCCGGCGCGTAATTTGGGTCGAGGCTCACCACCTGCTCCAGTATCGCGATCGCATCCTTATTAGCTTTGCCCTGGTGCGCGATTTCCAGCGTTCGCAGATACTTGTCATAGGCCTCGCGATTCGCCGGAGTACTGCCCGTTTCCACCGCCTCACGGGCGATCCCCAAAGCCGGCAACAGTTCCTTCCGCACTTCTTTTGCCATCTGGTTACGCAGCGCGATCAGGTTATCCGTCGGCGCAGTTAGCGTGCCGGTCCAGACCACCTTATTGTTTTTCACATCCACTGCTTCCAGCGTGACCATCACCATCTTGTCCTGGCGCAGAAAATGTCCCACCACCACCGTGCCTACTCCCAAGTCGCGCCCGGCTTTTGCCGGGTCGGCTTCTGCATTGGCATATTTCTGCGTTGACGCCGAGGGCCGGATTTCCAGCGAATGCGCATAGGTCAGCGCATTCGCAATCTCATCCGCCAGCGCAAAGCGCAGGAACTCGCTTTCCGCATCGTTACTAACATTCTGCAGGGGCAACACCGCGATCGTCCGGATTCCCGCCTCCACCGTCGGCACCGCGTGTTTGACGAACCATACCCCCACCGCTGCCATTGCCGTCAGCAGCAGCGCTGCCAGTCCGGCGATGATCCAGGTCCGCATCGAACTCGACTTCTGGAACGTGTTCGTCGCCACGCGCAGTCCACTCACCTGACGAAGCCCGCTCCGCAGCGTCGGATCCGTTTCTTTTTTCAGCTTCACGAGGTCGGCCTTCATCTCGGCCGCGTTTTTGTATCGGAGGTTGCGGTCCTTCTCCATCGCTTTTCCGATGATGGCTTCGAGTTCCGTCGGCACCGCCGGATTGATCGACCGCGGCGATGCCGGCTTCGTATTGATCACCGCATGTAGCGTCATCACCACGTTCGTTCCGGTGAACGGCTTCTTGCCGGTGGCCATCTCGAAGAGCACTACGCCCAATGAAAATATGTCGCTGCGCACGTCCAGGTCTTCCGAGCGCGCCTGCTCCGGCGACATATAGACCGCCGTCCCCGGAATCACTCCCACCTGGGTCAGCGATTCCTCGAGCGACGTGTCCGTGGTCGTGCCCACACCTTGGTCGTTTGAGTTGGACTTGGCCAGCTTCGCCAGCCCAAAGTCAAGAATCTTTACCTGCCCATTCGGAGTCAGAAAAATATTTGCCGGCTTGATGTCGCGGTGCACGATGCCCTTGGCATGGGAGGCCGCCAGCGCGTCCGCCACTTGCACCGCGATGTCCAGCATGTCTTCAAGATCCAGAGCCTGACCATGGATTCGCTGCTTCAGGCTCTCGCCCTCGAGCTTCTCCATGACGATGAAGGGGTGCCCGTTGTTGTCCTCAATGTCGTGGATGGTGCAGATGTTGGAATGGTTGAGCTGCGATGCGGCGCGCGCCTCTCGCATAAATCGTTCCAGTGAGCGCGGATCCTTGGCCAGATGCTCGGGGATGAATTTCAGCGCGACATGCCGGCCCAGGCGGATATCCACCGCCTCGTAAACAATTCCCATTCCGCCGCCGCCCAGCTTCGACAGCACGCGGTAATGGGACACCGTTTGCCCGACTATCTCCATGGTCGTGTGGGGCGGACACTCCTGTCCGCCGCCTTTGCCTCTGATTCTACGGGTAGAGCCGAAAGCTGGCTCGTGCCCGTGACGGCGTAATGGTAGGCTGTCCCCCCGGTCGGGTCAACCGGGTTTGGGGAATAACTCAATAAGCGGAAAAAGCCGCGACCGCCCGAGCGCAGGGCGATCCGACCACTAACTACTAACCAACGCCGCCGACGATCCTACCCACTTCATATTCTTGTTCTGATCCACGCCCATCATCAGACCGCGGCCCATCCGCACGATCGTCAACACCGGCATCAACTTATCGAGCCACACATACATGAAACGCAGTTCGACCTTGGTCGCGCCGTAAGGCGTCTCCACCACCGGCGTGAAATTCAGCCGCTCCTGCAAAAGGTATCCGGCGCGTTTTGCCGCAGGAATCGCGTGGATGTCTTTCCGCGACGGCGCAATCACCACGCCCAATCCGGCAAACGAATACAGCGGTTTGAGCACAAAATTCTCCAGATCCGCCGGCACTTCCAACAGTTGATCCAGAAACCAAGTTCGCGGCACCGACGGATGCTTCAGATAAGGAATCGAGTACTTGCTCATCCGGAAGTACCAGTTGGGATGCCCCGCCCACTCCACATCGAGATCATCGCGAAAATCAAAGGGCAGAGCCACGCCCTTGCGTTCCAGTTCGTCCACGATGGTGCGGTTGTAAATTCGCTCAATCGGAACCTGCTTGCCGCCCTCCTCATAAAACAGCCGTCGCCCCTGTTTGCGAATCTTCGTGATGCACACCGTCTGTATGCCGAGCAGCTTCTCCGTCAGCAAAAAATCCGGACGCGTCTTCTGCTCCTCGGGATGCACCTCCATCAGCACCACATTCACCGGATCGTGTCCCGCCACAATCGCGTCCTGCAAAAGCTGCCGGTAAGCGGCCGAGTCGAGGCCACTCAAAAAGTAGCGAAGCTTGGCATCGAGCGAGAACACATCGATGTAAGCCTGCGCCAACACCGGCTGGTATGCGTAAAGGGAAGGGAAGGCCTGTAACTCGACAAGTTTCGGCTGTAACTCGCCCGCCGAATCCCGCGCCAGCCCGAAGTCCACCTGGATAAACATCGGATGCGGCGATTCATTCGGCACGCGAAACTTCGCGGGAATTGAAGCCTCCGAGCGCGCCCGATACTCCGGATTCTCCGCCAACTGCCGGATCAGCGCCTTCCCATCCTCTCCCATGCACTCGACCAGTTCTGCCGGGAAGAAGCAAGGCGTCTCGCAAAGAGCGAATGGAACGTCCATCCCGCACCGCGAAGTCATCTCGCGCCGCAACCGCTCGTATTTTTCAGGAGTGAAGTTCGAGTTGAAGGCTTGCCGATAAGAGGGAATCATCGAAACTCGTGTGGGGACGGGCGACATCGCCCGTCCACGCTCGACGGCAGCCCCTAAAGGGGCGTTTACCACTGAACCCACCTTGGCATCGCTAAAGCGATGCCCTGATACGAAGCGCGAGATTTCACGCAGCCGCCAAGCACCAGGAGCTAAAGCCAAAAGCTAAAAGCTAAGAGCCAAAAGCTGAAGGCCAAAAGCTGAAGGCCAAAAGCCAAGAGCTAGGAGCCAGGAACTAAAAGCCGCTCTTACGCCTCAATCAGAAACTGTCCGCGCCGCATGATCTGCTCGCTGTCGACCCAGATATCAAAATTCCGCCCGACCACATCGATGTGCGTCGACGAATACCACTCCGCTCCGGTGTGCGCCCCATACGGATTTCCGAACGCAATGTGCACGCCCGGGTATTTCTCATCCTGCAGGATCTCTCCGATCACGTCTTTCAGTTCGATGTTCGTCCCAATCGCAAACTCTCCCACTCGATTGCTGTTCTCATCTTTGTGGGTGTAAGCCCAGAAATCGTCTTTCAACTCCTTGTTCGCTGAGTGCGCTTCGATCAGGCGATTCCCCTTCACCTGAATGGTCAGCGGAGTCGACTTTAAATCGCCAAACTTCGCGCACAAATAATCGCCCACCACGCCATCAATAACAAATGTGCCGTTTACCTCGCTCGGTGTTGTGAACACTTCACCACCCGGCAGATTCCCCCACTTTTCGGTACTGATAATTCCACTGGTCTTTACCCAGCGGTAATTGGGGTTCAAATCCGCTACCAAGTCCGTCCCGGCGGGCGTCTTTGCCCGAATCTGTTTCGCCCGGCGCACCGTTTCCAGTATCTTCACGCTCAGCAGGTCGACCTTCTGGAAGTCCGCGCGCATGCCTTCCAGCATGATCCGCTTGTTGATGTTGACCATGTGCGCGTGCCGGATTTTTTGCCGATTTACCACATCCGTCATCTGCATGCGAGACTTCAATTCGTTGGTCTGTGCTTGCACCGCAAAAATGCTGACCTGGCTCGACTCCAGATCCTCCGCGATGGCCAGTGGAAAATCCGTCAGCGGACGGGTCGCCACGTCCTCCAGCACCCAGGTCTGGTAGCGGCAGCCGATCTCTTCCAGTTCGCGCACCAGCGCGGACGCAATCTCCAGGCTCACTTCATCGGTGATGACGGTAACTTTTTCCGAGGGCTGCACACGCAGGCACACGCGCACGGCATTCCGCGCCCCCGGGGTCAGTTGCGGATCGAAAGCCAGCTTGTTCAGTTGTCGATTGGGTTGTTCCGTTGTATTCGTAAAAGTCTTCATCAGGCTCATCAGACGGCCTTGGCGGTGGGCAAACTATCCACCTCGTCCACGCCCACCTCAGTCTCCTCAATGATGTAGTCCACCACGGCTTTCATGTCGCCGGATTTGCGGAACACGTCCAACTGCCGGTCTGCGCCCGTGCCCATCTGCATAATCTCGCGGATGTACTCGACTTCTTCCCGGCAATCCAGTTCATCCAGCACGTCATCGACGAATTCCAGGTACTCTTCGATCAGTTCGCGCTCCGGAACTTCCACCGACTTGCCGAAGTCAATCAGTTTTCCATTGATTCCATACCTCGCCGCTCGCCACTTGTTTTCCATCAGCAGCGACCTGCGGTACAGGCGGAATCCCTGGTTTTGCGAGTACAGTTTGTACAGCTTGGCCACCGTCGCCTGGATCAGCGCCGCCAGCGCAATCGTCTCGTCGAGCCGCATCGGAAGATCGCACACCCGGAACTCCAACGTGTCGAAGAATGGATGCGGCCGGATGTCCCACCAGATTTTCTTGGCGTTGTCGATCGAGTTCGTTTTCACCAGCAGCTTGACGTAATTCTCGTACTCGCCCCAGCTGGGGAAAAAATCCGGCAGGTTGGTCCGCGGAAACTTGTCGAACACTTTGCAGCGATACGATTTCAGCCCCGTATCCATCCCCAGCCAGAAAGGCGAATTCGAGGAGAGCGCCAACAGGTGCGGCACAAAATACCGCGCATGATTCATCATGTGGATCAGCGTCTCGCGATCCTCGATGCCCACGTGCACATGCAGTCCGAAAATCAGGTTGGCCCGGGCTACCAGTTGCATATCCTCTACAATGTTTTTGTAGCGCTCGCCCGGCGTCACTTCCTGCACGCGCCAGTCGGCAAACGGATGCGTCGCCGCCGAAGCCAACCGCAACCCATTCTCCCGTGCCAGTCGGATGATTTGCCGCCGCAGATTCTTCAGTTCTTCCCGGGCTTCCTTGATATTGGCGCAAACCTTCGTCCCCACCTCCACCACCGATTGGTGCATCTCCGTCTTGACCCGTTCCTGCAGGATCAATCTGCCCTTCTCGATGAGCTCGGTTTGAATATGTGACCGAAGGTCCCGAGTCTCGGGATCGACGGTCTGATACTCCTCTTCGATTCCAAGCGTGAATGTAGGCTTCATCGCGGCATCCAGAGCTGCCAAGCGGGAGGACACCCTGGCAGAAAGCTAAGTCAGTATATCAATGTCGGGCTATGGCGCGGATAAGATTGCGCGGGGACAGCACAAAGTCAGTGTTGGACATCCAGCCCCATGGTTGCAATTGCATTGGCCGCATATGTCTGAACTATTTTTGATTTTGCCGCGAGGAGCGTGAAGATTAAATCATTACACGGCGAAATCTGCTCCCGCAAGCGAGGAGACGGCCAGGTAGTGTGGGAACAAAGCTAAAAAGGGGTGCACGCAGATAATGAGAACGTGTGGCAGAGAGTGCGGTCAAATCGCTTTTGCATTTTTCCTGTTCGTCGGCTTATCCGCAAGCCTAAGGGCTCAGACGAACCAAGTGGTTCCGGGCTGCAAGGATGTGGCACCCCTTCCTCCGGTGCTCGCCTTCGTTGGCCCCGGCACGACTCCTGCGAAGGCCAACGAAGTTGCTTTTGCCGCGGGCGCCTGGGGCAATCTGTTCCCAGCACCGTGCGCTCACGAAACCGGAGTAAATTGGTTTGGCCGATGGGACCTCGGTCTGACGCATCGCTTGGACTGGGGGTTCGACTTCCAAGGCACCGAACATTCCAGTTTTCAGTCGTTCTCCGCGACCATGACGGCAAGATACGAACTCCTGAAGAACTTGCGGCTCGAGACTGGGATCGGATTAGGAGACGATACGGAGGGCAAGAGTCTAACTGGCGAAGTAGGTGCGACGATGGGCATCCCCGGCGGGAAACGAAACGGCTGGGCTCCCTACGCTTCTGTCCGGCTGGCCGCGGCGCGCGGACGTTCTGGGAGGCCCTTCGCGGGTTCGAACGTCCCTCCCGGTGCAGTCGTTCCCATGGCGAGCATTGGCGCGAGCGCCCGCGTCTCGGAGAATATGCGATGGGTTGTTGAAGGTGGTAGTGGGGGCATTCTTTCCCGCGAACATACGGAAGCCGGAGCGTTTGTCTACGTCGCCGTCGGGTTGGATTTTGTGCTACGCAGAAAAGAGTAGCCAAACCCGAAACTTTGCCTCTCGCCGGGTAGGTCTGAAATCGGAAATTTGCGGTTTTTCAGACATACTCAAAGCTCCCCAGCCACTTCGTGGATGTGGCTCTGGACAGATCCTCGACTGGATCAATGCCATCGCGAAACTCTTGATGTGGAACTAACGCTTTCTTCTGTACTTACTGTGGCCGGACCCCCGGCCCATTCAACAACGCCGCCCAGCGCAACTCCTCCACCGGATTTTCCCCGCGGAGCGCTTTCTTCACCGCCATCTCGGCCACCGCGTCCACCACCCACTCGAAATTCTGCTGCCCCACCGACGTAACCTCTGCATCCGGCGCCGGATTCATGAAGTCAATCGCATAAGGCACTCCATCCTCCACCGCAAACTCCACTGTGTTCAGGTCGTAGCCCAGCGCGCGGCACAACGCCAGCGCATCTTTCTCGATCCGCTCCTTTAACTTTGTTCCCGGCTGCGGGTTTCCCTTCACATATCGCTGATGATGCAGAGCCTTCGGATCGTACTTCATGATGTGGACTTTTTCCTGCCCCACCACGTAACAGCGGTAATAATCCTCAAACTCCACGCCATGCTGCAGCGTCATGCAAAGGTCGCCGGTCTGATTGTAGTTATGGAAGAACTCCTCCGGAGAATGCACCTTGTACACGTGCTTCCAGCCGCCGCCCGCGTAAGGTTTTAAAAATGCCGGAAACCCGACATAGGCAAACACCTCTTCCCAATTCAGCGGATACATCAAATTTCGCATGGATTTGCCGGTAGTATCCGGCGGATGCGTATGATGCGGCAAAATCACGGTAGGCGGAATCGCCACGCCCATCTTGTGGGCCAGCGCATAATTGAAAAATTTGTCGTCCGCCGTCCACCAGAACGGATTGTTAATCACCGTCGTCCCTTGCAGCATCGCGTTCTTCAAATACGCCCGATAGAAAGGAATGTCCTGCGAAATGCGGTCAATGATCACGTCGTACTTCTTAGGCTCATCCATCCGAATGCCGCCAATCTTCACAAACTCGGCGGTAACGCCCTCGGTCTTCATGGCATTAATCTTCTCGACCAAAGCCGGAGGAAACGTATCTTCCATACCAAAAAGAATTCCGATTTTCTTGTTCGCCATAACTTTCGCCATAACTCAAGGACCTCGCCAAACTATGATCTTGTCTCTCCCCGAACCCCCACTAGAAATACTTCCCCGCCATCCGCTGCCACAGCGGCCAATCGTGCTTGCTGTTGTCTCCGTAGATATCCAGCCAATGCGGAATCCCCTTGCTATGCAGAATCGCCGCCATCTTGACGTTCGCGTCCAGGCACATATCCCAGTCCGCCGATCCCAGCACAATTTTCATCTGCCGGTACTGGCTCAGGAACCACTCATCGCTCATGTTCGATAGATAGTCCGGCGGATTATTGAAGTAGACATTGTCATCGTAGTAGCCGTCGAGGAAGCTCTTGATGTCGAACGATCCGCTCATGGGCACGCAAGCCGAAACCACATCCGGATGCCGCATGGAAAAATTCAGCGCGTGATAGCCGCCAAAACTGCATCCCGTCACCGCGATCTGCGGAGCCCAGTTCTTCCACTTCAAATACGGCAGAAACTCGTTGATCACGTAGCGCTCATACTGCACATGCCGCCAGATCCGCGCTCCCGGATGCACACCCTTGTTGTACCAGCTCTCGCTGTCAACGCTGTCCACGCAGAACACTTGGATCGCGCCCGCCTCCAGCTTCCCAGCCAGCGCCCGGATCATCCCCGCATCTTCATACTCAAAAAAACGTCCCATGGAGGTCGGAAAAACGAGGATAGGCTGCCCGGCGTGTCCATACACCAGCGACTCCATGTCGCGCCCTAATTCGTGGCTGTATTGTTTGTTATATTCGCGGTTCATGTGCGCGAGGATTGTAACCGAACCGCCCTACCTTCGGCATCGTTGGCCGCGATCGGCTGCTGGTCGGGCCGGACGTGTCCCCGGCGTTCATGCCTGCGGCGTCTTTCTCAGTTCATCCGTGGGTGAACTACTGCCCCGGACGTCCTGACCGAGGATTAATTCCCAAATGCTTCAGTTTCGATTGCAGCGTTGTCCGCTTCAATCCCAGCCGCATGGCTGCCCCTTTCAGCCCGCCAATCTGCCCGCGGCTCTCCCGCAAAGCTCGCAGAATGTGCTCGCGTTCCGTCGCTTCCAGAGTTTCATCCACTCGTTTCTTCTCTGCGGTTGTGCTACTCGGCTCCAGTTCGCTTAACGGCGATACCAGCACCGAACCTTGCGTCAGAATCACTGAGCGCTCGATAAAATTCTCCAACTCCCGCACATTCCCCGGCCACTCCCACCCCATCAGCGCATCCATGGTTTTCTTGGGAATGCTCGCGATCGACTTGTTCATCCGCCGGGCGAACTTCTGCACAAAATATTCCACCAGCAACCGGATGTCTTCCGGCCGTTCCCGTAAGGGTGGCACGCGGATCGGAAACACGTTCAGCCGATAATACAAATCGCTCCGAAACTCATTATGGAGCACGGCATCCGCCAAATCGCAGTTCGTCGCCGCAATCAAACGAAAGTCCACCTTCAGCGTTTGCGTTCCGCCCAGCCGTTCGAACTCATGATCCTGCAAAACCCGCAGCAGCTTGGGCTGCAACGCCATCGAAATCTCCCCGATCTCGTCCAGAAACAGCGTGCCCTTGTCCGCCAGTTCGACTCGTCCAATTTTCCTGCTCACCGCTCCGGTGAAAGCGCCCTTCTCGTGACCGAATAACTCGCTTTCCAACAGCCCCGACGGAATCGCCGCGCAGTTCAATTTGATGAAACTATTGCCGGTGCGCAGGCTCAACCAGTGGACCGCCCGCGCCACCAGTTCCTTTCCTGTTCCCGTTTCGCCCAGCAGCAGCACGGTGGCATCGCTGGCCGCCACTTTCCTCACATTCTCCATGACGGCTTCCAAAGCCTTGCTCTGCCCGATGATGTCCCCGAACCCCAGTTCCGTATTGATTTCCTGCTCGAGATAAAGCTTTTCTTCGGTAAGCTTTTTCTTGGCTTCGCGTAAAGATTCGCTTGCTTCCCGGAGCTCGGTGACGTCCATATTGGCGCCGGTGAGTCCAATTACCGCGCCCGTCGAGTCCAAAACCGGTTCGATCGTCGTGTCGAGGTAGTATCTCCTGCCGCCGTAAGTGACCTGTATTTCATCACGCGCTCCCACCCCGGTTTTCAGCACCCGCTGCCGCACTTCTGTCACGCGTGCAGCTTCCTCCAGTTCGAAGATCTCCTCCGCAGTCTTTCCCAGCGCTTCACTCGCTGGCCACGGAAGCTGCGGATTATACATCCAGGTGTAGCGCAAATCCTGGTCCTGGTTGAACACCGCAATTGGAGAATGCTTGAGTGCCACCCGGAACCGTTCCTCGCTTTGCCGCAAGGCCTCCTCGGTGCGCTTGCGCTCGGTGACGTCGTTCAGAAGGCACGCCGCGCGATCGATCCCCGTTTGTCCCTCTACCGGCAAATACGTGATCGATAGATCTCTCTCCCCGATCTCCGGATACTTATACTTGAGCTCGTATTTGACGACCTTGCCCCGGAAACACTCATCCAGCTTTTCCTTAACGATTGTTTCAAATACCCCCGGATTCAAGATTTCCGCTATCGAACGTCCTACGAGCTGTTCTTTAGTTAAGCCGCGATAGCTCAGGAATACCCGGTTGGCGAGCACGTACCGGTACTCCCGATCCACCACCACGATCATCTCTTCCAGACTCTCCACTACCCGTTCGAACTCGCGCAGCCTTTCCTCCGCCCGCTTCCGCGCCGTGATGTCCCGCGAAATGGATACGACATACCCCCGGTCCAGTTGCACCTGTCGCAAATTCACTTCCACCGGAAACATCGTTCCATCTTTCCGCCGGTGCACTGTTTCCATGATTGCGAATCCCGACTCCCGCAACTGATGCCGCACCCGCTCGACCCAACTTTCGTCGGTGTTCGGATCGATGTCATGAACCGTCATCGACAAAAGCTCCTCCCGGCTGTGCCCCAGCTCGGCGCACGCCTTCTCATTCACATCGAGAAAACGCAATGTCTTCGGATCCACTACGTGGATGGCATCGTTCGATTGGTCCAGCAGCGTCCGGAACAGCGTCAGATCGTGGAGCGTCTGCTGCCGCTCCCGCGCCGTCTTCAGCAGCTTTTCGTTGGTCGCGCGCAGCGCCTTCTCCGCCCGCACCCGTTCCGTGACGTCATGCGCGATCCCCCGCACAATCGGCGTCTCCACTCCTTCGGTGCGCAGCGTGTTGTGATACTCCCAGATCCGCTGTTCTCCCGATCGCGTCACCACCGCCAATAGGCCGCGAGACTCGCCCGTGCGCTTGATCTCGTGCAGATAGGCATCGAACTGAGCGCGGAATTGCGGATCAACAAAATCCCGCATCGGCATGCGCAGCATTTCTTCTACGCTGTAACCCAGCAGACGCGCTGGAACGGGATTGATCGACAGGAGTCGGCCTTGAAGGTCGTGGACGCACAGCAGGTCTTGGCTGTGCTCGACCAGATCGCGATACCAGTCTTCGTTTTCTTCCAGGGCCCGCCGGATCGGGTCCCATGCGACTGGCGCTTCTTCCGGAAAGTGGCGCTTCTGTTGCTCAGGGTGCAATGCCATAACTCACCCCCACGACAGGGCGCCTAAACTGATATGCTATGCCTCCGCTCTGACGATGTCAAAAGCAAGTCCAAGTGGCTGTCACATGATGCGCTTTCAGGGCGCTCACGGTTTCGCCGGCGATCCGTAGCCAATGTTTCGCTGGCCGGCGGGTATCGTCTTCTATTCCTGGTGACACAGCACAGAGCGGGCTTTACACTGTAAACGAATGGCGAAAGCAGTTCCCGTCGGGGTGCGCGGAGAAGTGGTGAAACGGGTCAAGTTCCAGCACACCCTCACGGCATGGCGAGAGGCATTTCCTCCGGGGTTATCTAGTTCGCTGTCACACTTGGGCGTGACATTGCTCACTGACTCAGCGAACAATTGGGGCCAACTTGGGTACTGAAAGTGCAATCCCGGGCTATGGACCGGCGCAGGCCAGCCCACATTCCACTGCGAAGGGCTGCGGCATGGATCTGCCCAACATGGCCTTGCCCAAGCAGTGTGCGATGCTGCTGGCTCCTGCAGGCAATCTTGAGGCGGCCGAGCAGGCGTTTCAGGCGGGCGCGGACGCCGTGTACGTGGGATTAAAGGGTTGGAGCCGTGGCGGCGCGCGGGGCGAATTTGACCGTAAGCAGTTGCGATTGTGCATCGAACTGGCTCACGCCCTCGGGAAAAAGGTGCAGCTTGCGGCAAACATCATACCCAAGCCGCAGGAGCGCCAAAAGCTGCTGCGCCAGTTGGCCGAATTGACGGACTGGGGACTGCATGCGGTGATCCTGAACGACGTCGGGTTTCTGCGCGAAGTCAGGCGGAAGCTGCCGGGATTGGCCATCACCGCCAGCATAGGCTGCGGCGCGCTGAACACGAGCGACGCTCTCTTCTACCAGGACTTGGGCGCGACCGCGGTGGTGCTGCCTGGATACGTTGAGCCGGAGGAAATCGCGGCGGTGAAGGCGAAGGCCTCGATACAGATCGAAGTCATGCTGCACATGGTGCAGGAGTTCATTCAGCTCGGAAAGTGCTGGATGCCCAGCTACCTGAACTTCGCCGCGGCGGAGCGGGGCGACGGGTCGGAACGTTTAGGTGGCAGCGTCAAACGCGGCGGAGTGGGCAGTTGTTTCCGTATCTGCCAGCAGCCGTGGAGTCTGTTGAAAGATGGCGTGGAGGCTGACCGGCGGTTGTTTCCCAGTTGGCAGATTAGCCCGGTGGGGGAACTCGCGGCGTTCCTCGATGCGGGCGTGGACGTGATCAAGATCCAGGGCCGCAGCCTTCCGGCGGAGATGGTGCGTGCTATCATCGGGACGTACCGTGCGGCAGCGGATGCTTGGAAATGCGGGCAGAAGAGCGATCAGAAGACCGATCAGACGACCGATCAGACGACCAATGGGAACCGGGCTGCGCTGCCCGTGGTGTGGACTGTACAAGGACGTTGAATGGGCCCCTTCGAACTTAATACGACGATCTCCAACCTGCGAAACCTCCGCGAATCGGACCTAAGTGCTTATGACGCGGTTTACCTGGGCAACATTTACTGCCGCATCTACGAGGACAACTTCCTGGAGCGCCTGGACGACCTCGAGGAAGGCATCGCGCTGGTAAAGGGCCAGGGCCTGCGAGCCTACGTGACCTCGTATGCGGCGCCGCGCAATGACGTGCTGCCCAAGGTGCAGAAAGCGTTGGAGACCGCAGCCGCGGCCGGCGCCGACGCGGTCGAGGTCCATAACCTCGGCGTACTGCGCATGGTGCATGAGCAGTTTCCCGGCATGCCGGCGCACATCGGCGGATTTGCCAACGTGTACACCGATGCCGGAGCCGAGGTGTTGAAAGAGTACGGTGCGGTCCGCTTTACGCCGAACTACGAGATCAGCCTCGACGAAGTGGGAGCGATAACGAGCGGCGTTGGTATGCCGGCGGAGTTGGTGGTTCACGGCAAAATGCCACTGGGCGTTTCCGATTACTGCTTCTTACTGGAATATGAGCAGAAGTGGCCGGAGAAATGCCCGGCGCTATGCCAGAAAAACTTGTTTCTCAAGCAGGGCGACTGGGCCATGCGGACGGTGGGAAAGGGCGTGCTGAGCGGCAAGGACGTGTGCATGCTCGAGCATTTGCCGGCGCTCATCGCGGCCGGACACAATGTGTTCCGGATCGAGGCAGCTTATGAGACGCCTGCGTACCGTCTGAATATTGCCAGGATCTATCGCGCGGCGCTGGAGCGGATCGCGGCCGGCGGTGGCGCGGAGGACGAGTCTGCGTGGAATACGATTCGGGAGCATACGGCTATAGGTTTGTGCAACGGTTTTTATTTCGGACGCACCGGCGCCGAGTATGTCGGCAAACGCACGCAACCGGCTGTGGCCTGCTGAGTGATTTGGTTTTTGCCTTTTTGAAGGGTTCGAGGTGAGCGATGGTTGAGCTACTAGCGCCTGCGGGAAATTTGGAAATGGCAAAGGCGGCCCTGGAAAACGGCGCCAATGCAATCTACGTGGGAGCGCGCGGCTGGAGCCGGCGGCGTGACGCCTACGAACTTTCCGACGAGAAAGTACATGAAGCCACAGAGATCGTCCACTCCGGTGGAGCCAAAATACGCGTTGCCATCAACACCAATATGCAGTCGTGCGAAATCCCCGCTCTGCTAAAGAAGATGGAGAAGTTCGTCGGTTGGGGCATCGATGGAGCGATCATGACGGACGTGGGCGCGATCGCGCAGGTGCACCGCCGTTTCCCCGATCTCGTTCTGCACGCCAGCATCGGCGCCAACATCCTGAACAACGAAGACGTGAAGTTTTATCGCTCGATCGGGGTCTCACAAGTAGTGGCCGACACTAAGATCACGCTGGGGGAACTTACTTCGCGCCAGGCGAATATCGATGTGGGCATCGAAATCCTGATTCACGCCAACAAGTGTTACACCTACCTGGGCAAGTGCTGGATGTCGCCGTATATCCGGTTGGAGCGGACCGCCGATGATTTCGGCAAGGACGTGTTCCGCGGCAGCCCCAACCGCGGCGGCTTGGATTACCGCGTCTGCCTGGAACAGTGGGAACTGCTCGATGACAAGGCGCTGCTGGAGCCAGTTATCACGCTCAAGAATGCCGCCTTCTTTTTCCTGGACGATATCCCGGCGCTCATTGACCTGGGCGTTCAGTGCCTGAAGATCCAGGGGCGGGAGTATCCCGTGCCCTTGGTGGCAAGCATCGTGCGCTTCTACCGCGAGTTGATTGACACCTACGTCGCGAAACCCGCCGAGCAGCCTTTCGATCTTGCGCCCTGGCGCTCGCGGCTGGAAGCCATCCAAATGGAGCGCGACAGCAAGCGCAGCAACATGACTTTGGTGCTGTTGAACGAAGCGCGCCAACCGGTGCCGCACAGAACCTAGAGCGGGTTCAGCGTTGCTGTACTCTGCTCGTGTGGGGACGGGCGCCTCGCCCGTCCAAACCGAGCGCAGCTCGGCAGCTGGCTGTGGTCACAGCAACTTTGTATTCGCTATAGCCGATCCGCGGATTGACAGTTTTTTCGCATCGCAGACCTCACCTGGACTCGAACGTCCAAGGCTACGGAATCTCATTGAGTAGATTCGGCAGGGAAAAGTTCTGTAACTCACTTCCCGGCTGTTGAAGGCCGTTGTGTCCGTTAGATTAGTTTAGGAATTCCATCTCATTTCGAATCACTTCAAGGAGGGTTTTGGTGCGTAAGAAATTTGTAGTAGGCCTTCTTCTGTTACTCGTTCTGTTACTCGCGATTCCGGCGCTTGCTGACCAGGTCGTCTTGAAGAACGGCGATCGGCTGACCGGTTCGATTACGAAGTCCGACGGTAAGCAACTCGTGATCAAGACCGATTACGCCGGCGACGTAACCGTGAAGTTCGACGCAATTCAAAGCCTAACGTCCGCGGGCGACCTTAACGTCACGCTGGGGGGCAAGACCGTGGTTGGTCCGGTGACCACCAGCGGCGAAGATGTAGTCGTTGCCACCAAGAACGCAGGCCCGGTGGAGGCGCCGAAGGCTTCTGTCACTTTGGTGCGTAGCCCGGTCGAGCAGGCGGCATATGAAAAGAGTCTGCACCCAGGGTGGAGCGAGGGCTGGGCCGGTGGCCTGAATCTGGGCTTTGCCGTGACCCGTGGCAACAGTGAGACCAAGAACCTGAACATCGCTTTCAATGGCGCGCGCACGGGACTTCACGACAAGCTGACCCTCTACACCAACTCGGTCTACGCGACCAACGATTTGCCGACGGCCTCGCCTCACACCACCGCTAACTCGACGGGTGGAGGAGCACGCTACGACCACGATTTCTCCCGGCGCGCGTTCGGCTTTGGGAATGGCGATTTTCTTTCCAATTCGCTGCAGGACCTGAGTCTACGGTCCACGCTGGGAGGCGGTCTTGGCTTACACGCGATTAAGAGTGCTGCCACTACCCTCGATCTGCTTGTCGGAGCAAACTACACCCATGAAAGCTATTCGTCATTCACGATTCCGCCGCCGCCGCCCGGCGGCACGTTCGTCGCCGCTAGGTCCGACAGCCTGGCGGGCTTGACGCTGGGCGATGCCTACACGCTCAAGGTCGGGAAGGGCACAGTCATCACGCAAAGCTTCTTCATCTACCCCGACCTCAGCGATACCTCACAATACCGCGGCACATTCAACTTCGGTACGGTCACCAAGCTCAATAAGTGGCTGGGCTGGCAAAACTCGTTCGGGGATATTTATGTCAGCAACCCGCCGCCGACGACGAAAAAGAACGACCTGCAGTTGGCTACGGGTCTGAATATTTCTTTCAAGCACTAGCAGTTTGCTGAATCTTAGTCGCCCGCGGAGAGTGCGATCTCAGCGGCTAAAGGACTAAAAACAATGCAGTTATCGCGGCGCCGAACCGCTGCGCCACCCCCACAATCTGGTGCAAGAGATCGAGTTTATCGGCAGCCTGCTGGCCTGGTAGCTGAGCATCGAGAATCCCCCTTCTGACGGCCTGAGCGGAGCGGGCTTTTCACAACGCGAGGTTTTGCTAGCCGCTGGTTAGGGCAGCCGCAAGGTCTAGCGCATAAGTGTGATTGACCGGCAACCAGCTTCGAGATAAGGTTTCAAGGTCAAGGGCCCGTTTATTCCCTCCCCCCTGGTTTTCGTTTGATGGCTTATATGCGCTCCGCCAAACTCATGGTGTTGTTGTGTGCTCTGGCCAGCCTGGCTTGGGCGACGGCGCCGCAATTTTCCGGGCAGAGGCGGGTCGGCCTGACGAGCGGCGACCAGTGGGAACCGGCGGTGGCGGCCGATGGTTCGGGGCGGATCTACGTTCTTTATCCGCACTATGGAAGCGTGCCAGATTGCAAGCGCTGCCGCGTGCCCGCCATGCTGTTGGTGGCGAGCAATGACAACGGCAAGTCTTGGCAGACTCCGCAGGCGATACTGGAAACGAATTCGGGGCAGTTTGACGCCCAGATTGCCGTAGACCCAGCCGACCGGCGCACCCTTTATGCGGCATGGCTGCAGAACGGGAAGCGCGTGGTCATTCTCGCGAAGTCGGCGGACTTCGGCGCCACGTGGGCTTTTACGATTGCGGTTCGCAGCGAAGTGGAACTGGATAAACCGGCCCTGGCGGTGCGCGGACAGAGCGTCTACGTGGCGTTCAATCATGAAGAAGAGGTGTGGGTGGCGGCCTCCCAGGATGGCGGACGCAGCTTTACGCCGACGCGCGTGAATACTGAAAGCCGTCCCGGATGGTCTTTGCTGGGCGCGGCCACGGTCGATCCCGCAGGCAACGCGTATCTGGCCTGGGCTTCCTATTCAAAAGCAGGAGGCGCGCGCGGTTCGGTGAACCTGTACGTGGCGAAGTCGGCGGATGCGGGCAAGGCCTGGAGTGCAACTCGGCTTGACGTTTCCGCGGCCGCGCCCGGCTGCGAGGATGAGGAATGTGGCGAGGGGTATCTGGGCGCGCAGGTCGCGCTGGCTTCTGACACCGACGGAACTCTTTACGCGCTCTGGAGTGCGGGCAACTCGTCACTGGGGCCGCAGCGCATTTACTTCTCCTCGTCAACCAACGGCGGCGAAAACTGGCTGCCGCGCGTCAGCGTTTCCTCCGCCGAGCCGGGAGTGGAACATGCCTTCCCGGCGATCGTGGCCGGGAACGGCGGCGACGTCCGCATAGCGTGGATGGATAAGCGCAACTCTTCCGGCAACTCTTTGTATTGGAACACTTACTATCGAAGTTCGAGCAACGGCGGAGCGACCTGGGGAGAAGAGATACGGATCTCGGGCTACGTGCCCGGCTATCGCTATATAGGTAAGAAAGGTTTCCGTTTCCCCTTCGGCGATTATTTCGGAATGGCGATCGACAACCACGGAGACACGCACGTGGTGTGGGGCGAAGGACTGAACTATCAGTCGCCGGGTTCGATCTGGCATTCTAGCGGACGATAGCAAGATTTTCCTGTGGAGACCCGGTTAGCCGCGTCTCGTACCGCGCAAACAGACAGGAACTCCATAAGCACTGCTTAAGGCTGCTTTCTTCCCATTCGCCCGTGGATCGACCAGAATCGCGACCAGCCAGTCCCTGTTATGAGCGCTGTCGCCTGATAGCGTCAGTTGACGTTAGCCTCCGGTGCCCCTTCACTGACTGGATTTTGAGTAACCGAAATCTCTAGTATTGATCAGGGCTTGAGAGGAGGTGAATCGTCGGCTCTCTCTGCGATTGGCCGGGCGTAGCGTACCAGAGACATCAAGAATTTTCCTGGTTCCTCCGTCATCGGCAGATGCGCCGAGTTCTCGAACCAAACAAAATGCTTCGCTGGCGCTTTCACCTTCTTAAACCATTCGGCCGCAACCTGGGAATTCACGTTGACGTCATAACGGCCGGCAAAGATGATCAATGGACAGTCCAGTTTTCGAATGTCGGTCAAATTGAGGCTCAGGACCTGAGCGAGAAGGTATTGCTCGGAGAAGTCGTTGCCTTCCCAGATATGAGAAATCTCCTCATCCGTGTAATCCGGCGACAGACCCGCAAGAGCGCTCTCGGCGGAATTGCCGTCACGGTGCGCCATCACCCCCCCGTACAGATCCAGCCACCTTCGTTGAGTGTAGATGTTTTTGAGAGGGGCTGGGTGACCAGGCGCAAAGTAAGGGGCAATCGATTCGAGTTGCTGCACAGCCTCTGAGTTTCCCGCTTGGCGGGCGGCATCGATGGCGAAAGCCCAACCGCGGCGTTCGCTTTCCGGTCCGTCGGTCACTTGGCCCACTCCAATGTATGCGTACAACCATTCGGGATGGCGCTTGGCTAATTCCAGACCCAGATAACCGCCCCAAGAATGGCCAATCACGAAGATCTTTTGTTTGCCCAGTTCCTTGCGAATCCATGTCGTCATCTCTTCAGTATCAGCAACCATGCGCTCAAGGGTCATGGTCGGGCCAATCGTGGCTGGGTCATAGAGCAAATACGTTTTCCCCGCTCCCCGCTGGTCCCATTGCACGACCGTGAAGTATTCTTCCCATCCACGGGTGAACCACCAGCTCATGGGCATGGAGACATAACCGGGTCCGCCGTGGATCAGCAGCAGCACCGGGTTGCGCTTGTCCGCTCCTCGTATCGAGACCCACTGCTCTATCCCGCCGATCCGAACCTTATCCAGGCGCTCGACACCATTGGGCGTCACAATCTTGCGCGCATCGGCTATGATCAGGGTCGCTTTATCCCGGCTGAATGGCTTCGGCGCCGGCTCATCCGCTGCAGAACCCAGAACAGTGAGAACCGCGAGAAGAGAGACCAAATTGCGGACATCCCTAAACGTGAAGGTAACGGTCATTAACTTACTTTACAGCGGCTCGCACTGCCAGCTAAACCTTAATTGACGAAAAATCCCCATAGCACTCACAGCCTCAGAATCGATCAGTCTGTGCACGAGACGATCCTCAATCGGTCAGCAACCCGCCGGTGAAGTCGCGGAGGCGCTCGATGCGATGTTCGCGGCAGTAAGTCGTAAGTGCCTCAACTAGCTTTTCGGTTGCCACCGGATCGAAGAAACTCGCGGTTCCCACCTGGACTGCGCTCGCTCCCGCCAGCATGAATTCCACTATGTCCACCGGACTGGTGATTCCGCCCATGCCGATCACCGGAATTTTCACGGCGTGAGCGGCGTCAAACACCATGCGCAGCGCGATGGGCTTGATGGCCGGACCAGAGAGGCCGGCGGTTACATTGGCAATTCTCGGGCGGCGCGTTTCCGCATCAATCGCCATGGCTAGAAATGTGTTCACCAGCGAGATGGCGTCGGCGCCCGCCTCCTGGGCAACATATGCCATCTGCGCGATCGAGGTGACGTTGGGCGAGAGTTTCACGATGATCGGCCGCGCCGACACCCGCTTCGCCGTCCGCACCACTTCGTCGAGCAAGAGCGGATCGCTGCCGAACTGAATGCCGCCGTGCGCTGTGTTCGGGCAGGATACGTTGATTTCATACGCCGCAATGCCCTCGCCCTGATTGAGGATCTCAATCGTATGCTCGTAATCGGCGCGGGTGTATCCGAAGACGTTGGCGAACACGACGACATTTTTTTTCTCGCGCAGCGCCGGGAGTTTTTCGGTGAGAAACGCGGCTGCGCCGATATTCTGCAGTCCGATGGCATTCAGCATTCCGGCAGCGGTCTCATAGAGACGCGGCGGCGGATTTCCGGTCATCGGTTCTTTGGAGAGACCTTTGACGACCAATCCGCCGAGCCGGTCGAGATGCACGATGTCTTCGAATTCGATGCCGTAGCCGAATGTGCCGGAAGCGGCGATGATCGGATTCTTCAGGTCGATGCCGGCGAAGCTGACGCTCAAGTCGGGATTGCCGATAGGCGTCATTGGGTTCCCCCGGGCGGTGTGGCGGCCGGCATGGCCGATGGCGCGGTGGAATGATGCGCCGGCGGCGGCAGCGCCTCGGTCAGCACTCTTCCCGTGGCCTGTGCGGGCGCGTTGATTCCGAGCAACGAGGCTAGCGTCACCGCGAGGTCGACCGGCTCGGCGTGCGTCCGGTAGATTCCGGGCTGGAAGGCGAGGCCATAGAAGGCGAGCGGCACGTGGGTATCGTACGAAAAAGGCGTCGCGTGATCGGTGCCCTTCGTGACTCCGACTTGGAATGGACGGGGGATTCCAATTACATACCATCCGCCTTCGGGCGAGTAGCTGT
>CAWCRQ010000110.1:0-5928 GCA_963797885.1 uncultured Acidobacteriaceae bacterium | reverse complement strand
GAGCGTAACGGCGGCCGATTTCCGTGGCCGGAGTTTCTCCACGCGCCAGTTGCGACTTGGTAAAGTATCCGCCTAACCCCGCTTGCTTCATAGCTTCGCCCGCGTCGGCTTCAGCATCGGATTCCTTGTGTCCGGCAGAGCCCCCGGCGACGACTCCGGCGAAGATCCCGGCGAACGCGTCTTCGTTCAGCCAGGCGAACGGGTAATCGAAATCAACGACATAGTCGGCTTTCTTGGCGTATTTTTTCGCGAGCAGGGAATTAATTTGTTCGCGCAACGCTTTCGCGTCGAGATTGGCTGCGGGTAGACGAAGAGTTTTCGCAAATTCAGGCAGGGGCGCGACGCCGTGATCGGCGGAAAGCGCCATCCATATGTTGGCCATTCCGATGTGATGACCGAGGAAGTCGAAGAACTCCGCCAAACTTCGGTCGAGTTCGAGCGCCATGCTGCGCATTTGTGGGGAATCGGGACCAACCTGGTGGCCGAGAATATCGTTGGCGGAGAGGCTGACTACCAGCAGGTCGGTCGCCGGGCCCGCGCCCAGCTTCTCGTACAAAACGAGTTCCTTGGCAAATTCCAGTTGGTAATCATTGGCGAAGGGAGTGGAGCCGACGACCTCGTAGAAGCTAGCGGGCGTGCCGTCTTTGCCGTTTCGCCGTGCGGTCGATCCCAAAGTATTTCCATCGCCGTCTTTATCTCGCCACTCTCGATTCCAGAATTTTTCCGCGCGATGGCTGCCGTTGAAATTGCGCACCCACTCGGGAAGATCGGGACGGTAGTAGGTGGAGGTGATCCAATCGCCACTCTTGGGATCGATCCAATAGGCGGCGTCTCCGGAAAATCCGGCGGGCAGGACGGCCGCACGATCCTTTAGCGAGATGGCGAATACCCGGGCTTTGCCGCCGGTGGCCAGTTTCAATTCGTCCCCGAGCGTATCGCTCATGAGGTTGTGTGGCGATGCGCCTACACCAGTTTTGGCGACGCCGACAAGTTTCGTCGTGTCGTCTTCGACCGAGGTCACCCGCTTCTTTTTCTGCGGGTCCCACCATTCGTTCGCAACGATGCCGTGTCCGCTGGTGTAGCTTCCGGTGACAAGTGTAGCGTGTCCGGGGGCGGTGCTGGTGTTCGCGTAGTCGTAGTTGCAGTCGGTGAAGTATGCGCCGCGATCGATAAATACGCGGAACCCTCCGTCGCCGAACTGGTCGCGATAGCGTTCCAGGTAGTCGCCGCGGAACTGGTCAATCACGATCACGACAATGAGCTTGGGGCGGGCGTTGTACGCGGACGCGAACGTGGCGGGGATCGAGCAAAGCAAAAACAGCGCCACGAACAGGGAACGGGGGAGTCTCATCGCGAGCTAGTTTACAGGAGAAAAGATTCTAACCGCAGAGGACGCAGAGAGCGCAGAGTTTTCTGCTTCTTCTTCTCTGCGCGCTCTGCGTCCTCCGCGGTTCAAGACTTTGGCCGTCGGCGTGCACGGAATCGCGTTTTTCAGCTAAAGTTAAAGTAGAATGCTCGATCTGAATTTTGTTCGTGACAACCTTGCGCTGGTGGAAGAAAAGCTGCGCCAGCGCGGCATGAATCCAGCGGAAGTTTTAAAAGACTTTCGAACCATCGACGCTGAGCGCCGGCAGGCCATCACGGCGGCGGAAACCCTGCAGGCGCGACGCAACCGGGCTTCCGAAGAAATTGCCAAGCTCAAGAGAAGCGGGCAGGATGCTTCGGCACAGATCCAGGAGACGAAGGAACTGCGCGAGCAGATTCAGGAGTCGGAAAAAAAGGCGGCCGAACAGGAAGCTCGCCTGCGCGAAATTCTGACGTCCCTTCCGAATCTTGCTCACGCCAGTGTGCCGGTGGGGACGAGCGCTGAAGATAATGTGGAAGCACGGCGCTGGGGCACACCTCCACAGTTCGATTTCAAGCCCAAGCCGCACTGGGAACTTGGCGAAACGCTCGGAGTGCTCGACCTGACGCGCGCCGCCAAGTTGTCGGGCGCTCGCTTCGCCGTGTATTGGGCTCTGGGTGCGCGCCTGGAGCGTGCCCTCGCCAACTTCATGCTCGATCTGCACACGCGAGAGCGCGGATACACTGAGGTGCTTCCGCCGTTTCTGGTGAATTCAGAGTCGATGTATGGCACGGGCCAGCTTCCGAAATTTGCGCAGGACTTGTTTCGAGTGCCGCACGGCGAGAATGATCTCTGGCTGATTCCAACGGCCGAAGTGCCGGTGACGAATCTCTATCGCAACGAAGTGCTGGACGGTGCGCGCTTGCCGGTTTGCCTGACCGCGCACACTCCCTGTTTTCGCAGCGAAGCTGGATCGTACGGGAAGGACGTGCGCGGAATTATCCGCCAGCACCAGTTTCAAAAAGTGGAACTGGTGAAATTCTCGCGTCCGGAGACTTCTTACGATGAACTGGAGAAGCTGACCCACGACGCCGAGACTGTCTTGCAAAAACTCGGCCTGCACTACCGCGTGGTCGCGCTGTGCACCGCAGACATCGGATTTTCCGCGGCTAAGACTTATGACCTAGAGGTCTGGCTGCCGGGACAGAATCTGTTCCGCGAGATTTCTTCGTGCTCGAACTTTGAAAGTTTTCAAGCACGGCGGGCGAATATCCGCTACCGTCCCGAGGGCAAGAGCAAGACGGAATTCGTGCACACGTTGAATGGCAGCGGCTTGGCGGTCGGGCGCACCTGGGTTGCCATTGTGGAGAACTATCAGCAAGCCGACGGCAGCGTGCGCATTCCAGAGGCGCTGCAGCCTTATATGGGCACCGACCGCATCGCGGCAGGTATACCGTAGAGACGCGGCTTGCCGCGTCTCCCGCACCGCCTGAGATGGTGCGAAAGCGAGACGAGGCTAGTCCCGTCTCTATCTTGCAGTAATCGGAGATTTGCTATCCCATGAATTCCAAAATACACTGGCAGCAACCCGAAACAGCCTCGACGGCGCTTGCAAACACCGTCTCTCCAATGGGCGCGATCTGGCGCACAATCCGCGGATACATTCTTTGGTCGTATGAGCGGGGCAGCCTGCATTACGACATCATGGTTACGCTGATTCTCCTCTTTGTTTTTGTTTCGCCCTACTTCATCAACTTCAAAGACAGACCGGTCGAGCGCAATCCGCATCTTACCGGCGTGGTTGTGATTCCCGACGAGAAGGGCGGGTTCATCTATCAGATCCAGGCCTCGGCAGTGAATGCCGCTCCAGGTGGAGATGTTCGCCGGCAGTTGGAACAGATTATCGAACCCATCTCCGGAGCGGTCAGCATTACAAAGTACGAAACGGTTAAAGACGCTAAGGGGCACACGCTGAGTTACAAAGTCTGGGTTGAAAAAGAGTAAGAGAAGGTTTCAAAGTTTCATGGTTTCAATGTTTCATGGTGCATAAATGAAAGCTGTGCGTACGCCGCTTGTTCTCAGGATCGCGGTTGCCGGCTGTCTGCTGACTGCGGCCGCCTGGGCGCAGATTGTTGGCGAATCCCCTGAACTGGAGCGCGTTCTCGCCCAGATGGATGCTGCCGCTAAGAGCTTCAAGACCACCGAGGCGAGCGTCGTTTGGGACCAATACCAGAAGGTTATCAACGAAACCGAGACGCAGAAGGGCAGGATTTATTTCCGGCGTGAAGGTGGCGAAGTGCAGATGGCTGCGGACTTCGTCGAACCCGACAAGAAGTACGTCATCTACAGCGGCGGCAAGGTGCAGGTGTACCAGCCCAAAATCGATCAGGTCAACGAATACGATCCGGGCAAGAATCGCGGCGATGTCGAGAGCTTTCTGGTGCTCGGCTTCGGCGGCGGCGGGCGCGACCTGTTCAAGTCTTATGACCTGAGGTATTTGGGATCAGAGACTGCCAACGGCGTCAAAGCTGAGAAGCTGGAGTTGATTCCGAAGTCCGCCCGTTGGCGAAACAATATCGCGCGCATCCTGCTCTGGATCGACCCGGCCAAGGGAATTTCGGTGCAGCAGCAGTTTTTTGAGCCGGACGGCAACTACCGCCTGGCGAAGTACTCCGATATCCAGATCAATCGACCACTTCCGGAAAACGCGTTTAAGTTGAAGACCACCAAGAGAACCAAGTTCGTCTCGCCACAAGGATAGGATTTTCCGCGCCGGATCCTGCAAAACCCGAACCAATAGAAACAAGCTGAAAAAGACTGGTTGCGGCTATATACTGCGAAAGAACCTCGGAGAGTTGAGTTCGCATGGCCAAAGTGTTTACCATTCCCGTCCCTCCCGATTTCCGCAAGAAGCGCGAACGCACCACCGACCCTCGCTACGTGGACGGACAAAGGATGCTGGTGGACGCGATTGAATATCTGACGAAGTCCGATCGAGTGGCCAATCGCGCCGCCATCGAAGTGCTGTCCGAACACGTCCGCACTCGTTTCCGCATGACGGACTCGCCGCTGAGCTAACAGAGGCATTGAGGCAGTGAGTCATTGAGTCATTTCAATATCACTCAGCGATTTAATGACTCAATAATTCAGTTACTCAATGATCCCATGCGCCGCGCCAGCCACGACGATGCCAGCACAAAGATGGCGGGATAGCATTCCAACACGTAGCGCGGTTCCGGGTTTTCCAGCGTCCCCAGAAATGCTGAGCGCAGCAGCAGGAAGCTGACCAGCAATCCGGCCCAGCGAATTCCTGACGGCCTGCGGGACTTTCTATGCAAGAGCGCCAGCAGCGCGCCCGCCACGTAGGCCAGGTTCAGCAAGCCCAACCCCACTGCGATGAACGAGTGCTTTGCGACGTCATTGAACTCCCACCAGCGGGTGCCGGAAGGAAGAAGTTCGGTTCGCGGGCGCAGCCACATATCGGCGACGCGCAGCAGGGGCAGCACAAGGTAGTAGCGAACGGGATGGGCGCGAATGCGGTCCGCCGCTAAATTGCCGAAGCGCGCATCCAGTTCCGGAGTCATGTCCTCGGATTCGTTGTAGGCCGCGATGACGGCCAGTGTCGCCTCCTTTTCATCCGGGTTGGAGTTGGAGTTATCAATGGCACGCGACGGCAGCTTCTGCGGGTCAATCTTGTCCCCAGGAACGTTCCAGTAGATTTCTTCCACCGACACGTAATCGACGATCCAGGTTTTGACCCAGCGGTTGAAGCCTCGGGGAACGAGCTCATCCGCATCGTTGGCGTAACGCGGAGCCAGCGGCTGGAAATGATGGAGGGTGCGCAGATTACGAACCGTCCAGGGAACGAGCGGTGCCAGGGCAAATCCTGCGACGATGATGGCAGCGACTATAAGCTCGGCCGGGTTTTTCTTACCGGCGTGATCCTTCGACGCCGGAATCTTCCACGCCACGACCGCCAGATAAAGCAAGACCGCGGCCAGCAGGATGCCGCCATCGGGACGCAGCAGGATGCAGGCTGCAACCGCCGCGCCGGTCGCGGCCCAGAGCGTGCGGCAAGTCTGGTCGAGAGCCTGCCCTGAGCTTGCCGAAGGGACGCCCGCGTCTAAACGAGCGTCATGCATCCGACCCAGCGCGGCAGCAGCGCAATCGAGAGCGAGCGCTGTAAAGAAGATCTCCGAAGTTTCGGTGAGCTCGGCGGCGGCATAGTTTGCCAGGAATGGACACAGCGCCGCCAGAACAAAAGCGATTCTCGCCGCGCGGTCGGAAACGGCGCGGCGGGCAAGGTCGGCAACGATCAGGCAGGTGGCTAGGTCCGCCAGAATCTGCGCCAACAGGACTGCTTTGAAATTACGGGCTCCAAATAGCCAGAAGATCCCAGCCAGAAAAGCAGGATATCCTGGCAGGCGCGCATCGGTCGGCAAGATCGGTTTCTCCGGCTGGCTGGCCTGCGTTTGGCCGTAGATGCCGTGCTGTAGCCAGTTGGTGGCAAGGTCCGCGTAGAAGCGCGAGTCATTCGTGACCGCCGGAAAATAGACGAAGAAAAATAGTCGCAATGCCAGAGC
>CAWCRQ010000109.1:0-3390 GCA_963797885.1 uncultured Acidobacteriaceae bacterium | reverse complement strand
ATTCGAATCCTCGTTAGAACAACACCAGCTGACGCTGATGAAATTGGTTCCCTTTTAAGCCGGTGCTGACAGGAGCGACTTCACTCTACCCTACGCCGTTAGAACGAAGCCGCTGGCGCGGCGGACGCTACGCGTGCACGATCTCCGCGCTCAATCTTGCGATAAGTTGGGGCACAGAGAAAGGAGGTCTCTGTGACCCATCTACGCAAAATCATGCTGGAGGAACTCCAGCGTCGAAACTATGCTGCGACGACGATCGAGTACTACCTCCGTGCGGTGGAAGATTTCGCCAAGCACCACGGCAAACCGCCCGACCGACTGAACCGGGAGCATCTACGGGAATACCAGGCCTATCTGCTCCGTGAAAGGAAGCTCGAACCCCGCACGGTTAAATTGCACGTTTCTGCATTGCGATTCTTTTTCGTCAAGACGCTCAAGCGTTCCTATCTGCTGGACGACATCCCCTATCCCAAGGTGCTGCGGCGGCTGCCCATCATTCTCCGTGTAGAAGAAGTCGGCCGGCTGATCGATGCGGCTCGCAACCTGATGGATCGCACCTTGCTGATGGTGCTCTACTCCACGGGCATGCGGAATCGCGAACTGCGCAACCTGCAGGTCAAAGACATCGACAGTAAAGCCATGCTGATTCACATTCAGCACGGCAAGGGAGGGCGCGACCGCTACGTTCCGCTCTGCCCGAAGTTGCTGGAGACCTTGCGCGAGTACTGGCGCTGGATGAAGCCGAAGACCTGGCTGTTTCCCGGCACGATCGACGGCGGGCGGGCGGATAAACCGATCACCCCGAAAGTGGTTTGGGACGCCTGTCAGTCCGCGGCGGAACGGGCTGGCCTCGAAAAGCGCGTATCGGCGCACCTGCTTCGACACTATGTGCCCTTCCTGACTATGTCTTGTAACCGCTCGCTGGCCCAGTATTTTCGGCTGATATAGGAAGCAGGCAACGACATAGTATTGGTTCATCCCAACAGCGCCGTGCCAGTGGAAACAGGCTCATCGTGAGCGGTACGTTCAACTCTCAAAGAGTTCTGGCGCGAGCCACGGAGGACGCCCCTGCAGGGCATATCGGGCCGTCTGCAAAATTCCTGTGCGACCAGGGTTACACCCGCGACTCGATTCACGGGCAGGTTCTACGCGCCTTGTGGCTTGGTCGCGAGCAAGCTGGAACTCCACAAATTCATCTGGAAGCGACGATTGCCATGAAGGAGAGAGTTCTGGCGAAAAAATCCTCGCTACATGGGCGCCGGGCTCGTCATAGACGTGGAGACTGACTCTTTGCCTCCCTGAAGCGTCAGCAGCCAGCAAAAGACTATGTCGGGTCATGTCCCGCGGCTTTGCACGAGGCGACCTGAATTTTCCGGGGAAAATCCGCAAAGGTTTTCCCTCACCCGACATAGTCAGGAAGGGCACATAGTGTCTCCTATGTCTTGCAAGACATAGTCGACACAGCTATGCAACTCACCTGTTAGAGGCAGGTGCCGACCTGCGCACGATTCAGTTGCTGCTCGGTCACGTCGAGCTCAAGCACACCGTCATTTATTTGCACCTCTCGCGGCGGCACTTGCAGGCCGTGGCCAATCCGCTGGACACCCTGAACGTGTCCGGCCCCGAAACCGTCTACCATTCGCGGAAGCGACACAAAAAATGATTCGGCCCACCCTCGAGGTGGCCGATATCATTCGCGCCCAAGGTGAGAGCTTCATCGAACGCAGTCGGTCCTGGTTGACCTGGGCACAGCGGAAGGTGCTGTACGCCATCGAGCGTTGCCGCACCGCCGCTCTGGGCGGTCACCGGGACCGATGCGTTCGCTGCGGCCATCGCGCCATCTCCTATAACTCGTGTCTTATGGGAAGTTCTCCCTAATGGGGAGTGCGGTCTGCCGAAAGGACGCGCAGCGCCGGCGGCGCGCCCTTCCGACTCTCCATTATGACTTGGCCTTCAGCAGAGCGATCAGTCGGTCCGATGGTTTAAACGATCCCTTGCGCAGATGAGGCGGCAAGATCGCCTCGATGGCTTCGAGCTTTTCTGTTGGATCGGCGCGAGTATAAACCTCGGTGGTGGCCAAATTGGCGTGACCCAACCAGAGCGAGACCTTGCGAATATCATGGGTGGATTGGAGCACGACCATTGCACAGGTGTGTCTTAGTACGTGCGGTGATACCTGTTTTGTGAACAACGATGGGCATCTTCGACGCGCGCTCTGTGTATGGCGTCGCAGTATATAAGCGACACCCCAACGGCTCAGGGGTCGGCCGCGCGCGTTGACAAACAACTCTGGCACCGCGACTGTTCCACGCACCGCCAACCATGCTCGGAGCGCCGTAGTCGTCGCTTTCCAAAGGGGCAGTATCCGTTCTCGCCGGCCTTTGCCCAGGACGCGAATGGTCTTCGAGGGAAGGGTGATATCGGTAGTGCATAATCCGGTCAGTTCTGATACTCGCAGGCCGTTGCATATGGCCAGGTGCAACAGGGCCCGGTCTCGGATCCCCTGCCGGGTTGCCGGATCAGGGATATCGAGCAAGGCTTGCACTTCGTCTTGGGCCAGGTACGGAACCAGGCGCGAGTTGGTTCTCTTGAAGGGGATGGCCAGGACACGACGAATCTGTTCGAGCGCGGCGGGCTCGCGATACTCCAAGAATCGGAAGAAAGAGCGGATCGCCGCCAGACGGGTGTTGCGCGTGTCCGGTGAATTTCGACGTCCCTCCTCCAAATCTTTCAGGAAGGCGCCGATCAATTCGGCATCCAACTGCTCCAGCTTCAACGCTGAGGGTGCTGCCTTGAATCGCCTGGCGGCAAACTCAAACAGCAATTGGAAACTGTAAGCGTAGGAGTCGCAGGTATGCTGACTGGCTCCTCGCTGATGGCTCAGATGCTCGCGCAAAAACGCCTCGATGTGGGGTGCAAGTGCGGTCATCGATGTCCTCCCCGGATAAAGGTTTCCGCCGCTCGGGCAATATCCCGCAGCAGTTCGGGTGTGGCTTCCAGATACCAGTACGTGGCGTCGATGTTGACGTGACCCATGTAAGTCGCCAAGGCCAACAGATGTTGGCTGACTTGCTGGCGACCCTTGGGGCTTGCCTCCAGTGCCCGGACCGCGAACGTGTGACGAAGCTCGTGCCAACGAGGGCGACGATCGTGGGAGCCCGAGACTTTCGCGGCTTTCGCCACTTTCTGGAAGGTTGAGTAAACATCCCGATAACGCAAGGGCCGACCATCTTCAGCGATGAACACATGTTCCCCGCCGCCACGCTCTCGCCGGCGAATCAGGTAACGATCCAGGGCTGCGGCCGTAGTTTCGTGGAGCGGCACCAAACGCGTTTTCTGGAATTTGGTTCTGTGAATCAGCAATCCCTGGGGTGTGACCTCGGAAAACCG
>CAWCRQ010000108.1:0-8788 GCA_963797885.1 uncultured Acidobacteriaceae bacterium | reverse complement strand
AAGGCGGGTGTCGAGTTGCGGGGTCTCGCCGGTGGCGGCGCCGTAGACGATGACGCGTCCGAAGTCGCGCACACAGCGAACACTTTTCGCCACGTGCTCGCCACCGAGCATTTCGAAAACCACGTCGACGCCTTCGCCGCCCGTCAGATCTTTGATCGCCTCCACATAATCGCGCTGCTTGTAGTTGATGCCGTGTTGCAGGCCGAGCTCGCGCACTCGCGCCAGTTTGTCGTCGGAAGAAGAAGTGCCATACATTTCGATGCCGAGAATCTTTCCGATTTCGACGGCGGCGGTGCCGACTCCGCCGGCGACAGCATGAATCAGGACGCGGGCGCCGGCGGGCTTGTCGCTGGGGTGAACGTTGGGCTGGACGTTGGGCTGGATGTTGGGCGGGTCGTTGGACGGGACGACCAAACCGGCCTTCCAGTAGGCGAAGTAGGCGGTAAAGAAATTTACGGGGAAAGCGGCGGCCTGTTCGGCGGTCCAACTTTCCGGGACGGGCCAGAGCAAATTGCGCTGCGCCACCGTTTTTTCTGCGAAGGCGGCCCACTGCGTGTAGCCCATGACGCGGCGTCCGCTGGATTCGGCCTTTCCCAGCTCGATGCCAGCAAATTCACGGCCGGCAGTGAGAGGAGGCCTGGGAGTGCCGGCGTATCCGCCGCGCGCGGTGAGCAGATCGGCAAAGTTTAAGCCGCACGCTTCCACTTTCACCAGAAGCTGCTCCGGCGCGGGATGCGCGTCGGGGACCTGCTGCAATTCAAGAACCTCGGGACCGCCAAAACGAGTAATGACGAGGGCTTTCATGGGGAAAGTTTAACAGCCCAGCGACGGTGGAGCATGGGCGATCGATATGGGTGGCCGATATGCGCGATCAATTGGAGCGGCACGACTCTACTGGCTCGAGAATTCGGTTCGCGGAATTTGGTTTCGGCATCTATAATGATGGTCGAGTTTCCGATCCCCGTGGCCTGAGAGATTCGCTGGGAGATTCAATGGCGGCGGGGACGAGGATTGCGCCCGTTTGACGGGCGCCATCCGAGGGTGCGGATGGAAACGTCTACGCCTCCCGTGTTGGAAAGGAAACGCTCGCTGAGGTTATTCTGCCTGCTTGTTTCCTTCCACGGCCTTTGGCTCTTAGCCTTTAGCTCTTAGCCTAACCCGCTCGGCGCGGTGTAAGAGCGAACAGCCAAGAGCTAAGAGCCAACAGCCGACAGCAAATGAAGCTTACCGACAAATTCGGGCGGTCGATCCACGACCTGCGGATATCGATCACGGACCGCTGCAACTACAAGTGTGTGTACTGCCGGACGGGGACCAACGGCGCGGCGTATGCGGAACTTCCGTTCGACGATTATCTGCGGATGGCGCGGATACTGATTGGTCTCGGGATCACGAAGATCCGTCTGACCGGCGGCGAGCCGACGCTGCGCAAAGGCATCGTGGAGTTCGTGCGGAACCTCGCGAAGTTGCGCACCTTGGAAGGCAAAAAACCTGAAATTGCATTGACCACGAATGGCCATCTGCTGGCCGGGATCGCGCAGCCGCTGAAAGACGCGGGACTCGACCGCGTAACGGTCAGCATGGACGCGGTAGATCCAGAGCGATTTGCGCGCATCACGCGCGTGCCAAATGGATACGAGAGCGTGCTGTCGGGAGTGCGCGCAGCGCGGCAGGCGGGCCTCGATCCGGTGAAAATCAATTGCGTGCTGCTGCGCGGCTTCAATGAAGATCAAGTGGTTCCCTTTGGGAAGTTCGCGCGGCAAGAGCGCGTGGTGGTGCGCTTCATCGAATTCATGCCGCTGGAAGAAGGTCGCGTTTGGACACCGGAAATCGTGGTGACGCTGGATGAGATCGTCTCCCGTATGTCGGAGTATCTGCCGCTGGAAGAGATTGCGCACGAGCGCAGCGAAACGGCGCGGCGCTATCGCTTCTCCGATGGCGAGGGCGAGATTGGAATTATCGCGCCGGTGTCGCATCCGTTCTGCGGACACTGCAGCCGGATTCGCATTACCTCGGACGGCAAGTTGCGTACGTGTCTATTCTCGGTGTGGGATCATGACCTGCATGAGTTGATGCGGCGCGGCGCGACCGACGAGAAGCTTAGCGAGTTTATCGTGAAGGTGGTGGAGAAGAAAGAAGAGCGCCACCACATCGGGGAACCGGGATTTGTGCCAGCGTCGCGGACGATGGTGCATATCGGCGGCTAGATCGGTTCTGAGCCATCAGGGACCGTGAAGGCAGCCGATTCCGGTGACTTGCAGGCCAAGGCCCGACTGGCGACACCGGCGCGTGCTTAGAAGAATGCGAAGTAAGCCCGGGATCACCACCGGACTCAGTAGAAGGAATCGTACTTAGTAACCGCCCAGCCTCCGTCTTTCTTTTCTTCGGTTACTGAGAAAAGATCCTTGTAGGTTGCGTCCTGGCTGGAACTGCTGTAACGCTGGCCTTTGTAGTGAAGAATCACGAGCGGCGGCGCGTCTTCCCATTCCACCAGGTTCCAGGAAATCAGCGGGTGCTGAACTTCGGAGTTACAGAGAAAGTCGGCGCGCTTCTTGCGGTAGTCCTTTTCCCATTGGGCGAGAAGCTTGCGGCAATTGCCGTCGCGCATCTCGGAGATAAAGCTATTGGCTGTGCGTTCGATAGTGCGATCGCGAAACGGATTCATGGTGATGCTGATCGGCATCCGGGTGAGCGGGTCGCGTTCCTCCGAGCGCGACAGAACCGGCGGTTGGTTGCTCAGCCAGTACAGATAGCCGAGGAACACCAGCACTAGCAGGCCAGCGGAGCCCAGTGCGATGGCGAGATGGGCGCGAGAAAACTGCATCAAGAGAAGTTTGCGGGATGAGCGAGGTGACGGCAAGGTTACTTCAGATACTTCCGTAACTGGTGGAGGGGCTGCCTACTAATGGGCCGGAAAGCGTCTGTTTGAGATCGAGCGTTCAGGCTCTTCGGCGCCAAGCCAGGCATAAGCAACCCGCATGGTTCCTGGGATTCAACCTGTCTGACTTCTGCTATAATGCCGTGCTTCTTCCTCTGGCCTTGGCGTTCGGCCCTGCTAGCGGGGAATTCTTCTAAGACGATCTGCGAGGAAACCCCGGAATCGAGATGACAAGTTGTAGAGTTTTTCATTAAGTTCTTAACTTTTGAAAAATCGCTAAGTGGAGGCCCTCCCGATGAAAAACCTTCTGTTGTGCGTCGTAATGGTGTTCGCAGGGCTGCTGGCGGCATGCAGCAGCGGAAGTTCAGCTCCAGCCAAAGCCCCAGCCCCAACCCTGAAGTCGATTGCAGTTACGCCGATGACGCCGATGGTCGCAGCGGGCCTGACCCAGCAATTCAAAGCGACCGGCACGTATAGCGACAATAGCACTCAGGATCTGACGGCGACGGCGACGTGGACCTCGTCGAATACGGCGTTTGCGACGATTACCTCGCCGGGCGGATTAGCCACGGCCTTGAAGCAGGGATCGACGACGATCACGGCGACGGTAAGCGGCGTAACCGGGACCGCCACGCTGACAGTGACGGCGGCGGTGCTGGATTCGATTGCGGTGACGCCGGCGAACGCTTCGGTCCCGCTCGGCACCCTCACGCAATTTACGGCGACGGGCACGTACAGCGATGGGTCGACGCAAAATCTGACTTCGACGGCGACTTGGAGTTCGTCGAATACCACGACCGCAACGATTACGGCGGCCGGAGTAGTCACGGCACTCACGCTCAATGGCACGACTACGATCACGGCGACATCCGGCACGGTCAGCGGTAGCACGGGGCTGACGGTGGTAAAGGCGACGCTGACCTCGATTGTGATTTCTGGCGCTCCGACGGTCACGATTGCCAATGGCACGAGTTACCAGTTCACCGCCTTCGGCTTTTATAACGACGGGAGCAAGCACAACATCACGTTGCTGGTAACGTGGGCCTCGTCGAACACGGCGGTAGCGACGATTGCAACGGGTCCTGGGCGTGCGCAGGCGGTTGGCAAGGGGACGACAACCATCTCGGCGGCGCTTGGCTCCGTGAGCGGAACGGTGACGCTGGATGTAACTATACCGACCATCGCCTCAATCGTGGTAGGGCCTTCGAGTACGACGATTGCGCCGCTGACGACGCAGCCCTTTACGGCCATCGGTACTTTCAGCGATTCCAGCACGCAGAACATCACGCAGGATGTCGTGTGGTCGAGCAGTAACACGGCATTCGCGACCATCAGCAATGCGTCTGGGAGCGTCGGTGTTGCCACAGCGGTAGCGGCCGGCTCACCGACGATCTCAGCCACCTTAGGAGCAGTGAGCGGATCGGCGCCGCTGAAGGTAAGCTCGGCGACGCTGACGTCGATTGCGGTGACGCCAGCGAGTGCGGGGCTGGCCCAGAGCTCGACGCTGGCGTTGCAGGCCGTCGGCACTTTCAGCGACGGGACCACGCAGCATCTCGAAACGGTCGCGACTTGGACGTCCTCGGCACCGAGCGTGGCTTCGGTCACCGGAAATATCGTAACGGGAGTATCAAATGGTCCGGTGACGATCAACTGCTCACTGAATGGGGTGAGTGCCACGGCGAGCCTGACGGTCGAAGGGGTGACTGCGATCAAGATTACGCCTGCCAGCGGCAGCGTCGCGGAGAACACATCGATTGGCTTGGTGGCAACCGCGACACTGGCGGATGCGACGACGCAGAATATAACGAGTTCGGTGCTGTGGACGTCGTCGAATCCGGCGGTGGCGATCATGAGCGACGCCTCGGGATCATTCGGCCAGGCGGCCGGAGTTGCGCCGGGCACCGCGACCGTAATCGCGGTGTTTTCGGGGCAGGTTGGAGTGGCTTCGTTGACGGTGACGAAGGCTACGCTGAGTTCGATTGCGATCAAGCCCGCAAGCGCGGATATCGCGTTGGGGAGTCGGCAAGCGTTCTCAGCGACGGGGACGTTCAGTGATGGAACAACCGAGGACCTGGGTAGTCAGGTGACTTGGAGTTCATCGGATATAACGGTTGCGATTATCAACAATACGGGAGCGATTTCGACTACCGGCACAGGAACGACGACAATTGAGGCGGCGCTGGAAAGCCTCACCGATACAGCGGTGCTGACGGTTCACTGAGGCGACCTGCGCTCGGCTGGGACGGGCGGGACGCCCGTCCCTACACGAACGAGCTGTAGGTTGGGGCCACTTATTTTGGGGCCACTTATTGAGGAGCAGCGCATGAATCGGATGCAGCTTGTCTGCAGTTCCGAGCGCGTTAGAGAAGCGCTGTTCTGCCCTTTGCCGTACGCCAAACTGGTTTGTGTTTTCCATGGTGGCGGCGTATAGTTAGAAGCGAATACTGTTGTGTCGTAGTGTCAGGATTGTCGAAGCACACCAGTGGGCGAAAGCCCACTTTTTAGTTTGGGCCGATTAGCGGGCGAATTGACTGCGAAGATTGTCGCGGCGATTCAGACGCAAGTTGCTGAAAACATGGCTTTTGATCTGGACAAGATCCGGCAGATTGCCGAGCGGGTGGCAGGCTCGAGCGGGCTGGATGTGGTCGAGGTGGAGGTTTGCGGGGCGGGTAAGCACCGCATGCTGCGCGTGTTTATCGACCGGCCGGGAGCGGCGCCAGCGGCGGGTCATTCAGATGAAAATCGCCCGGACGGCGTGACGCACGAGGATTGCTCGAAGTTCAGCCGCGAGTTCGGGACGATCGTCGACGTTGAGGATGCGGTGCCAGGCGGATCGTATGTGCTGGAGGTTTCTTCTCCAGGATTGGATCGCAAGCTGACCAAGGCGGCAGACTTTGAGCGCTTCCGCGGACAGCGCGTGAGGCTGACGACGCGGGAGCCGGTGAATAATAACCGGCACTTTGAAGGGAAGCTGGAACGCTTCGAGAACGGAAAGCTGCTGCTGGATCTGAGCGCGGCGCGTAAGAAGAAGATGCGTCCGAAAGAGGGCGCGGCGACGAAGGTTGAGATTGAGTTAGGGAACGTAGAGAAGGCGAATTTGGTACCGGAAATCTAGGAGCAAGGTCTCAGGTCTCAGGTCTTAGGTGTCAGGATTTGGTTCCCTGAGACCTGACACCTAAGACCTGAGACCTGAGAACTTTATGGCGAGTGAGCTCTACAACATCATCGAAGGGGTCAGCCGGGAAAAAGGCATTGATCCGCAGATTGTGGTGAGCGCGGTCGAAGACGCCATTGTGGTGGCCACGCGCAAATACTACAAGACGCAGGAGAACTTGCGCGCGGTGCTCGACAAGGACAGCGGCAAGATCAACGCCTATGCGGTGAAGTCGATCGTCGAGACTCCGGAGCAGGTGGAAGATCCGAATCTTCAGGTCACCGTGGAGCAGGCACGAAAACTCGATCCGACGGCGGAAGCGGGCGGAGAGCTGCTGATTCCGAAAGTGACGGAAGGAATTCTGGGGCGGATTGCGGCGCAACTGGCGAAGCAAGTGATATTTCAGAAAGTGCGCGAGGCGGAACGCGACACGGTTTACAACGAATACATCGGGCATGTGAACGAGATCGTGAATGCGACCGTGAAGCGGCTCGAGGGGCCGGACGTGATTCTCGATATCGGCAAGGCCGAAGCGCGCATGGGTCGCAAAGAGCAGTCGCGGCTGGAGTCGTTCGCGGTGGGCGAACGGATTCGGGTCGTGATCGTGCGCGTGGAAAAAGCGGTGAAAGGTCCGGGCGTGATTGCTTCGCGCTCCGCTCCGGAATTAGTCCAGCATCTGTTTCAGACGGAAGTGCCGGAAATTTATGACGGCACGGTGGTGATTCGGGCGATTGCGCGGGAAGCGGGCGAGCGCACCAAGATCGCGGTAATGTCGAAGGACAAGGACGTGGACGCGGTCGGAGCCTGCGTGGGCATGAAGGGGATGCGGGTGCAGTCGATCATTCGCGAGTTGCGCGGAGAAAAGATCGACATCATCGAGTATCACGAGGATCCAGTGACGTTCGCGGAGAAAGCGCTGCAGCCGGCGAAAGTAAGCCGGGTCACGATTGTCGATGCGGCGGACAAACATTTGGAAGTGGTGGTGGACGACACCCAGCTCTCGCTGGCGATCGGGAAAAAAGGGCAGAACGTGCGGCTGGCGGCCAAGCTGCTGGGCTGGAAGATCGACATCAAGAGCGAGGAAGAAAAGCGTCAGGAAGTGGAACAGCAGATGTCGGCGCTGGTCACGCAGACAGTTACTCCGCTGGAGATCGTTACTGGACTGGGCGAGGGGCTGGTCGAGAAACTGAAGGCGGCGGGCGTGAATACGGTGGAGTCGCTAGCCGATATGACGCCGGAGCAACTGGAAGCGATTGAAGGCATTGGCCCGAAAACGGTGGAAAAAATCAGTATTGCGGTCAATAATTACTTTGCCAGTCTGGATGGCGGCGAGGCCGTAGCCGCCGAAACGGAAAGCGCCGGAGAAGCCGCCACCGAAGCGGCTTCCAGCGAGGAATCGCTGGAAGAGGGCTCGGTTGAAGCGGATGCATTGGCCGCGGAACCGGAAAACACCGGAGAAGCCGAATCGCCGGCAGATGGCGAGTTAGAGGCGGCGAGGTTAGCCGCGGAAGCGGAGCCCGCCGACACGGCGCCAGCAGACGACGCCGAAGCCGCGACGGAAGAAGCCCCGGAAGACAAGCAGAACTGAAACAGCAGCGTGGCGAGTTCGGAGTTACATCCGAACCGAAGGCGCGGGCTTCGTCAGGAGAGGTTAGAGGTCAGAGGTTAGAGTCAGAGGTTCGACATACGCGGATTGGCACATGAGGTTAGACATGCGAGCTTAGATACGCGAGATTAGCGGGACGAGAAGAGGAAACAAGAGCGGATGAGTAAGATTCGAATCAACGATCTGGCCCGTGAGTTGGAAGTCAAGAGCAAGGAAATTCTTGACGTGCTGACCACGGTGGGCGTCACGGAGAAGAAAACGCACTCCAGTTCTCTAGAAGATAACGAAGCCGAACTGGTGCGGAGACATCTCCGCGGCCGCTCCGACGCAGCGCCGAGTTCGGCGAGGACTTCGCGTGCCGCTCACGGCGAAGAAGAGATCAAGACCAAGATCGACCTCTCGCATATTTCGCGACCTGGCGACGTGCTGCGCGCCATCACGCAACTGAAGGAAACAACCGAGCATCCCGCAGCGCCTCGGGTAATCAAGCCGCCGGTTGCGCCGCCGGCGGCAGAAGCGAAGGTAGAAGCTCCGAGCGCTCCCGTGGCGCCGCCGAAGGCAGCGCCTCCCAAGCCCGCGATCGAAGTTCCTGCGCCTGCGCCGCCCACACCGAGACTGGTGACGCCGGCATCGGTAGCGGCCACGTACCGCCCGCCGGCGGTGGTCGTGATTCCGCCCAAAGTTCCCGTGACACCGCCCGCCGCGACCACACCGGCTGCTTCCATCAGTGCAGCAGCGCCTGCGATCGCCGTTCCGCCGCGGGGGACCGCTCCTGCCGCGCCGGCCGGAAGTGCTCCGCCAGCGGCGCAGCCTCCGGCGCATAATAACGTTGCCCAGATGCAAAGCGCGGCACCCGTGAAGCTAACGGTTCCAAGTGCTCCACTGCCGCGAATGATCATGCCGCAGACCGGCCCGCGCCCGGTATACAAGGCGCCTCTGCCTCCTCCGGGAGCGCCTGCTGCGAGCGCAGCTACGCGTCCCGCGCCGGGACGACCGGTGCCGGGGCAGCCAATTTTTCAGCGCACGGCACGGCCGCAAGCGCCGGGAGCGCCGCGTCCGCCGCTTCGTCCGGGTGAACGGCGGCCGATGCATCCGACGCGTGTGGCGCCCGCGGGATCGCGTCCGCTGGGGGTAGGTCCGGGAGCGGGAA
>CAWCRQ010000107.1:0-12412 GCA_963797885.1 uncultured Acidobacteriaceae bacterium | reverse complement strand
ACGCGATCCGTCGGAGTTTACTTGCTCCGCAAGGCTCCGTGTGCCCGGACTGCTGGGTGCACGATTGCCATGCGCGACTGCGCCACTCCTGCGGACGCGGATGAACTCTGCGCCTGGAATGTCCCCACCGCAACTTGGGGTGCGCCGTTCGCGCTCGAGTCGACGTCGATAAACACGACGGTTGAGCCGTCGACGACGTAGTACTCCAGGGTTAAACCGCCGATGAGGGAATTGGGGACGGATACACTGATCGAGCCGCGGCCGTCCGCAGTTGGATCGGGAGTGTAGGTGCCGAACAAGGAATAACAACCCCTAGCCGGATTCGGACACGGCTGGGTAAGGTCATTTTCGTCCAGTACGCCGAGCATGTTGTTGGTGGCGGCGGTGCTGGTATTGAACTGGGCAATGTCGTCGACCTCGCCGCCGGGGCCGGTGTTTACGCCGGAAAGATTTAGTCCGTAGCTTGCCGGGGCAGGGAATGAGGTAGCGGTTTGGGCGTAAGCCGCACCCTGCGATAGCGCTAGCGAGTTACTGTCGTTTTCCAACAACAGGACGCCGCCGCTGGAGGGATAAGCGGCAAATGAGGCATTGGTGAAGCCGATCAGGTCCAGTTGGCACCGTCCCGCAGTAATCCCCGTAGCGCAGCCCCCGGTAAACTCGTGTCCTAGTTCGGCGGTGCCGGCGTCGTTGAAATCTTCGACGCCGTTGCTGAGGCTGCCATCGGTGGTGGTGGTTACGTACCCACCGGCGGCGAAGGGCCCGCCAAGAGAATCGGCACCACTAATCGTGAAGACCAACTGACCGGCGGTAAAGGAGGTCAGTTGCGTGAAGGCGTCACCGGAGAGAGCATATCCCGAAGTGGCATTATCGGTCTCGATGAACTTCAGGTGGGTTGAGTCGATCACCCAGACGTCAAAGCGAAGCGAGCCAAAGGTGCTGGACGTGGTAAGCACTGCCGTTCCTGAAGTCCCGCTTGAGGCCAGAACCAATGACCCACCCGTGAGGGGCAGGCCAGTGAGCCCGGACGCGACGGAACTGCCGTTGTCGTTGAAATCCTGAGTGCCAGAGGCAATGGCCCCGGTGGAGGGATTGAGCGTGAACGCACCTACGGTGCCCAGAGGATTTCCGGTCGAGTCAGAGCCGGAAAGAGAGAAGGCATAGGATGTGACTAAGGGTTGGGGGGTGGTGGGCTGCAGGTCAAGGGTGCCGCTGCCGCTCCCGAAGGGGTCGAAACGGGTGATCAGCCCGTGACCGTTTGAGGTCAGAACGAAAACAATGCCAAAATTTCCCTTCGCAGTCGGAAGCAGCCCGGTGCCACGACCGTCTGAGGTGATGTTGTATGTGGTCCTGCCGACGGGTTGTGCGAGAAACACGCCAGTGCCACCGAGGTTTGCGTCGTTGATGTCAACCGTGCCTCCCGTGATATTGCCGTTGCCATCGGCCGTTATGGTTCCCACGAATGCAAAAAAAGACTCTGTGCCCGAACTGGTGTGGAGGTCCGTGCCCGATATGGAAAAAACGTAGGTGCCTTTCAGATTGCTGTTGTTGAAGCCTTCGCCGTTGGGCGTGGGCACGCTGATACCGCCGGAGCCGCAGCTGGCTATCAAAAGGATACTTGCGATCGTCGCCAGAGCCATGAGCAGGCGTCCGGCACACTTGGTGGCGGCAAGGGGATTCATAAGACACTCCTGTCTTTAATTCTTAGGATGCGCCAACCCGGATTGTAGAATAAAGTTTCGGTTAAAAAAAATTGGCTGGGGGCTCTCTCAGCGGGCTGCGGAAAGCGTCGGAGACGGCGGCCCAGCGCCTAAAGGGGCGTCTGATTTCGAAGGACTTTCTGGCATCGCTAAAGCGATACCCTGATACAGAGCTTGAGTTTTTCCGCTAGCTGTAAAGCGATGCCCTGATACAGAGCTTGAGTTTTTCCGCAGCCTCTAAGCCTTGGTGGCTTCCGCCCGATTCCGGGCTGGGGCTGGAATGGTGGGCCGCTTGCGTTTTCCCGACGCTTTTTCGAACGCCCAGGCTCCCACGCGGTAGGCGAGCAGGATGCCGAGCACGATGCCGTACTCGATGGGCTTGCGGCGATCGGCCTTCACCAGCCAGGTGTAATGCACCACCGCCAGGATTCCGGTGAAATAGATCAGGCGGTGCAGGCGCTGCCAGTTCTTGCCGCCCAGGCGGCGAATCGACCATGCTGTCGACGTCAGGGCGAGGGGAATCATGAGGACGAAGGCGGAGAAGCCTACGGTGATGAACCGGCGCTTGGCGATGTCTTTTAACATTTCATGGATGTCGAAAAACTTATCGAGCCAGATGTAGGTCAGAAAGTGCAGCGTTCCGTAGAAGAATGCGAACAGTCCGATCATGCGGCGGACGCCGATCAGCCAGTATTGGCGGGTGATCCGGCGGAGGGGCGTGATCGAAAGGGTGGTGAGAACAAAGATCAGCGTCCAGTCGCCAGTAGAGTGCGTGATGACCTCGATGGGATTGGCGCCCAGGCCGTCATGAAACGCCTTCCAGGCAAGGCGAGCCAGCGGGACGAGCGCGGCGAGGAAGAGGAGCGATTTTGTGAGGCGGAGTTTCATTTGTAATTGGTAATTTGTAATTTGTAATTTGAACCCGGAAAACCGCTCGTCCCGGACTAAATCACAAATTACAGATTACCAATTACAAATTCCTAGAAGTTCTTTTTCAGGTCCATGCCGGAATACAGGCTCGCCACCTGGTCGTAACCATTGAACATCAGGGTCGGCCGCTTGAAGAATTCACCGAGGCGGCGTTCCTTGGCTTGGCTCCAACGAGGATGGTCGACGTTGGGATTCACATTCGAATAGAAGCCGTATTCGTTCGGAGCGGATAGCTGCCAGGTGTTCATGGGCTGGCCGCCGGTGAAGCGGATGCGGACGATTGACTTGGCGCTTTTGAATCCGTACTTCCATGGAATCACGATGCGGAGCGGGGCGCCGTCTTGATTCGGGAGCTCCTCGCCGTACATACCGAAACAGAGCAGGGCGAGCGGATGCATGGCCTCGTCCATGCGGAGACCTTCGACGTAAGGCCACTGCAATACGTTAGTGCGCTGGCCGGGCATTTGTTTGGGATCGTACAAGGTTGTGAACTCGACAAACTTTGCTTTGGGCAGGGGGTCGGCGCGCTTGATCAGCTCGCTCAGGGAAAATCCGACCCAGGGCACGACAATCGACCAGCCCTCGACACAGCGATGACGGTAGATGCGCTCTTCTGGAGCAGCCATCTTGATGATTGCGTCGACGTCGAGCATCTGCTTTTTCTTGACCTCGCCGTCGATGGTCACCGTCCAGGGACGGGTCTTGAAATTCTTTGCCAGGCCGGCAGGCTCGTATTTGTCGGTGGAGAATTCGTAGAAATTGTTGTAGTTGGTAACATCCTTGTAGGGCGTTTCCTTTTCCGTCGTGCTGAAGGGGCTTTTCTGGAGGCCATCAATCTTGGCGTTAGCGTGGGCGGTGAGCGACGGAGTGACCAGATCGGCAAGATCACGGAAGGCGACACCGGTAACGGCCGCTGCGCCGGCGATTGCTGCGCCAGCGAGGAAGTTGCGCCGGTTCAGATAGGTCGCTTTGGGAGTAATTTCAGATGACGGAATCGCAGCCGGTTTCCCGATTAGCATGGTTCACCACACATGATTCACCCCCACTATCTAGTATAGGACGCGCGGAGGGAAGAAAAGTTGCAAGCGCTCGAGACTGCGGGCAGGGACGATAGTCGTTAGCCGTTAGTCGTTAGTCATTTGCGATCAGTTGTTTGCCAACGACCAACGACCAACGACCAACGGCTCTCCACTAGTTCGAAGCCGATTTCGCGATTGACTTGCTGGCGGACGCCGGTGCGGATCGGGAGCGCAGGACCTCGCGGACTTTCTCGGCGAGACTCTGAAGGGTGAAGGGTTTCTGCAGAAACGCGGTGCCCGGACCGAGCGCGCCGTGGGTGATGACGGTATCTTCCGTGTAGCCCGAAAGATAGAGCACGCTGATGCCGGGACGAAGCGCGAGCAGCTTCTTTGCCAGTTCACGCCCGCCGATACCGGGCATGACGACGTCGGTGATAAGGATAGCGATGGGTTCTTTGCAGGTCTCGGCGATGCGCAGACCGCACTCACCATTTTCGGCTTCGAGGACGTTGTAGCCGCGAGAGGCGAGGGTTAGACGCACGAGTTCGCGCACGGATTCCTCGTCTTCCACCAGCAAAACGGTTTCGCAGCCGCCTGCTTCGTGCTGCTGGGACTTGGGCGGGCTTACCTCTTCGGCGGGATCTTCCACGCGCGGCAAGTAAACGTGGAAAGTTGTGCCTGCTCCGATCTGGCTTTGGGCGAACACGTATCCATTGCTCTGCTTGACGATGCCGTAGACGGTCGAGAGGCCGAGGCCGGTGCCTTTCCCTTTTTCCTTGGTGGTAAAGAACGGCTCAAAGATGCGGGACTGGGTTTCCTTGTCCATGCCTTGGCCGGTATCGGTAACCGAGATCACGGCGTAGCGTCCGGGCTGGATAAAACGGTGTTCGCTGAAGTTTTGGCGCACGGTGACGTCGGAACTCTGCAAAGTGAGCTTGCCGCCTTCGGGCATGGCATCTTTGGCATTGACGACCAGGTTCATGATGACCTGCTCGAGCTGGCTGGTGTCGGCACGGGTGTGTCCGGTTTGCATGGAGAGCCGCGTCACCAATTCGATGTTTTCGCCGATCAAGGGCCGCAGCAGGCGCTCCATGTCCCCGATGACGGTGTTAACGTCGATCACCTTGAGTTCGAGGAACTGCTTGCGGCTGAAGGCCAGCAACTGCCGGGTGAGGGTCGCGGCGCGGTCGGCTGCCTGCTGGATGGACTGGACCTTCTGGTGCATGGCGCTGCCCTTTTCCAACTGCTCCAGCAACACCTCGGTGTATCCGTTAATGACCATCAAAAGGTTGTTGAAGTCGTGGGCGACGCCGCCGGCGAGGCGGCCCACGGCGTCCATTTTTTGCGCCTGGCGAAGCTGCTCTTCGAGCTGACGCCGGTCGGTGATATCTTCGGCGATCAATTCCAATACTTCCTCGGGTTCATCGCTGATAGTGGCGGCGCAGCCGCTGAGCCGCACGATGATGATGCGCCCGTCCTTGCGTTTCCACTGCACTTCCACCCCATCCCGGCTTCCGGTGCAGCGATAGTCCTCGGCCAGCCTGTCCAATTCCTCCGGATTGACGAAGACCTCGCTCCGCGCATTCAGTTGGAGAAGATCTTCAACCGATTCATGCCCGAGCATGGTGATGAGTGCCGGATTCACGTCCAGGAATCTTCCGCCGAGTGTGCAGCGGCAAATGCCGAAGGCTGCACTCAAAATCAGAGAACGAGAACGGGCCTCGGAGCGGCGGAGCGCTTCTTCATAGCGCTTGTGCTCGATGGCGGCGGCCAACTGCTGCGAAACAAATTTCAGAATCTCGCGGTCGCGCTCTCCGAAGCGGGTGTTTTCGCTGTAGTTCTGGACGACCAGCGCTCCAAAACAGGCCGTGCCGCTCTTCAGGGGAACACCCAGCCAGTCCACCGACGGAGCGCCGATCAATTCCGCTTCGCCGCGCCGCACCAGTTCCTCGAAGACCTTCGGTGTCGCCAGCAGGGTTTCGCCGGTTCGCAGAACATATTCCGTCAGGCCGCGACCCAGAGGCTTGGGGGCGGGGGTAGAGTCCTGTTCATCGACGAAGTAGGGAAAGCTCAACAACTGAGACTGCGGATCGTAGAGCGAGATGTAAAGGTTGCGGGCGTTCATCAACTGGCCGACGATGTTGTGAATGGCGGCGAAAAATTGTTGCAGATCCTCGGCCGACTGGCTGCGCGCCGCGATGGCGTACAAGGCGGCATTCAACTCCTCGGCGCGCTTCTGCTCGGTGATGTCGCGGTAGGAGACGTACGCTCCAAGTGCTTTGCCGTTCACCGTCACGCGTGAGGCGGAGAGCAGCACCTCGACCAGTGAGCCATCTTTTCGCTGGCGCCGCGTCTCCAGCGTGAGTTTGCGTTCCGTCTTGATGCTCTCCTCGATCCACGCGGTTTCCGCGTAGCGATCGGGCGGCACGATGAGCACGTCGAGCCGTTTTCCTGCAGCCTCATCCGCGGTAAAGCCGAACAAGCGGGTGAACTCCCCGTTGATACGCAGAATGCGTAACTCTGGGTTGATAATGCTGATCGCCTCCGGCGCGTTCTCGATAATCTGTTCGAAGTAGGCTTTCTCCGCTGTGAACGGGACTTCGGCGGCTTTGCCGTTCGCCGGCGAACTGGCCGGGACTGGATCGGAGGTCGGAGTGAAGATCGGCGACGCACCGTGCTCAAGAACGTCCTGTAGCGCCTTCACCGGCGGCAGGTCGGTCGAAGTTCCTGCCGGGACGTTTTTCTCACCCATACGGTCCTTTCCCAGTGTGCGCTGAGGGATAGTGAGATGGTAAGCGGGCTAGGTTATTCGCTGATAGTTACCCCAGTAATGAAGGCTAACGGGACAACGCAGAAAGGCTCAGGAGGCGTTCGCCAAAACGACGCAGATCTGGCGCAGCATCAGCTTCTGCTCGCCGGTCACGACCAGAAACTCGAATCCGCAGTGCAGGCCGTCGCTATAACGCACCGCGGCTCGCAGCTTCATGACGTGAGGCGCGATTGGGATGGGAAACTCCAGGGAAACCACTTCGCCGATTTGCAACTCACCGCAAAGGGTCGCCCCAATGCCGTCCTCGCCGAGTTCGCTGGTTCGGCCCCAGCAAGCGGTCGTCCGGCCTTCGCGAAACACCGACACCTGAACCCGCGCGTCGAAACCATAGCGGGAGAAACGCCGTACCCGCCGCTGAGCTTTGGCGGCCGCTTGTGCGTCGTCGCTCAATCCAGCTTCTCCATTGCAGATCCCCCTCCCAAGTCCTGCCTTTTGGATTGTGCTTCAGGGCATGGCCTCCCTCAACAGCATCAAAGTGCATGTACCAAGGGAAGTGAGTGTTCGGGCGAGGGGAGTGGCCGCTGCGGCGTCACATTGTGCATCTTTTCGGGGCCGTAGAGACGGGGCTCGCCCCGTCTGCGTTAGACTCGGCAATCCGCGTCTCTACGGAAAACCAGACGCCCGTTTAGAGTGTGCGTGAGAACTGGGTCCCTTCGACTTCGCTGAGGGCAGGCTCGCCGGGACTGGAATCATCTCTTCCACTTTTCCCAGCGCTGAAGCGCTGGGCTAAGCTCGGTCGCCCCTCCGGGGCTGGAACTTCGATGCTTCGTTCCACCGGGTTGCTCGAAAACCAGTTCTCACGCACACACTTTAGGGGCTCGGTAGAAAACCGACATTTTCGCAGCTCGTAAAGCTGCGTAAAGGTGCGTGACAGATTCCAGCGCAGCATCTAACATCGATAGTGGGTTTCTGGCGGACACGCGCTGAGCGCTGACGGAGCCGCGCTGGAGTCATCTGAATTCTTCATGTCTTACCGCTCAAACGCCGCCGAAGCCTGGTATCCCGACCCGCAGTCCACGGCGGCACAGCCGGATATTCCACTGGATTTGCTCCCGCCGCCGAGCCTGACGCAGCCGCTCTGGAGGTCGCTGGTCGGCAATCTTCGCGATACCTTTGCCCCGGAAAAATTACCGCCGCTCGAGCTCACTTCACGCCCGTTGGACGTCGGCCTGTTGCTCGGGGATCGCCTGCGCCTGCCCTGGTTTCGCACCGTGTTCACCAACATTGGAGACGTGATTTCGCCCGATACCCTGCCGCCGCTCGAACTTGAATCGCGGCCGGTCGATGTCGGCGAACTTATCACCGATCAACTCAGCCACTTCTGGTGGGGATCGCTGCTGAGGAATTTGGCCGATCGGGTCGCGCCGGAAACGCAGCCGGCCCTCCAACTGACGGCCAAACCGATTCTGGACATCATTCCAAAATCCTGGATCCTGCTGCCGTTGTGGTCGGAAGTCGTGGACACGCCGAAGGTGTTTTATCCCGACAAGCCGAAGGCGGCCGATGCGGTGAGACCAGTCAATCTGCAACCGGTGGCGTTGCCGGCGGAGCGGGAAGCTCCGCCTACCCCACTCACCACCGGCGACTTGCTGCGCGACATACGCCGTTCGCGCATTCGTCAGCGAATCTGGATCGGGCTGGCGGCCGCACAAATTCTCTACATGGTTCTGGCCGCAGCCGGGAAACTGTGATTACGTGGCCAAGTGCAGCACGTAAAGCAAATATATAGCACGTGAAAGGAATATAAGGCCGACCAGCAGCACAGCGACTCCGTTGATCAAAACCCATTTTTCATCGGAAATCGAACCGACTCGGGGCAAGAAGGTATTTATCCGAAAGAGAAACCTCGTTACGAAATTCCTTTGGGGATTCAAAGAGGTCACTATCATCAGGAACCCGGCTGCAATCGCGGATGTTCCCCCCACTAGGCAAGCCATCACCTCTTCGTTCATTTGCGCCATTCTCACTTGATCGAGTTAGCGACAGTAACGCCGCCGACTGGGCTCGCGCCGACATCGAGCTCTGCTTTCACTGTCTCAACCCCATCCAGCCTTCGGCAATCACCATGGAATTTCCCGGATTGCGAGAATCGTACTTCACTGAGGTCGGCAGGCCGAGCCGGCAGGAATGTAGATTGATCCACTGGCGCAGATAGGTGACATCCTGTGAGGCCTCATAGGAAACGCCGGCTACGTCATATTGATAAATCAGCATGGTGGAGGGGCGGTTCGCGGCGCTCGTGATTTCCTGGACATCAATCACCGTGCCATCGGTGATGCGCCCGACCGTATTCAGCCAGGTGCGGCGTTCGAGTTCGGCCTGGTTCGCGAGTTTGGGTTTGCGGCGCAGCAGGGCATAGCTGGCGACAGCCACGCCAATCGTGCCCAGCGCCAGTGTGTAGAAGCGAAGCGAAATCATTGGCAAACGAAACCTGAGCCTTTCGGATCTGCTTTCAGCATAAGCTCGGACCTCGCTTGCCGCCAAGGGCGCGAAGGGTGATGCCGGAGAAGCGGGGCTTTTCGCTACGATGCCTTGAGGGGGGATCTCTCGAGTATAAAAATTTGCGATAGCACGAATAAATAATTCTGATTTACTTAAGCCGCACCCAACGATTAGCGTTATCACGCACTCATTCGGTGAAGTTAAGGAGTCAACAGGTCACAATGCGAAAGTCCCTGACGGTTTGCCTCTTGCTGGCGATGGTAAGCCTGTTTCCCCTCGGCGCGCTGGCGCAGACTTCCAGCGCGAGCCCGAACCCCAGCGGCGCGAAGGCGGCAAGCGACGCCCAATCGGAACGAATCGCAAAACTCGAGCAGGCCGTGGCCGATGCCAAAAGTTCCGGCGATAACGCCTGGATGCTGACCAGTTCCGCCCTGGTCCTCATGATGACGGGCCCCGGCTTGGCCTTGTTCTACGGCGGCTTGGTACGCAAGAAGAACGTCCTGTCGACTATGCTGCAAAGCTTCGCCCTAATGGCAATCGTGACGCTGCTCTGGGCTCTGGTTGAGTTCAGCCTCGCTTTTGGTTCGGGCAACAGCTTTATTGGCGGGCTGCACAACGTATTTTTGCGCGGTGTGGGCGCGCAACCCGATTCCGACTACGCCGCGACCATCCCCCTGCAGACATACATGATTTACCAGTTGATGTTTGCCATCATCACGCCGGCGCTTATCACCGGAGCCTTCGCGGAAAGAATGAAGTTCAGCGCCATGACCCTGTTCATGATTCTCTGGTCGCTAACCGTCTATGCCCCGATGGCCCACATGGTCTGGGGCAAGGGCGGCTTCTTGAATGCCGCGCTGGGCGGGCGCTTCCCGACTCTGGATTTTGCCGGCGGCACGGTGGTTCACGTGACCTCGGGCGTATCGGCCTTGGTCTGCGCCCTGTACCTGGGCCGTCGTCTTGGATATCCCAAGCAGAACATTACTCCCCACAGTGTGGTGCTGAGCTTTATTGGCGCCTGTCTGCTGTGGGTGGGATGGTTTGGATTCAACGCTGGGAGCGCATTGTCGGCGGGAAGTCTGGCGACCAGCGCTTTCGTCGCCACCCATTTTGGCGCCGCGTCCGCCGCTCTCGGTTGGAGTGGCGCAGAGTGGTTGCGGAACGGAAAACCCAGTGCTCTGGGCGCCATCTCGGGAGCGGTGGCGGGATTGGTTGCCATTACACCGGCCGCGGGTTTCGTGTCGCCGATGTCGGCGATTGTCATCGGGTTGCTGGCGGGAGTGGGCTTCTACTTCATGGTGGCCAAGGTCAAGATGCGCTTCGGCTATGACGACTCGCTCGATGCTTTCGGCGTCCACGGTGCGGGCGGCACGCTCGGCGCTCTGCTGACCGGGGTCTTCGCTTCCAGCGCCGTGAATCCCATCTTCAAGGATGCACAGGGCAACACACTCGCATCGGGATTGCTGGAGGGCAACGCCCATCAGTTGCTCAACCAGTTAGCCGGCGTAGTAATTGCCTGGGGCCTGGCCATCGTGGGGACCTTAGTGATCCTGAAGGTCGTCGATCTTACAATCGGGCTGCGAGTGAAAGAAGACGATGAAATCCAGGGCCTTGATCTCTCCCAGCACGGCGAGGAAGGTTATAACTGGGAAGCGCCAGAGTAGTTATAAGCAGCCCTAGTACCGTGACCGCGAGATGTTTGCCGCAGGCTGGTGAATTGTAGCGCCGGGACGGCGGCGCTACAGTCATAACGATGCGGTCACAAAAACGGACGAAAATGACGAAAATAGAAGCGATTATTCAGGTCTCAAAGCTGGATGCCGTGAAAGACTCTCTGCACGAGATTGGCGTCGAAGGCATGACCGTTTTCGAAGCCAGAGGGCATGGCCGTCAGAAAGGACACACCGAATTCTACCGGGGGCGCGAGTATACCGTGGACTTGATCCCCAAGGTGAAACTCGAGATGGTGCTGGCCGATGACATAGTGGAGAAAGCCGTGCAGGCCATCATTGCCTCGGCTCGCACCGGCAAGATCGGCGACGGCAAGATTTTCCTCTCGCGAATTGACGATGCCATCCGGATTCGCAACGAGGAACGCGGCAACACCGCGCTGTAAAAGATTTGGAAGCAGCTGAATATCGACCCTATAGTTTCATAGAGGCCGCTGGTTTCCTCCGGTCGCCGACTCAGGCTCAGGATAGGCAATCGAACCCCGAAAGGCCGACTTGTCGGCGGGCGCAAAATCAGGGAAGGGCAGCTTGTGCTGGTCTCGCCATTGCTGGACCTGCTGCTCAGCGGCGCCCGCTTTCTCCTTGTCGACGCCGGAATCGCGCGAAAAGTACATGGTCTGCGAAGGGAAGGCGAAAGCGCTGCCCGATTTCTCGACGATACTCATGATCCGCAACAACAGGTCTTCGCGGATCGCGTTGAATTCGTTGGCATCGCGGGTGAGCACGTAACTGAAAATCTCAAGGCGCAAGGCGCTGTTGTCGAAATTGGCGAAGCGGATGCTTGCGCTGTCACTTTCGACTTTCGGGTGTTCGTACAACATCCGGCGGGTTTCAGCCAGCAGATAGCGTAATTGGTCCCCCGTGGTCTCATACCTGATCGCGAGCGCCGGATTGAACAGAATTTTGTCGCGACGGGTGAAATTTTCGATGCTCATGGTGGCGAGTGCGCCATTGGGAATGGAGAGCTCGGTGCGTGCGTCGGTGCGAACGCGAGTAGAGCGTAGGCTGATGTCTTCTACGGTTCCGGTGCGGTCGCCGAAGCGGCAGTAGTCGCCGACGCGGATGACTTCGTCGGCCAGAACGGAAATTCCGCCAAAAAGATTTTCGAGTGTCTTCTGCGCAGCGAAGGCGATAGCCAGGCCGCCTATGCCGAGGCCGGCGAGCAAGGTGGTCAGGTTGAAGCCCAGGATGCCGAATATGGCCAGGGTGGCGATCACCACCACCAGTGCTGTGAGCAGCCGCTCGGCCAGCACCATCAGGGTTCCCGTGCCGATGCGCCCCCCGCTTATGGCATGCATACGCAGGCGCTGCATGGTTAGGCCGGTGAAGCGGAGCAGAAACCAGAAGAAGCCGATGCTGAACAGCACACCGATGGTCCGATAGTAATAAACACGTGGCAGCAGCGGCAGGCCGAGGTAGGCGGCAATTACGCGATGAGCAAGCGCGCTGAAGGAGACCAGCAATGGCTCGGACAGGCGGCTGTAAGAATGCAGGTCGGGACGATTTCTGAACTTGAGCCAAAGCCGGCGCGGAATGGCCAGCAGCAAAACCATCGCCCATCCGATCGCGAACGCTGCCGGAATCGCAATGAAAAGCGCTAGCCACTGCCAGAGCGGCATCCCCAGAAAAACATTTCGCACCAGGCTCTGCGGGAGCTTGTTTTCGACCTGGTGAGCCTCCACGTTCTCATACAGGTTGGGGACTTTGCTGAGCGTGTCCGCCGAAAACAGCCAAATGTTCCCAGCGCTTGGATCTGTGACCCGG
>CAWCRQ010000106.1:0-37552 GCA_963797885.1 uncultured Acidobacteriaceae bacterium | reverse complement strand
GCGCCTCGGCGGCGAACCCGGTTTGACTCCCTGCAACCCCGTGGGCTAGCCTCGTACGTTCGCCCAATCCATGCGCATTCAACGTACGTTTCTTGATCCTCTGCACTCTGTGCGCTCTACTCGCCTCGACCGTCGCGGCGCCTCTGCGCCCCACGCACGGTCCGCACGCCATCGTCGCCAGCGTCCACGAGCTCGCCTCGCGCGCCGGCGTCGAGATGCTGCGCTCTGGTGGCAACGCTATCGATGCTGCCGTCGCCACCGGCTTCGCGCTCGCCGTCGTCCATCCCCAGGCCGGAAACCTCGGCCGTGGCGGCTTCCTTCTTCTCCGCAACGCCACCGGGGAAACTCACTTCATCGACTTCCGCGAAAAAGCTCCCGCCGCCGCCACCGCAAACATGTATCTCGACGCCCAGGGCAACGTCATCCCAGAGTCCAGCAGAGACTCCAGCGTCGTCGGATACAAATCCATCGGCGTCCCCGGTTCCGTGGCCGGCCTCGTCTACGCGGAAAAACAATACGGCAAGCTATCGATAGAAACAATGGCTCCCGCCATCAAGTTCGCCCGCGATGGCTTTCCCCTCGCCTACGAGGACGCGCAAGCTCTGAAAGACGATGAGTACCTCGCCCAGTTTCCCGAATCCAAACGCATTTTTCTGCGCGACGGAAACCACTACCGGCCCGGCGAACTGTGCAAGCAGCCCGAACTCGCCCGCACCCTGGAACGCCTCGCCAAGGATCCCGATACGTTCTATCACGGTGCCATGGCTCGCGAGCTGGCTGCGGCCATCCACAAAGGCGGAGGCTTGGTCACCGCCGCCGACCTCGCCGCCTACGAAGTCAAAGAACGCGAGCCCATTCGCGGCTCCTATCGCGGCTACGACATCATCAGCGCTCCGCCGCCATCTTCCGGCGGAGTAGCGCTCGTTGAAATCCTCAATATTCTTGAAGGCTACGACCTCGCGAAATCCGGCAACCGTTCCGCCGACGACATCCACCTCGAGGCCGAAGCGTTCCGTCGCGCCTTCTATGATCGCGCCGATTTCATGGGCGATCCCGACTTCACCGAAGTTCCGGTCGCGCAGCTCATCGACAAAAAGTACGCCGCCGCATGGCGCGACTCCATCGACCCCAACCATGCCAGCGTGAGTACAGACCTGAAACGGCCGTCGATCTTCAGTGAACTGGAGCGCGTAGCCCAGTCGCGCTCTACAGCTGTAGCCATTCGCGAACCGGAAAACACCACCCACTATTCCGTAGTCGATGCCGAAGGCAACGCCGTTTCCGTAACCACCACGCTCAATGACGCCTTCGGTTCCCGCGTCACCGCCGAAGGTCTGGGCTTCCTGCTCAACGACGAAATGGACGACTTTGCCGCCAAGCAAGGCGTCCCCAACATCTACGGACTCATCCAGGGCCCCGCCAACGCCATCGGCCCGGGCAAGCGGCCGCTCTCCGCAATGACGCCGACCATTGTCCTCAGAAAGGATGCGCTCAAAGACGGCAAGCTCTTTCTGGTTCTCGGCTCGCCTGGCGGCCCCACCATCATCACCACTGTCGCCAATATCCTCATCGGCGTCGTGGATTTCTCGCTCGATATCGAGGAAGCGGTCGACGCGCCCAGGTTTCATCATCAGTGGCTCCCCGACCAGATTCTCGTCGAAGACCGCCTCTCTCCCGATACAATGAATCTTCTGCGTTCCAAAGGACACAAGCTGAACGTCGAGCATTTTTGGGGAGATGGCGAGTGCATTATGATTGACCCCAAAACCGGCGAGCGCCTCGGCGCCAGCGACGGACGCAACAACGGGAAGGCGGTGGGTTACTGATGCTGAGGGCTGTATCGACGTACGTCTATGTAAAGGAACGACTCCATCCGGGCTTGCTTGACGAGCTGGTCAAGGCGGGAACCCAGACGATTGAAATCTTCGCCGCCCGCCAGCACTTCGATTACGCCAATCGCAAGCAGCATGTCCGCGAAATTGCCGACTGGTTCCGCTCCACCGGCACTCCACTCAATTCCGTCCACGCGCCTCTGTACTCCGACTACGAGTGGGGACGCACCGGTTCGCCGCCCGTCAACATCGCCTCCACCGACCGCGCCGGACGCATCGATGCTATGGACGAAATCAAACGCTCCCTCGAAATCGCCGAGCACATCCCGTTCCGCTTTCTCGTCCAGCACATCGGCAATCCCAACGAAGCCTTCGACGAAAAGAAATTCGAAGCCGCCATGACCTGCGTCGAGCATCTGCGCGCCTTCGCCAAGCCGCTCGGCGTAAGAGTGCTCGTGGAAAATATTCCCAACGAACTTTCCACTCCCGAGCGCCTCGTCGAGTTCATCAAGACCATGCATTTCGACGACATCGGCGTCTGCTTCGATTGCGGCCACGCGCACATGATGAAGGGCATCCCCGAAGCTTTCGCCACGCTGAAGAACCACATCTGTTCGACCCACGTGCACGACAACAACAAAGACAAAGACTCGCATTTCTGGCCGGGCAACGGATCGATCGGCTGGAAACAGACCATGGAATTGCTGCGCACCGCCCCGCAAAAGCCGCCCCTGTTGCTGGAAATCGACGGCGAAGCAAAGAAAACCCCCGGTGAAGAAGTAAGCGCAGCCTTCCAAAAGCTGGAAGGTTCGTAGAATCTGCCGCCGATAACAATTTGTCATCCTGAGCGAAGCGAAGGACCTCTGCATTACTCGCGCGGCGGCAAGCTTACCCATACTTCGGCAGTCCGCAATGCACACAGCGCCTGGCAAGAAAGCTCTTGTTGTACCACCACTTTGCAGAAAACCATTCTCCGCAGCGCGGGCATCGCCATAGCTGGACGCGGGCTCCGGTGAAAAGGAACAATACCGCCCAAAGAAACGCAATCACGAATGCAGGGGTTGCCGTGTGCAATAACTTTATTGACAAGAAACCGACAGCTCCGACGACAGGCACATATCCTAGAAAGACCAGAATCCACTGGTTCCTAATTCGTCGGTAGTTTTTCCACTCCGCTTCATACCCAGCCATCGGAGGACCTTCAAATCGTGCCCCTAGGTTACCATTCTGAAAGACAATCGACCGAGCACCCGAGGAACTGCTCGGCGGCTACAACTCGCTCGCCATGAGCCAACTCTACCCATTTCTGATGTCGCCTGCCTTCGACCCGCGCCCGTGGGGCACGCTTGACCTTTCCGCGATCTATCCTAATCACAAATTCAACGAGAGAATCGGCGAAGCATGGCTCACCGGCGACAACTGCGTGGTTGCAAACGGTCCGCTGGCGAAACGATCTCTGTCAGACCTGAGCAAAGAATTCGGCTCTGAACTCGTGGGCACCGCCGCGTGCGACCCGCAGCGCTTTCCGTTGCTTCTGAAGTTTCTGTTTCCCGAGGAAAAGCTCTCCGTCCAGGTGCACCCCGACGACGAAACCGCTCAGAGCTTCGGCGAGCCCTGCGGCAAAACCGAATGCTGGTACGTGGCCCATGCCAAGCCTGGATCGCAGATCGCCCTGGACTTGAAGCCCGGCGTTACTGTGGCTCAATTCGAGCAAGCCATCCATGACAAGCGCGCGGAAGAGTTGCTCAACTGGATCAATGTTTATCAGGGCGAGATGATTTACGTGGCCGGTGGCACGGTGCATACGCTGGGACCGGGCTCCGTCATAGTGGAAACGCAGCAGCAGTCCGACACCACCTATCGTCTCTACGACTACGGACGCCCGCGCCCGCTGCATCTAGAGCAAGGTCTTGGCGCAGTCAAAGAGCGTACTGCCTCCGGCAAAGTGATTCGCCCCGCGCCCGTTGCCATCAATGGCGGCAAAAACCGGCGCTCTTGCATGATCGCTGCGCCTTACTTCGCGGTGGACTTGTTCGAATTGAAAGCGCCGCAGGATTTCTCGACCATCGCGTCCGAGGAAGATGAGTCCAGGAAAACTTCCGTGCAGATCCTGGTAGCGGTAGAAGGCTGCGGCGTTGTAGAGGCGCAGGGCCGCGACCCGGTGACGCTGGCCAAGGGCGACGCAGTCGTGATTCCCGCAGCCCTACAAGGTTTCACGGTGCGTCCGCAGTGGACGATCGAGTTCTTGAAAGCCTACGTGCCGAGTGGATCCGTGCCTGAGCCGAAGACGAGGCTGTAAACCAGAATTCGGCAATCGGAAGCTCGCTACTTTGGATCTTTAGCGCCTTTGCTGCCCCAAAAAAAGATGATTCGGAACAAAGCTGCAGAGCAGGCCCCTGCCACAATACAAATGGAAATGTAGGGGTCGTCGAAGGGGTTGAACAGGACCGTTAAAGGCTTCGTCGCCAGATTTCCCGTTGGAGCTTGCATCCCTAAGTTGACGAGCCATCCCATAAACGCACCGGCGGCCGCGAATGCAGGCAGCGAACGAACGCCGTAACGTCGGAAGACCACCCAGGCAGGGACCCCCAACAGGAATTCGGCAATATATGAAATTGCCAGAGCATAGGGGGCAAACATGAGAGGACTCAATAGAGCTAACCAGGAAAAGTGAGCCGTGCCTACGCTCTCTTCTCCTGGAAAAGGTATGTAGAATACAAACGGAACGACTAGAGGCGCACCTAAGAAGGCCAAGATTGTTCGCCGCCCACTCGTCCGTGCCGCAATTGTATCCAAGTCAAGATACCCGAACCGCTCCAGCGTAACAGGCTGTGAGCGTGCCGACTAGATCACAAAAGGTTCAACCAGCCAGTTACCTGGCGATCCCGGCGCTTTCCAATATTCCATTCAAAATCTACAATCTAGATTCAACACTGTGGCCAAAACCCCGCACTTCTATCCAGTAATCCTCGCTGGCGGCCGAGGCACGCGCTTCTGGCCGCTAAGCCGCAAGCGCCGCGCCAAGCAATTGCTCGCGCTCGATGGCAAGCAGACCATGATCCAGCAGACCGTCGCGCGCCTCGCACCCATGGCCGGGCGGAGCCGCTTCTGGATCATCACCAACGACGACCTGCGCCCCGCCATCCTGCGTCAGCTTCCAAAACTTCCTCCGAAGCAGATCATTGCCGAGCCCTGCGGCCGCAACACAGCGCCCGCGATTGGTTTAGCGGCGTTTCTTTTGCTTCGTCACGACCCTGATGCAGTGCTCGGTCTGTTTCCCTCCGATCACGTCATCGCCGACCCTGCTCAATATCGCGCTACTCTCAGCCGTGGAATCGAAATAGCCGCCGCGGGAGACAACATCGTTGTGCTCGGCATCCGCCCGACTCGCCCCGAAACCGGCTACGGATACATTGAGTCGGGAGCTCCCGGTCATGATGGCCCCCTGCGCGTGCGCCGCTTCACCGAAAAACCGAAGCTCGCCAAAGCCCGCCAGTTTCTCCAGTCAGGCAACTACTTCTGGAACAGCGGCATGTTTCTCTGGCGAGCCGACACGCTCGCCAACGCGCTGCGCGAGCATCTTCCGAACACCGCTCCGCTCCTCGAAAAGATTGCCGCCGCCTATGGCACGCGCAAGTTCGCGGAAACTTTTCGAAAGCTCTACCCGAAGTGCAAAAACATCGGCATCGACTATGCGGTTCTCGAACCCCGCTCGGCCAAGGGAGAAGCCCAGTCGCGCATCTTCTGTCTGCCCTCCGACTTCGGATGGAACGACCTCGGCTCCTGGGCCGCGCTGCACGAGCACCAAGCGGCGAAAGCGAAACCTGGCGACGGAAGCCTGGTCTCGGCGTCGGGCAGTTTTGCCCTGAATGCAAAGAATAATTACGTTCACGCTCCCGGAAAGTTTGTCGCTCTGGTCGGCGTGAGCAACCTAGTGATTGTCGAGACCGAAGACGCGCTGCTCGTCACCACGCTCGACCAGTCACAGGATGTCGGCAAAGTGGTGAAGCATCTGGATGAGAAGAAACTGCGGAAACTAGTGTGAAGAGGCAGTCGCTGGTCGTTAGTCGTTCGCAACGCTCTTTTGAATTGTCCTCCCGAACGAAGTGAGGGATCTGCATTTGCGAACGACGAACAGCGTAGAGCGAACGACCAACCGCGAACGACCAACGACTGATGACCAACGACCTCCATGACCCAAATCAAATTCGGTACCGACGGCTGGCGCGGCCTCATTGCCGACGACTTCACTTTCGACAATGTGCGGCGGGTCGCGGGCGCCATTGCATCTTACGTCCTCAAGCACGAAGATCCCGCTCGCGGTGTCATTATCGGATATGACACGCGCTTCCTGTCGGACCGCGCCGCTCGTGCCGTCGCTCAAGTGATCGCCGACGCGGGCGTTCCCGTGCTGCTTGCTAACGACTACGTGCCCACCCCTGCGGTTTCCTACAACGTCAAAAAGCTGGGCGCGGCGGGCGGCGTCATGGTCACCTCGAGCCACAATCCGTGGAATTGGAATGGCGTGAAGTTCAAAGCCAAGTTTGGAGGCTCGGCCACGCCCGCGATCATGAAGGCCATCGAAGACGAACTGGCAGCCGGAGCGATGCCCAGCGGCCGCGCGCCCACTCATTCGCACACAACGCTAATGAGTGGGGCACCCGCGAAGATCGAAGAAGTGGATCTGAAGCACTCCTACGTCGAAGCCGTTTCGCAGTTCGCCGATCTCGACCTGATTCGCCGCGCGAATTTCAAGTTTGCCATCGACTCCATGTACGGTTCCGGCCGCGGAGTTCTTCCGAAAATATTTGACGCGCACGGCATCCGCTATGTCGCGATCCGCCAGGAAGTGAACCCGCTATTCCCGGGCATCAATCCCGAACCGATTCTGCCGCACGTGGCGCTGCTGCAGGAAACCGTAGTGAAAGAAAAATGCCACGCCGGTCTGGCAACTGACGGCGATGCCGACCGCATCGGTGCTGTGGCAGAAGATGGGAGCTTCGTCGATTCGCACAAGTGCTTTGCCGTTCTGCTGAACTGGTTGCTGGTGTACAAGAAGTGGCCGGGCGATGTGGTGCGCGCGTTCAACACCAGCGGCATGATCGACCGCATCGCCGCCAAATTTAGTCGCCGGCTGCGCGAGACCTCGATCGGTTTCAAGTACATTGCCGACCTCATGATGGAGCATGAAATTCTGATCGGCGGAGAAGAATCGGGCGGCATCGGATACGGCCGCTTTCTCCCGGAACGCGATGGCATTCTCAACGCGCTCCTGCTGGCAAATGTCATGGCGGAAGAAAGGAAGCCGCTCGGCGAGTTGGTCGCCGACCTGCAGCGTGAATTCGGCGCACACTACTACGGCCGGCGCGATCTGCACATTTCCGACGAGATCAAGGACAGCGCCATCCGCCGCGCCGCCGATCCGCAGACCACGAAGCTCGGCGCATATTCCATCCTGCGCAAGGAGAATCGCGACGGTGTGAAGTTCTTCCTCGACGCTCCCCAGCGCGGCAACGGCGCCGACGCCTGGGTATTGTTTCGGGCCTCCGGTACCGAGAATATGCTGCGTTGCTATGTTGAAGCGCCAACGCCAGAGCTAGTTGAGGAAATTCTTGAAACCGGCGAGCGATTCGTGCGGCAGTCTTGACCGTGGATTTTTTCAATCCGTCGTTCTTGATTGAAGGCTCCGAAGCGACGAGCCAAGGGTAAAAAAACTGAAGGCTGAGAGCTGACAGCTGAGAGCTGAGAGCTAGCGTTTTCCGGCGCTTTCGCGTTCTGCGCAGCCGCCGAACACGATAGGATAGTAACAACACCTCAGCATGGTTGACGCCAAGGAAACCACACCCGTTCTCGCCGATTCTCCGGAATCGCGCCGCTACAACCGCATCAAGCGGTGGTTGGGCGTCGCCGATTTCGCGATCGGTTTGGGGTTGCTCATTGTGCTCCTGGCCACCGGCTGGACCGGGACGCTCCGCGATCTGGCGGAGCGTGGCGCTTCGCAGAATTATTCGTTCGCCGTTTTCCTTTATGTCCTGATGCTGATGCTGATCAGCAAAGTGCTGGGAACTCCCCTCGAATACTGTGGTTTCCGGATCGAGCACCGCTATAACCTTTCCAACCAGAGACTCCGCTCCTGGCTCTGGGACGAATGCAAGAGCTTTCTGATCGGCTTGGTCATGGCCACGATCGTGGTCGAACTGCTCTACATGCTGATGCGCCAGACCCCGCAGCACTGGTGGGTGATCGCATGGGTGGTTTTCCTCGGACTTTTTGTACTGCTCGCGCAACTCGCGCCGGTTGTGCTTTTTCCAATTTTTTATAAATTCGAGCCGTTGCAAAACGAAGAGCTCAAGCGCCGCCTGATTGTTCTGAGCGAACGCGCCGGCACGCACATTCGCGGAGTCTATAAGTGGCATCTTTCCGAGAAAAGCAAAAAGGCCAACGCCGCGCTGACCGGACTCGGCGCGACCCGCCGCATCATTCTCGCCGATACCCTACTCGACAACTATTCCGAGGACGAAATTGAAGCCGTACTCGCGCACGAACTCGGGCATCACGTCCACCGCCACATTCTGAAAAGTATTTTCGTGCAGGCGGGGATCACGTTCTTCGGCTTCTGGCTGGCCAACGAAGTCCTGCGCTACGCCGTGGAGCGCCGCAACATGTTCGAGACCATGCACGATTTCGCCAATCTGCCGTTGCTGATCCTGGTCTCGGCGGTGCTCTCGTTTTTGCTGATGCCCGCGCTCAACGCCTACTCGCGCTTCAACGAGCGCCAGGCCGACCGCTATTGCTTCGAGTCCGTGGCCAGCGTCGAGCCCTTCATTTCCTCGATGAATAAATTGGCCGAGCAGAATCTCGCCGAAAAAACGCCCGCCCGCTGGGTCGAGTGGTTGCTCCACTCGCACCCTGCCATCACCAAGCGAGTCGCTGCCGCCGAAGCCTGGGCGAAGTCGCAGGGAAAATTGGTAATTGAGTAATTTGTAATTTGGTAATTTGAAACCGATCCCGTGGCACGCTCGCCGTCTCGGCCTTGATCTCATTTTCAAATTACCAAATTACCCGATTACACAATTACACATTCTTCGCCAGAATCTCTTCGACTCTCCGAACATCCTCCTCTGTATCCACGCCCACGGTGTCGAACGGCGTTTCCCCTACGTAAATCGGAACCCCGTTCTCCAGAAAGCGCAACTGCTCCAGTCGCTCGCTGCGCTCAAGTGACGACTCCGGCCAGCGCACGAACTTGTCCAGCGTGTCCTTGCGATAGCCATAGAACCCAAGATGTTTGTAGTATCGCGGACGTATGCCATCGCGATCATGCGGAATTGTAGCCCGCGAAAAATACAGCGCCCGCCCCACGCTATCCGTCACCACCTTCACCGCGCTCGGATTGTTGATGTCAACCTCCGCAGCCGGCGTCTTCAGCGTCCCCACCTCGACTCCCGCTCCTCGCATCACCGCGATCAAGCACTCGATATGCTCCGGCCGAGTCAGCGGCTCATCGCCCTGAACATTTAAGTAAACATCCGCCGAAATCGCGTTTGAGATCTCATGGACCCGCTCGGTGCCCGACCGATGCGCCGCCGAAGTCATGCGCGCGACAAAGCCTTGCTCTTCGCAGAACCGCATGATTTCATCCGAATCCGTCGCGACAATCACTTGATCGACCGACGAACACCGCCGCACTCCCTGATACACCCAAGCCAGCAACGGAACGCCAGCGATCTCGCGCAGCATCTTGCGGGGAAGGCGCGTCGAAGCCAGTCGCGCCGGAATCACAGCGATGACTTTCATGCGCCCAGTTTCGCATGTAGACGCGCGGTTTGACACTCCATTCCATCGCCATCCGCCTACTGGATACTGGGAACTAAGTACTGGATACTATCTTTTTCTTTCTTTCTCACGCACTGCTTTTTACGCGTGTCCGGATCTTCCCGAATTCATAGGTTCCCAAACCGCGCTGGGACGCCATTTTCAAATAGGGCAGCGACGAAACGTCCAGATTCCAGTACGCCTTCGCCACATAAGCGTCGAGCGCCACCGGATCGGTTCCGGCCACCAGCGTCTTTTTCAAAAGGACATCGTCAAGGTTGCCTCCCGTTGGGCCGTTCCGGATGAGTACGCGATAGCAATCGATGAGGGTAAGAGTTGGACGCATGAAATCAGCGAGGTCCACCAGGCTTTCGTGGATCTTCTGGTGCAACTGATGGCGTGGGCCGCCCAGGATGCCGTACCAGTTCTTCATCCCCAGAGTCGTGCCGGTCAGGCTGTGGTGTTTGGCGATCGGGACGTTAATGATCTTGTCGGCACCCAGGAAGGGATCGAAAACCGGCCAGTCCCGCAGAACCTCGCCCTGCAGATCTACATCTTTGAATCTGGCGGGATCGGGCAGGATCACATCGGCGCCTTCGCGCCGCGATGCCTCGGCAATGCCCGACCTCTGAAAACACCGGCGCGGGTCGTTACAACTCACGTCTGTCACGATGACCCGCTTCGCCCCTGCGTTCCAGCACTGCCGGACGATCTCTGCGACGATCTTCGGATTGGTGTTAGCCGCCTGTTCTGGAGTGCGGTCCCAGCCGATGTTCGGCTTCACCAACACGATGTCAGTGCGGGAGACGAAGCGACGGATGCCGCCCAGTTCTTCGATGGCAGTCCGCGCCAGTTGTTCGGGATCATCTCCCTGGATGACCGCCATCTCGGGCAAAGCCGCATCCGCGGCCACCGCGTGACTGCGCTTCAAATTGAGGGCCAGCTCGGGCTCGGGACGCTGGCTGTGTTCGCTGAGCCAATATCCGAGGCCTGCGGTTCCGGCAGCGACTCCTCCCAGGCGGAGCAGTTTGATTAACGCTTCACGACGGTTGAGTATGCTGTCCACGGTCAACGGCATATTGCTTTGACCTCTTTGCTTTTGCGCAATACTAAATTCTAATCTCGTTCTGGTGGCCGCACCTATGCCGTCCGTCACAATGCCGTGTGCGAAACAACCGACGTCTGCCGTAAGGGCGGCGCTGACGCTGATAGGATTCAGCGCGGTCATCGGCCAGATCGTTCTCATGCGGGAGCTCATCGTCGTCTTCAACGGCAACGAGATTTCGCTGGGAATTATGTTGGCCACCTGGCTCTTCTGGACCGCCGCCGGCAGCAGCCTGAGCAGCCGTTTTGCACTGGGCGGGAACATCGCTCGCCGGACAGTCGCCGCGCTCGAATGCCTGCTCGGCCTCAGCCTGCTGCCGACGATCTGGGCATTGCGCGCTTCCAGATCTTTTTTTCAGAGAGTGCCGGGCGAACTGGTTGGTCCGGTGCCGATGCTGCTTACATCCCTGGCATGTCTGAGCCTGTTTTGCGTGGTCGCGGGGTCGCTTTTCGTGGTTGCGACCCGGATGTACGAACAGGAGTGCGCCGTCTCCGCTCGCGTCGCAACCAGTTCGGCTTACTTGCTGGAGGCCGCTGGTTCCGGCTTCGGAGGGATCCTGGCCAGCATTGTGTTGCTGCGCTTTCTTGAGTCCTTCCAGATCGCGACCCTCGTCGTCCTCCTGAACCTGTGTATGGCAGCCGTCTTGTGGTTCCGGATGAGCCGCAAGCAGCTTGGGGCGGTGACGGTTGCAGCGGCGCTTCTCGCGATCGTTCTCGTTGCAATCGCTCTCCTTGTATATGTTGCGCCGTTGTTGGACAGGTCCGCGCAGGCGCGCCTGTGGCGGGGATTCCGCCTGGTGGGATCGCGCGACTCGATTTACGGCAACCTGGCGGTCATTGAAACTGGCAACGAGACCGGCAATGAAAGCGGCAATACGGCGACCGGCAACATCCGCAGCATCTATGACAACGGCGTGATCCTGGCCAACGCGCCGGACGAGAACGCCGCCGAAGAGGCGGTTCACTACGCGCTGCTCGAGCACCCGGCGCCGAGGCGGATTCTGCTGATCGGCGGCGGCGTGAACGGCAGCATCGCCCAAGCGCTGAAGCATCCCACCGTCGAGCGGATCGACTACGTTGAGCTGGATCCCGCGCTCATCGACATGGCGCGGCAGTTCTTCCCCGTGCAGTCCGCTCCGATTGTGTCGGATCCTCGCGTGCACGTGCACTACGCGGATGGCCGGTACTTTCTCCAGAACTATCTCAAGACTGCTGGCGACACATTCGACGTGATCATTCTTAATGTGCCCGACCCGCAGACCGCACAAATGAACCGGTTCTACACGGCCGAGTTCTTTCGTTCCGCTCGCGGTCACCTCGCGCCCGGCGGACTGCTCGCCTTGCAACTGCGCTCGTCGGAGGATTACATCAGCCCCGACCTGGCGGAATTCCTGCGCTGCATTCACCACACCCTGCGGCAAGTCTTCCCTTACGTTGTCGCCGTCCCAGGCGAAACCATCCACTTCTTCGCCGCTACGCGACCTGATGTTCTCACGGACAATCCCCAAACGCTGATTTCAAGATTGCAGGAGCGGAATCTGAAGACGCAGTATGTTCGGGAATACTTCATCCCATTCCGCATGATGCCCGATCGCATGGAGCAGGTTCGCGAGCAGCTGCGGCCGCTGGCCTCGACGCCCGTCAATCGCGATTTCGAGCCGATTGCCTATTACTTCGACGTTGTGCTATGGAGTTCGCAGTTCAAGTTGGGCTATTCCCGCTGGTTCCGGGCCGCCGCGCACATCGCTTTCACCGGCGTCATCGATGCGGTCCTCGTTATCTTGTTGTTTGTGGCGGTTCTTCTGGCGTTTGTGCCCGCTCGCGAGAGACGCGCCCGTTCCGCCGCAGCGTGCTGCATGGCTGCGACCGGCTTCACGCTGATGGCTCTGCAGATCTTCCTGCTGCTCGCATTCCAGTCCATCTACGGTTACGTTTACCACCAGCTCACGATCCTCATCGCCATGTGCATGGCAGGCATTGCCTTCGGAAGTTGGCTGGGCATCCGCCGCATTCATTCCAGCGCAAGTCCACCCTACCGCACGATTGCAACTACGCAGTTCGTGCTCACCCTTTCCGGTCCTGCGCTGATATTTGTGGTCAGCCTGCTATCGAAGATTTCTGGGACGGTGACAACCTGGTTGGCGGCGCAGTTTGTCTTTCCTGCACTGGCTGCTCTCTGCGGAATGCTAGGAGGCTATCAATTTCCTATCGCAACGGAGATCTACCTTGATGACTATGACAATAACAATGACGGCAGCGGTCGATCACGGCTGGGTACACTCTATGCCATCGATCTACTGGGCGGATGCGCGGGCGCGCTTTTGTTGAGCAGTTATCTCATCCCCGTATTTGGCTTTTGGAAAACTGCATGGCTCAGTGCGGCGGTAAACCTGGCGCCGGCTCTCCTGGCCGCGCGGGTGAGCCTGGAGGCAAAGATGTCTCGGGCATAAGCGCTGGCGGCCGGTTCTCGCCGAATACCACCGCGGTAAACATGAAGATGTCCGTGTTCTCATCCTTCCAGCAACCGGAGCGCATGCCCGCTTTGGCGCAGGTTTCTTCCAGGAACTTCTGTCGATCCCATTTTTCTTCCACCGGCACCTGCGGAAGCAAAAGGCCCTCGTAGGCGCCGTTCTTCATCAGCAAACCGTGCTGGCCAACCTTGATCTGCCGAATGTCCAGCACGCGCCGAAGGGGCGACAGCACGGAAACCTCATAATCGATTTGCGGCAACTCTGAGGCTGCTACCGCCTGAAACCGGGGATCGCGCAGGGCGGCCAGCGTGGCCGTGTCCCGCACGGTCATGTAGAGAGGTTTCGCCGCAGAGGTATAGCCGATGCATCCCCGCAGCTCTCCTGATTTACGCAGGGTCACGAAAGCTCCGCGCTCCTGATTCAGCACTTCGCTGGCGTTCGCGGTTGGTTCATACGCCTTTTTCTCCCGCACCGCGTGCTCCACCGACTTGCGAGCCAGCGCGAGCAGTTCGTTTTTCTCCTGGCCATTCAGTGAGAATTGCGGTTCCACTGTCTTTCCGCTTTGGGTTTTCAAAAAGACGTCCGCGCTGTATCCGACCACGCGCGAGTGGTCGCCTGTGATGTCGCCTGAATTGGCGTACTTTAGCACCAGGGCTTGGTTCGCTCCCATGCGCTCGGCGGCAATCATTGCGGCTACGATGGGAGCGCCGCCACAGGCCTCCCATACCCGCGCCTCGAAGTTCCGCGACATGCTGAAGTAGTCCCACGCCTGCAGTGCGTTCAGCGTTTTATGGTCGATCTTCACAGCTTCGTCGTAGGGGTGATAGTGCGATAAATCGGAACTGGCCACGATCAGCGTATCTTTATCTTTATCTCTGCCCTGGATCAGCTTCGCCAGAGCCACACCGAGTGCACGGCTGCTTTCATAACTCTGGTCTCCCATGACGATGGGCACGAGTTCGAAGTCGCCCAGCACCCGTTGCAACCACGGCAACTCCACCTCGAGCGCATGCTCAGCACCCTCTCGCGTGGGAGTATGTCCCTGGCTGGAGAATTTGATGGTTGGACTCATCTGCACGAGTTGCTTTGCAAATGCCTTGTCTACCGGCACTACACCCAGCGGCGTCGCATAAGCATCGCCCTCATAGACGGAAGTGAAATCAAAGACCTCGTAATGCGATGGTGCAATCACGACCACGCGCGAAAACTTGCGTCCTTTCAGCGCCGCGTAGGTGTAGGCAGCGACGGGGCCGGAGAACTGATAACCGGCGTGAGGTGCAACCACCGCGAGAATCGGGTCGCTGATCGACGGCGGAGACGCGTGCGCCAACATGTCATCAATCATCGCCGAAAGTGTCTTTGGGTCGGCCGGATAGAAGCCACCGGCGACAGCGGCTTGTCTCACGTTCTGGGGATCGGCGGCACGGACGTGCCGCAATGCCGCAATCGCCAGAATCGCGATGAATAGAGCCGCCAGCCAATATATTTTGGGGCGCATCTTGATATTCATACGCGAAACCTCCTCTCGCGCTGTCATGCGTGCCAAATACCAGGGATCGGCTGTCCGCAGAATGGGCAAGTGCCCTTGCGGATCAGCATCTGACTCGCCGTGAACCCGACGCGTTCCACCAACATGCGGCGGCACTTCGGGCAATAAGTATTTTGCGCAGGATGTCCCGGAACATTGCCGATGTATGCGTAGTGCAGACCCTCGGCGTCGGCAATCGCCTTGGCACGCTCCAGAGTGGGCACCGGCGTTATCGGCAGGTTCTTCAACAAGTATTGCGGATGAAATTGCGTGAAATGGATCGGCACATCCACGCCCAGGTTTGCCTTGATCCAGCGTGCCAGGGCGCGGAACTTGGCGTCGCTGTCGTTCAGCGTCGGCACCACGAGGTACACGATTTCAGTCCACTTGTTCATCTTCCGCAATGTGACGAGGGAGTCCAACACCGGCTTCAACTCACCAACGACTACATCCTTGTAGTAGGACTCCGTGAACGCTTTCAGATCGATCTTGACCGCGTCCATTTTTCCGTACGCTTTCTTCAGCGCCTCCTCTTGCATGTAGCCATTCGACACGGCCACGCTGCGGATGCCGGCTTCGTGCCCGGCATCGGCGGCATCCATCAGGTACTCGCTGAAGATCACCGGCTCGCTGTAGGTGTAGGCAATCGTCGGACAGTCGTGCTGTTTGGCCAGCTCGGCAACCAATTTTGGGGGCGCGTATTCGGCAGGAACCTGCTCCGGACGCACCTGGGAGATGTCCCAGTTCTGGCAAAATTTGCAGTTGACGTTGCAGCCCGCCGTGGCCAACGAGAAAGCGGTCGTCCCCGGCAGGTAGTGGAACAGGGGCTTCTTCTCGACGGGATCGATGTGTGCGGCGCACACGCGCGAGTGAACCAGCGTGTAGTACGTTCCTCCGCGATTCTCCCGCACGCCACAATAACCGCGTTCCCGGTCTCCCACCGTGCATTCGCGCGGACACAGCTTGCACTTGATCTTCTTGTTGTTTGGAAGTTTCTGGTAGAACTTTGCTTCGACTGTGAACCGCGAATCATCCTGCTTCTGCGGACCAGCCCACGCCGGGATCGCACCGAGGACGGCGACCTGGGCAAATTCGCAGACGCCTAGAGCTGCTCCTGACGCCAGGGCGCACTGCAAGAACGAACGGCGATCAAGCGGACGCGAGAACGGGCTCTGCGAACCGCGAACCGCGGGCCTCTCGCCTTCTTGCGCATCGAACTCACTCGCCATGTTGTACCCTCAATCACCGAGAGTAGCGCCGCCGTCCCGGCGGCTGTCCGGCGGGCGCCCTCGCCCGCCGCGCCGAGGGCGAGACGCCCCTTCGGCAAGCTCAGGGCAGGCTCTCGGGACAGCCGGCAAGATGCCGGCGCTACTCATTTTCCCCGCCATCATCATCGGTCACGGTATTACACCTCGACAACCGCGATTCTCCTGGGATCATTCGTGCCCAGTCGATGCTGTGCATCGGCGGCGGTTGCGATGTAGTGTGGCGCTCTTTTATCGGCTTCCAGCGTCTTCAATCCCTTCTCGGCTCGCTTGCGCTCGATGATTTGCCAGCCCGTGTAGTCGAGCGCGACGGGATCCCGCGAAACGATCAAGGCATTGTTCTTCCAACTGTATTCCGGCTTGTATCCGGGTCCGCCTTCGAAGCAGGCCGTGGTCGCATCGCAGATGGTCAATCGCATCTTGCTTCTGATTTCCGGCAGCATGTTCAAGTCCGCGATGTACGGATTGCAGCCGTTGGGGTGGTACTTGTTTGGGTTATGAATGACGCCATACATGTTTTTCAGGGCGATGGTTACGCCGGCGCCATCATGGTCTTTCAGCACCGGGACATTGATCAGGACATCGCAGCGTTGCGTCAGAATCTTCGACAACCGGCTGCCCACACTGCCATGCGTGACCAGTTCTGGTTCGTAATCGACTCGATCGGTGCCGAAGCATTGCACCCGGTTTCCGCTCGTTCGACACATGGAACCCAACGCGGTCCATTTCGTCGCTGTCGCGGTCCCAGACCACGATATCGCTCGCCTTGATTCCGGCCTCCTGCAAGCGCTCGCAAATGGCTTCGACGAGCTGAAGGTTGCTGGACAATCCGCGTCCTCCAAGTGCATTCACTTTCAGTCCCACTGTCTCACCCGGGCGGACCAGCTTCTTCCACGTCTCGATCGGATTATCGCGGTCGAAAAGAGCCTGCATGGCACGATCCAGGAGGTTCCGCATCCGGCGCGAATCTACCGTCGCGCCCGTGCCGCGCAGCATGGCATCGCGCGCGATCACCACCCTTGATTTCGCGAGCGGCGCTTCCTGTTCTGCGGCTGCGAGCAGTCCGAACCTGCCACTTGCGCGCACAATCGCAACGCCAGCAAGGCAGTTCTTCAGAAAATCCCGCCGACTGGTGCTGCGCATTGCGCTCATAAGGGTTCTCCGGTGAATCCGCGACCAGATCCGAAAATCCTCAATCTAGCTATACCGCAATCCGTGTGACATTTCAGTGACCAACCGCACTTCTGGCGATCATCACCGGGCAAGCCGCAGCTCGATACCTTGCCCTAGTTGCAACACTGCCTGCTGTGTTTCCGCCGATTCCTCAAAGGCAACGATTCGCACCAGGCAAGATCCCTTGCGGAAAACCAGGCTCTGGCTGGATGAGCGTGCGTCGTCTCCCAGTTGGATCGGTTTCCCATCAACCGCCGCCTGCGATTGAAAAATCTTCTTGGCGCCCTCCGCGTTCCCCATGGTGTAGATGTCGACTACCGCGTTGACCTTGTTCTGGAACTTGAAGTCAGCCGTGGACACTCTCTGCACTCCAGCCTTCAAGTACCGTTCCGCCTCGCCGTCGATGTACTTCCACAGTTCTGCAGCCTCGAAGGTCCGTGTATCTCCAGTCTTCGCCCAGCCCGCAATCTGATTGGACGCAGGGAAAAATGAACGCTCAGTCCCCGGTTGACGTTTGCAGCTGGCGTCCAGGAGCAGCGCGACACCGAGCATGACCAGCAGCACTCCGCGAGCCTTCACCTCGGCCTCTCCTTGCCCCGGTTCAGCAGGATCTGGTTGGTTCGCGATCGGCTCTCGCCGATGCTGGTCACGTAAACTGCCGGGCGATCCTGAACTGGGCAGGCGTATTCGCACGCCCCACAGCCCACGCAGCGATGAGGATCAATAAACGGTTGTTTTACCTGTTGCAGATGGCCTTCCGCATCCGCGACTTGGGCGGGTTGCAAATAGATGGCCTTGGGCGAGGTCGGACACCACTCCTCGCAGACAATGCACGGTGTTGCCATAGCCCAAGGCAGACATCGCCCGCGCTCTAAGAACGCTGTCCCAAGACTGATGGGCTTGGCGTCACCGGCCGCGCTCACCGCCCAGCCCTTTTCTTTTGCCGTAATCTCCCAGATGGCGCCGGTAGGACAAACCTCGGAGCACAGCACGCAACTGCTCTCGCAGTAGCCAATCCGCGGCACCATGACTGGCGTCCAGAGACCTTCCAACCCCACTTCGGTCAACGCGGGATGCAGCGCGTTGTTTGGGCAGACCTTCATGCACTCGCCGCACCGTATGCAACGCGACAGGAAGTACTCTTCGTCCAGCGCGCCCGGAGGACGCAGCAACCGCTCATGGCGCTCGACTGCGAATCCAGGCGTGCTTCGCAATAGGGGAACCACGACTGCGCCCGCCGCCAATCCGGTGAGTACCTTGCGCCTCTGCAAGTTCGTACCGATGGTCTTCTGCGCGGGAAAGAATTTGAACTGCAGTCCGTGCTCCGGACACTCATCAATACAGTTCAGACAGAGATGACACTCCGGTTGACGCCACGGAACTCCGCCGATCGGATCATCGCCGCCCTGGCAGCGCAGCAAGCAGCGATTGCAGTCCTCGCAGCTCTCCGGGGTCTTGACCAGTCCAAGAATTGACCAGCGCGAAGCGATTCCGAGCAGAGCGCCCAGTGGGCAAAGTGCACGGCACCAGAACCGGGTCAAGCGAAAATTAAGCGCCAGAAAAAAGATGAAGATGAGGCCGAGCCAAACTCCTTGCCGAAAGTACGGCTGTTTGAAACTGAGCAGCAGCCCTCCGAGGATGAAATGCAACCCGCTGCCCGCCCCCTGCACCACTGCAAATCTGCTGTGTTCCATCGCGCGCAACACGACGTTCAGGGCATAGTTAGTTCCCGGTAAAATGGATAGGCCGACTGAGCGTACCAGCAATGAGAAAGGGTCCAGCCATCCGACGATCCCTGTACCCAAGACGGCGGCGATTGAGGCCGCGACCAAAAGGTAATACTTCGTCGTCTGCCAGCGCTTGTAGCGGTTCGATTCAATCAGTTGTTTTCCGCGTTTGCCCTCCGATCTCAGGCTGCTGAAGAAGTGGTGGATTGAGCCTAGAGGGCAAATCCATCCGCAGAAGAAGCGCCCGAGAATCATCGTCGGAATCAGAACCACCAGGCTCCACAATAGGCCGTGGTACAGGGCGCGGCTCGAGAGTGCATTCGACAGCGCAATCAGCGGATCAAATTGGAAAAACAACTGCACCGGATAAGGAAGCCGGATCGCGCTCCCGCCAGCGTGCAGCGATCCGCGGAACTCCGTGCGTAGCAGAAGGAACAGAAACAGTGAGAAGAAGACAACCTGCGAAAACCAGCGCAACCTTGTCGGTTTAAGACGCACCGCGTACTCCTTGCATCTCCACGCACCGGATCGCCACAGCGCACACTAAACCTTTGGCACTTTCTGAGTGCCCGATGCCGCACTGTCTAATGTTCTGCCAAACGACTTCCGCTTTCTGTGACCAAGATCACTCGTTTTGGCCCGCACGGGCCGGGCTCAATCAGTGCGCTACCCTCGTGAATGGAATCCACGAAACTCAAAGTTCCGCATTTGGCTCTGGGGGGGCACTGGATTGCGGCCAGTCGGCTAAAGAGAATCCTGCCTTTGATTGCAATTTCAAGTTATTATTTCAGAGAGACTGGCGCTAGTACCGCCGGTCGTGACCTCGGGAACAGGACAAATCATTGGGGGGGAAGGATGGCCATCAACTTTGTGCAGACACGTGACCGAAGCGACGACTCCATACGCTTGCAACCAATGGAGCGCCTAAAAGTATATTTGTTCGGGGTAACTGTATTGTTCGCGGCGTTTGGGATGGGTGAGGCGGTCTATCGACTCTTGTTTTCAGAGTTTGACGGTGCAACCGACCGTATTCCGGTTGAGGTGCTGTTTGGTTTGATATTCGCCTGGCTCGCCACTAAGTTCGTCGGCGGCGTCTACCGACATCGCAAGGAGAGAAGCGCAAGGCTCAACTTCATTTGGGCTCGGAATCATCAAATCCGAGGCGCTGTGGAGGGAATCACTACGGTGGCCCACCCCTTGAAAAATCAGCAATCGATCAGAGTGATCCGCGAAGAAGTCGATAGGATTGAGTGGGCGCTCAAGGAGATCTTGCCGGGCTAAGCTTCTCTGGCAAGCTAGCCCCAGCGCTTTGTTGAAAACTGTCTAACCGGACCTCACTCCGACTCACGGGCTTCGATTTCTCCGAGCAGTGCTTCGTATCCTTAGCGCACAGCCGGTGCGACTCTGTGCGGGCGTGCCTTGTCCGTCACGCGACTCGGTTTGATAGAATCGAACGTGAAAAGCTCCAAGAATGTGACCAGTCTGATAGCGCCTCATGTGACCTCCGACAAGTATGCGCTATCGTGCAGTGCGATAAGAATGCAAGAGCACGACGGTCACATCCGAATAAGTTCTTGTAAACACACCATGGCGGTGTAGCTCAGGTGGTTAGAGCGACGGTCTCATAATCCGTAGGTCGTAGGTTCGAGTCCTACCGCCGCCACCATTTAAGGTGTGTTTTCAATGGGTTCCACGGGGAGTCTCCAATTCTGGTGACTGTAATTAAAATTGTCAGAAAAAATCAGCCTCCCTGATCGCCCCAGCATTTGCGAAAGCAGCGCGGGCTGGTCCGAGACCTTGCCTAACATTCCCGTTCTTTCGGCCTCGGCTGCGAACTCCCGTGCAGTCGCTAGCCTTGATCGGAAACGCCTCGGAGCGCAGTTTTGGGGCGGAGAAGAATCTCGATCCGAGGCGTTTTCGATAAGGAGACTAGGAGAGGTGCCGATGCCCATCGGACTTCCGACGACGGCACCAGCGAAAGGGTGGCCCCGTGATCACGGTCGCATCTGGGATTCGGAGTGACTTTCGGCTTCGAGTGCCGGGGTTGTTGAGTCCGTTATTTCCTTGACAACAAACCATAGTTGCTGTATTGCTTCTTGATTAATTGGGCAAGTTGTGGGGATCTGATTCGTCTCACTTGTAATTTGCAGGGTGGTGTGTAGTACTCGGGAGGGTTTAAATGACTAGCACCCGGCACGTTCTGCGTGCGTTCTCAAGCATCGCGATGATTGCTTTTGTGATGGGAGTTCTTGGCGCCCAAGCGGCGGCCCAGAATGCTGGCGCGACACCGCCAGGAAAATCGACGTCCAATGGTCCAGTCGTGCACGATCTTCCTGCAAACGTTCCGGGACACACAGAATTTCTGGATTACAAGAACGGATTTCGGGGAGTGGCTTTCGGAACCGGCGTCAGGGAGTTCAAGAATCTGGAGTTGTACCGCGACCGGGGCGTCGTGAAGGTATACCGAAAGACTGACGAAGATCTGACGATCGGGACTGCCACGGTTACGAACATACACTACCTTTTCGTGCACGACAAGTTTTATGCGGTCACCATCCACGCCGATGCCCGTAATGGTAGTCAACTGCTCAAGGTTTTCGAGGCGGCGTTTGGCCCCGCTGCGCACCCGGAGGGTACCCCGTCGCAATATTTTTGGACGGGGAATGTAGCGAGTGCTCACTTCTTTGAAGAGACGGACGGTAACCGCGAAGTTAGAGGATGGATAGGCAACAATGAACTCCAGAAAGACTATGAGCAGGTGATGCGGGAGATTTTCGTGGCGGCGGCGCAACAACTATAGGTATTGTCTCGAAGTATTGTCTCAATGCCAGAGGTGAGGAAACATGGCTCGTCTTCAGTCGTGGTTCGAGAAAATTCGTAACTCGTTCTTGCTGCTGATCGGAATCCTGATTGGTGTCCAACCGACAATCGCGTCTACTAGCAAGCCGGCCCCGACTATACCAGAGAGGTTGGCTGCAGTCCGTAGCCGTATGCACGAGCTCCAAAGAAATCCTGTGCTTGATGAGAAAAAAAATGACAAGGGAGAAGTGACCCTCGTTGCCCAGTGGGGGAATTGGGGGAATTGGAACAATTGGAGAAACTGGGGAAACTGGTCGTCCTGGAACAACTGGGGAAACTGGGGTAATTACTAGGGTTTTGGCTGGAGGTTGGACCTTGTCTGCTGGCGCCACTAGTCGCCCCTATCAGGGGCCAACTAGTAAGACTGTCAATCTGCTAGTCCTCCAGCCCACGCCTTTTTGCAATATCGACTGCGATTACTGCTATCTTTCCAACCGTTTGAGCACCAAGAAAATGTTACCGCCGCAGGCGGTCGAGATTGTTGACCGCCTTGTTTCAGCCGGCGTCATCGGTTCCGACCTGAGCATGGTTTGGCACGCCGGGGAACCCCTGACACTTCCGCCGAGCTACTACCGCGAGATCTTTGCTGAACTATCCGCTCGCCGGTATCCGTTCTCAATACGCCATTCCTTCCAAACGAACGGAATGCTCATTAACGATGAGTGGTGCGATTTTTTTCACGAGTGGTGTGTAAACGTGGGAGTGAGCGTGGATGGGCCGGCGTCTATCCACGATGCCCACCGAAAGGACCGTGCGGGCCGGGGCACCCACGCCAAGGTGATGGAGGGTATTCGGACACTTCAGCGCCGCTCCGTTCCATTTCATGCGATTGCAGTAGTTACCGCAGAGTCGCTCCTTCACCCGGAGGAGGTATTCGATTTTTTTCTGAACACTGGAATCGACCGTCTGGGCTTCAATATCGAAGAGCTCGAGGGGGCTAATAGCAGCAGCAGTATCGCGGGCACAAACCTGGCAAACGTTCGGCGATTCTTCGAGTGCATGGCGCAATGCCAGGAGCGCTGCCAGCATAAGATTTCGATCCGTGAATTTGACAATGCCCTTGCGGCAATACAGGGCCACCACCAGGACGGTTCAGCGCCGGAACTGCGCAATGATCAAACCCTGCCTCTTGCCATCCTGACGGTGGCTTGGGATGGGTCGACGACAGCGTTCTCCCCGGAGTTAATTGACGCGAGCAGCAAAGACTACGGCGATTTCATATTGGGTAACATTCTTCGCGATCCAATATCGGACATTTTGAACTCGCCTAAGTTCACGCGAATTGCAAACGCCATACAGGAGGGCTGCAAGCGATGCGCTCAAACCTGCCAATACTTTTCAGTCTGCGGGGGAGGCGCCCCGTCCAATAAGTATTTCGAAAATGGCAGTTTTGAATCCACGGAGACCATGTACTGCCGCAGTGTCATCCAGATACCGACGGAAATAATGCTTGCGAAAATCGAAACGCAGCTTGGAATATCGGTTCCCGAGAATCGACCGGGGCACGCGGCATGAAAACGCCCATTGACTTGTACATTATCGGGCTCGGTGTGTCCATTCCGGAGCATTTGACTACCCAGGCCCGTGATGCCATGTCAAGCTGTTGTAAGCTTTTCTCAATTGTCCAGGAACCGATCTCCCTTTGGCTCCCGCCCGAGACAATTGGGAAAGTAGAAGTGATCAACCTCTTAGACTCTTACGTTGACGGCAGCATCCGGATGGAAAACTACAACCGTGCGGCAGAAATGGTCCTGGCAGCAAGCGGCAACGGCAACTCGGTAGGCTACGTCACCTACGGCAATCCCATGGCATACGACAGCGTCGCTCAAATCATCGCGAAGCGGGCCTTTGAGTCCGGACGCTCGGCTCGCGTGGTGCCTGGAATATCATCGCTGGACTCGATCCTGTGCGACATTCAGGTTGACATGGCGCCGGCAATCCAGGTGTTTGAGGCATCGTGGTTGCTGGCCTTCGAAATCGCTCCCCGCGTCGACACCCATGTGATTCTCGTACAGATGGGCTCCTTCGGATCTTATCGCGCGCACTACGGTCACAGGCTGGACGGCGGCGCGTTGACTGGCCTTGTCCACCATCTGACTTCTGTTTATCCCAAGGACCACCGCGTGTCATTGGTTCGTTCGACCGCAAGCGGAGAGCACCCGGAGAAGATATCCAGCTTCACCCTCGAGCGCTTGTCTGACGCAACGGCAGAAGAACTGAGCGGCGCCTCGCTGTATATTCCAGCTTTGAGGCAGCCAACCCCAAACGCTGCGGCGCTGACAAAACTGGAAGCGAATTAACCGGCCGAGGTCTTCTTTCACACGCACTTACGGCCCACGGTGGCGGGAATCGAGTTTAACGAAATTCGATACCCGAACGGCGAACTCATCTGACGAACTGTGCAGATTCGGGGAGTTATGAAGAACGAAAGCTCCGAAATTAGTCATACATCGTGCCCCATCCCGCACAACTTGCGTTTAGGCCAACAATTCTTGACATTGAACTTTTCTTCATGGCTGTTTCTTTTTTTCTGCTTTGTGCTTTTTCTTCGGTGCATTCGCGTTGCGGCTGCAGGAAGCCCCGCCAGCGAAGCTCCGGCTGGATTCGACAACTTGACAAATGGATTCGTCAATCAATCCCTCCATGATTCTGACCGCGCAGTCTTTGAGCAGCCTGAGACTATAGCCACCGGCCTGGGGCCGGTTTACAACGGCCAATCCTGTTTTGAATGTCATCAGAACCCCGTTTCTGGCGGTAACGGCTTCATTTCCGTACCGCGCGCCGGGCACCATGACCCAGAGAGTGGTGCGTTCGTACCTCCTCCTGGCGGTTCGCTGATGCATGTCCATGCGATCGATCCGGCGATTGATATTCGCATCCCCGACAGCGAGGATGTTCGCTCGCGTCGCAAGCCGACTTCCGTGCTGGGCGATGGCTATGTGGAAGCGATCGATGACTCGACCTTGCGGGCCATTGCAAAGAGCCAGCAGGAAAAGTCGAACGGGCGCATCGCGGGCGAGGCGGTTCTCGTGCCAGTTGTGGAGGCAGGGAACACACTCCGGGTGGGCCGGTTTGGCTGGAAGAGCCAGCACGCCAGCGTCGTTTCATTTTCCGCTGACGCCTACATTAACGAGGAGGGAATCACCAACCTGTATTTCCCGGTCGAGAACACTGCCCTGGGCAAATCCGTTGCTGCGTACGACCCAGTGGCTGATCCGGAAGACCAACGTCACAGCGATGGTTTCTCGCACCTTGACCGATTTGTCAGCTTTATCCGCGCCACCAAGGTGCCGCCCCGCGATGAGAGGCTTGCGGCTATGCCCGACGCACGCGCTGGCGAGCACCTCTTTGAGCAGATCGGCTGCGGCGTTTGCCACGTCCCTTCCATTAGGACTGCGCCGGCCGGAACCAAGATCAATGGTGGCCAGTTCCAGGTCCCCGAGGCTCTGGGAGATAAGCTTATTCACCCGTACAGCGATTTCCTGCTGCACGCTGTCGGTACCGGCGATGGCATTCCTGTGCAGAGCGCAGGCCAATCTACCGCTAATAAGATTCGCACCGCGCCGCTGTGGGGGCTGCGCACGCGCCCCGAGTTGATGCACGACGGCGCTTCACCCGCCCCGGAACACGCCATCCTGCGCCATGGCGGCGAAGCTCAATTGTCAGTTGATGAATTTCGCAAGCTGTCACCGCGGCAGAAAAAGGAACTGCTGACGTTTTTGAGTTCGCTGTAACATCCGCAACTCCGGCTGCGGTAAAAGAGAAAGGCTGAAACACAGGGGGCACAGGGAAGCACAGGGGAATCCTTGGGGACGAACTTTCAGGGACGAAGCACGTAGTTCGAAGCAACGTCGCGAAACGCAGCCAACTGTTTCGTCCGGGTAACCTCGTCCCACCCCAGTTCTGAGGCCATCAAGTCCGCGACGGCGGGCGCCATGGCGAGGGCTGCGCGAGCATTCAAGAACAGCGCGCGGGTGCGCCTGGCGAGCACGTCTTCCACGGTGCGGGCCATTTCGTGCCGCGCCGCCCAGATTACCTCCGCCTTCACGTAGGGCAGCGCCGCATGCAGCGGTTCGCTGAGCCGAGCGTCACTTTTGATGAGTTTGCGAATCTCGTAGGCGTCCGACCCGTAGACAGCCAGCGATCCGAATTGTTTCGCCGCGTCTTCTTTCGTTGCGTCGTTTTTCGTAACATCGGTGAAGCCATGGATGTGCAGGTGGTGCGTCACGCACGGTCTTTCCGGCAACTGCGCAAGCGTTGCCGCCTGATCGACGCAATCCTCGGCCATATGCCGATAGGTCGTCCATTTTCCACCGCAGACAGTGACCAATCCGGAGCGGTCGATGTTGATGAGGTGATCGCGTGACAGGGCCGCAGTCCTGACCACGCCGCCGGCCACGCCCGTAGCGCTCACCAGCGGCCGGATGCCGGCGAATACGCTCAACACATCGTCGCGCGTAGGCGCTTTCGCCAGATATTGCCCGGCGGTCGCGAGGATAAATTCGATCTCCTGCTCCATGGCGACGGGCTCAAGCGTGGCGGCTGCAATGGGCGTGTCGGTGGTCCCGACCAGCGTGTGACCGTGCCACGGAATCGCAAACAACACACGGCCATCGCTGGTGTGCGGAACCATGACCGCACTTTCACCCTGCAAGAAACTCGAATCGAAGACCAGATGAATGCCCTGGCTGGGCGCGATCATGGGCGCGGCGGAAGGCTCTGCCCGGAGCCGAAGCAGGTCGCAGAAAGCCCCGGTGGCGTTGACCACAACCTTCGCGGTCGCGCGAAATTCGTTGCCCGTTTCGACATCGAGGGCGCTGACACCATCTACAAATCCCTGCGTGTCTTTCGTCAGTCCCGTAACCTCGACATAGTTCAGCAACGTGGCGCCCTGCTCGAAAGCGGTGGCCACCATGTGGATGAGCAGCCGGGCATCGTCGAATTGTCCGTCGTAGTAAACGGCGCCGCCGCGCAGGCCTTCGGTCTTCAGTGTTGGCAGATATCCGAGCGTTTCATCTCGGGAAAGAATGCGCGAGACGCCAAACCCGTACTTACCGGCCAGCAGTTGATACAGCTTCAAGCCGAGACCGTAGAATGGAGCCTCCCACCAGTCGTAGTTCGGCACAACGAACGCTAGATCGTGTACTATGTGGGGCGCGTTTTGCAGAAGCAGTCCGCGCTCCTTGAGCGCTTCCATGACCAGGCCGATATTGCCCTGCTCCAGGTAGCGCACGCCTCCGTGTGCCAGCTTGGTGCTGCGGCTGGAGGTGCCTTTGCCGAAGTCGCTCTGCTCGACGAGCAGCACATCGTAGCCGCGCGTCGCGGCATCGATAGCAACACCTACGCCGGTAGCGCCGCCGCCCACGACAATCATGTCCCAGGCTTTGGGATGCGCTTCGATGCGGCGCCACATGTCGGTTCGATTCATACCTGCGCTCTTCGCAATGAACCATGCAGTGAAACCATGGTTGCCCCTGTGTTCCTCGGTGTCCCCTGTGGTAAAGATTTTGCTCTACGCCGATTCCACCCAGTCGAACGAGCGCGTCACTGCCTTTTTCCAAAAGCGATAAAGCCGCTCGCGACATTCTTCATCCATCTGCGGCTCCCACCGCTGATCGACTGCCCAGTTGGCGGCCAGTTCGTCGGTATCCTGAAAGAAGCCGACTGCCAACCCGGCGGCATAGGCGGCGCCGAGAGCAGTGGTCTCCTTCACCATCGGACGCACGACCGGCTTAGCCAGAATGTCAGACTGGAATTGCATCAGCAGATCGTTCACGACCATGCCTCCGTCGGCGCGCAACACGTCAAGCGTAATGCCCGAGTCCTTTGCCATGGCATCGACCACCTCGCGAACCTGGAACGCGGTCGCCTCCAGCACGGCGCGGGCGATGTGGCCCTTATTCACGAAGCGGGTCAAGCCGGCAATCACGCCGCGCGCGTCGTCCTTCCAATACGGCGCATACAAGCCGGAGAAGGCGGGAACGAAGTAAACGCCCCCGTTGTCATTTACCGTACGGGCAAGCGCCTCAATGTCGGAACTCTTTTCAATGAGTCCGAGGTTATCGCGGAGCCATTGCACCAGGGCGCCGGTAATCGCGATGCTCCCTTCCAGCGCATAACATGCCGGCGTGGCGCCCAACTTATAAGCCAGCGTAGTCAGCGGGCCGAAGTTCGAAAACACTGCCTTTCCCCCCGTGTTCATCAGCATGAAGCAGCCGGTGCCGTAGGTATTCTTCGCCTCTCCTGGCTTGAAGCAGGCCTGGCCGACCAGAGCGGCTTGTTGATCGCCGAGATCGCCGGCGATGGGAACTCCCGCAACGGCCGGCAGTTGCGCAGTGCCGTACACTTCGCTGCTCGAAACAATCTTCGGCAGCATCTGGATCGGAATACCGAAGTCTTTCAATATGTCCCGATCCCACCGCAGCGTGTTGAGGTTCATCAGTTGGGTGCGGCTGGCATTGGTCACGTCGGTCACGTGCGCGCCGCTATGCGGTCCACCGGTGAGTTGCCAGATCAGAAAAGTATCGATATTGCCAAATAGCAGATCGCCGGCTTCGGCTTGTGCGCGTGCGCCCGCAACACTTTCGAGAATCCAGCGAATCTTGAGGCCACTAAAATAGGTAGCGAGCGGAAGGCCGGTCTGGGCGCGATAGCGGTCCTGTCCACCGTGCGCGGCGAACTCGGCGACCGCGGGAGCAACGCGCGTGTCTTGCCAGACAATCGCGTTGTAAACGGGCTTTCCACTTCTCCTTTGCCAGACGACCGTGGTTTCGCGTTGGTTCGTAATCCCGATCGCAGCCAGATCTTTCGGCCGCAGCCTCCATTGCTTCCTTGATGACACCATCTGTGCGGCGCCAAATTTCTTCCGGATCGTGCTCGACCCATCCCGGTTTGGGATAGATCTGCTCATGCTCTTTTTGAGCTGTGCTCACGATGCGTCCGGAACGATCGAACACTATGAGGCGTGAGCTTGTCGTTCCCTGATCAATGGCGCCAATGTAGCTTGCCATCGTTGGGTTCCTCTTGCTGCCCGGTGGTCCTTTCAGGGACCAGCCTATTCTCCAGGCCATCGAAGACGCAAATGATGAGAAGTAAAAGAGATAGCTACGGACCGAATCGGCGGCTATACTTTCCACGGTAACTCGGCCTGCGGTAACTCGGCCTATGTTAACCCGGCATGAATTTTACTGTAAGTGCCAGATAGCACAACAGTGGCCTACAGCCTAAAACGGATTTGTGGCATCTTACATAAAAAGGAGGTTTGCCGCCCCAGCAAACCAGGAACGTGGGGGGTCCTATGAAACATCTGGGAAAAATCATGCGGTCTGTGCAAGCCTTTGGCCGCGAACTGTCTCGCCGGTCGAATTCGGCTGAAGCGAAGCGCATGCCGGCAATCGGTGTCGCCTTGGGCGGAGGTTTTGCCCGCGGCATCGCGCACATTGGGGTGCTCAAGGTCCTCGAAGAAGAAGGCATCCCGGTTCGCATGATTGCGGGCACCAGTGTAGGCGCAATCATGGGTGCCGCGTATTGCAGCGGACTCACCATCGCGGAACTGGAAGAAATCGCCCACAAAGTTCGCTTCACCTCCTTCGCGCGCTGGACGCTCTCGCGCTACGGCTTCGCCACGAACGACCGCATGGTCTCGTTTCTCGCGCGCATCTTGAAGGTGCGGACATTTGAAGAGTTGCGCATCCCTCTGGGCGTGGTTGCAACCGACTTCAACACCGGGAAAGGAGCGGTCTTTTCCTCCGGCTCGATCATCGACCCGGTGCGCGCGAGTTGCGCTTATCCGGGGATGTTCCTGCCGGTAGAGATTCGCGGGCGCTGGCTGGTGGATGGCATGCTCTCCCATCCTGTGCCGACGCGCCCTCTGCGCGAAATGGGCGCGGAGCGCGTGCTGGCCGTGCAACTGAAAGGGCAGTGGTCGAAGACGAGCGCGCCCCGGCATTTCTTTGACGTCATCGGGCAGTCGTTCGCGATCGCGCAGGACATGACGAGTTCCTTATGGAGAAACGCGGCCGACGTCGTAATCGAGCCTGATGTCGCGGGTTTTGATTTCGACGACTTCAAACGCGCTGACGAATTAATCCGCGTCGGCGAACTGGCGATGCGCCGCGCACTGCCTGAAGTGCGCAAATGGCTGGAGGTTCCCGCGGAAGCGGCCGCCCCTCTAAAAGCGCCTGCGCTGGTTGCAAGACCCGCACCCATGCCAGCGGAGTGAAGACCCAGCTTCGGAAAGATTCAGGCTCCGTATCGACATCGCTGCGATGCCGTAAGTTCTTCGAAATCGGCGCCCCTTTTTAGGGGCTGGCCACCGAAAATGGAATTTCCGCAGCCTCTTCAGCCCTGCCGGTACGAACCCTAGTGCCTCTGAACCCATGGGGCGACGACTGTCCGCGCCCACGGGGATGTGCGGCGGATCACAGTTTTGCGACTCCCCGCCGGGGTAAAATCCCGTTCTTGACCGGCTCGATCACCAAGGCCGATCTCCGCGGGAGGCTCTGTGTCGGATCCACTCTTCGGGGCGATGCTCCAAAGCATCATCGACGGCGCGCCGGATAAGGCCGCGGAATTGGCGCAGCAGGCGCTGGCCCAGGGCGTCGATCCGCTCGAAGCGGTAAACCTCGGATTTGCTGTGGGGATCACGTTCGCCGGCGAACAATTCGGCTGCGGCGAGATGTTTCTCCCCGATCTGCTCGCATCGGCCGAGGCCATGAAGGCGGCCATCAAGATCCTTGAACCGGAGATGCTGAAGCGCGGCTCCGAGCGTAAGGCTCGGGGCAAGATCGTCCTCGGCACCGCCAGAGGCGATATTCACGACATTGGTAAGAACCTGGTCGCCACCATTCTTTCCGCCAGCGGATTCCAGATCTTCGATCTCGGTACCAGCGTGACCCCCGAGCAATTCGTCGCCAAAGCCAAGGAAGTCGATGCCGACATCGTCGGCGTCTCCGCTTTGCTGACGACGACCATGGCCGGCCAGAAAGCCGTGATCGAAGCGCTCGATCGGAATGGTTTGCGGCCACGGGTAAAAGCGATCATCGGCGGCGCCGCGGTCACCTCGAAGTGGGCTGCTGAAATCGGCGCCGACGGCTACTCTCGCAACGCCATCGATGCCCTGGAACTGGCGAAGAATCTGATGAGCAAAGCGGTGGGCAAAGTGACCAGCAAAGATATGCCCAAGAAAACAGCCCTGGCATGAGACCCAGAATTCAATTGCTCAGTCCCGAACTTATCGGCCGCATTCTGCGCGAAGCGTTCGAACTGCTCATGAGCCCCGGAGTTCGCGTGGGCTCGGCAGCGGTCGAAGTATTGCGGTCGGCGGGAGTTGAGGTCGGCGTTGCGGCCGGAGCTGCGGCCCGCGACGCAGTGGCGCGTATCCCTGAGCGCCTGGTGCAACAGTGCCTCGCATCGGTTCCGCGGGATTTCTACCTGTACAACCGCCACGGAGGGAAAGCCGTTCATTACGGCGGCGACGACGTGCATTTCGATCCCGGCTCCTGCTGCGTGCAGATGCTCGATCCCGAAACGCTGGAAGCGCGGCCCTCCGAAACCCGCGACCTGGTGCGCATTGTCCAAGTCACGGAGACGCTGCCACAGTTCGCCGCGCAATCCACCGCCGTAGTTTGCAGCGATGCCCTGTTGTCCAACGACGCCTGTAACGGTAAGCATGCGCCTAGGGCGATCGGGGATCTCTACCGCCTCTTTGTCGTGCTGCAGCATTCCGACAAGCCCATCGTCACCGGATCGTTCTCCGCGGCCGGCCTGCAGGGAATGATCGACCTGCTCGCCGCCGACAGCGGCAGTCCGGACAAGTTACGCCAGCAACCGCGGGCGGTTTTTGATGTGTGTCCTTCGCCGCCGTTGAACTGGTCGGAGTTCGGATCGCACAACCTGCTCGATCTGGCCCGCGCCGGCGTCCCCGCGGAAATCGTCTCCATGCCACTGGCCGGCGGTACCGCTCCCGTGACGCTGGCCGGCTCGGTGACGCAGCATGCTGCCGAAACGCTGGCTGGCATCACGCTGCATCAACTCGCGGGACCGGGCTCGCCCGTAGTCTGGGGCGGTGCTCCTGCCATCTTCGACATGCGCACCGGAGGCGCGCCCATGGGCGCGGTGGAAACCGCCATGCTGAACATGGCATGCGCCGAAGTCGGCAAGCATCTTGGCCTGCCGACCCACGGCTACCTGGTCGCGACCGATTCGAAGTTGGTGGATGCCCAGGCCGGCGCCGAGAGTGCCCGCTCGGCGACGCTCGGCGCGCTCGCGGGCATCAACATGATTTCGGGAGCGGGCATGCTCGAATCTCTCGCCTGTTTCAGCGTCGAAAAACTGGTCATTGATGCGGAGTCGATTGCCTCGGCGTACCGGCTGGCGCGAGGCATTGAAGTCCGTAGTGACGAAGTCCATAGTGACGAAGTTCGCGGCGACGACGTTCTCAGCGACAAACTTCGCGGCGAGAAAGCCCGCGGCGAGAAAGTTCCCCGTGAAACCCTGGCCACCGCCATGTTCGCGCAAATCGGGCTCTCCGGAGAATTTCTCAAGCTGAAGGAAACGCGCGCGCTTTTTCGGCTGGAGCAGCATCTTCCCTCCCCGGTCATTGATCGCAGCGCGCGCGGCTCGGAGCCAGCGAGCGACGTCTTAACGCGAGCCCGTACCCGAGTCGACGAACTCGTGAGCAAGTATCGGAAGCCATCTCTTTCCGAAGACGTGCTGCGAAAGTTTCAGGCAATCGTCGATCGTGAAGCTGACAGAGCAGGCGTGGCCACAGCCCTTCCCCGCAACTGAGAACCCTCAAGAAGCAGTTGAACTACCTTGTGCGCGCAGCTTCTCCGCTCCCGATTTTTTCCGCAGCCTGCCAGGGACGTGCGCGCTGGGGTCGCACGTAATAGTTTTGTAATGTAACCAAGGTCACGGTGCGGAACTCTGCCGAACAACTATCCTTGAGGAAACAATCTATGAACCCCAAACAATTGGAAATTCACCCCAAGGGTAGTCACGCTCGCATTCTGCTGAGTTCGGTCTTCGGGCCTTATGCGCAAGACGACGAATTTGGCAGCCGGACCATCAATCCGATGGAGCTCTATCACAACCAAGTCACGCGCGCCCAAGGCAGCTTCTCGCTGCGCATGTTCCATCGCTCCTGGGGCATTATGATGATTCAGGAAAATATTTCGGCACCGTGCAGCGTGCTCGATTTTCCCACCCGCAAGGCCTTTGCCAGTGAATTGACCAAGAACCACTACGACATCGTCGGGATCTCTTCGATCATCGTGAATGTTGGCAAGGTACGGGAGATGTGCCGCATGGTGCGCGAGCTGTCGCCGGATTCGGTGATCGTAGTGGGCGGACACGTAGCCGCGATTCCCGACGTGGAGACGATGATCGACGCCGACCACATCGTGCGCGGCGAAGGGATCTCGTGGATGCGGCGGTACCTGGGAGAAGACGAGCATGCGCCGATCCGCCATCCCTTGATTGTTTCGGGTCTGGAGACCCGCATCATGGGAATACGCCTGCCGAATCGAAAAGGCGGGACCGCGGCAACCATTATTCCGTCGGTGGGTTGCCCCATGGGGTGCAACTTCTGCACCACGTCTTCTTTTTTTGGCGGCAAAGGAAAGTTCATCAACTTTTACGAGACCGGCGATGAACTGTTCGAGGTGATGTGCGGGATCGAAGCCAAGCTCAAAGTACATTCCTTTTTTGTGATGGACGAAAACTTCCTGTTGCACCGTACGCGCGCCCTGCGCCTGCTGGAGCTCATGAAACAGGCAGGCAAGAGCTGGGAGCTCTCCATCTTCGCTTCCGCCAATGCGATTCGCAAATACACCATGCTGGAACTGGTCGAACTCGGCGTTTCCTGGGTTTGGATGGGATTGGAGTCTCCCAGGTCCAGCTACAGCAAACTGCAGGGTGAGGAGGTTGGGCAACTCACGCGGGAGCTTCGCAAACACGGGATACGAGTGCAGGGCTCGACGATCATCGGACTGGAGCACCATACGCCGGACAATATTGTCGGCGAAATCGAATCGGCGGTCGGTTACCAGACCGACTTCCACCAGTTCATGCTCTACACGCCGGTTCCGGGCACGCCGCTTTACAAGGAAATGTCCGAACAGGGTCGTTTGTTGACGGACATGGATCCCGCCGATATCCATGGGCAATTCAAATTCAACTTCCGGCACGCGGCCATCTCGCGCGAGGATTCAAAGAGGTTCCTGGATTGGGCATTCTGGCGCGATTTTGAGATCAATGGGCCGAGTCTTTATCGCATGTGCCAGACCACGCTCCTGGGTTGGCAGCGCTACAAGGACCACCCGGATCCACGCATCCGGGAGCGGTTTGCGCGAGAAGTGAAGAAGCTCAACAGCGCTTACAATGCGGCGCTTTGGGTGATGGAGCGGGAATTCAAGAAAGTCAATCGCAGCGTGAGTGAGCGCATTCACAAACTGCGCCGCGAAGTCGAGAAGGAGTTCCCGGTCGTCGCCCGCCTCTGCGCTGCATCGCTTGGCCCAATCTTGTTGTGGTCCACGCGCCGGGAGGAACGTCGGCTGGCGAAAGGACGCACGTACGAACCTCCGACCTTTGTCGAGCGCCGCAATTGGGTTTCGGCTTCGTAACGCTCCTGCCTCAAGTTGTGGGTAATCATTTCCTGACATCTGGAAGGCGTTTGTGTAAGTTCAGTAATCGTTACCAAAGACCAACGATCTGCAGCCCGGTTCGCTGGAGATTTCCTCAGGCAATGGCGATCCTCGCCTGCATGTGACACGTCCCATTAGCAATGCCTAGGCCAGTTACGCCGCAGGTGTCCGAAGTCCGCATGGACATCGTAAAACCGAAAGAACCCACCAGAATGTGACCGTTGATATCTCGACATCTTGCGCTTCCGAGAGGAACAATGGTTAGAACTGTTTCGCGACGTGATTTGGCGGAGGTCGTCTGAAATGGAACCGTCGCAGCCAAGGTCGATTCTGCTGGCCACTTCTGATGCTGAGAATGGCCGTGCGTTGCTTGACCTAATCTCACCGTGCGGTCTGGCGATTGTTCAAGCGTCCAGCGTGCCAGAAGCAGAGGAATCGCTGTCAGACGGGATATGGCTGGCGTTCTGTGAGGATCGTCTCCCAGGAGGGGGATATGGCGAGTTTCTTCGCAGGGTCAGGCTGGCAGGGCTCCAGGTCCCCGTCGTAGTTTCATCTTCATTGGGTGGGCCCGAGCAATACCTCGAGGCAATGCGCTTGGGAGCACATGACTACATCACTGTTCCCTACCAACGGAATGCGATCAACGAAATCCTGCAGCGCCGTTGTGAGGAGAGGCGCTCCCTGGTGTTACCCGTTCAGGTATATGGGGTAGACTCCACCGGGTTCCCTTTTCTCGACAACGTGCACACACTGGACGTCAGCTCCCAGGGAGCTAAGCTCGGCGGTATTCGGCGCAAGCTCCGCCCCGGCGATCTGGTGGGAGTGCTGTCTTGCGAAAAGAGCAGCGTCTTTCGAGTCGTGTCGGTGCGAAGTGTAGAAGAGCCCAGCAGCACCTCGGAAGTCGGCATTCATATCCTGAACTCGGCTAGCTGTCCCTGGAATTTTCACTAGTTTCCCGGCACATCGGTGATTGCGAACGAAATTCTGCCAATGTTGGCAGGAAGTCCTTTTCGCCCCTTTGGGCTCCGGAGCAGACATACGCTTTCAAAGCTACGAATTTATTAGCCACACATTATTGTTTGGCGCGCGGTGCTCCTTGTTGTGTGGCGAATCATCCTACTAATTCTTCCTTGGGCTAATTTGCGGTAACCTCGAATTTTCCTTCGCGGCGGAGAACTCGCGGGCGGGGGCGCCCGCGCCACAAGGCAATGGCCGAGGCTTTTGAAAACCGGGAGGTGTCGCTGGGGGAGATTGCCCTCGTGTTTCTGAAGCTGGGCACGATTGCGTTTGGCGGGCCAGCGGCGCATCTGGCGATGATGGAAGAAGAATTCGTGCGGCGGCGGCGGTGGATCACCCAGGCCGATTTTCTGGACCGGCTGGCGACAGCGAATTTGATTCCAGGACCGAGTTCGACCGAAGTCGCGATTTTTGTGGGGCAGTTGAAACGCGGCTGGCGCGGACAGATGGTAGCGGGGTGTTGCTTCATCATTCCGGCGGCGGTGATGGTTTCGGTGATTGCGTGGACCTATGTGCGCTTTGGCTCGCTGCCGAAGGCCGAGGGCGTGCTCTCCGCGATCAAGCCGGCGGTGGTTGCGATCGTGATTCAGGCGCTCGGAAAGCTGGGGCGGACGGGCGTGCGAACGATTCTGCTGGCGGTGATTGCCGTGCTAGCGGTGGCGCTGAGTTTTATGGGAGTCGGTCCGGTGCTGGTGCTGGTATTTGCCGGGGTGGCATCCGCGTCGGCTTGGGCAATGAAGAATCGGCTGCTGGGTGTGGTTGCGTTTCCGAGAATAGCTGGGCTTCAAGTCTTGGGGCTTCCGAAAGTTGTGGCTGGGGCGATGGCGGTGGCGGCTGTGGGCGCGGCTTTTCCGGTCGGGTTGGGGCGGCTGTTCTTGTCGTTTCTGAAAATTGGGTCGGTGGTGTTCGGCAGCGGGTATGTCTTGCTGGCATTTCTGCAGACCGAGTTTGTGGAGCGACTGCACTGGCTGACGGAGAAGCAGTTGATAGATGCGGTCGCGGTGGGGCAGTTTACGCCCGGTCCGGTTTTTACGACCGCTACGTTTATCGGCTACATAGTGGCGGGCTGGGCGGGCGCCGCGGTGGCGACGGCCGGAATTTTCCTGCCGGGGTTCGTGCTGGTCGCGGTGAGTGGGCCACTGATTCCGCGGCTGCGAAGATCGGCAGTGGCGGCGGCAGCGCTGGATGGAGTGGTCGCTGGCTCGCTCGTGTTGATGGCGGTGGTGACGTGGCAGTTGGGGAAGGCATCGCTGGTGGACTGGACAACGCTGGTCGTGTTTGGCGTGAGCTTGATTGCGTTGCTCCGGTTTCGCGTGAACTCGGCCTGGCTGATTGCGGCGGCAGCCGTCGTAGGATGGGTTATGCGGTGATTGCGGAACAGAGATTCGAGGGCGGGCATGAGTGAGATAGAAGTTCGGACTGCGGAACGCAGAGATCTGGCGCGGATCACCGAGATCTATAACTATTACGTTCTGAATACTCCGGTGACGTTTGACGTTGAGGCTTACACGGTGGAGGGGCGGGAGGCTTGGTTTGCCCAGTTCAGCGCGACGGGACGGTACCGTCTAGTGGTGGCCGAGGAGAATGGGGTGGTGATGGGATACGCGGGGACGACGCGGTTTCGTCCGAAGGCGGCGTATGACGACGGTGGAGACGACGATTTACTGCGCGCCCGAAGCGGTGGGGAAGGGCCTGGGGAGGCGGTTGTACGCGGAGCTGTTTGAAGGGATGAAGGGCGAGGACATTCATCGTTTTGTAGGGGTGTATGTGTTGCCGAATGCGGCTACCGAAGCGCTGCATCGGCGATTCGGATTCAAGGTGGTGGGCGTGTTCAGCGAGAATGGGCGGAAGTTTGGGAAGTACTGGGATGTGTGCTGGGTAGAGCGGGCAGGATGACGCAGTTCTTCTTCGTCCTTTGCAAAGGAGAGGTTAGAATAGATGCGCCCCGATTCCGGGGGCAGTGTGTAACGTTGTCTCGGGACTTTGGTTTGCAACAGCGCGTCTTGCAACAAGGCGCTGCCGGCTATTGATTCGTGGAACCAGTCAACCATCTCGAAGGAGTACGGGCGCGGACGTCGCTTGACGCCGGCGCTTTGCCCTCTGGGCGTTCGCGGCCT
>CAWCRQ010000105.1:0-12891 GCA_963797885.1 uncultured Acidobacteriaceae bacterium | reverse complement strand
TTTTCCGTCGGTGATCGGCGGCCGCCAGTGGCCTCGGCGGGCGGAGGTCCCGAAAGTTGCGCATCCAAGAACCAGGCACTGGGCTCGGAAGCCGTCCTGCAAGCCTGCTTTGACCCCTATAAGTTCGATAAGAACTTGATCATCAGCGGGCGCGGATCCTTTCCCAAAGGAAACATCGTCGTCGGATCACCGGAAGCGGCCGGCATCCGCGACCTCAAGGACGTCATCGGCAAAGATCCAAGGCTCTGCCACACGAAAGGGCCGGGTTGTTCAAAGGCCTCTCCCGGAGCAGGCGCTGCTTCCGATGGGCGTGACTTGGGGGCGGACATTGACGCGGTTGAAGCGGCCATTGCGGGGGTGGAGTAGAAACCCAGGTCGAAGCCCGAATCCAAGCCTCTGGTGACTTCGGTAACCCCTGTTCTAACAAGGGTTTCAAACGGCCCAAGCCACCCTGCGTGATAAGATTTTTAGGGTGACCACGCCCAGCCCAAGCGATCGCAAGCATTCTCCTGTCTTCGTGATGGGCTGTCACCGCTCTGGGACGAACCTGCTGTACGACATGTTGTTGTCCTCCGGCGGGTTTGCCATCTACCGCGGTTTTCTGCCGATTTACAAAATTCTGATTCCCCGCTTCGGCTCCATGGAGAGCCGCGCGAATCGCGAAAAGATTCTCGAGACATGGCTCCGCAGCAAGGGTTTCCGGCGCACCGGGCTCGATGCCGAGCAGTTGTCGGCGCGCATCCTGAACGAATGCCGCACCGGAGGAGACTTCATCCGCGTCGTCATGGACTCAGTGTCCCGGAGCCAGCACGTGCAGCGCTGGGCGGTGTACGATCCTGATAATGTGCTGCACGTCGAGCGCGTGAAGCGCGACATACCCGACGCTCTGTTTGTGCACATCATCCGCGACGGGCGCGACATTGCGCTCTCGCTCAAGAAAATGGGCGGCTTCACTCCGCTGCCCTGGGATCACGGGCAGACGAACAGCCTGGTGGCGACGGCGCTGTATTGGGAGTGGATGGTGCACAAAGGCCGCGCCCATGGCCGCAAGTTCCCGGCCGACTACATCGAGATCCGCTACGAGGACCTGATCACCGACCCGCACGAAACGCTCGGCAAGCTCGGCGGCTTCCTCGATCACGATCTAGACTACGACCGGATTCAGCGCGCCGGTTTGGGCCGCCTGTCGGAAACGAACTCTTCGTTTCGCGAAGAAGGCGCCAAAGAAAAAACCAACCCGCTCGGCCGCTGGAAAGAGCGTCTGGCGCACGACGATGTCGCCGCCATCGAAGCGACCGTGGGCGAGTGCTTGCAGGAAAATGGCTACGAACTGTCGCTGCCCGCCGCCGAGCGCCGCCGCGGCTTGCGGCAATCGTGGATGCGCGGAATGTACCCCGCCTTTCTCGGCAGCAAGCTGTGGCTGAAGTTGCATACGCCCGTCGGCCGGCTCGCCAACATGTCTGCACTTGAACTCGAAGAAGAACCAGTGCAGGTGGCTGAGTCGGTCCGGTCCTGAGGATGGTCATGAACCCGGCAACTAGAGTACCGGCAACCGGAGTCGCATCCCGAGTGATGGAACAAGCCAACGCCCCCGTCGAAAATCAGCCAGCAGGTCAGGCAGCGGCGCCGGGCGCGCGGGGCGCTCGTGGCGTCCGTTCCAAGGCTCCGGTGTTTGTGCTCGGTTGCGGGCGCTCCGGGACCAAGTTCCTCTACCACACGCTGCTTTCCGCCGGAGGGTTCGCCGTCTATCAGGCGGAGAGTAACGCTTTCAACCTGCTCGGCCTGCGCTTCGGCAACCTCGCCAGCCGCCGCAACCGCCGGCAACTGCTCGACGCCTACTTGACCAGCAAGCTGTTTCACCGCACCGGACTCGATCCCAAAGAAATCGAAGAGCGCGTGATGGAAGATTGCCGCAATGCCGGTGACTTCCTGCGCATCGTGATGGAAGCCATCGCCCGCAAGCAAGGCGTCGAGCGCTGGGCCGAATGCACGCCGCTGCACTTGCTCTATCTTCCGTTGATCAAGCAAGTGATTCCCGATGCGCTTGTCGTCCACATTATTCGCGACGGCCGCGACGTCACCGCCTCCCTGTACCGCATCGGCTGGATACGGCCGCTGCCCTGGGACCGCGCGCGCGCGTTTGTCGTGCCGGCGATTTATTGGCGATGGGTCGTGAGCAAAGGCCGGCGCTATGGTCGGGCGCTGGGCGCGGATTACATGGAAGTTCATTACGAGGATCTGGTGCAGAATCCACGCGACACGCTGGCGCGCATTGGCAAGTTCATTGAACACGATCTGGACTATGACCGCATTCAGCAGGTCGGGCTGGGATCGGTGCACAATCCAAATTCTTCGTTTCGCGGCGACGGCAAGGAGACTGAAGCGAACACCATCGGCCGCTGGAAACTTATGTTCACCCCGCCGCAGGTTCAGGACGTGGAGTGCAGCATCGGCAATTTGCTCGTCGATACCGGATACGCACTCGAAACCCCGCCAGCGGAGCGCCGTTCGTCGTTGTCTGTGCGTTTCATGAATTTTCTGTATCCGTTGTATTTCGACTTCAAACTTTGGCTGAAATCGCATACTCCGCTCGCCCGCATCGCCGACAAGGGACGCATGGGCATCGTTGAGCCGGATGTCAAACCGGGTGCGAAGTCCGATGCGGAGTCCGATGCTAAGTTCGAGGCGAAATAGGGTTGCGTCCCACCACGAATGCTTTCTAACAGTTCGTGGTGCAAGTATGGTTCGTATCAGGACATGCCTTCAGACATGCCTTCAGATATGCCGAAAGTGCCGCGTTATGAGAGCGTCTTCCGGCGCTGAGACCGGAGATCGGAGTTTCACCACGGGTTCCTACATCGAATGATGAATGCGATTTCCCTAACCTGGCAGCCCGAGGGCGCGTTTCACCACGTGGGCTTCGTCGTGGCTTCGATTGCGAACTCCGTGCAAGGCTTCGCCAGCATGCTGCAGGTGGATTGGGACAAGCAGGTTTTTCATGATCCTAACCAGGGAGTTCGCGTCACGTTCCTGCAGAGCCGGAGCGCAGGCGATCCACTCTGGGAACTGGTGGAACCGGCGGATGAGCAATCCCCGGTGCAAGCCTTTGCCGCCAAGGGAGGCGGCCTGCACCACGTTTGTTATGTCGTAGACAATCTGGAACAGGCACTCTCGGACGCGCGCGCGCTGGGAGCACTCGTCACGCGTCAGCCGATGCCGGCAGTTGCCTTCGGCGGCCGGCGCATCGCCTGGATCTACACCAGGAATCGTCTGCTGATCGAGTATCTGGAACGGTGATTTGATGTCCAATTAGATGTCCGATTCGACCCCCAATCCGATGCCCGCCGGGCACAATCCGTCAGACCTGCGGGCCGAAATCGACGCGCTGATCGCCCAAGGCACTTTCGATCTTGCCTCAGAACGTCTGGCCGAACTTTGGCGGCGCGATCCCGCGTCGGGTACGGCGAGTTTCGTGACTTCGCGATTCGACGAGTTGCGCGACAAGCTCGCTCTTACAAAATTCAAGCTGGCGATTCTGCGCTCGTTCACGGTCGAGCCCATCGTGCCGCTGCTGCGGGCAGAGGCTTTCGGGTACGGTATCGATCTGGAAGTTCACGTCGGCGATTTCAACACCTACGTGCAGGACATTCTCGACGGCCAGAGTTCGCTCTATCGCTTCGCACCGAACGCGGTCGTGCTAGCAGTGCGCACCGACCAAGACGCGCCCGAGCTGTGGCGTGACTTCGCCGATCTGGCGCCGGAAGTGGCGCAGCAAGCCGCCGAGCGCGTGGTTCGCGGCTATGAACAGTGGATCGGCGCGTTTCGAAAGCAGAGCCAGGCGGCGCTGATCATTCATTCTCTCGAGCGCCCCTCCACTCCAAGTCTCGGAATTCTCGACGACCAATCCGAGGCCAGTCAGTCCGGACTCATCCGGCAGATCAATCGTGAACTGCGGCGCATCGCCGCAGGATTTCACGGAGTGTACAGCCTCGACTACGAGGCGCTGGTGGCGCAGCATGGCAGCGCGCATTGGCACGACGAGCGCAAGTGGCTGACGGCGCGGCTTCCCATCGCCGCCGGTTATCTGCTTCAGATGGCGCGCGAGTGGATGCGTTTTATCGTGCCGCTCAGCGGCCGCACCGCCAAAGTTCTGGTCGTCGACCTCGACAACACGCTGTGGGGCGGCGTGATCGGCGAAGACGGCATGGCCGGCATTAAAGTTGGCGCCGAATATCCGGGCGCGGCGTATCAGGCCTTGCAGCGCGCTCTGCTCGATCTGTCGCGCAAAGGGATTCTGCTCGCCGTGTGCAGCAAGAATAATCTCGACGATGCCCTGGAAGCGCTGGAGAAGCATCCTGGAATGCTGGTGCGCGCGAAACATTTCGCGGCGCTGCGTATTAACTGGACCGACAAGGCGCAAAATCTCCGCGAGATCGCGCAGGAACTTAACGTCGGCATCGATGCGCTCGCCTTCCTCGACGACAACCCTTTTGAGCGCGAGCAGGTTCGCGTCGCGCTTCCGGAAGTTACCGTTATCGATTTGCCGAAAAATCCGCTGGAGTATGCCTCCGCCGTCAGGAATTGTGCGGCCTTCGAGCGGCTCACCCTTTCGGCGGAAGACCAGCAGCGCACCGAGATGTATGCTGCACAAAAGCAGCGTGCCGGCGCCGAGCAGAGCTTTCAATCGAAGGAAGATTTCTTTCGCTTCCTCGAGCAGGAGGCTGAACTGGAACCCGTGTCGGACCTGACGCTGGCGCGGGTCGCGCAACTGACGCAGAAAACCAACCAGTTCAACCTGACCACACGACGCTACAGCGAACCGCAGATTGCGGAGATGGCGAAACAGCCGGAGTGGCACATATTTTCGATCCGGGTGCGCGATCGTTTCGGCGACCACGGACTGGTCGGGGTCGCGATCGCGCACGACGAAGGCGAGCAGTGCGAAGTCGATACCTTCCTGCTGAGCTGCCGCGTCATCGGAAGAACGGTCGAAACCGCGCTTCTCGCCCATCTCGCCGAGAGCGCCGCCCAGCGCGGCCGCAAGCGGCTGGTGGGCTGGTTTCTGCCGACGAAGAAAAACGCTCCGGCGCGCGATTTCTATCCGCAGCACGGCTTCGAGCGGCAAGAGACAAACGGCGCGGGCTCGCTGTGGACGCTCGATCTGAAGAGTTCCACGCTGCGCTGCCCCGATTGGATTAAGCTGAAGGTGAAATGACAGAAGTTGAACTGCTAACGACGGAACCGAAACCGGGAGGACGGAATTGACGGCCAGTACGTTTGAGCAGGTGCGCAACGTCGCCAGTGATATTTTCGGAATTCCAGCCGACAAAATCACGGCGGAATCCTCGCCGGAGACGATCGAGAATTGGGATTCCCTGCAGCATCTGAATCTGGTTCTCGCCATCGAAGAAAAATTCGGAGTGCAGCTCGATCCCGAAGATATCGAGCAGATGAAGAACATTGGCGCGGTCGCGGCGCTGGTCAAGAAGCTGCAGTCGGCCACCCGATAATGCTTTTGAGTCGTCATCTTGAGCGAAGCGAAGGACCTATGCATCTCGCTCGCGGCATTCAAATACATAGGTCCTTCGCTTCGCTCAGGATGACAAGGTATGGTTAATTCCGGCAACCTCGCATCTACCATTCATTCATGGCTATCGTCATCCAACCCTATCGTCCCGAGCACGAGGCCGCGGTCGCGGAGTTCAATCAGCGCCTTCGGCAAGCGGGCGAGGACGAGAACATGGTGTTCTATCGCTTGGCGCAGCCGCGCTGGCTGGCGCGTACGGCGGAGTCCTGCATCTACAACGAATTTTTCGTCGCCGTCGATGATGGAATCGTGCGCGGCGGATATGCGCTCAAGACCCAGGAGTTCTTTTTCCCCGATGGAGAGATTCGCTCCATCGGCTACTATCACCATCCGCTATCCGAGGGCATCGTCAACAAGGCTCACGCCATCGTGGGCGCGCTGCTGCTAAGCGACGCGATGCAGCGCGCCCCGCTGCTCTATTGCCTCGGCATGGGCGGATACGACCATCCCTTGCCGCAGATGCAGGTTCGTCTGGGCTGGGCGCATTGTCTGGTGCCCTTTTTTTTTCGCATCGTGAATCCCTCGCGGTTTCTGAGAAATATGCAGACCCTGCGCTCGTCACCGTCGCGGAAGCTTCTTCTGGACCTCGCGGCCTACAGCGGCGCTGGATGGGCCGGCTTGAAGCTGTTCCAAGGGTATCGCGCTTTGGTTGCGCCACGGTCGCCAGCGGTTGAATGCCGCGAAGTCGTGAGCTTCGAAACCGTGGACGTCGCCGAGAGCTTGCAATCCTTGTGGGAACAGGCGCGGCAAACCTGTTCGTTCACGGCGGTGCGGAATGCCGAAGCTATGTGCACTTTGTATCCTCCGGAGCAAACACATCTCACGCGCCTGGTCGCGAAGCGCAACGGCTCTGCGATTGGATGGGCCGTGGTCGGCGAGCGCCGCAAGGACGCGAAATACGGCAGCATGCGCGTTGGGTCGGTGGTCGACTGCTTCGCGCTTCCGGGAGAATTATTTTCGGTGGTGCGATGCGCCACGCAAACACTGGAGCGGCAACGCTTCGACCTGATCCTCAGCAATCAGAGTCACCAGGCATGGGGCGCGGCGTTCAAGGCGGCGGGTTATCTGCGGGGACCGTCAAATTTTATTTTCGCCGCTTCGAAGAAGCTAACGGAACTGCTGACTCCGTTTGAAGAAATGCGTCCGCGAATGCATCTGACGCGCGCAGACGGAGATGGGCTGCCGGGGAATTTCTAGAGCGGCTGTCAGCTCTCAGTTCTCAGTTACAAGCCCACCTTCACTGGCTTGCGTGGGTTATTTCGGGAGCCTCTTTTTCCGTTTCGGTGGAGAGCTTGTAGCCGAGTTGTTTCATGATTGGGCCCCAGTGGGCTTCCATGTAGGTGACGGTTTTTTCGGGAAGGACGGCTCGCCATCCGCCGGACGAGGCTTTGCGAACGAAGGGCTTATCGGAACGGGTGTGGAATGTGGCTACCCATTTCTTGCCCTGCGTCTCTTCCATCTTGCGCATATTGGCGGCGGAACTGCGTTCGATGGCCTGGTTGATGCGCTCCGGGTCGGGATTGAGGCCCATGAAACCGGCTACGCGCGCCATTTCGCGTTGCTGATTCGCCTGCAGATCTTCGTAGCGCATCAGGAGGAAGCTATCGTGTCCCTGACGCGTCGCCAGCCAACTGTTGACGTGGTCGGCCCAGGAACCGATACGGCGCCAGAAGTTGCCGTCCATCCAGCGGGGAACAAATTCTTCAATGGGACAGCCTTCGGAAATCGAACGCAGCTTCATCTCCCAGTGATAGTTGGAAATGGCCACATCGCGCGGGTCGCGCACGATGTAGATGACACGGCGGTAGCGGGCGTCGAAGCACTCGTGACTTTTGAGCACGCGCGGGCGGGGACGGCGGCGCAGAACCCAGTCGGCGGTCTTGTACATATCGGGAACGAGACGTTCGACATTCAGGAAGGTGACGGGCTCGTTTGGGTTGACGATATTGCCGACGAGGAAGCGCGTCCAGGTGTTGCCGGAACGCGGATAGGACGTGAGAAAAACATCGTCGTCGAAAATGGTGATTTCGCGCTCGAGCAGCGTGCGGCGAAACAGCACGTCATGAATCCGCGATAGATGCCGGAATGCCCGGCGAATGAGTAACGCCATTGCTGCTTCCCCTCGGTTATTCTTCGGCCGGGCTGCGTTCGGCGGCGGAACGGTTGCCTTGCAGCCATCCGAGAAATTTTTGCTTGCGCGCAAACATGGTCCGAGCCTCGTTGCGCAACGCGCCTACGATCTGATAACGAGACTTGGTGAACCAGGGCACGCGATGCGGTGTGCATCCGTATTTTTCCTTGTAAGTGCCTTCGCCGCCCCAGTCGAAGATCGAGGCGCCGCGCTTTTTCCAATAGCGCATGGCGTACCAGTGGCAGGCTTCGTTGGGGCGCAGGCCCTGATGGGAACGGAAGCTGGCGTTGCCCCAGAACTCGGCGATCTGGTTGAAGCCGGGATAGATTCCGGTGGCGATGCACTTCCCTTCGGGGTCGCGCGCTCGAAGCAGGAGGATGTTGCCGCCCGGTTCAACGTTGCGAACCAAGGCGCGGACGCGCTCGACCGAATAGGTGGGAACAAGGGATTGCTTGGCAAAAACTTCCTTGAGTTGCTCGTAGTATTCGTCGGCGAAGGCTAGGTCGTGCGCCTCTTCGATTTTGAGGCCGCTCTTGTCCGCCTTGCGAATGCAGCGGCGGCAGGCGCCTTCCATGCCGTTGAACAAATCTTCTTCCGAGCGGGTCAGGTCGGTGCGGTAGGAAGCGTAGTATTCGGTTTTGAATCCCGCAGTCTCGCCGTCTTCGAAGGTAAAGTTCGGGTCGGAGACTTCCAGATGCAGGCACTTGAGATCGTCCCAGGCAAACTTCTCGAGGGCTTCGAGCGCGGCTCGACGAGGGACGCCGGGGTTGAGATTGAAGCCGATATAAGGAGTCGTCCATCCGGGAAAAGAACTACCCAGAACTTTCATGCCGAACTTCGAAAAGGTAAGACCGGTGAAGTATCCGAGGACTTCGCTCGATTCGCGCAGTTCAGCGAGCACGGGCAGCGCATTCTGCGACTCGGCAACGAATTGGAGCCACTCGCGCGTCTGGAAGACGGTGCGGTCGGCGAATTGATCGAGGCGTTTCCAGTCGGCGGATTTGATGTCGATGAGATGAAACTTCATGCTTGTTCCCGCGTCGTTAAATCAAGATCAGCAAAACGCTCATCACAAATAGTCCAGCCCCTAAAGGGGCATCTGATTTCGAAACTTTCGGCATCGCTAAAGCGATGCCCCGATACGAATCATTGGCGAGACCAGTCCAGTAAATTTCTACCAGCAAATCCCTTCATATATCTGGGCGCCTTCTGGACGCCGCGTCTTATCCAGGTGGATGAGGTCAATCACAATCTGTTCCGGCCGAAGGTACTTGGCAAGCTGATCTTTGCTCGCCGATTTGTTGCCGAGGATCACGACTTCGGCGGTGCTTAGTACGCCTTCGAGGTCGGCGGAGAGCACGGATCCGATATGCGGGATGACCTCTTCGATGTACTGACGATTGGCACCGGCGAGGCGGCCGAGAGAGACATCCTCGTCCCAGACTTTGACTTCGAGGCCCTCGCCCATGAGGCGCTTGATCAACTGCACCTGCGGGCTCTCGCGCAGATCGTCGGTGCCAGCTTTGAAGCTCAGGCCGAGCTGCGCAATTTTCTTTTTGCCCGTGCTCAGCACCATTTCCACGGCACGATCGACGTGCTCGGCGTTGCTCGGCATGAGCGATTCGAGCAAGGGAAGCTTGAGATCGAGTTCTTTGGCTTTGTAGGTGATGGCGCGCAGATCTTTCGGAAGACAGGAACCGCCGAAAGCGAAGCCCGGGGAAAGATAGGCGGGGGAAATGTTCAGCTTGGTGTCGGAGGTGAAAATCTTAGTGACCGCGTGCGCGTCAACGCCAAGATGCTTGCACATGGTTCCCATTTCGTTGGCGAAACCGACTTTGAGCGCGTGATAGCAGTTGGAGAAATACTTGACCATCTCGGCGACCGGAATGGTCGTCTCGTAGAGAGTGCCGGGAGTCTGCTTGTAAAGTTCGCGCAGCGGCGTGAGGTATTGGGTGTCGCTGGCTCCGAGAATGGTATAGGGCGGGTTCAGGAAGTCGGCGACCGCGCTGCCTTCGCGCATGAACTCGGGGTTATAGCAAACAGTGAAATCCCGGCCGCATTTCTTGCCGCTTTCTTTTTCGAGAATGGGCAGCACCACCGTCTCGGTTGTTCCGGCCAGCACCGTGCTCCGCAGAACAAAAACGTGCGGCGATTTTTTCTGGCGGAGGGCAGCGCCGATTTCCCTGGCAACGTGCTCGATGTGGCTGAGGTCGAGCTTGCCATTTTTCAAGCTGGGCGTTCCGACGCAGACAAACGAGACTTCGGAATTCAGCACGGCGGCGGTGGCGTCGGTAGTCGCGTGCAGCAGTTCGGCGCGGTGCGCTTCGGCGACCATTTCGGTCATGCGTGCTTCGATGATCGGGGTGCGGCCCGAGTCCATCATCTCAACTTTGGCGCGGCTTACGTCAACGCCGATGACTTTATGGCCCATGGAGGCGAAGCAAGCGGCCGAGACCGACCCGACGTATCCCAACCCATAAATGCTAACGGACAAACCCAAGCGAATTCTCCTGGCAATCGAGTATCCGGGGGCTACCTTGGTGGCACTATGAACTATACCAATCCCGAGTTAGACGGTAGCAAGCCGCCGTCCATCGGGGCGCTGGAGGGCCTCACGCGCGGACCGTAAGACACTTGTTTTCAGCATCTTAAAGAATATTATCAATAAGCACCGGAGTCTAGTCCGGCGGCGGGGCAAAAAGTGGACAACTATTTCCACCGGGTGGAATTGTGAGGGGCCAAATTGCCCACAAACTCAATCGTACCGCGGCGGGCGAGCCCCAGTCAGAGTTAGAAACTGGCGAGGGTACCAAGAGTAACCGGCGGGTCCAGAGCGACCTTTTCAGCATGTAAGATAAGGGAATCTGTGGCTTCTGGATGGCAAAGCAAGCTGGCGCGCGTGTCCCGGATGAACTGGGACGAGGTGCGGGTGCGCGTGGGGCAGGAATTCCACAGGCAGAGAGACCTGCTCATGCACCGGATGGGCGTGCGGAATGGGTCGATTCAGCTGCACGCAGATTCGGCAGCGCGGGCGGGGCAATTCTTTTTTTCGGCGAGCGAGTTTTCTGGCCGGGAAATTTCAGAGCGCGCGGAGTTGTTGCGCAAACATCTTCCCAAGGAAGCGGCCGAGATTCTGCGCGAGGCCGATGAGATCTGCGGCCATCGTTTTCGCCTGCTGGGCTACGAGAATCTCGAATACGGCAGCGAGATCGATTGGCATCTCGATCTCGTCCACGGCAAGCGTGCGCCGATGGATCCTTGGTTCAAGATTCCTTTTCTTGATTTCGCGCTGGTGGGCGACCACAAGGTCACATGGGAATTGAACCGTCACCAACACTTGGTGACGCTGGCCAAGGCCGGGCTGCTGAGCGGGGACGAGAAGTACGTCCGCGAACTGATGGCGCAGTGGCGCAGTTGGATCAAGGCGAATCCGTATCCGTTGGGGATCAACTGGGGAAGCACGTTGGAGGTTGCCCTCCGCAGTTTGTCGTGGATACGGGTGGACCAGATGCTGGCGGGGGCGGCCGGGTATGCGGATCTCCGCTCGGGATTTCACTCGGAAATAGCGCCGGCGCTCGCGTTTCACGGGCGTTATATTGAGCGCTATCTATCTACTTATTTTTCTCCGAACACACATCTGCTGGGGGAAGCAGTTGCGCTGTTCTTTCTGGGCACTTTGTATCCGCAAATGCCGGGGGCCGCGCGCTGGAAGGAATCCGGGTGGCGGATTGTGCTGCGCGAGGCGGGGCGGCAGGTGCGTCCGGATGGCGTTTACTTCGAGCAATCGCTGTACTACCACGTTTATGCCCTCGACTTCTTCTTATATGCGCGGTTGCTTGCGGCGCGGAATGGAATGGAAATTCCGCCGGCGTATGACGCGGTGCTGGGGCGAATGCTCGATGTCGTCGCGGTGCTGGCGCAGGCAGGACCGGCGGAAGGCTTCGGCGACGATGATGGCGGGCGGCTGTGGAATCCGCGGCGCAACCGCACGGAGCAGATGACGGACCCGCTGGCGCTTGGGGCGGTGACGTATTCGAGAGAAATGTACCCCAGAGAGTTTTCCGCGGCGCGTTTGACGGAGGAAGCGATCTGGTTATTTGGAAATCAAGCCGTCGAAAAACTCTCGATCGCACCCATGAGCACACACGCTAGTCCGGCGGCGCGTTCGCTCGCCTTTCCCGACGGCGGGCTTTACGTACTGGCGGATTCGCAGCCGTTCGCGCAGGCAATGGTGGTGGATGCCGGTCCGCAGGGCGTGGGCCGCTCGGGACACGGACATGCCGACGCACTCAGCCTGCGGCTCACCATGGATGGGCGGCGCTGGCTGGTGGACTCCGGGAGCGGCGTCTACATCTCGAAAGATCCGGCGGACCGTAACACGTTTCGCGGAACGGGTGCGCATAACACAGTGCGCGTGGATGGAGTGGAACAGGCGGTTGGGGATGAACCCTTTTCATGGACTCACATTCCAACCACGCAAGCGGAAGATTGGATCGCGGGGAAGAGCTTTACTTACTTTGTGGGCAGTCACAATGGATATGCGCGGCTGGCGGATCCGGTTGTGCATCGGCGGCACGTGCTGAAGATCGCGGGCGATCTGTGGCTGGTGCGCGATGTGGTGCTCGGTCGAACGGAACATGAATTGGAGATACGGTGGCACTTCGCGCCCGATCTCGAAGTTCAAAACGAAGTTCGAAACGCTGGCGCGGGACGGGTGGAAATAACTAGGGCTGGCGCTGTCCCCGGCGAATTGGGACTGAGCCTGATCGTGCCGGAAGAAACCGCCTGGCATACGGGGACGGAAGTTACGAGAACTCTGCTCTCGCCCGCTTATGGTGCGTTCCAGTCTGCGCCGTTGGTGCGATGCCATGCGCGGGTTTTGCTGCCGGCAGAGATCGCGACCGCGCTCGTACTGCGCTCTGGCGCAATCCAGCAGGAAGGCGAGCCACAGATCGAACCTCGCTTGGCGAGCATGGCGCATGAGGCCGTGCAGGTGTACGAACTCAAACTTCATGACGAAAGCCATGGATTCTTTTTTGCGCTCGGCGACGAGGCGTGGAGTTTCGGTTCTTTGTCTTCGGACGCGCGCGTGCTGTATTGCCGCGTCGAAAAAGAGAAACTTGCGCACCTGATCGTGATCGGTGGGACGTACGCGGCGTGGCAGGGGCAACCT